>JBJLFU010000018.1:0-21671 GCA_045565235.1 Paracoccaceae bacterium | reverse complement strand
AAATGCGCTATCACCTGAAACAATAGTATTTGGTGAATATTTTGTATTCATTATACCTGTTAAGGTATTTGTAGACGGTGAAGTACATGGCTTTTGATCTATGAAGAGCTGGGTATAAAATGTGTCATCAACATTCTTGACTATAGTAAGTGTTGGTTCATTACTTTCAACCAGTGCTACAAAACGACTTATTCCAAATACTTTTATCTTGAGAGCCATAGCTAAGCCTTTAGCTGCAGAAATCCCTATTCGTAAGCCAGTGAAATTTCCTGGTCCTATACCTATACCAATAGCCTTTAAACTCTTTAATTCAATATTGGATTCATCAAAAACCTGTTCAATCAAAGGGAACAAGTTTTCTGATTGTCCTTTTATTAGCGAGCTGACTTTTTCGGCAAGAAGAATGGTGCCACAGGCAAGTGATACAGAACAATTATTTAAAGAAGTATCTATTCCCAGAATGATGCTATCAGAAAAACTCTTTTCGTCCTTCATTAAGCTGCTATTGGTCGAACTTCTTGTACCTCGGGTATAAAATGCTTTAGGAGATTTTCAATCCCCATTTTCAAAGTCATAGTTGATGATGGACAGCCTGCACATGCTCCTTGCATATGTAGATAGACTATTCCTTCTTCGTATCCATGGAACGTAATATCACCACCATCTTGCGCAACAGCTGGCCTAACCCTAGTATCAAGTAGCTCCTTAATTTGCTCAACAATTTTACCATTTGGGCCATTATGTTCAGCATGTGCCGGCGAAACATTCTCTTCGAGCAAAATAGGCGCACCTGATTGATAGTGTTCCATTATAATGCCTAATAAAGCAGGCTTTAAGTGCTCCCACTCTGTATCCTCATTTTTTGTAACAGTTATAAAATCTGAGCCAAAAAAAACTCCAGATACTCCTTCGATACCAAACATTTTTTTGGCCAAGGGGGAATTACTGGAGCTTTCAACGGAAGGGAAATCTGCTGTTCCCTGTTGTAGAACTGTATGACCTGGAAGAAATTTTAGAGTTGCTGGGTTTGGCGTAGCTTCGGTTTGAATAAACATGGTTTCTATCTCCAATCATGGTTAAATATGCATTAGTTTTGCTATTAAATCAACAAAAACTTAGAATCTTTCTAAACTAAGGGTAGAGAATTATGAAACAGCTATTATAGATTCTTTTGTCATTGACCCAGGAACAATAGTTACAGGTACAGGTAATGAGCCCCCTTGCCTAGCCACTAGTTGAGTTACTAAGGGTCCTGGGCCTTCATTAGATACCCCAGCACCTAATACAATGATCCCTACCTCCGGATCGTCCTGAACCTGTGCTAATACTTCTGTGACTTTATCACCCTCTCTTATTACGAGCTCTGGTGTTATTCCTTCTTCTTTTTCTATAATATTTGAGAAAATTCGGAAGTGTTCCTTAATTCTCTCCTTTGCTTCAAATCTCATTTGCTCAGCTACCCCTATCCAATGTTGGAATTCCTCCGGCGCTATGACGGCTAATATTTCAACCTGGCCACTTGTTTTAGATGCTCGAAGGGCAGCAAACCGAAGTGCATTAACAAATTCAGGACTATCGTCCATTACTACTAAAAATTTTCGCATAAGATAGATTTACCCCTAAAAAATCAATTAAATATTAAATCTGCCGCCTTAGCCTACACCTTACATTACTTTATATCGCAAATTTAAACAATAATGAGTGATTTATTAGGATTGAATTGGTTACTTCGTTTTCTGAAGACAGTTAATCTGATATGTTGTTTAAGCCAAGAATATCATAAGTTGACTTTATAATTGGGCTAGATATTTTTTTTGCATTCAATGCTCCCTTTCGTAGAGTTTTGTCTATTTCGTGGGGCTCTGTTAGAAGCTCTCTTATTTTTTTTGAAATTGGCCCTAATTCACTTATCAGGATATCTGTTAATTGAGGCTTAAAGTAACTGAATGGTTTTCCAGCAAAATTTTCCAATACATCCTCAACTTTGCAGCTACTCATCGAGGCATATATATTAATAAGGTTATTAGCTTCTGGTCTTTTCTCTAGATCTGAAAGCTTTTCGGGAATAGGCTCTTGGTCAGTTTTTGATTTCCGAATTTTAAGTGCTATTAGCTCACTACCATCCTGTATATTAATGCGACTCATGTCTGAGCTGTCGGATTTAGACATTTTCTTTGATCCATCTCTCAAGCTCATTATTCTAGGTGCGGTCGCTTCAAAAATTGGTTTTGGGCTAGGAAAAAAATGAGGCACTTGAAAATCATTATTAAACTTTATTGCTATATCTTTGGTTAATTCAAGATGTTGTTTTTGATCTTCGCCAACTGGCACGTGGGTAGCATGATAAGCTAATATATCAGCAGCCATCAGTGCTGGATAAGCAAAAAGCCCCACAGAAGCATTTTCTTTATTTTTACCAGCTTTATCTTTGAACTGGGTCATCCTGTTGAGCCAACCAATTCTAGCAATACAATTAAAAACCCATGCAAGTTCTGCATGCCCACTGACCTGGCTTTGGCAAAATAAAATTGATTTGTTCGAATCCAATCCACATGCAATGAAAGTTGCTGCTAACTCTCTAATAGAATTTCGTAAGGCCTGTGGATCTTGCCATACAGTAATTGCATGAAGATCTACTATGCAAAATAAAGCTTCACCTCCTAGCTGCTGTAGCTTTACAAAGTTTCTGACAGCTCCCAAATAATTTCCCAGATGAATATTTCCTGTTGGTTGCACCCCTGAGAAAATTCTTTTCTGGTGCTTTTTATCAGCCATGATTTTAAACTTTCTTAAATTGCATTATCTGGCAATTTAAATAAACTGAAAATTTATTGAGGACAATAATATTCTTTTCACCAAACTAGCTAAAGGTTTTCTTATTGATTCCTAAACTCCAAAGAATGAAAAAGTAAACAGCTGAGCAGAACAATATCAAAAATACCAAGTAAAAACTTCTGAGTTCACTAGCAATTAGCAATTGGGACGACTTAACTGATACTATAATTAAGATAAGAGATAGTATTGACGTAGCTAGCAATATTTTTAAGTATGGCGTAAATGATGAAAAGCTAATTCTAAAACCTAATGACCTAGACTGCTGGTATAAGAGACCAGCCATCATCCAACTAGAAATAGTGGTACTCAATACTGGCGATAGATATCCAAGAAAATTAATAAGAGAAAGAGCAAGTAACAAATTTGCTAACATTGCAATAACTGCTATTTTGAAAGGTGTTGAAGTATCACCCTGCGAAAAGAAAATAGGTGTGAAGATTTTGTGGAGGACATAAGCTGGTAGTCCCAATGCGTAAATAGCTAAAGCTTTTGCTGTAGATTGGCTATCTAAATTTGAAAATAAACCCCTTTCAAATAAAACTGAAACAAGGGGAAGTGGTATTATTATAAGAGCGGCTGTTGCTGGTAGGGTTAAAACGGCAGCAATCTTTAGACATTGGTGAACTGCTTTGTTCATCTCCATTGGGTTATTTAAATGACTTTTTCCTGATAGAGTTGGAAGCAAAACACTACCAAGAGCAATACCAATAACTCCAAGTGGAAGTTGGTAGAGTCTATCTGCATAGTTAAGCCATGCAATAGCTCCTTCGAAGTGGGAAGCTATTTGTCTTCCAACTAGCAGATTAACATGTATTACACCCCCAGATAAAATTGCTGGAAATGCAATTATGGTTAGTCGCCTTAGGTTTTTATCAAATTTTGGCTTAACTATTTTAAAGGAAAAGCCCAGTCTTCTAGAAGCTTGAATTAAAATCAGTAACTGAGTCAAGCCTGAAAGAGGGATTGAGATGCTAATCATGAGTCCAGTATCTAAATTCCAGACATGTGATAATAGTAAGGCAAAGATCAAGAAAATATTTAAAATTACAGGGGCTGCCGACGTAGCTTTAAAATTACCGTGTGAGTTTAGGATTCCACCAAAGAGAGATGAGAGGGACACCATAAAAATATAGGGAAAGGTGATCCGACCATAATAAACTGTGAGTTCAAATCTAGAATCGGAGCCAAAACCACTAGCCATGGCAAAAACTAGGAATGGCATAAGGAGTATTGCTAGAGAACAAAAGGTAAGAAGTACCAAAATCAGAGTTGATAATGTATTCAAAGTGAACTGGACGGCCTCTTCCTTATTGTGCATTTGTTTTTTGAAAAGAGGAATGAATGCAGCATTAAATGCTCCCTCTGCAAAGAATCTCCTAAAAATGTTTGGTAGGGAAAAAGCTATTATAAATGCCTCACCTACTGGTCCTGAGCCAAGGAACGCAGCTAGCATTATATCTCTAACAAATCCAAATAATCGGCTTATAAATGTCCAAATACTTACCGTGTAGAAGTTTTTAAAAATTGTTGAAGTAAATCGCATTTTTTTAATTTCCTCTACTGTGTCCCAATCAGCGTTCCTGCATCAACGGCGTCTTTGAGTTTTTTTGCGAGCTTCAATCTCTTATTTTCGGAATGTAATTTTAATCCAAAGAGATCTTTAACGTAAAATGTATCTACTGCTTGTTCGCCATAAGTAGCTATAATTGCAGAAGCAATAGTGACATAATTGTTTGTCAAAGTTCTTGTTAAATCGTGCAACAAACCTATTCGGTCTCTAGTATCAATTTCAATTATGGTATAAATCTCAGAACCTTCATTATCAAAAGTAATGTTGGTTGGTACCTTAAAATCTTTTTCTTTCCTCCTTATTTTTCCTCTTTCTTTCAGAACATCTCTAGGTATTATTTCTCCCTTCAAAGCATTTTCAATAGTTTTAGTTAAATGATTAAGACGCCTCTCCTCAAAAGGAGTAGCCTCCTTACTCTGAAGCCAAAAAACTGCCGTAGCATAACCATCTGAAGTTGTATAAGATCGGGCATCTATTACGTTTGCCCCAGCCAAGGCTAGTGCGCCAGCCAATCTTGAAAATAATCCAGGATGGTCCTCCATTAAAAAGCAGGCTTTAGTAGCATCTCTACTAGCATCTGTTTCAATTTTAGAAATAATTTTTTCGTTTTCATTGGGGCTAGCCTTGGTCCCTAGTATCGCAAATGTAGTTTGGGTATCACCATTTAAACCGAGATAGAACCCAGCGTAATGCCGGCTAATTTCTTCAGTTATTTTTTCTTCAGACCAACCTTTTAGAGTTTTTCTCAATGCATTTTTTGCATGATTTACTTGTTCGGGACCAGATATAGCTTCAAAGTTTTCTTTAAGCACATTTATAGTCTTTGCAAATAGAGTTCGGAGCATAACGGCTTTCCAGTTATTCCAAACATCAGGGCCAACTCCGCGGATATCACATACCGTAAGTACAGTTAGCAATCTTAATCTATTAGTAGATTTCACCGTACTTGCAAAATCTTTGATTGTTTTTGGGTCAGAAAGATCTCTTCTTTGAGCAATATCAGACATTAGCAGATGGTTTTTTATAAGCCAACTTGTTAGGTTACGCTCCTGTTTATCAAATCCTAATCTTTCCGAGACGGCTTCTGCTATTTTTGCTCCAGCTAAACTATGGTCTTCAGGCAAGCCTTTTGCAATATCATGTAGAAGCACACTGAGATATAGCACCCTCCGGTTAATTCCATCTTCAAGAATTTTTGATACTAGAGGTAAGTCCTCCTTCAAAGATCCTTGCTCTATCTGAGCAAGAGTTTTTACGCATTGGATGGTATGTTCGTCTACTGTATATTTGTGATACATATTAAACTGCATCATTCCAATAATTCTTTCGAATTCTGGAATATACTTCCCAAGAAAACCTACCTCGTTCATCCTTCTTAGAGCCCTTTCTGGATCACCATAATTTAAAAGTAAGTCTAGAAATATTGAGGCTGATTTTTTATTCCTTATGAATTTATCATCAATTAAATATATGTTTCTAGCTACCAAGTGGAGAGCATTAGGATGAATTAACCGCCTACTTTTTAAGCCATTCTGAAATAATTTAATTAGGTTATCTGGATCTTTGATAAACTCGTCTGGATTTTCTATGTTAAGTCTGCCATGGGTTATACAGAAACCTAGTCCAGTGCTGGTATCACTACCAGTAAATGCTTTTTTTATCCTTCTGACTATGTTTGGTTTTTCTTTAACATGTTGTGATTCCATTTTTGCTAGCAAAATTCTAGTCAGGTCTCCAACATTTTTAGCGTGTAGAAAATAGGTTTGCATAAACCTTTCCACGGCCAAAAGGCCACCAGATGGTTTAAATCCTAAGGCTTCTGATAGGGGCACTTGGACATCAAAGCTTAAATGTTCATTCGCTCGATCTGACAAGAGATGCAGTGCACATCTTACAGTCCACAAAAAATCCTCAGCTTGAGAAAATAGAGTTAAATCATCAGCTGTGAATAAATTGAAGCGTATTAAATCTTTCTTGGTATCAATTTTATAAACATATTTAGATATCCAATAAAGTGTTTGTAAATCCCTAAGCCCACCTTTCCCTTCTTTGATATTTGGCTCTAAAAGGTACCTATGAGAACCTTGCTTTTTATGCCTAATATCGCGTTCCTTCAATTTTTCTGATATAAATTCAGATGCGGTATTCTTAAAAATGTCTGACCAAAGCCTAGCGTTAAGCTCTTGTGCTAGTTCAGGTTCTCCATATATGAACCTATTTTCTAAAAGAGCAGTTCTTATAGTAATGTCAGTTTTGGCTAATCTTAGACTCTCTTCTACATTCCTTACAGAGTGTCCCACCTTTAGTCCTAAATCCCATAAAATGTACAAAATACTTTCAATAACATTTTCCCCCCAGGCGGTTTGTTTATAGGGAGTAAGAAATAGCAAATCTACATCAGAATATGGTGCCATCTCTGCCCGGCCATAACCCCCAACGGCTATAACAGAGAGACTTTCGCCTTTCGTAGGACTTACTAATGGAAACATTTTCTCTAAAACTATTCTGACTATTGACCTAATTATTCTATCTGTTGCATAGGTATACGCAGATAGTGAAGATGGTGCTGAATAGGGATTTGATTTTAACTCATTGGCTATTATTGTGCCGGATTCCTTCTTTGTTCTTTTTAGTTCTGAAAGGGCTATAACCCTGAAATTACTTTCAGTTTTTTGAAGCTGGGCTTCATCAAGCTTCCTTAGTAACTCTTGTTCACTTAGCACACTGGTTAAGTTTTTGAACGCATTAGGAAGTAAAATAGGTTTAAATTGTATAGACAAATAACAACCTTTATGGAAATTTATTTGATGGAGGTTTTAAGATATTTGGGCGACCTTTTTCAATTTCAACAATGGCCAATTCTTTTTCTATTTTCCCATCTGGTTTAAATCTAAATATACCATCAATTCCAATAAAACCGTTACTATTAGTTAGTTCTCTAGCACTAAAAGGATGTAAGGTTTTAGTAATTCTTCTTTTCCCTATCAATACACCTATTGCTGCAACAGCATCATAGGCCAGGTTTGATGTTAAATGGGGTCGGTAACCAAATTTCCTTAAAAACTTTTCTTCATAAACTTTTCTAAAACGATTGTCCGGTATAGCTAACCACGAACCTTCTAGTGATGGTTCTGACATTATTGATGAGTCTAAATCCCATCGTGTCAAACCAATTATTTGTAACCGTTCCCCAGGTGCAGAATTTATAATATCAGTTAAATCGGCAGCAATAAGCGGAATGCGCTTGTTTGGGTTATCAGTAAATATGATAGCGTCTGGGTGAGATGAAATAACCTTCTGACGTAATCCCTCAGTGAAATCATATAAACTAGTTATTTTGTCAGGATAATACATAGAGAAGGTTATTATTCCTCCATTTTTTTGGATGACTGTTCTAAATGAACTTTGGAGATTACTTTGACTGTCTTTGATTGATGAAATAATTCCAAACCTATATTTCTTTTTTTTAACAGCATATTGAACTAATTTTTCTGCCCTATTGAGAGAATTGTCTCCCATTATAAAAACACTTTCTTTAGCTACATCAATATCATCTGTAAAAGCTATAATTTTCACCCCAGCCTGTCTGGAAATTCTTGAAACGTTCTCTACTTTCTTAGGAATAAATGGACCTATTATTAAATGTGCACCATCTTTGATTGCTGAATAGGCTGCCCCAGTGCCAGGGTCTTCTCGTTCTCCAGAATTATATATAGTTAAATTGAGATTAAGGTCTCCTAAATCTTGTTTTGCCAAAATTGCTGCGTCGCGAAGACTTCTACCAATGTGAGCAAGGTTTTTTTCTTTTGATCCAAAAGGCGTAAAAACAGCTATATTTATTGGTTCGTCAGGACTAATATCAAGGTCCTCTACTGTATCAATATTCGTTGCACAACCATTAAGCATAAAGGTGATGAGTAATAATCTCCAATTAATTACCAAAAAATTGTTTAGGTGAATTCTCATATTAATTTTCATGATATATTGACAATTCCTTAGTTAATAGTATTCCACTTTTCCTATATAAAGTGCGTTGACGTCATGCTAAATGGTAAAATTGGAATGAAGAGCACTTAATTAAAATCATGGAAAATAAATTGCAAATAAAGTTTCCTCCACTTGAACCTGCTTTATATTTGGTTTCAACCCCAATTGGCACAGCTGCCGATTTTTCATTTAGAGGTGTACACGTTCTCTCTAATGCAGATATTTTATTGGCAGAAGATACTCGGGTTTTAAAAAAATTACTATGGCTGTTTGGAATAAATCTTAATAATAGGATTGTTCGTTCTTACAGTGACAATAGTACCGCACTAGTTCGTTCAAAATGCATCTTAGATTTGCAAGAGAAAAAATCGATAGCTTTTTGTAGCGATGCGGGGACTCCATTAATTTCAGATCCAGGATATAAACTTGTAAAAGAGGTAGTTGAAAAAGGTTTTAAAGTGAGATCAATCCCTGGGGCATCGGCTGTTCTAACTGCATTATGTCAGTCTGGTCTGCCTTCTGACCGATTTTTTTTTGGTGGTTTCCCACCTGCTCGCAAAAGTCAAAAGCTTGATTTTTTTAAGGAGTATTCCGTAATCCCGGCAACATTAGTTTTTTTTGAAAGTGCAAAAAGGTTAATGGTGACTCTAGAAGACTTGCTCAAGATATTTGGGGATAATCATAATATTGTTATTAGTCGAGAGTTGACTAAGCGATTTGAGGAAAGCTGGCGAGGCTCTATTAAAGATTTAATTTTACAACTTGAGAAAACTGGAAATCTCCGAGGTGAATTTACAATTTTGGTCGATCGGAAAGAACCCGTTGAGCCAGATCAAAATCTTATAATATCTCAGCTGACTTCTGAGTTAGGTAAATCTGGTCTTAAGGATGCTTCAGCTTTCATAGCAGAAAAGTATTCATTATCAAAAAAAGATATGTATAAGTTAGGCTTGAGGATTTTAAAGAAGTAGCATGTTTTATTTAGAAAAATTTGGTTTCTTGAAAGAGGGGTCTCAATGGTCTTGAGGGTAGGTTTCCAGATGGATTCTATTGAAGGTGTGGATCCTAATACTGACACAACCTTCCGTCTAGCAGAGGAAGCTCAAGAAAGGGGTCATTTGCTTTTTCATTATCTTCCAAATGATTTAATTTTTTCTCAAGGAAGGGTTTTGGCTAAAGGCCATTATATGTCTGTAAACAGAAATCATAATCCAGTTAATAAATTCAGTGAAGAAAGGACTATTGATTTAGGAAAGGATTTAGATTTGCTTTGGTTGCGGCAGGACCCACCGTTTAATATGAATTATTTGACAACAACTTACATACTAGATTTTGTCTCCTCTGAAACCCTTGTAATTAATAAGCCTTTTTGGGTGAGAAATTTTCCAGAAAAGTTTCTAGTTTTAAATTATCCAGACCTTATGCCGGCTACTATTATGACAAGTAGCATTGCGGTTATTCAGGAATTTAGAAATCAATTTGGGGATATTATTTTAAAACCTTTATATGGTAATGGAGGTATTGGGGTTTTTAAATTGGATTCTGGAGACCAAAATCTTGCTGCACTAGTAGAATTATTTCAGCAGAAATCATTAGAACCTTTAATCATTCAGGAGTTTTTACCCGAGGTATCCCAAGGAGATAAAAGGATAATTCTTTTGGATGGAGAAATATTGGGAGCCATAAACAGAATACCTAAAAAGGGGGAGATAAGGTCAAATCTTCATGTTGGGGGCCAAGCATATAAAACTGTCTTGTCCAAAGAAGAGATAGAGATATGTGAGAGAATTGGAGAGAATTTAAAAAACCATGACCAAATTTTTGTTGGTATAGATGTAATAGGTAATAAATTGACTGAGATAAATGTCACATCACCAACGGGATTACAGGAATTAGAAAAATTTGAAAAGAAAAACCTAGCTTCACAGGTTTGGGAAAAAATAGAGAAAAAGATTAAGTAATAAAAGGAAATTTTAAGTGAATGATATTCTTCATCCAAGGGTACTAGTACTGCCCGTAGTGGCAATGGCCTTAGTAGTTTTTATATCAAATATTCTTGTCCAATTTTTGCTAGGTGATTGGCTAACCTGGGGGGCTTTAACCTATCCATTTGCTTTTTTAATAACAGATTTGACGAATAGGTTTTATGGCAAAAATGCTGCTAGAAGAGTAGTCTTCTGCGGATTTCTTATTGGAGTTTTTTGTTCATTGGTAGGAACTCAGATCATAGGAGAATTTGGTCCAATTGTTACCTTGAGAATAGCAATTGGTTCTGCTCTAGCTTTCATAATTGCTCAGTTATTGGATGTATCCATTTTCAACCTGCTACGAAATACTAAATGGTGGAAAGCTCCTCTAATTTCCTCATTTTTAGGGTCTTCAATAGATACAACAATTTT
This sequence comes from Paracoccaceae bacterium, assembly GCA_045565235.1. Lineage (GTDB taxonomy): Bacteria > Pseudomonadota > Alphaproteobacteria > Rhodobacterales > Rhodobacteraceae > CACIIZ01. The sequence continues at coordinate 10,880 of JBJLFU010000018.1, read as the reverse complement.
CTTCTTCATCGCATTCTCTGCAAGCTTTTCTTTCTTGGAACCTGCAAATGATATCTCGTGGGCTCTGGAAGAAAGTCCTCTTCTTGGATTTCTCGGTAGTGCTCCTTTTTGGGTATCTCTAGCAGCGGCAGATTTCCTAGTAAAAATGGCTTTGATTATTTTTTCACTTATACCCTTCAGAGTTTTAATAGGTTCTAAACAAATTGAGCGCCAAATTTAGTGACATTCTACTAGCCTTTTGCTCTTAAAAGACGGCCTTGCTGTTTTTCCCAATCACGTTTTTTATCTGTTTGCCTTTTATCAACCAATTTTTTACCTTTACCTATGCCTAAAAGGATTTTTGCTAAACCTATCTGATTAAAATAAAGTTTTAAGGGAATTAATGTCATGCCCTCCCTTCCTTTATTCTTGATTAGTTTAAAAAGTTCTCTTTTCTTAACAAGCAATTTTCTTCGTCTACGTTCATCGTGAGAAAAAGTTTTAGCATTTTTATAATTGGGTATGTAACAATTTATGAGCCACAGTTCGTTTCCCTCAATAGATGCATAGCTCTCCATTATACTGGTCTTACCCAAGCGCATGCTCTTTACTTCTGACCCTTCCAGTGCGATACCGCATTCAAGGTTCTCTTCTATAAAATAATTGTAACGAGCTTTTTTATTCTCAGCTATCGACTTAGAATTACTTTCGGCAGCATTTTTTTTTATCATTAATTCAGCTGAAAATTTCTGCAATTTCTAGTGCGTGATCCATGGTGCTTTTGGTATTTTCACTTATTATTATTAAGGGAGCCCTGACTTCATTTTGGCATTTCCCTAATTTACTTAAAGCATATTTTATTGGGCAGGGGCTTGGCTCTAAAAAAGTTGCTCTATGAAGTGGTAAAAGCTTATCTTGAAGTACTAGAGCTTTCCTATAATCTCCATTCAGCATTGCATTTTGAAAATCAGCAGATAGCCTTGGGGCGACATTAGCTATAACTGAGATGCATCCTGTGCCGCCATGAGAATTAAAACCTAAGGCAGAAGCATCTTCTCCTGAAACTTGAATAAAATCGTTGCCGCAGAATCTTCTAGTATCTGATACCCGGCTTACGTCTCCAGTAGCATCTTTAACTCCAATAATATTTTTTAATTTGGCTAATTTTGCCATTGTGGAAACCTCAATATCAATTACGGATCTGCCTGGAATATTATAAACAATTATAGGTAAATCACAGCAGTCGTTCAACATTGTAAAATGCAGTCTTAGGCCTTCTTGATTTGGTTTATTGTAGTATGGAGCTACCACAAGTGCTGCATCAGCACCCACTTTTTTAGCAAATTTCATAAGGTCCATTGATTCTTGGGTATTATTAGACCCTGCACCTGCTATTACAGGCACTCTACCTTTAGTCTGTTTAACTATTATTTCTATTACCTCTTGATGTTCTTCATGACTTAAGGTGGGACTTTCGCCCGTAGTTCCCACTGCTACAAGACCATGGCTTCCTTCTTGAATTTGCCATTCGACCAACCCTTTAAGAGCTTCACTATCAATTAGGCCATTCGAAAAAGGTGTGACAAGTGCTGGTATTGACCCATATATCATGATTTATCCCAAAAAAAATAATCCCAATGATAATAGGGATATATATTTATTACAACCATTTGTAATGTTAAATTCTATAATAAAGTTAGATTGTCTTTTTTGTAGTGTTTTATTAAAAAAATACTACAAAACTAAATAGATCTTTGATAAATCATAGAAATTTTGAGAAAGGCAAGCCATTGTATTGTTTCTAGTACTTTTTTTTCCTTTAATCTTTTTATCCTCGTTGGAGGGCTTTTCGGCAACCCATTTGATTGGTGAAAAAAAAGTGAATAATACTGAAGTGAAGGAATCTCTAAAATATGCTGATGCCCAGATGTGGGGAAAGGCTTATGATTTGGCCAAACTTTCAAATAGCCCGTATTTAGATTCATTATTAGATTGGCTTAGATTACGAGCTGGTGATGGTAACATTAATGAATATATTGATTTCTTGAGTTCGAAAAAGGATTGGCCAGGCATACCTCTTTTGGCTGAAAAAGGTGAGATGAAATTGCAATATGGGGGGAAATCTAGCACCATTGTAGAATATTTTGGGAAATCCTTTCCCAAGACTGGTCACGGATCATTAGTTTTAGCTAAAGCCCTTACAGTTCTAGAAAAACCTTTAGATGCCAAAAAGGTTGCAAAGATAAGCTGGTTAGATCAACAATTTTCAACAAAGGATTTTTCCTTGATGTTGGAAAATTTTAATAAAACTCTTTCTAAAACTCACTTAAGACGACTGGATAACTTACTATGGAGTAAGAAAAAAAAGGCTATTTTGCAGATGAAAGGGGTTGTTCCAAACAACGAATTTCTATTGGCAATGAAACGCCTGGAACTCCAAGATTCTAAGAAGGTTAGGTCAAAAAAAATAACTGTTTCTGAGGAAGATTGGTCTAATCCCGGTACTTTGTTAGACCTTAGCAATGCTCTTCATAATCAGAAAAAGTATACAGAGATAATCAAAATAATAAAGATAGTTTCCAAGTCTTCTGACTTTTTGGGAATTCCACAAAAGTGGAAAAAATTGCGGATTTACCATGCTCGGAGGGCTATAAGGTTAGGGAATTATAAAATTGCTTATGAATTGGTAAGTAGGCATTTTATTGAACCTGTTAATCTCACAAATAGAAATGTTCGAAGATCACGGCAGGACTATGTAGATCTAGAGTTCTTAGCGGGATTTATATCACTTAATTATCTTAAGGAACCTAAAGTAGCCTTTGAACATTTTTCTAGGGCAACTAAACTAGTACAAAAAGGGATAAATATAAGTAAAGTATACTATTGGTATGCGAGAAGTCTGGACGAATTAAATAAACAAACAGAGGCTGAGGCTGCTTTCTTAGTTGCATCAGACTATTTAAGTACTTTTTACGGCCAGTTGGCTGCTGAAAGAATAAATATGAAAGATCTGGCTTTAGATTTTACGAAAAAGAGGAAAGTAAATTGTGATCAAGAGAAAATTATGGAGGACGAAATCTTTAAGACTGGGATTTTATTACTAAACGCTAATAGAATTGTGCTTGGGGTTCGTTTCTTTAAACATTTAGCGGAAACCTTAACAAGGAATGAAAGGGTTTGCTTAGTAAGTTTTTTGCATGAGTCTAGGAATTGGCTTGGTGTTATAGGCATTACAAAAAAGTTTCTCTTAAATGATCAAAGTATACTTCAATATAGTTACCCCTTAAGTGAAAAAATCCAAGATGATTTAGAAGTTAAATTACCTCTAGTTCATGCAATTATTAGACAGGAGAGTGAGTTTTATTCTGGGGCTCGGTCCAGTGCTGGCGCCTTAGGCCTAATGCAAGTAATGCCTAATACCGCGAAGTATTTAGCTCGGCGTCTGGGTTTAAAATATGACAAAACACGTATGTTGAAAGATGAGCTTTATAATATAAAATTAGGTACAGAATATATTAAGGAACTCTTAAAATCTTTTCGTGGTTCAGCTGTGCTAAGTATTGCCGCTTATAATGCTGGTCCAGGGAGTGTAAAAAGTTGGATCAAAAGCTATGGTGATCCACGTAGTAAGGGTATTGATCCGCTTGTCTGGATTGAAATGATTCCATACGAAGAGACTAGAAATTATGTTTATCATGTTTTGAGCAACGAGTTAGTTTATAGGGCAATATTGGATAAAACCCCTTTAAAATTCGATCGGGCTAAGAAAAATTTTGGTCATTCATTTTGATAAACTGTGTAACAAGATGAAAATCTACATCTATGATTGAAAATTGTATTTTATCAAGATATGGTGCTTAAAAGTTCTTTATCTTGTAATTCTACCAATTGGGAAAGAGAATTGAATTTCACTAGATTACGTCTTAATGGCTTTAAAAGCTTTGTTGATCCAAGCGAGTTACAAATATTGCCCGGTCTGACTGGGATTGTTGGTCCAAATGGTTGCGGAAAGTCAAACCTTTTAGATGCAATAAGGTGGGTTATGGGCGATAACCGGCCCTCCTCTATGAGGGGTGAAGGTATGGATGATGTCATTTTTGGTGGAAGTGACTTAAGGCCAGCAAGATCATTTGCAGAGGTAGTTTTGGAATTAGGGAAAGTAGATCCAACTGCCTTGCCTGTAAACATAGATAAAGATTCAGTGGAGATAGTAAGAAGAATTAATATTGAATCTGGATCAGTATACAAAATTGAAGGAAGGGAGGTTTTAGCGAGAGAAATTAGAATGCTTTTTGCTGATTCATCTACAGGTTCTAACTCTCCTTCCTTGGTAAGGCAGGGGCAAATAGCTAGCCTGATTAATGAACATCCAAAATCCCGCCGAAAGATTCTTGAAGAAGCTGCTGGTATTGCTGGTATACATCAGCGCCGGCACGAATCAGAGTTGAAATTAAATGCTTCAGAAAGCAATCTCCTAAGAATAAATGATATTCTTGCAAAGCTAAAAGAACAACAAAAAATACTTGCCAAGCAAGCTCATCAAGCTGGGGAATATCGTTCTTTAGGTGTGTCGATTAGGAAAGAGGAATCGCTTTTGCTTTTCACTCAATGGAAAGTTAAAAAGCAAGAATTTGGAATAACTGAACAAAAACTAGGAGAAATTCTCAAAGCTAGGAGTATTAAGCAAAATGAGTCAATAAAGATGACTAAAAATAGGGAGGAAAGAGAAAAAGCCTTACCAAGCTTAAGAGAAAAGCAAGCAGCAGACCAAATTGGGTTTCGCCAGTTAGATACCATGAGGAGTAGTTTTGATGAAAAACATAGGCTTGCTGTTAGTAGGATCGATGAGCTAAAAAAAAGAACTAATGATCTTGAAGGGGAATATCTTCGAGAGACTGAGCTTGTAAGAGATGCAGAAGATGTTATTCAAAAATTAAATTCAGAGAGGGGTTACATTGAGGAAGAAAAGGCTACCTTAGAGTTCAGACTAGAAAAGGCTAAAAACGAATCCGAAATGTCTGAAATAAATTTTAAGAAACTGGATTTAGAATACGAACAGGTGGCTGCAAATCACGCAAAGTTAATAGTTGAAAAAAATAGTCTAGCTAAAAATTATTCAGAATGTGAAAGAAATATCAATCTTGTTGAGGAAAAGATTTCAAGCTTAAAAGCAGATCAAATAAAGGTAGAGGAGAGGCGATTAGGGATAATTGAAGAAAGAGAAAGGACAACAAAATCCTTTATAGAAACAGATAAATTGGTAAATGTAGAAGCTACCTATTTGAAAAAACTGGAATCTGACTTCCAGAAAGTAATGGTCAAAGAGGCTGCTGAAAATGAAAAGTTGTCAGAGTATAAGAGCAAACTAGCTACTATAGTATCCGAAATTCAAGCTTTGGAGGAGTTAAATAAGGATAGGTCACTACCCCCTGATGCCGTAATAAACAAAGTATCTGCTAGCCTAGAATATGAGTTAGCACTTGGGGCAGTATTGTCTGATGAGCTAAATTTTCCTTTAAACACTGAAAAAAATCAATCTGGTTGGGTAAAAAGCCAGGCATCAGCTGATGTAAAAAATTTGCCTGAAGGAATTAATTCTCTGTTTAATTTTGTTGAGCATCCAAAGGAACTAGAAAGGTTGCTCAAAAATGTTGGCATTGTTGACTCTCAGGATGGCCTTAAGCTCCAGGAACAATTATCTGATGGTCAGTGTCTAGTTTCCAAAGAGGGAGATTTGTGGAGGTGGGACGGATTTATTAGAAGATCTTCGGATTTGAGCTCGGAGACTGCTCTTAAGTTAAAAAACCTTAATCGGCTAACCAAATTACATGGATTAAAAAAAGAGACGGCAGATTTAGTGAATGCTCTTCAAGAGAGTCAACTGTTAATTGAAGAGAAACTCAAGGGAACTATTAGCTTAAGGGACATAACTAAGAATAAATATATAAGTTCTGAGAAAAAACTTGCTGACCTAAATCTGCACCTCAGTAAACTTGATGCTGAATTTGAAATAAATCAGGCCCAATTGAAGGGGTTTTCTGATAAATATATTCAGTTGCAAAAAGATTTTGAAGAGTTTTCATATCTCCTAGAAGCAAATAAAATTGGGGAAAAGTTGGACCAGAAAATAATAATTAGTGAGAGTAGTTTGAAGGAGAAGAAAGCGGAACTTGAAAGCTACAGATCTAAGAATTTAGAAACTCGTTTAAATCTAGAGGACATTCTTTCCAAAGATGAACATGGTAGAGCTAGAGTAGCGCAAATATCTAATGATATAAATGATTGGGAGTCCCGAAAGAAGAGGTCTTTGGATCAACAGTATGACATCCTGGAAAGAAAAAAGCAGTCTCAAGTTCTTTTGAAGGAGGCAAGCCAAAAACCAGATAATATTGTGAGAGAAGTAGAAGGCTTAGCTACAAAGATAAAGGATGCAGAAAAACAGTGTAATGAATCCACAAATACTTTAGTTGAAGCGGAAAGGAACCTTAGAGAGGCTTTCTTGAAGGAGAGAGAATCTCAAAAAATAGCAGAAGACTTTAAGGAGGATTATGTTAGAGCGGAGGTTAACCTAGGTACTTTAAAACAAGCTTTGGTAGAAATCGAGGTGCTTTTAAAAGAAAATACGGGACTAAGTCCAAATGATTATTTAGCTAAATATCAAAAAGAATCTGAAAGCAATACAGTGATCTTTGCAATTCAAGAAAAATTAGAAAAGCTGAAAAGAAAGCGTGAACTTATTGGGCCTGTGAATTTGCGTGCGGAACAGGATGAGAAAGAGATTACTGCCGAGTTTGAGGCCCTTAATTCTCAAAAAGAGGATTTAGAAGCAGCTATAAGTAAACTTCGAAAAGCTATTTTAGGTTTGAACAAAGAGGGACGAGAGAAGCTATTAAATGCTTTTGATAAAGTTAATAAGAATTTTCGGGATCTTTTCCAAACTCTTTTTGGTGGTGGTTCGAGTAATTTAATGTTTTTAGAAAGTGAGGACCCACTGGAGGCAGGTTTGGAGATAATGTGCCAGCCACCTGGAAAAAAGTTATCAAGCTTGTCACTATTATCAGGAGGAGAGCAGACTTTGGCTGCAATATCATTAATATTTGCTGTTTTTTTAGCTAGGCCAAGCCCAATTTGTGTTTTAGATGAAGTGGACGCCCCACTCGATGACTCTAATATTGTCAGGTTTTGTAACTTATTAGACCAGATGAAGTCAAAAACTGAGACTAGATTTTTAATTATAACACATAATCCAATAACTATGGCTAAGATGAACCGTTTATTTGGCGTTACGATGGGTGAAAAAGGCGTCAGTCAGCTAGTAAGTGTGGATTTAGATACAGCTGAAGAATTAGTTGAAGCCTAAAAATGGTTTAATGAAGATGCTAAAAATAGGGTTGCAAAAAAGCTTCAAATACTGTTTTGGATATTAATATGACACTAACTAAGAATGAATTTTTAGTTTCAACCGAGTGGCTGGATAGACAACTTTTAAATCCAAATTTGAGAATCATTGATGCAAGTTGGTATTTGCCTGATTTAAATCGGTCTCCATTAGAGGAATATAAGGAAAGACATATTCCTAGGGCATCTTTTTTTGACTTGGATGAATTTTCAGACGCTGATTCTAACATACCACATATGGCACTGGATCCAGAAAGTTTCTCAAAAAAAATAGAAGCTTTTGGGATACACCCAATTTGCACCGTAGTTGTCTATGATGGTTTAGGACTATTTTCAGCTGCAAGATTACTGTGGTTATTTCATCTGTATGGTTTCACCAATGTTTTTATTTTAGATGGTGGCTTACCAAAATGGCTGTCAGAGAACAGGGCAGTTGATTCTAAAATAGTTATGCATGAGAAATGTCATTTCTTAACTTCTTATTGCAAAGATTTAGTTATGGATTTGGATCAGATGGTAGCCAGCATAGGTTCTAATGATGTGCACATAGTTGATGCCAGGCCTCATAAGCGATTTGAAGGCTTGGTTCGAGAGCCAAGAGAAGGTGTAAGAAGTGGGAAAATACCGAGTTCAGTCAATTTGTTTTATGGAGACCTTATTGGTGAAGATAATACTCTTAAGCCAACCCAAGCTTTAGAAAAAATCGTGAAAAGCCTCGGAATTAACTTGGAAAAGCATATAGTTGCGTCTTGCGGTTCAGGCGTAACGGCAGCAATTCTATATATCGTGTTCAAAGGATTAGGCGCAAAGAGGGTTTCAGTATATGATGGTTCTTGGTGTGAGTGGGGTAGTATAGATGATTTAGCACTATTAACCTAAATGCAGACTGAAGTGTTAAATCAAGTATTTATCAGAATATGAGAATAAAGGCGGAGTATAAATGTTTGAAAAGCTGAAGGATCAACCAGAGGATAAAATAATGGCCTTGATGGCGTTATTTGCAGGGGATCAACGAAAAGAAAAAATTGATTTGGGTGTTGGAGTCTATAAGAATGACAAGGGTTTAACTCCAATTATGGGTGCAGTATCTGAAGCTATTACAATATTAAATGCTAAGCAAAAATCAAAAAGCTATGTTGGTCTTTTAGGAAATAGTAATTTTATTGATCAAATGATACAATTGGTTCTTAAAGACTCTGTTCCCAGAGAAAGGGTTGTGGGAGGACAAGCGCCAGGTGGTACTGGTGCTTTACATCAAACATTACTTTTAATTCGATCGTTAGATTCAAACCCAAGAGTGTGGATTTCTTCACCTTCTTGGCCTAACCATTCAGCGATTTTAAAGCATTTGGGTATGAATCAAATTACGTATTCATATTTTGATCAAAACAAGTGCGAGGTAGATTTTCCTAAAATGATGAATGATTTGGGAAAAGCTAGATCGGGTGACATACTTTTGTTACATGGATGTTGCCATAACCCAACTGGGGCAAATTTATCTAAGGAACATTGGGTTGAATTGACCAAGTTTTGCTTAGAAAGGAATATTATACCTCTTGTGGATCTTGCTTATCAGGGTTTTGGTGATGGAATTGAAGAGGACGTAGTTAATCTTCAGTACATGGCCTCTAATTTACCTGAGATGTGTCTAGCAGTTTCTTGCTCGAAGAATTTTGGCTTGTATCGAGAGAGAGTTGGAACATCTTTAATAATTGTTTCAAATAAAAAAGAGTACAAAGTGGCCGAAGATAACCTAAAATCTTTAAATAGGCTTACCTTTTCCTTTCCTCCAGATTTTGGAGCCGCTGTAGTAAATTTAGTTTTATCTGAATGTGATTCAAATAGGATTCCCTTGGTTGAAAAATGGAAGTTAGAGTTGACGAATATGAGGTCTCGAATGTTAGATCTTCGGAGTTTATTGGCTGATTCACTGATGCGTAATACAAACTCTAATCGTTTTAACTTTGTGGCAAATCATAGAGGCATGTTTTCCCTATTAGGACTAAGTCCTGACGAGGTGATGCGGTTAAGAACAGAGCATGGGATTTATATGGTTGGTGACTCAAGAATAAACATAGCAGGGTTAAATCAGAACCAACTAGAGAAGTTTTCTTTGGCAGTGGCGTCAGTGATTTGATCTGATGGTTGTTTACAAAGGTTTGACTGGAAAAATATTTTCATTAAGCTCAGATTCTGAACTCAAGGTTAGGAAGTTGAAGAAATGGAAGAAAAAGTTTATCAACCAATTAAAAAATTCATCAAGAACAGCAGAATTACAAATGAAGAATATTTGCAGATGTATCAAGATTCTGTGCAAGATCCAGAGTCCTTTTGGGACAAAATGGGAAAGTCTATAGATTGGATTAAACCCTACGATAGAGTAAAAAACACATCATTTTCTCCTGATAACATTGAAATTAAATGGTATGAGGATGGATTATTGAATGTTTGTTCCAATTGTGTAGATAGGCATATCGCAACGCAGGGAGATAAGATCGCCATAATTTGGGAGGCTGACGAGCCAGGGTTTTCAAAAGAAATTACCTATAAGGAACTTCACCTTAAGGTTTGTAAATTGGCTAATGTTTATAGGGATTTGGGTATAAATAAGGGTGATAGAGTAATCCTTTACATGCCTATGATACCAGAGGCAGCTTACGCTATGTTAGCTTGTGCTCGTATTGGGGCTATTCATTCAGTCGTGTTTGGAGGTTTTTCGCCAGAGGCACTAGCCAGCAGGATCACAGATTGTGGCGCAAAACTAGTTGTAACAGCTGATGAGGGGCCAAGAGGTGGAAAACCTGTGCCTTTGAAAGAGAACGTTAACAGAGCCTTAGAAATTGCAGGGGATCGAAAAACATTAGTTGTAGAGAGGACAGGTGCGCAGATCCTTATGAAGGATGGAAGGGATCATTATTATAGAGACCTTACTGATCAAGCATCCGAAATATGTTTGCCCGAAGAAATGGGGGCAGAAGATCCTTTATTCATATTGTATACCTCAGGTTCAACAGGTAAACCAAAAGGAGTTCAGCATTCTAATGGTGGCTATATTGTATATGCTTCTATAACTCACCAGTATGTTTTTGATTATAAGGCTGATGATATTTATTGGTGTACTGCAGATGTAGGATGGATAACTGGTCATAGTTATATTGTTTACGGCCCACTGGCAAATGGGGCGACCACGTTAATGTTTGAAGGAGTTCCTACGTATCCAGACAGCTCACGTTTTTGGCAAGTATGTGAAAAGTATAAAGTGAACCAATTTTATACAGCGCCGACAGCAATAAGGGCCTTGATGGCACAAGGAGACAGTTTTGTTGAAAAGTGTGATTTATCTAGTTTGAGAGTTTTGGGAACTGTAGGTGAACCTATTAACCCTGAGGCCTGGGAGTGGTATAGTCGAGTGGTTGGTAAAGATTCATGCCCAGTGGTCGATACATGGTGGCAGACTGAAACAGGTGGGATACTGATTTCTCCATTACCTGGAGCAACGGCGA
>JBJLFU010000017.1:0-63538 GCA_045565235.1 Paracoccaceae bacterium | reverse complement strand
TAATTGTACTGCCAGAAGCTGTCCCTAGGGGGGTAATGAGGCCCAGATGTTTGAAGCATTAATCTGAGAAATGGTTTCACTTAATAGAGAGTTATTGGAGATATTTTTTGATTTATTATCTTCTTGTTCTAGTATTCTTAAATTAGCTTTTGACGTGTTTTTTAAGGCTTAAAAAAGTTGTGGATTTTGATAAATTGGGAATATCTGGAAATAAGTCTACTAACCTGTTTGTAGTAATTCCATTTTTTAGTAGGCTCAGCCGGGTAATTTCTTTTTTGGCACTGTCATTATTTTGTAGAGCCAAGAGTTTTAATATTGCGATACTATCTGTTGGCGTCCAAGGAGCCACCTTTGGCGGGAAAAAAAAATAAATTGGGTGTTCCTCGACCCAAGCCTTTCTCACTTATGTCTATTAGTCTCTGATTAACTCCTTTAGAATATGAGTCAATAATCTTTAGGCTTTCTGGTGAAATATGAAAAGTACTTTTGTGAGCTTTATTATAAATATCCAGGGTTCGCATGAGTATGTCTGTTTCTAGTGTCTCTTCTCCAAAATATTCAGAGAGTTTACCTTGTGCTGTTCTTCTTAACAGAAGCATTTGCCACAATCGGTCCTGGGCATGGATATAACCTAGACCAAAAAAGGTGTCCCCATTAGTTTTGCCTTGAATATTTGGAACGGCGTATTCGTTCCTTGAAATTTTTATTTCACTATCGATGAGAGCACTTGTGACAGTCCGATTATAGTTTGGTATAGATTTACTTGCTAAAAAGACTAGGAGGATTAATGAACCAAAAGAAAATAGGCACAAGACAAAAGAAAAAATTACAAAAAATCTAAAAAACCTTGGCATATTTAAAGTCCTACTTGACCCTGAATGATTTTAAACTAACGTAGTCCTTATTCTTTTAATTTTGGGAGGTGAATATGTCAAAGGTTGCTTTTTTAGGCCTAGGAGTAATGGGGTTCCCAATGGCTGGTCATCTTTCAAAAAAATATGACTTAACTGTTTATAATCGCTCGACTCATAAAACAAAAAATTGGTTGGATTCTTATAAAGGTAGTATGGCTAAAAGTCCTTCAGAGGCAGCTAAAGATGCAGATTTTGTATTATGTTGTGTAGGTAACGATGATGATCTAAAAGCTGTCCTGTTAGGAGACAATGGTGCGCTTAATTCGATGAGGAAAGGATCCTTAGTCGTAGATCATACTACTTGTTCTGCAAAAGTAACAAGAGAGTTAGGCAAGTATGCAGACAAAAATGGAGTAGGATTTGTGGATGCACCAGTTTCTGGGGGGCAGGCCGGTGCCGATAGTGGCCAGCTTACAATCATGTGTGGTGGAACTGAAGAGAATTATAACAAAGTTAAGCCTATAATTTCTCATTATTCAAAATTTTCTTCTTTGATGGGCCCATCTGGATCTGGTCAATTAACTAAGATGGTAAACCAAATTTGCATTGCTGGATTGCTACAGGCCCTAGCTGAAGGGCTACATTTTTCAAAAAAAGCTAATTTAGATGGAAAAAAGGTGATTGAGGTTATTTCAAAAGGAGCGGCAGGTAGTTGGCAAATGGATAACAGAGGTATTAGCATGTTAGAAGACAAATTTAACTTTGGGTTTGCAGTAGATTGGATGAAAAAAGATCTCAATATCTGTTTGGATGAGGCTAACTTTAATGAGGCTAAATTACCAATCACTGCTTTGGTTAATCAATTTTATTCTGAGGTAAGAGACATGGGAGGTGGCAGATTTGACACCTCAAGTTTGATTAAGAGGTTACGGTAATTTAACTTTACCTTATTAGTCTTGAATATTTTGCCCCTTCTAATGAAGCACCAGCAATAACTCCACGTTGACCAAACACAATAGCATAAATTGGTTTAGTCAATGTATTGTTTGTGACTCCTAAAGATACGCCTGATTTTCTAAAAAACACCTCAGCGTCAGCACCAATTTCCCATCCATCTGTTAGTCTAAATGTTTTTAGGGCATCTTCGGTCATAAAGAAAATCACGTGGCTATATTGAATTGCTCCTAATTGATAACCAAAAGAAGCCGATGCTACAGAATAGAAGTCTACTGGAGCTCCCCCCCAATTTTTAAAACACCCTCACCATAGGTTCCTCCAAACATAAAACTTGCTTTTGTTACACGGGGCATTATAAGTGTTCCAGCAGATTTCTCGTATATATCCTGGGCTTCTGGTGCAACGTTAAATAGTGTTGTTAAGGAGTCTTCGGAATCTGTTAAAATTTCATTCCCAGCATACTCAGCTTGCCTAGCATTGCATCCTAAAGTACTTCCTAATGTTGTTAGAGATATACTTCCAATTAGCAGCTTTCGGCGTGTTAGGCTCTTCATATGTTGATTCTCCTATTTTAAATAAATTAAGATTATTTAACCAATTCTGAATTAATTTTGCTACTCTTTTGACTAGCGTTCTGCCCAGTCCTTTAGCTAATTTTAGCTTCATTTAGTATTTTTGCTAACTCCAGAGCAAAATATGTCAAAACTCCATCACAGCCTGCTCTTTTAAAGCAAGAAATAGTCTCCAAAATAACTTTTTCTCTATCAAAAAAACCCTGCTCTGACCCTCGTACTATCATAGCATATTCTCCTGACACTTGGTATGCAAATGTTGGCACTTTAAATTGATTTTTAATTTGTCTACATATATCAAGGTAGGGCATACCAGGTTTGACCATAACCATGTCTGCACCTTCTCTGATATCCAAAGCCACATCTTTCAAAGCTTCCTCAGCATTACGGTAATCGAGTTGATAAGTTTTTTTATCACCAGTTAAGTTTCCTGAAGAACCAATTGCTGCCCTGAATGGTCCATAAAAACTGGAGGCAAACTTTGCAGAGTAGCTCAGGATAAGCGTATTATGGAACTTTTTCATCTCTAAAGCATCTCGTATGACTTTTACTCTACCATCCATCATATCGGAGGGGCCTAGAATATCTGCACCTGACTCTGCCTGGATAAGAGCCTGCTTACTCAACACATCTAATGTTTCATCATTTACAATTACACCGTTCCTGACAAGACCGTCATGGCCTAAAGAATTGTATGGGTCTAAGGCAACATCTAGCATAATACCCATGTTGGGTACTTTTTCTTTTATCAATCGGGTGGCTTTGTTCACTAAATTATTCGGGTTTAAAGCCTCTTGGCAGTCAGCAGTTTTTAGGCTGTCAGGAGTACACGGAAAAATAGCTATGCATACTATGCCTAAATCTGATGCTTTAGTGACTTGATCAACAAGGGTGTCCATACTATACCTAAAAACACCAGGTAATTCTTGCACCGGTTCAATTATATTAGTACCTTCCTTGACAAATACTGGCCATATTAGATCATTAACTGTTACATGGGATTCTGCTGTCAAGTTTCTGACCCAAAGTGTATTTCGGAGTCTCCTTCCCCTTCGTGCAGGAAAATCTGTAACATAGGTGTTCATTAAAACAACTCTCTCTTAACATTAAATCAACACAACATTAGACTATAATAGAAATCAAGTATTTATTTAAGGAAAAAGCAAATATTTAAAACAAATTTTAAAAATAGGACCATGGTTTAATAATGAAAATAAGATTTTTTAGGATTATGCAATTTATTTGGAACTTATGATTAGTAAAATTATTGAAAACTTAGTATTCGAAAAAACTAAAGAACTGAATGTGTCTGGAGTTCCTGAAGGCTACGACGGGTTTCTTCTTGGTACCTTATTCAATGATAGCTTTGATAATATTTTACATATAGCCAGGGACGACAAAAGGGCTAGCCTTCTAAGAGCAGCATTAAATTTTTTCTATCCAGATATTGAGATAAGTTATTTTCCTGCTTGGGACTGTCTTCCGTTTGATCGTTCAGGACCTCAACTTTCAATTCAAGCAGAGAGATTAGCTACCTTATCTTCGCTCAGTAACATCAGAAACAAAAAACGACTTATAATAACTACTATAAATGCGATTACTCAAAAGGTATTACCCCTCAAGCATATTCAAGAACTTTATTTTGAATTAAAAATAGGAAAACAGGTAGACATATCAAAGTTGAAAGTATTTTTGAATTTTTCTGGGTATTTGGAAACGGCAAAAGTTATGGAAGTTGGAGAATTTTCTATCAGGGGAGGCATTATTGATATTTTTGCTCCGTTGGCCCTTTTTCCAGTAAGATTTGACTTTTTCGGTGACCTTTTGGAGAATGCTCGGTTTTTTTCAATAGCAGATCAAAAAAGTATAGAATCTATAAAAGATAATATCATTCTTACCCCAGTAAGGGAAGTATGCTTAGCTACTGAGAATATATCATTATTTAAAAAAAATTACCTAAAGAATTTTGGTGCCCCGGATAAATCAGACTATCTTTATAGTTCAGTTTTATCTGGACAGATTTTTCCTGGGTATGAGCAATGGCTACCCTTCTTTTATGAAGAAATGAATACATTGTTTGATTACATTCCTAATCCAATTATTTCTTTTGACTCTAATTATCAGCTCCTTTTTAACGAGCGGAAGAAGCAAGTATTAGATTATTATGAAATGAGGAAGTCTAATAGTAGTAGAGATAATAAGTTTAATTCTGTTTTTAATCCAATTGATCCTTTGAATCATTATATTGATGAAAAGATTTGGAAGAGAATTACAAAGGATTTTCGAAAAATTTATTTCACACAATTTGAAACCCCAGAATTTGATCCAGATTTAAACTTTGGTGGTCATATTGGTAAGAACTTTAGTATTGAAAGACAGACAGAAGGTATAGATCTTTTCCAAAGGTTAGCCAACTATTTATCTGAGCAAAAAGAACAGGGAAGGCTAGTTTCAATAGCTGCGTACTCTATGGGGTCATTGGAGCGGTTAAAAAAATTACTTAACGACCAAGGTTTGGTGGAGTTAGTAATTTTTGATTCTTGCATATGGGACCGATTAACTAACCAGCACAAATTTTTAAGTAAAAGTCAACAGTCTGATAAGCAAATTGGTATAGGAATTCTCCCAATTGAAAATGGCTTTAACACTCCGGGATTAACAGTGATATCGGAGCAGGATATTTTAGGAAAGAGGCTTTTTCGGCAAAAAAAGTATGAAAGAAAAGTAAAAAATCCTCTTCAGGATTTCTCTGAAATAGGTGTTGGGGACTTAGTTGTTCATGTTGATCATGGTGTGGGGAAATACGTAGGGTTTAAAACTATCATGGCTGCTGGAGCTCCACATGACTGCTTGATAATTCAATATTTAGGTGAAGACAGACTTTTTCTTCCAGTAGAAAATATGAACTTGCTTTCAAAATATGGGCAGGAAGTTGGTGATTTAGATAGATTAGGGAGTTTAGGATGGCAAGATCGAAGGTCTAGGGCCAAAAAAAGGATTAATGAACTTGCAGAGAGTTTAATTGAAATAGCCGCAAAACGTAAAATGAACAAGGGTGCAATCCACTTACCAGATTCCTCTATTTGGGAAAAATTCTGTTCCAGATTTCAATTTGAAGAGACTGAAGATCAAAATTTAGCAATAAGAGAAGTACTTAGTGATTTTTCGTCAGGTTTTCCAATGGACCGATTGATTTGTGGTGATGTTGGGTTTGGAAAAACGGAAGTGGCTCTAAGGGCAGCACTTGTAGTAGCGCTAGATGGTTTCCAGGTGGCTGTATTAGCTCCAACTACTTTACTAGCAAGGCAACATTATCAAACATTTGTTGAAAGGTTCAAAGATCTACCCATTCACATTGAAAGATTGACCCGCTTTGAAAAGGCCAAGGAAAAATTATCTGTTATAGATAAGGTAAAGACTGGTGTGGCAGATATTGTTATCGGAACCCATGCACTTTTATCAGAGACTATCCGATTTAAAAAGTTAGGTTTATTGGTGGTAGATGAGGAACAGCATTTTGGTGTTTCCCATAAAGAAGTCTTAAAAAAATTCAGATCTAGTGTTCATGTTTTAACATTAACAGCCACGCCTATACCTAGGACATTACAGTTATCTCTTACAGGCGTCAGAGATCTCTCAATAATCGCTACCCCACCCGTAGATAGATTAGTAGTAAGAACTTTTGTTATGGAATTTGACTCTGTGGTAATTAGAGAGACCTTATTACGTGAAAAAAACAGAGGAGGGCAAAGTTTTTTTGTTGTACCCAGAGTTTCTGATATTCCTTTTGTAAAGGATTTCTTACAAGATCAAGTTCCTGAAGTATCAGTAAAAGTAGCGCATGGAAAGCTTTCAGGCACAAAATTAGATGAAGTCTTGAATGATTTCTTATCTAGGAAGATAGATTTGTTATTATCAACATCTATTGTGGAAAGTGGGTTAGATTTTCCCAACGCAAATACGTTAATTGTCTATCGATCTAATATGTTTGGCCTCTCTCAATTATATCAAATAAGGGGTAGGGTTGGGAGGTCTAAAACAAGAGCATACTGTTATCTGACTTATGATCGTGAGAAACAAATGACCCCTCAGGGTGAAAAACGTTTAAAAATTCTAGCAAGCATAAATTCTCTTGGGCAAGGATTTTCACTTGCTAGTCAAGACCTAGACATAAGAGGTGCAGGAAATCTTTTGGGTGATCAACAATCTGGAGATATTCGGGAAGTTGGATATGAGTTGTACCAAAGTATGCTAAAAGATGCGATTAAAAAGTTGAAAACTGATGGCTTAGCCTCTGATAGTGAAAAACAAAGTTGGACTCCTCAGATAGATTTAAATGTACCAGTTCTAATACCTGAAAGTTATGTTACAGATTTGAATTTAAGATTAACCCTTTATAGAGAATTATCTCTTATGGGTAGTGACAGTGAATTAGGTGATTTTTGTGAAAGACTTAGAGATAGGTTTGGACCTATTCCTAATGAGATTAATACATTAGTAGATGTGATGACTATTAAGAATTTTTGCTTACGTGCTGGAATTGAGGTTTTAAGAGTTGGATCACTAGGGCTTTCTTTAAGCTTTCATAATAATCATTTTGCAAACCCGGATAGTTTAATGACTTTCATAGAAAGTAATAAATCTAGGATTAAAGTAAAAGAAAATATGATTATTATATCTGCTACATGGGATGACAATGAATCAAAAATGAATAAAGTTAAAAAAATTGTGAAGAGTCTAGCAAGAATGGCTGAAAAAAAAACGCCCTCTAAAGAGGGCGCTAGTTATTGAGGCAGGTTTCATACAGGCAAGAAACCTATCGAGCAGTAATAAACCATATCCCAAAAGATGGTGAGAGGTAAAGTGTTTTTTTATGAAATAAGTTTAAAAGCATTGCATACCAAATATTCTATAAAACGCTTTATTCTCTACATGATATTGAATTTCAGAGAGCTGCTCTTATTTTTTACGCGGTCTCTGACTAAAACCATTAACGCTTAATACTTTAAACTGGAAATTTGGCAACCTTTTCACTCTTTATTCGATTCGAGAAAAATCGTGCTAGAGCGAATCATAATATATGTTTGATCCTAACCTGGATGCTCAGGAACGACTAAGCCTGCTGATATTACTAACTTAGCAGCATTTTCCACTGACATTTTGAGCAAAATGATATCATCCTTTGGCACAAAAAGAAGGAATCCTGATGTTGGGTTTGGTGTTGTTGGAACAAAAATAGTTAATAGGTCTTTTTTCCCTACAGAGACTTTTATCTCACCTTTAGATTCTGTAGACACAAATGCGACTACCCATATTCCTTTTCGAGGATATTCTACCAGACAAGCACTTTGGAAAGTTTGTTCTGATTTTGTAAAAACGGTTTCTGCTATCTGTTTAACTGCATTGTAAATTGATCTAAAAATTGGTGTTCGGTCAACTAGGCTTTGCCAGAATTTGATAAGCTGCCTTCCAAAAAAGCCCTTAGTTACCATCCCAACAAGAGTTGTGAAAAGTAGAAAAGTGAGAACTCCTAGTCCGGGTAGATCTTTTCCAATATATGTCGCTGGGTTATATTTTGTAGGTAACCAAGGGACTACCTTGTCGTCAATAAAATTAATGGCACCCCAGACTATGTAAAGTGTTAGTACAATAGGTGTAATCAGTACTAATCCTGTTAGAAAGTTTGAACGAATGCGCTGCAGAATATTAGGGTTAGATTTTGATGGTTTTTTCACATTCTTTCCTATTCGAATTTCAGTATTTATCTATTGCTTTTGGTTAGTATAATTTAAAAAGAACAATGAAGCATTATAGAGCACTTTTACTGCGTTCATAAAGTAATTTATTAAATAACAAAAATGGAGCTTGAAAGTCAGACTTAAATGAGGTACTTCCTCAAAAAATTTAACAGATGAGACTAATGGCGCTTTAAGCGTCTACCGGTTCTATGATGCGTCTCATCGAGGTAAAAACCGGAAAGGGATTAGTCATGGCTTTACCAGAGTATTCGTTGAAAGAGTTGCTTGAGGCAGGTGTTCATTTTGGGCATCAAACCCACCGTTGGAATCCTTTAATGGAGGAATATATTTATGGTGTTAGAAATGGCATACATATAATTGATTTGACCCAAACATTTTCACTTTTAGATTTAGCACTTAATTCAGTACATAATACAGTTGCAAAGGGGGGCTCCATACTTTTCGTAGGAACAAAACGTCAAGCTCAAAAGGCAATTTCAGAGGCTGCTGAAAGGAGTGCCCAATATTACATGAACCATAGATGGTTAGGAGGCACTCTAACCAATTGGAAGACTGTATCTAACTCTATTTCTAGGCTGAAAAAATTAGATGAGCAACTTTCTGATGGAGCTACAGGTCTTACTAAAAAAGAAAGATTAAATTTGGAAAGAGAACAGATAAAGCTAAATGCTTCACTGGGTAGGAATAAGGGAGATGGGAGGGTTGCCTGATCTATTGTTTGTTATAGATTCTAACAGAGAATCTTTAGCGATTCAGGAAGCAAGAAACTTAAAAATTCCAGTGATTGCTATACTCGATACAAATTCTGATCCTACGAATATTGATTTCCCAATACCTGGTAACGATGATGCTGCAAGGTCGATTAGTCTTTATTGTGATCTTGTAGCAAAAGCTGCACTGGCTGGAATGACTAATCAATTGGCTGCGGCTGGGGTTGATATTGGTGAATCTGTTCATTCTGCTACAGAGGAAATTGAACCTGTAAAAACAGAAGGAAATACAGTTGCCTTACAAAGTGATGAAGCGAATGTCAAAGCAATGAAGTCTACCAAAGGCTCTGAAGATTTGCCTAACCCGGTAAGTGGGGAGAGTACGTCAGTTAAGTCTGATCCGTTGATTGAATCTGAGGGGTCTTCTACCAATTTAACTAATGATTCAGCCAATGTGGGTTCTGATGCTACTATAGTTTCTAAAAAAGAAAGTGAGACTAAAATAAAAGTAAACAAGGATGATACAAAAGACTTAGAAACGCCAGCTTCCGAAGTGATTAGCAAAAAAACAGCAACTTCTGAAAATTCGCAAAAAGCCATAAAGAAAAAGCTCTCTGGAATAAATCCAGAGTTAAAAGCAAAAGCTGATAAAAATAAATCTGAAAAAAAACCTACATCAACAAAAAAGGGGCCAACTGCAGACGAAACTGCAGTCAACAGTAGTAAAAAAGATATGTAAAAATGTAATTTTTTTAAAGGAAAAACTCTATAGATATAGCAGAAGAGAGAGTTCTTTTTTACAATGAGTCAAGGAGGAGACTGAAATATATGGTGATTACTGCAAAAATGGTTAAAGACTTAAGAGACTCGACCGGGGCTGGTATGATGGATGCCAAGACAGCATTGGTAGAAAGTGGTGGAGATTTTGAAGCTGCGTCAGATTGGTTAAGGCAAAAAGGTTTAGCTAAAGCCCAGAAGAAGTCAGGGAGAATTGCAGCTGAAGGTTTAATTGGTGTCAGCGTATCTGGGAAAAGTGCTTCAATCTTGGAAGTTAACTGTGAGACTGATTTTGTTGCAAAAAATAACGAATTTCAAGGGATGGTACAGTCATTACTTGAGATTCCCAAAAATGTATCTAATCTAAATGAGTTGCTGCTTGCAGAGGTTCAGGGCAAAACAGTTGAAAATCTTTTAATAGAAAAAGTGGCCTCGATTGGTGAGAAGATTAATATTCGGCGTTATTCTAGGCTAGACTCAGAGTTCATTTACTCATATGTCCATAACAGTGTTTGTGACAAATTAGGTAAAATAGGTGTTCTTATTGCCTTATCTTCCGCTGATGAAACGTTAGGCAAGAATTTGGCGATGCACGTCGCCGCTTGCAATCCTTTGGCCTTGAGAGAAAATGATCTGCCCGCTGATGTTTTGGAAAGGGAAGAAAAGGTTTATTCAGAGCAGGCTAAGGAAAGTGGAAAGTCATCTGAAATTATTGAGAATATGGTAAAAGGAAAACTAAAGAAGTTTGTGAGTGAGATAACTTTGGTTAATCAGAATTTTGTTATGGATTCGGACAGAAAGGTATCTGAGGTTTTAAAGCTTAATCGTAATGAAATATTAGGCTATATTCGATATGAAGTTGGAGAAGGGATAGAGAAACCTGTTGATGACTTTGTCGAGGAAGTCAAAAAAACTGCTATGAATTAAAATCAGTTTAGATTTTTCATTACAAAGGCCAAGATTTGTCGTGAGGGAAAAAAAATTAATAATGTAGCAAGTAAATATTCTAGAGTACTTATTAAGATATCTGGAGAGGCCCTAATGGGTGACTCTCAGTTTGGCTTAGATCCCCCAACGGTAGAAAGAGTGGCTCAAGAAATTATTGATGTTCACAGATTAGGCGTTGAAATCTGTATGGTGATAGGTGGAGGGAATATATTTAGAGGACTTCAGGGTAGTGCTCAAGGAATGGAGCGGACCACAGCTGACTATATGGGAATGATGGCCACGATAATGAACTCATTGGCACTTCAGTCCTCCCTTGAAAGTCATGGGATATATACCAGAGTAATGTCAGCAATCTCTGTTGACGAAATCTGTGAACCTTACATAAGAAGGCGAGCAGTAAGACATTTAGAAAAGAAGCGTGTTTGTATATTCGCTGCGGGAACAGGTAATCCTTATTTTACGACAGACACTGCGGCGACTCTTAGGGCTACAGAAATGCAATGTGAGGCTATATTTAAAGGGACACAAGTTGATGGTATTTATGATAAAGATCCTAGAACTCACCAAGACGCTATAAGATATGATAGAGTTTCATATGATTTAGTATTACAAAAGAATTTAAAAATTATGGATGCTTCTGCAATTGCTTTAGCTAGAGATAATAAGATACCAATAGTTGTTTTTTCTCTAAAAAAAGTTGGTGGTATGAAAGAAGTGATACTAGGTAATGGACGGTTCACATTAGTCGAACCTTCTCAAAATTAGAGGGCAAAAATGAGTGACGCTGAGTTTGATCTAAGCAATATAGATAAGAGAATGCAGGGAGCTTTAGCATCAGTGCGGGGAGATTTCCAGTCACTACGCACAGGTAGAGCTTCTGCTTCAATATTGGATAATATATATGTTGAGGTTTATGGATCAAAAATGTCAATTAATCAGTGTGCCACAATTAATGTTCCTGAACCTAGGTTGCTTACAGTGAACGTCTGGGATAAAGAAAATATAGCCGCAGTAGAAAAGGGTATAATGACATCTGGTCTTGGAATAACCCCAGTTACTGAAGGTGCTCTGATGAGGTTACCAATTCCTGAACTTAATGAGGAAAGAAGAAAAGAACTATCGAAGCTGGCGGCTCAATTTGCTGAGCAAGGCAAAGTAGCTGTTAGAAATGTTCGTAAAGATGGTATGGACAAGATTAAAAAGCTTAAACTTGGTGGAATGTCAGAAGATGATGAGAAGTTTTGGTCCGATGAAGTTCAAGAACTTACTAACTCTTTTATTTCTGAAATTGATGACTTATTAAAAGCAAAGCAGGAAGACATATTGAAAGTATAAAATGTTGTCAAACTTTTCTTTAAGACTAGTATCAGCAATAATTTTAATTTCAATAGTTTTTGTTTCGTTCTATTTTGGGCCTATCGGTGTAGTCATATTATGTGGCCTCATATCAGTTCTCCTTTATTCAGAAGTTTTAAAAAACTTTGGGGGCTACGGAGCTAATAAATTTTTCTTAGTTCTACCAGCTGCAGGAATAGTAGAAGCTCTTTTTATTTCAAATACTCTTTTCGTTATTTTACTATTTATTTTAGTACTGATTATTGGTTCTTATCCTAAAACTTTCAGGTGGCTCAGGTTGCTTTCACTATCATATATTTTTATATCCCAGTATTTGTTCCTGACATTTATTTGTGGAGTACCTAGTCAATTAAATATAGAACAGCCATTGTTTTTAATCTCAATTGTTATAGCTTCAGATACAGGTGGATACATTTTTGGTAATTTGTTTGGTAGAAATAAAATAGCTCCGAGTGTATCACCTAATAAGACTTGGGAAGGACTTTTTGGAGCTAATTTTTTATCTCTTATAGTTTGGGCAATAATTTTTAGAGGTTTTGCCGAAAATATGATTTTAGAGGCAATATTGGTTGTATTTCTGTGCTTTTGTTCACAAATAGGTGATTTGCTGGAAAGCTATGCTAAGCGAAGATTATCTTTGAAAGATAGTGGTGGACTTATTCCAGGCCATGGTGGAGTGTTTGATAGGATGGATTCACTTCTGGGAGCAGTTTTTGGCTACAGTTTGATAATTGCACTTGGTTTTGGGGTTTAGGTTGAAAGATTAGTAAGCTTATGAGAGTTATAATTTTTGGAGCCACAGGCTCAATAGGTCAGAGTGCTTTACAAGTAATACGTCAGCAAAGAGGGCAAGACTCTATCCAAGTTAGAGCTATTACAGGGAATAATAATATTGAACAGCTTTGTAAGGACGCCATTGAGTTTAATGTTGAGCGGGTAGTAACTGCTAATCATGACAATTTGCCTAAACTTAAAGATACTTTGATCCCATATGGAATAGAGGTTTGTAGTGGCCCAGATGCGATAGTTGAGACTTCCAAAATGGGTTCTGATTGGATTCTTTCAGCTATAATCGGTTATAATGGTGTTCCTCCCACTTTGGAGGCCATAAAGAATTGCAAAACTGTGGCTATAGCAAATAAAGAGTCGTTAGTTTGTGCTGGAAAATTGGTAATAGATTCTGCAGAAAAATATCAGACAACTATCTTACCTGTGGATAGCGAACATAACGCTATATTTCAATGCCTAAGCGGGGAGAACCTTAAGTCAGTAAGGAAAGTAATTCTTACAGCAAGTGGTGGACCATTCAGGAACTGGACAATTGGTGAAATGAAAAGGGCAAAACTATCGCAAGCACTTGCTCATCCTACATGGAGTATGGGGCAAAGGATTTCCATTGATAGTGCTACAATGTTTAATAAAGCGTTGGAACTTATTGAAGCAAAGTACTTTTTTCAATTGAAACCTGAGCAGTTAGATGTTATTGTGCACCCAGAATCTTTAATACATTCAATGGTTTGTTTTTGTGATAATTCAACAATAGCTCAACTTGGTCCGCATGATATGAGCTGTGCTATTGCTCATACGTTGAACTATCCTAATAGAAAACCTGCAAACATTAATGAGATTGATTTTGCTGCTCAAGGTAAGTTTACATTTGAAGCACCAGACTATCAAAGGTTTCCAGCACTGCGTTTAGCACATATTGTACTTGAGACTGACGGTGGATTAGGGGTAGTCTTTAATGCAGCTAAAGAGGTGGCTCTTGACCGATTTATATCTGGTGAAATAGGTTTTTTAGACATTAGTTGTTTGGTTGAAAGGGTATTAACGCTTCCGGAGATGATCAGCTTGCAACATAGATCTCCAGGGTCAATTGATGAAGTCTCTGAAATAAATAACATGGTAAGAATAATAGCATCAGAGATTAGCTTAAATTAAACTGGCACATAGGAGAAAAAGTATTGGAATTTTTTGGGACGTCATTTGTTGGCTTTTTATCAGTAGTAGGGGCTTTCTCACTTGTTATTTTTATTCATGAATTTGGACATTTTTATGTTGGAAAGAAGTGTGGTATTGGGGTGAAGGAATTTAGCATAGGTTTTGGTCCAAAGATTTTTTGGTTTAGAGATAGGTCTGGAGTAATTTGGAAACTTTCTTTACTTCCTTTAGGAGGATTTGTGAGGTTTGAAGGTGACTCAGATCCCAGTTCAATGACTAAATCGGCTTTTAAAAAAAGTTCTTCAAAGAAAGAATTTCATAATGCACCTATTTGGGCCAGGTTTTTTACAGTTTTAGCTGGACCTTTTGCGAACATAGGCTTTTCAATTGTGGTTTTTTCAGTTTTGACATTTTTTAATGGTGTCGCTAACGATAAACCAATTATTGGCAAAGTAGACTCTATGCCTTTCCAAAATTTAGATATTAAAAAAGGTGACACAGTCTTGGCCGTAAATGGAGTAACAGCAAATAGCTTCTCTGATATTTTGCGTGTCTATGGTGAAGTTGCAGATCAGGGGGGGCTAGAGCTTCATATTCAAAGAGATGAAAAGATATTCTTAGTTAAGACTAAAAACCTTTTTCAACCAATAGTTAAAGATATTGAGATATTATCTCCGGCTTCACGCGCGGGGATTATGATTGGCGATTTAATATTGAAGGTGGACGGAAGAAGAATAGTTTCCTTTTCTGAACTAAAGCAAGTTGTTCAAGCTTCATCTGGAAAGCCATTATTATTGAATATCTGGAGAAATGGAATGGAGATTCAGAAAAAGATTATGCCAGAAAATCGGCCCATTGAATCTGCGGATGGTAAGTTGGAGGAGACTTTAAGAATTGGTATTGTTGGTGGCTTTGCTCTTGAACCAGAGAGAATTTCTCCAGACATTTTTACTTCTTTAAAGCTGGGTATTCTTACTACCTGGAAAGTAATCTATAGTTCCATAAATGGACTTATTGAAATGGTTAGAGGATCTATAAGTGCCAAACACCTCACTGGTCCAATTGGAATTGCTCACGCTATAACTGACGTTTCTAAAAATGGTATTGTACCATTCTTCAGTCTTGTAGCCCTTATTTCAACTGGTATTGCTGTTATAAACTTGTTTCCCTTACCTGTATTAGATGGAGGACATTTAATGCTCTTAGCCTATGAAAAAATAGTTGGCACTATGCCTTCAGAGTTATTTTTGCGAGCATTTATGGCATTTGGACTGGCTTTAATATTATGTTTAATGTTATTTGCAACGTATAACGATTTATTACGTATAATTTTATAATAAATAGTATTATAATAACACAAATTAATTAAATTTTGAGGGGTTTATATATGGCCAAGCCTTTATATCATCTTAAAAATATTAAAATCTTACTGAGTGTTTTTTTCTTAGTGTCTTTCACTACACAGGCCTTTGGTCAATTTAATATAAGTCAAATAGTAGTATCTGGTAATTCAAACATTTCACCTGAAACAATTCGGGCACTTTCTGGACTATCTACAAAGAAATCTCTTTCGGCTAGGGATATTAATAATGGATTTAGGAGATTAAGTGACTCTGGATTATTTCAAGATGTTAAACTAAACCCAGTGGGGAATCGCTTAATTATATCCGTTATCGAAAACCCTTTTCTTGATGCAGTCAGTTTTGAGGGGAATAAGATATTCAAATCTACCTTTTTGAGACAAGTAATCAAAAGTAAGGCTCGAAGTACCTTTAGTAAAGGAGTAATTGATGAAGATGTGCGCCAATTACTTCAGTTGTATAGAGAAAAGGGAAGGTTTAATGCCAAAATATTTCCAAAGAAAGTTCTGCTAGAAGGCGATGGTCTAGGACTAGTTTTTGAAATAGATGAGGGTCCTAGAACAGAAATAAAGGCAATTACATTTTTGGGAAATAAATACTACAGTGATTCCAAACTACGATCTGTAATAGCATCATCTCAAAGGAATTTCCTCTCTTTTTTATCTACCTCAGATGATTACTCTGAAAATAGACAAGAGGAGGATAGGAAGGCTTTAGAACGATTTTATCATGATAATGGTTATGCAAACGCGAAAGTTACAAGCTCTGTTGGTTCTTTATCAAGTGATTGGAACAACTTTAATCTTACCTATTCTGTTTTTGAAGGCAGCAAAGTCAACATATCTAGTTTAGAAATTGTGAGTGACATAGCTGGATTAGACCCAGAACCTTTTTTTTCAAAAGTTTCACTCAAAGCAGGGGGAACATTTATTGGCTCAAAAGTAGAGCGAATGAGACAGGATATAGAAAGCAAAGCAAATAGTATGGGCTTTTCCTTTGCTAAGGTTACTACCGAAAGTAAAAAAACTAAAGACCCACAGTTCATAGACATAGTTTTTCGTATCTTTAATGGGCCAAGCTTGTTTGTTGAGAGAATTGATATAAAAGGTAATAATCAAACTTTAGATAGAGTAATAAGGCGCGAGTTTTCAATCTCTGAAGGAGACCCATTTAATCCAATCTTAATACGGAAGACTGAAGAGAAATTGAAGGCGTTAGGATATTTTGAAGAGTTAAGACTTTCAGTTTTACCAGGTTCAAGTTCTGAAAAAGCCATTATTATTGTAGAAGTTGAAGAAGCCTCAACAGGCTCACTTAATTTTGGAGCTGGATATTCTACTGATACAGAGGTCTCAGGTACAATTTCTTTATCTGAAAGAAATTTTCTTGGTAAAGGGCAACGTCTTTTGTTTGAAGTACTAACTTCGGCTAGTAATAAGCGGGTAAAGTTTGGGTTCACTGAACCAGCTTTTCTGGATAGAGACTTATCTGCAAGTATAGATTTTACATATTTAGATCTGGAGCCAAGGCAATCGTCTTATACAGCTAATGAGAGTTCAGTAAAAACAGGCTTTGGATTTAGTCTTGGCCCTGATAGTCGCTTAATAACATCTTTAAAATTATCAGAGGAAAAAATTGTTGTTCCAAGCAGTACAAACTCATTAATTTTGAAAGATGACGCTGGAACACTTTCAAATGCTGAAGTTTCCTTCAGTTATGTAAAAGATGGTAGAGATTCTATTATTAAACCACTAAGTGGGTATTTATTTCTATCTGACTTTTCTATTTCGGGATTAAGTGGAAATTATACATTGCTCAAAGGTTCTGCCAGAGGAAAGGTCTACAGATCTTTTTTTAATGATGGACTTACAATTACTAGCGAATTTGAGGCTGGTATGATCCAGATGCAAAATGGTTTTTCTAGGACTACAGACCGATTTTCTTTGGGTGGACGACGGTTGAGAGGTTTTCAATATGGTGAAATTGGTCCTAGGGAAGGCTCCGAGCCATTAGGGGGGGAAAAATTTGCTGTGGGGCGTGTTGAGGCTAATTTTCCAATTGGTTTACCTGAGGAATTAGGCTTTTACGGTGGATTATTTGCCGAGGCAGGATCATTGTGGGGCCTGAGTTATGATCAAAAAAGACTGACTGTAGATCCGAATAATTTAAAAAGTATTGATAGTAATATTAGAAGTTCTGTGGGTTTTACTCTTTATTGGTCAACACCAATAGGTCCATTACAATTTAATTGGGCTAAACCACAACAGTATCTATCCGGTATAGATAAAACGGAAAATTTCAGTTTTAATCTTGCTTCACAGTTTTAGGTTTCACAGTGATAGCCTTTATTAAGACTTCTCTTATTTCCTTAGTTTGTCTAATAATTTTTGTCTTGGCCCCAGCACAAGTTATGTCTCAAAAAGACAACCTAGGACAAGAGGGGAGTGAGTTTGGTGAAAATATTCGCGGTAGTATTTTAGTAATATCTCATGAGCGTATCTTGAATTCAACAAATCTTGGAAAAGCAATTATTCAGAAACTGCAGGAAACTGAAGAAATTTTAAGATTAGAAGCAGAAAAAGAAGAAGGTTACTTTATAGCCGAGGAACAAAGGCTTACTGAGGAGCGTGAAAACCTTCCGGTGGAAGAGTTTTTACAATTGTCAAACGATTTTGATCAGAAAGTGGAAAAAGAGCGTCTTAATCAGCGACAAAAGGAGAGAGTAATTAAACAGAATTGGAATAAATGGAAACGAGATTTTTACAACATTTATATGATCCCTATTGTTGAACAGTTTATGAAAGGTTATGGAGCAACCTTAGTGATAGACATCGATACCCCAGCATTTCAGCGTGTGATTTATGACTCTAGAATAAACATCACGGAGAGAGTTATTACTGATATGAATGCCTCTTACTTAAATATCAAAGAGATTGTTATGAAGATTACATTGTGAGAGTCCTCTGAAAGGAAATTATATGACAAATAATGAAAACCAGACCAATTTAGACGTAGGTATAAATGAGATTAAGCGTTTGATACCTCATAGGTATCCATTTTTAATGATTGATAAAGTTATTAATCTAACTCAATCCACTACTGCTACTGGAATAAAGAATGTTTCATTCAATGAACCCCACTTTACCGGGCATTTTCCTGAGCAACCAATAATGCCAGGGGTTTTGATTGTGGAAGCCATGGCTCAAACTGCCGCAGTATTAGTAGCAAAGACTTTGGGTTTGATGGATCACAAGTTTCTTGTCTATTTTTTGTCAATCGACAAGGCAAAATTTAGGAAACCAGTTGAGCCAGGTGATGTTTTGAATTTAAATGTAAATGTGATCCGTAATAGGGGTAAAACGTGGAAGTTTAATGGAAAGGCAATAGCTAATAAGGTTTTAGTAGCAGAATCAGATTTTACAGCGATGATGGTTAAGCAATGACTATTCATGTTTCGACCAAAATTCATTCTAGTGCTAAAATTGACGAAGGTGCTCATATCGGTAAAAATTGTTTAATTGGTCCGTTTTGTTCTATTCCAGCAGGCGTTCAGCTGGAGGACGAAGTTGAATTATTAAGTCATGTTGCGTTGTCAGGGCAAACATTTATTGGTTCAAAGACTAAGATTTGGCCTTTTTCATCTATAGGGCATCAACCTCAAGACCTAAAATTTTCTGGTGAAACCAGTGAATTGATAATAGGAACTTCTAATAAGATTAGGGAATGTGTTTCAATTAATCCTGGTACTTTTGGAGGTGGGGGGGTCACTGTGGTGGGCAATGATTGTTTATTTATGCTTGGAAGCCATGTAGGACATGACTGTAAATTAGGTAATAGAATTATACTAGCAAATAATGCTGCTCTAGCAGGGCATGTTGTTTTAGAGGATGGAGTTCATGTAGGGGGACTTTCTGGAGTGCATCAATTTGTGCGAATTGGAGAGGGTGCATTTATTGGCGCACTATCTATGGTCAATAAAGATGTAATACCTTTTGGGATGGTCTATGGAGATAGAGCACGTTTAATGGGTTTGAACTTAGTTGGCTTAAGACGTAAGGGATTTAAAACAGCCGTAATCAATGATTTAAAAACAGCTTATGAAGACCTTTTTTCTGAGAAAGGAACTTTAAAATCACGCTTAAACGATATAAATCCAGATGGTAACCCCCTTGTTGATAAGTTACTAACTTTTATAACTGGAGATAATGATCGCTCTCTTCTCAGTCCATGATTGTTAAAATGTTGGGACCCCCTAAATCTAAAAGTATGTCAAACTTTGATAAAATCGCTATAATTTCTGGTGAAGGAAAATTACCTCAACTCATCTTCAAGGAAGTAGAGATGAGTGGGGCTGAAGCATGTTTTTTTTACCCCCATAAGATAACTGCGAAGATACCAAAAAATAGTCCATTTGTTTATTTTAACCCCCTAGATATAGAGGGTTTATTTTTGGAGTTGAGCAAGAGAAACATTTTTGATGTCGTCTTTGCGGGGAAGATTACTAGATCAATTAACAAGTATGCTTTGCCCAATGATCGAAATAATATTTTTTCTTCCAATTTAAAACCAGTTTTACAGGAGACAGATGATAAAGTACTTAGAAAGATTGGTGTCCTCTTTGAAAACCACGGATTTAATATAAGGGGGGTCTTAGAATTATTACCAGCATCCTTGGCTTCAGGAGGAATTTTGACAAGTAAAGAGCCCTCATTAGATGATAAAAACGATATTATTAAGGCTGTAGGGTATCAAAAAATTTTATCAAAATCTGATATTGGTCAGTCTGTAATAGTTGCTAATGGTCTCTGCTTGGGACTTGAAACACTGCCTGGGACTGATGCTATGTTGGATTTTGTAAAAGGGTTTAAAAATAAGGGACAGTTAGATGTTATAAGTGCAGGGGTTCTTTATAAGGGAATCAAATCTAATCAGGATACAAGGTTTGATGTTCCAGTGATTGGCTTAACTACTATTGAAAAGGTGAAAAAGGCAAACTTAGAGGGAATAGCATTACAGAAAGATACTGTAGTGATAATTGAAAAAGATAAAGTGATTAAGCTAGCTAATAAGTTAGATATCTTCATAACAGCTGTTTAAATTAAGTTCCTGGTGATACTATGTTAAAAATTTTGATTATTGCTGGTGAACTATCTGGAGATGCTCTTGGTGCAAATTTGATAAAAGAGATAGCTTTGCAGCATGCTTTCCAGAACAATTCATCGTTGAAGAAAAATGTAGATACAGAAGGTGATGTTTCGGAAGAACTTATGTTCCAAGGCATAGGTGGTCCCTTGATGAAGAAACAAGGTTTGGTAAGTTTATATAACATAAAAGATTTAGCAGTGATGGGATTAACTGAGGTTTTAACTAGTCTCCCAAAAATCTTCGCTATACTGGGTGGAATTTCAAGGTATGTAAAGATTTGGAATCCTGATTTAGTTATTACAATTGATAGCCCAGATTTTTCAATTAGATTGGCTAGAAAACTAAGGAAAATTGATAAATTTGTTCCCATTATTCATTATGTTGCTCCATCTGTGTGGGCATGGCGACCTTTAAGAGCAAAGCAAATGAGTCAATATTTCGATCATGTTCTAGCTTTATTTCCTTTTGAAGCTGAATATTTTGAAAAATTTGGTTTAAGTTGTGATTTTGTAGGCCACCCAGTAGCCAGACAAAGGTTGCCAGATAAAAATAAAATAAATTTTGCTATATCTAAAATGAATCTAGATACAACTAAAAGAACGCTAACTATACTCCCTGGATCAAGAAATACAGAAATTAAATATATGCTTCCCATTTTTATTTCAGTAATTAAGAGGCTGGAACATACATTTAATGATTTGGAAATCATCATCCCGGCTCCATTGCATGTATCAAAATTAGTAAGAGAACAGGTTTTAAAAGCAAAAATTAATGCTAAGATTATGGCTGAAGAAGATTTTACAAGTGAGGGTTTCCAAGAATACAAATATTCACTCTTTACTCTTTCTGAATTGGCTTTAGCGACTTCAGGAAGTGTTTCATTAGAATTAGCTCGTGCGGGTACTCCTATGATTACAGCTTATCGTTGTGGCTTTTTGTTTGAAAGGGTTTTAAAGCGTTTCGTATTGATTAAAAGTGCAAATTTAATAAACATTATTTCAGGAACGAAGATTGTTCCAGAGTTTCTATTCGAAGAATGTAATGTTGACAATATATTTCGATCAATTAATGAATTACTTACTCAACCAAAGTTATTGCTTGAACAAAAAGAGCTTCATGTAAAGGTACTAGACTCTCTAGTAAGTAAAACAGGCGGTCCCAGCCATGCAGCTGCCAAGACAATTTTGAGTTATATTAACCAGTAAAATATTTATAAATTATTTTCTTATTTATAAGCTATCTCTCATTGATTTCAATATATGAGTTCCCAAAACTACCGGTATATAATTGTCTTGGACGCCCTATCTTCTTATTAGGGTCAGCATTCATTTCCATCCAGTGAGAAATCCACCCTACAGTTCTAGCCAGAGCAAATATTGGTGTAAACATTGAAGTTGGAAAACCCATAGCCTCAAGTATTATTCCAGAATAAAAATCAACATTTGGGTAAAGTTTTTTTTCAATAAAATAATCATCTTCCAGAGCAATTCGCTCTAATTCCTTTGCTACTCTCAATATTTCATTATTTTCTATTCCTAAAAGGTTAAGAACCTCATCGGCACTTTCTTTCATAACCTTAGCTCTTGGGTCAAAGTTTTTATATACTCTATGGCCAAAGCCCATAAGCCGAAAGGGGTCATTCTTATCTTTAGCACGTTTTATATAAGCTGGGATTTTGTCTACTGAGCCGATTTCTTTTAGCATATCAAGACAAGCTTCATTTGCTCCGCCATGTGCTGGCCCCCATAAGCAAGCTATTCCAGCTGCAATACAAGCAAATGGATTTGCCCCTGATGATCCAGCTAGTCGTACGGTTGATGTGGAAGCATTTTGCTCGTGATCAGCGTGTAAAATGAATATGCGGTCCATAGCTTTATTTAAAATTGGGTTTGAAGCATATTTTTCAGTTGGAACAGAAAAACACATGTACAGAAAATTTTCTGAGTAATCTAAGGTGTTATCTGGATAAACAAAGGGTTGGCCAGTTGAATATTTGTGAGCATAGGCTACTATGGTTGGAAGCTTTGCTATCATTCGAACTGATGCGACTTCCCTTTGCCAGGGATCATTTATATCTAAACTGTCATGATAAAATGATGACATAGCACCTTGAACACCACAAATGATGGCCATTGGGTGGGCATCCCTTCGAAAACCTCTAAAAAAATAAATCATTTGCTCATGTAGCATTGTATGGCGGGTTACTCTCTGCGTGAAATTTATGAGTTCATCTTTCGTTGGCAGAATTCCGTATAAAAGTAGATAGCATACTTCAAGGTAATTCGATTTTTTTGCTAGTTGCTCTATATTATAGCCTCGATACAGTAGCTGACCCTTATCGCCATCTATAAAGGTGATTGCACTCTCACAAGCCGCGGTTGAAGTGAATCCTGGATCAAATGTGAAGAGCTCGCTGTCATTATAAAATTTTCTAATATCAATAACATCTGGTCCAATTGTTCCAGACAGTATTGAAAGCTCAATTTTCTTGTGACCTAAATCGACAAACACATTTTTTTTTACATCTTTTTTATTCATTTTCCTATATCACACATCTTGTTAAACCTAGAAACTACTTCAAGCTTCCCTAATATAAGCATCATATCAATGATACCTGGTGAATTTAATTTTCCTACCATTGCTATTCTTACCATTTGAGCAATATCCTTAAATTTAACCAGATTTTCAGTAGCTAAATCATGGATGGTTTTATTCAAAAAATCTCGTTCCCAAATAACGTTGTTAAGTCTATTAGTCAATTCTCTTAGTAAACATAATGAGTCTCTAGTTACTAATTCCAAACAATTTTCCTCAATTTTATTTGGTTGATTTGGTAGTAGAAAACTGGCTTCATTGTATAGTTCTTCAAGATTTTTGGCTCGAGTTTTTAAAAAAGGAAGTGATTTTCTTAATAATTCTTTTTCAGGTAGCTCATTTGATTCTACTTCAGCTACCTCTAGAAATTCATCTATTTGGCTTAGTAAAATTCCATCGCTAGTATTTCGAATAACTTTGCCACATATGTCATTTAACTTTATTAAATCAAATCGAGCTGGACTTTTTATGATGTTTTCAATTTGGAAATTTTCGATTAATTGTTTAGTGCTTAGGAGATCATCGTTGCCAGAATCCCAACCTAGTTGAGAGAGGTATCGTTGCAATGCAGGAGCGCTTATTCCTTTTTTCTGATAGTAATCAAGACCAACTGCACCGTGTCTTTTTGAAAGCTTTTTTCCATCAGAGCCATGGATAAGTGGTATATGGGCAAATATGGGAACATGCCAACCTAATGCTTGGTATATTAATTTCTGTTTTGGTGCATTTGCCAAATGATCATCACCTCTAATAACATGCGATATATTAGAATCAAAATCATCCACTACTACTGCTAAATTGTAGGTCACAGTACCATCTGAGCGTAGTAAAACAAAATCATCCAAATTTTTATTATTCCAGGATACTGTTCCTTGCACACGGTCCTCAATAACCGTTTTAGCATTATCTGGAACCCTTAAACGAACAACATAAGATTTTATGCAAGTTTTTGTCCTCTTTTTTGTTCTCCATGGAGATATAAATTTGGAAGATATGCCTTTCTGTAAAGCATTTTTCTTATAGGTTTCTATTTCCTCTTTCGTAGAATAGCACTTATAGGCAAGATCATTTTTCATTAATAATTCAGCTATTTCTAAATGACGATCTTTCCTATCAACCTGATAAATTACACTATCATCCCAGTTCAATCCTAGCCATTCTAATCCACGAAAAATTGCTGTCTCTGCCTCTGTAAAAGAACGTTCCTTATCAGTATTTTCTATTCTAAGTAAAAACTTGCCAGAATACTTTCTTGCATACATCCAGTTAAATAAAGCTGTCCTAGCTCCCCCAATATGGAGGTAGCCAGTTGGGGAAGGTGCAAATCTTGTTACTATATTTACTTCAGAAATTTTCTGCATCAATTGAATAGTAATTGTGAAAAGTTATTTACATTTGATACCTTATTTATCAAAAAAATAAACTTAAAATTTGTATTCAATTATATTTCCTAATTATTCCAGACAATACACCTTGAATTCTTATTTGGGTGTCTTTGTTAAAAACCTTTGGAGGATATCTTTTGTTTTCTGCTATTAAGATAATTTTACCAGGAACTTTTTTAAGCCTCTTAAGAGTTGCCTCTGATTCATTTATAAGGGCAACAACAATCTCTCCAGAATTTGCATCACTTTTTTCTCTCACTATTGCTATATCCCCCTCATTTATGCCTATATCAACCATAGAGTCCCCAATCACATTTAAAGCAAAATAGCTTCCATCACCTAAAAGAGACTCAGGAATTTCCATTAAATCAGAGGAGTTTTTTACTGCTTCTATTGGGGATCCAGCCGCTATTTGGCCCATTATTGGAATTGTCCTATTTCCTTCTAGTATTACTCTAGAAATTTTTGTGTTAGCCTCTGTAAGAGGCTTTGTTCCATTCTTAGCTTTAACAAGAGAGGTTGGGGATCTAAGTATCTCTATTGATCTAGCTCTATGCGGCAACTTTTTTAGAAAGCCTCTTTCTTCAAGAGCACAAATTAACCTATGAATTCCAGATTTTGATCGTAATCCTAGGGCTAGTTTCATTTCCTCAAAAGAGGGAGCAATACCAGACGTTCCTATTTTCTTTTCTAAAAAAGTGAGAAGTTCGAATTGTTTTTGAGTAAGCATAAGTTTTTCCTAGTTGTATTTGTTCTACTATTGTTCTCACTTTCCGTCAATGATCATATATTATTTCTATCTTAATTCCATAATGTCTACAATTTCGTTGGCACGTTTGGCCTTATCATTGGGGGGACGAATAATCAGACAATTGGATTCCTGTAGAGTCTTGACTAATGAGCTATCCTGTCTATCTTTAAGATACACTATTTGCTCTCCATCTTTTATTTCTATATTTCCTCTCATAAAATGCTGCCTTGAACCATTTTGTTTGAGGTCTGAGAATAACTTTGCTGAAGAAATTATTGGGTATTTTTCCTTACACCCAATAACTCTACTTATAAATGGAATTAAAAATAACCTAGCGCATACATATGAAGAAACTGGATTGCCTGGAAGTCCTAACATTGGGACCTTTTTTAAAAGCCCTGCAAATGTAGGTTTTCCCGGTCTTATATTTACTTTCTCAAAAAACATTTTTAGTCCTAATTCTCTAGCAGCTTTCCTAACTAGGTCATAGGATCCAACTGAAGCACCGCCACAGGTAACTATACAATCTGAATTCATAACTGCATAATTTAAACTCTCTTTGATCGCGGATAAATTGTCAGGAGTAATTGGCAAAATCATAGGCTGGCAGGCATATTTTTTAAGTAAGGAACTTATTCCATAAGCATTTGAAGAATAAATTTTATTATCTTTGCAGCCTTCACCTGGCTCTATTAATTCGTCACCTACTGAAATAATTGAAATTGATGGTCTTTTTTTAACACTTAATTCCTTATATCCCATTGAAGCGAACAACATTGCATCTTTATCTGATATGAATATTCCTGGACTTATTATTGATCCCTTACTGAAGTCTGCTCCTTTTTTTCTAATATTTTCTCCTACTATACTATTAGTGTCTTGATGAACTAAAATTTTATTTTTTTTAAGTATTTCAATATTTTCTTGGATAATCACTGTATTTGAGCCTTGTGGTAAATGAGCACCAGTAAAAATTCTCACAGCTTCATTGGATGTTAACCTAATATTTGAAGGTTTCCCCGCAGCTGAAATATCTACAACCCTATAAATGTTATTTTTTGTTTTAATAAGGGAGTTAATTGCATAGCCATCCATAGAGGAGACATCCTGATTAGGGTTGTCTATTAAGGCTTTAACTCTTACACTCAGGACTCTATCCAAGCATTTATCTAGAGGTAAAGTCTCACTATCAAGATCAGTATAATCAGTTAGGCTGAGAAGCAAGTTAAGAGCTCTTTTATAACTTATGATGTCACAACTTTTCTCTTCTGAAAGTTCCAGATTTTCCCCCATGCTTAAAATCTAATAATATGTCTGTAATTCTGATACCTTTATCTACTGCTTTTA
Source organism: Paracoccaceae bacterium (assembly GCA_045565235.1). Lineage (GTDB taxonomy): Bacteria > Pseudomonadota > Alphaproteobacteria > Rhodobacterales > Rhodobacteraceae > CACIIZ01. Next base: position 37,080 of record JBJLFU010000017.1, on the reverse strand, counting down.
ACATGTCGTAAATTGTTAAGCCAGCGACTGAGGCGGCAACTAATGCTTCCATTTCTACGCCTGTTTTATCAGCAGTATTCGTGATAGACCTTACAGTTATAGAATGGTCAGTACTCGATAAACCAAAATTTACTTCAACTTTTGAAAGGTTAAGTTGATGGCAAAGTGGAATTAAATCAGAGGTCTTTTTTGATGCTATTATACCAGCAATTCGCGCAACTGCCAAAACATCACCTTTTTTGGCGCTATTTTCTTTTACTAAATTGAAAGCCATTTTATTCAAAAAGATTTTGCAGCTGGCTTTGGCTGTCCGAGTTGTGATTTCTTTTGAAGAAACGTCAACCATATTGGCCTTTCCTTCATCATTAAGATGACTAAGTCTTTTTTCATCAGACATCAAAAATGATTCCCTAATAACTTCTTGAAGTCGTTTTTTATGTTTTCAGATCTCATAAATGTTTCCCCAATCAGGAATGAATTAATATTATTTTTTGCTACTATCTCTAAATCTTCTCTATTTAGCAGGCCACTTTCTGAAATGACATGATATTCATTAGGTATAAATTTATTCAAAGATTTAGTAGTATTCAAATCTGTCTTGAACGTATTAAGGTCTCTATTGTTAATTCCAATTAACTTTGATTTAAGTTGCAGTGCTCGATCTAGTTCAATTCGGTTATGTACTTCTATAATAATATCCATATCTAGATCTAATGCTACTTTTTCTATAGCAATTGCTTCAGAATCTGATACTGCTGCCATGATAATCAAAATACAGTCAGCTCCTAAGTAGCGACTCTCGAATACCTGTATTTCATCGAAAATAAACTCTTTTCTTAAAATTGGTAGTGTAGAGTTTCTCCGCACTATTTTTAGATCTTCAGGTTTCCCTTGAAAACTTGGTCCGTCTGTTAAGACTGATATGCAAGTTGCTCCAGCTTCATCATAGGTCACAGCTATACTTGCTGGGTCAAAATTTTTCCTTATGATCCCCTTGGAGGGAGAAGCTTTCTTAATTTCAGCTATTATATTAAAAGCAGGAAGTTTTTTTTCCTTTAATTTTTTAAAAAACCTATTGGAGGTTGTGCTTTTAATGCTTTTTCTTCCCAATTTTTCAAACTATGAGTGGTTTTAAGACTTTCAATCTCTTTTACTTTATAATCTTTTATTTTTTGAAGAATAGATGCTACCATTATGTATCCTGAAAAGATATTTTTTTTAGTTGATTAAGCTTGTTTAATGCTTTTCCTTCATCAATTGATCTTTCAGCAAGAATAATCCCTTCCTTAAGGTTATTAGCTAATCCTGAAATAAATATAGCTGCTGCAGAATTTATTAAAACTGAGTCCCTGTATGCACCTGACTGACCCTCTAAAAGGTTCATTAATTGGGCCGCATTAAATTCTGGGTTACCCCCCACAAGTTCGGAAAAGGGCTTTAGTTTAAATCCAAAATCTGTTGGGTTTAGTGTGAATCGTTTAATGATACCATCTTTTATTTCTACTATCTTGGTTAAATCAGAAATTGATATTTCATCTGTGCCGTCACCACCATGAACTAGCCAAGCTGACTCTGTTCCTAGAGAAAGTAGTGTTTGTGCCATTGGCTCTAATAGTGATTCACTAAAGGTTCCGGTTAGTTGTTTTTTTACTCCAGCAGGATTTGTCATAGGTCCTAGAATATTAAATACTGTTCTTATCCCTAATTCATTCGTACTGACATTACATTTTTCATGGCTGGATGGAAAATAGGAGCCATCATAAAACATATCCCAATATCTTCTAGACACCGTTGAGCAACCTCGGGCTTCATCATTATATTTACGCCTAGGTTTTCCAAGATATTAGCTGCTCCTGACTGGGAGGATATATTTTTATTACCATGTTTAGCGACTTTTATACCTACACCCGATACTACAATTGCACTGGCAGTTGATATGTTTAAAGTTCCTTTCCCATCTCCACCAGTCCCTACAATATCAATTGCATCTTCATACCCCACTATTTTTCTACTATGATTTCGCATAGCTTTGGTTGCCCCCCCCCCCCCCCCCCCCCCCCCCAATAATTTCTTCAATAGATTCTCCCCTTGCTCTTAATGACGCAAGAATTGCACTTAGTTGAATCTCAGAAAAGTCTCCTGCCATTATTCTATTGAAAAGCAACTCAGCTTTTTTATTGTTTAAGCTGCCTGTAATTGCTTCTTCCATTATGGTTTTTAAAGTTTTATCCATTATGCTCTTTCACAACTTCAATAAAGTTTTCTAATAACTTATGACCAAATTCAGTCAATAGAGACTCAGGATGAAACTGTACTCCATAGATAGGCAATATTTTATGTTTTAAAGCCATTATTTCGCCACATTTAGCTTCAGCAGTGACTTGTAATTCTTTTGGAAACTTATTTCTACTTACAGAAAGGGAATGGTATCTGGTAGCCTGAAAAGGAGAAGGAATTTCTTTAAATATATCAGTTCCTTGATGATAAATTAGGTCTGTTTTGCCATGAACTACATCTTTCGCACCACAAACAATACCTCCAAATGTTTGCCCAATAGTTTGATGCCCAAGGCATACTCCTAGAAGGGGTGTTTTAGTACTAGCTGCAAGTTTGGCTAGTTCCAAGGAAATTCCAGCTTTGGTAGGATTACATGGTCCAGGCGAAATAATTATTCCTGAAGGCTTTTCGGCTAAGATGCTTTGAGCATCTTTTTCATCGTTTCGATAAACTTTTACTGGTGACTTTAATTCCCCAAAATAGTGAACCAAGTTAAATGTAAAGCTATCGTAATTATCAAGTAAAATTAACATTTGAACCTGTTTGATTTGCGTCTTCACATGTTATAAAGAAATTGTGGAGAAGAAAATAACTATTTGAAGAATGCAGAATGAAAAATCAGAAAAAAAGTCAGGGAAATTTTGCAAAGGGTCTTTTTTTTGGACTATTATTTTGGACTATTGTGATAATGATAATGATCCTTATAGATCTTTATATTTGATAGGTGGATATTTGATAAGTGGAGAAAGTGTGCCCAGTTTATGTTCTGAAAGGTCTAACGCTTAAACTCATTTTGTGCAATTTCAATTGCAGCGAAGAGGGCTTTGGCTTTATTAACTGTTTCATTATATTCATTTTCGGGTATGCTGTCGTACACAATTCCTGCTCCAGCTTGAATGTAAATCTGGTTGTTTTTAATTATGGCTGTTCTCAAAGCGATGCAAATATCCATATCACCTGAGGCACCAAAATATCCTATTCCGCCCGCGTAGACTCCACGCTTTTCATTTTCAAGTTCGCTAATAATTTCCATTGCTCTAATTTTTGGTGCACCTGAAACAGTTCCTGCAGGTAATCCTGCAAGTAATGCTGAAACACTATCTTTTTCAGGTAGTAACTCTCCTTCTATATTTGAAACGATGTGCATTACATGGCTGTATTTTTCAACTACAAAGGTTTCAGTAGGGTTTACTGTTCCAATTTTACTAACTTTTCCAACGTCATTCCTTCCTAAGTCTAAAAGCATTAGATGCTCAGCATATTCTTTGGGGTCAGAAAGAAGTTCTTTCTCCATGGCAAAATCCCCAGCTAAATCTACACCTCTTGGACGTGTACCAGCTATAGGTCTTATGGTTACTTTTTTTTCTGAAACTTTTACTAATATTTCAGGGCTAGCCCCAATTATTTGGAAATCTTCAAAGTTGAAATAAAACATATATGGAGATGGATTTGTCTTTCTTAAGGCCCTATAAAAAGAGAAGGGGTCAGTAGCAAATTTCATTTTCCATCTCTGGCTCAAAACAACTTGAAGTATATCACCTTCTTTAATGTATTTTATCGCTTTTTTTACTCTTTTTAAGAACTCACTTTTACTAAGGTTAGATGTTACATTTGAAACAACAGAGCTTTTTTTATGTTTTTTTGATTGGAATCTATAAACACTTGAATTAGAGAATATAGCATCAAGGACTTCAGTTAGAGATTTGGTTGTATCTTGATAATGCTCTTTAGGTGATTTATTAATGAATTCCCTGGACATATGCCATATTGGTGCAATAACCGTTACTTCTCCTTTCACATTATCCATGATAATAATAATTGAGGGTCGAAAGAAAATTGTATCAGGTAAATTTAGTGGATCAATCGTGGCAGAGGGTATTGCTTCAGTGAGCTGTATCATCTCATATCCTAGGTAGCCAAACAGACCTGCCGACATTGAGGGAAGGTAATCTGGGATTTTGACAGTACTTTCTTTTATAATATTTCTAAGTGAGGAAAGAGGTGAAGTTTTATCTTCTACAAAAGCTTTTTTATTTTTAAGTGCATTACGATTAATTTCTGGAAAATTGCCTGAATAACGCCATATCAAATCAGGTTTCATTCCAATTATAGAAAAGCGGCCTTTTATTTCTCCTCCAGTTACTGATTCAAGTAGAAATGTATTACTTTGAGAATCAGTTAGCTTAAGCATCAGCGATACTGGAGTATCAAGGTCTGCTGAAAATTTCGTAAAAATTATTTGGTTTCTTTTTTGTTTAAGGTTCCGACTGAACTCATCAAATGGGGGAAAGAAATCCATATGTTTTACTGCAGATTTGAAATTATTTGATCAACCATTTGGAGGTTAATTTTTGGCTTATATAACCCTCTCAGCCCATTTATCATCGAAAGTTTTATATCCTTATTTACCTCTTGTGAAATTTGATTTTGTACTGCCGTTTTTATTTTTTTATATTTCTCTTCATCCTTGGATACTGGAATAATTGAGTCAACTTTTATGACAAGAACGTATGGAGTATTACCCTCAATTAAGGGTGTGATTATCATATCACCTTTTTTTGCTTGGAAAATTTCACTCAAGGTATTGGTTGTAGGTAGCCTAATTTGGTTTGCCTGGTAAATTTTTCCTCAAATAATTTATCACATCTTTAACTTGTGAAAGATTCACATTCTCTAGTTTAGACAAAATGGATGAGACCTTTTTCTCTAAAGCAGAAAGTTGGGCCTGCTTTAAAAAATCACCTGTAACTACTATACTCATGACATCGTTTAATTCTGGTATTTTCGGCAGAATTTCTTCATCCAACCTTATAGTAATTAGGGCTCCTGACTCCAATTCTATAATGTCAGAGGCTTCAGTGGTTGCAAGATCTACGATATAATTAAATTCTTCTAAATTAAAAGGCTTTGGAGGAACCATACCTTCAGTCCAGTCAAAAGATTTGATCCCTATAGACATAGTGTCGGATATAGCTTCTAGGCTCTCACCAGCAGCTATCATATCTTCTAGTTCTGGCATCATGGATATTATTAATTCTTGTGCCTTATTTAAGGAATATACCTTTTTAATTGTGGTTTTTGCACTCAAAAAATCAACCGTTTTGGCAGGACTTATATTATTTATCTCGATAATCTCGTAACCCAAGGCCCCAATAATTGGCCCAACTACACTGCCAAGTTTCACTTTGTCTGAGAAAACTATTTTGGCAACTTCGGCTGATAGTTGATCTTTTTCAAATGTACCATATGCCAAATCTTGATCGGAAAGGTTTTTTTCTTCGGCAATTCTTTTAAATGTCTTAATCTGATCATTAATTTCATTAATGGCCAACTGAGCTTCAATTTCTTTAGAAAAAACAATTTTATTGAGTTTTCTGCTCTCAGCTTTCTGGTAGTCACTTTTTTGGGATAGAAAGGCATCTAATAATTCATTATCAGAAACTTCAATTTTCTTAGCTAATTCTACAGGATCAATCATTAAATAGGATACTTTTTTAATCTGATTTGTCTCATACTTAGCCTTATTTCTTTCAAAAAATTCTTCTATTTGGCTAGTGTTTGCTGTTCTTTCAACCTGAACTAAATTTTCTTTAGCTTTATAAATAGAAACTAACCGCTCTTCACCACTATATTGGGTTATTAGAGCGCTGATATTAGAGTTGACCGAAATATTTGTAGCTAATCCATTTAAAATGAGCTCTCTGGTCAGATCAGTCCTCAATATATCTTCAAAAGCTTTCTCTGTTAAATTTAATCGGTCTAAGTAAAGGTTGTAATTTTCTCTGCTAAATTTACCTGCTTGATCTTTAAATATCTGATTTTTTTGTAGATTTTTGAGCAAAAATGTATCCCCAGTAGAAATTTGAAGATCTTTCAACATTTGATCTAATAGTGATGTGTTTATTAGTCTTTCTAAAACTCTAAGATGAATCCCCATCTCTTTTGCATCTGTAATACTTATAGGTTGACCTAAAATTCTGGACAGATAATTTACCTCCTGATTAAAGCTTATTGCAAATTCTTCAGAAGTTATCTCCTTATTCCCAATGGTAGCTATTTTAGAATTACCCCACCTGGAAATTACATCTTGTAGTCCGAATCCAACAAGACCAATCACTAATAAGAAAACAATTAACCAAGCAAAGAGCTTATTTATTTTTGACTTCATGCAGTACACCAAGTTCTAGGTTTAAAAATCACCACTTCCTTTGTTTTAATACATGATTAAAGATAGTATTCAAGTCAAATTCATGCAGAAAACATGACTTTTCGAATGCTATCTGATGCTATTTGTCTTAAATATTTTTGCTACCTTGGACTAAAGCGTAGTTGTATCTACGAATTCAGCATTACTTGTGATATACCTAAATCGAGGCTCAGGATTTTTACCCATTAGGTCTATGACTAGATTGCTCGTTGTCTCCCAATCATTTTTTCTCGCTATCACTCTCACAAGCTTTCTAGTTTCTGGATTCATAGTTGTTTTTTTTAACTGATTGGGGTTCATCTCTCCTAGGCCTTTGAAACGACTAACTTCAACTTTTTTCTCTCTATTAAAGTTTTTGGAAATTATCATATCCCTTTCTTTTTCTGTATCTGCGTAAAGGATCTTACTACCAGCAGACACCTTGAAAAGGGGAGGAACGGCTAGAAATAAGTGGCCATTAGTAACTAATTCAGGCATCTGCATGAAAAAAAAGGTAATTAATAATGATGAAATATGAGCGCCATCAACATCCGCGTCAGTCATAATTATCACTTTTTCATATCTCAATAAATCTAGTTGAAATTTATTACCAACTTCAACTCCAAGACATTTGCATAGGTCAATAATTTCCTGATTTTGCAGCATTTTTTCATTTGAAGCACTCATAACATTCAAAATCTTCCCTCTCAAGGGTAATATTGCCTGATTGTATCTATTTCTAGCCTGTTTGGCGCTACCTCCTGCGCTATCACCTTCTACTAGAAAAAGTTCAGTATCTGCCTTTGAATTACTTGCACAATCTGCAAGCTTTCCTGGTAGTCTTAATTTCTTAATTGAAGATTTTCTCAAGGTCTCCTTTTCATTTTTTCTTTTTATCCTTTCCTCTGACCTTATTAGCAATTCCTCAATAATTACATTCGATACTTTTGGGTCCTCTGCAAGCCAATTTTCAAATAGCCTCTTCAGGGAATTTTCTACTAGTTTAACAATCTCTGGTGATGTTAGTTTTTCCTTAGTTTGCCCAGAAAATGTTGGCTCAGTAACAAAAATTGAAATTATTCCACATAGTCCCTGTGCTATATCCTCCTTAACCAGAAGAGCTATTTTTTTATTTCCTATTAACTCACCATAGGATTTAAATCCCTTCATGATTGCTGACCAGAAGCCAGTTTCATGAGTACCTCCTTCAGGAGTTGGTATCAAATTACAGAAAGATTTAAGAAACCCTGAATTTCCTGTAGTCCAAGAACTGACCCATTCAATGGAACTCCCTGAGCGATTTTCTAATTTATTGGGAAACTGAATATTTCCTTGAAATGGTTGAGTATTTAATTGATTGTAATCAACTAATTTATTTTCTAAAAAGTCTATTATGCCCCTTGGATAGCAAAATATTTTTGAGATACTGGTAAGGTCAGACGTAATCAAACTCTGCTGGCAAGTCCATTCTATAGTCAGCCCCGACATCAAATAGGCCTTAGATTCACATTCCTGTAAGAGTTTAGTTGGAGAAAATGTAATGTGGTCTCCAAAGATAACAGTATCAGGTTTAAAAAAGACTGTAGTTCCTTTTCTCTTTCCTGCAGGTCCTAAACACCTAAGTTTCGTTTTAACTTTTCCCTTTGAGAAAGTTTGCTCATATAACTTTTTCTCTCTAACAGTTTCTATTTTTAAAAATTCAGACAGAGCGTTAACTACAGATATGCCGACACCGTGTAGTCCTCCGGAAGTTTTATAGGCACCCTCGGAAAACTTTCCTCCAGCGTGTAATGTCCCAACGATTATTTCTAATGCCGATGTTCCAGGAAATTTTGGATGCTCGTCTATTGGAATACCACGCCCATCATCTTGCACTCTAATATAATTTTTTTCTAAAAGCTCAATTTGAATTTTTTTTGCATAACCCGCTATCGCCTCATCCATTGCGTTATCGATTATTTCCACGGATAAATGATGTAAGGCTTTTTCGTCTACACCTCCTATGTACATGCCTGGTCTTTTACGTACAGGTTCTAGGCCTTCTAGAATTTCAATATCAGAAGCATTATAAGATTTGGTAATTGAGTTTTTCATGACTTACTTATAGATTTTTTCCCTTGAAAAAATATATCTACTTTATGTTGTAACAAAATTACTTAAAAAAACAATATCTAGTCACAGAAATATGATTTTTATTATACTTTCTCTTACATTTTTTATAGAAGTAAATCTCCATTGTCAGCTATTTCCTTTTGGACTAAGAATATTTGGGTAGGCAAATCTCATCAGAAAGTAGCTCAATCTTGATTGATGTAGTTCTAGCCTATGAATATTTTATTGGATGTGAATGAAAGTCAATTTAGACATAAATACTTGATAATGGCTAAATGGCTATGTTAAAATTGTGGTGCCTTTTTTCATGAGAATAATTTGTCAAAATATATTACCTATTTCTCCGTGGGATAACGCCGCTACAGCTAGGCTTCCAGGTATTCAACCGTTGAAAGATAAAACTCTATTTATTGTTGATGATGCCTTTGAGCAACAAATGGAATATCGAGACTATCTTATTAAAGAGATGAGATTAAAAGTTTTTGAGTTGAACGTTATTGCTGAAGAGGCTGCTGGGGAGCTTCTGACGCTAGTGTTAAAAAATCTTAGAAATACCCCTGGTTATAATCTAAAGGGATCAAAAGTCATTAGGCCCGACGGAAAAAAGGTATCATTAAAGGATGATAATGAATTAGTAACTGCAGGCCGTCTTGTTCAAGAAGATTTACTCATCTTAGAGTGGGATCAAAATTTTAAGGAGCATGTCTTAATAGGTGGGATACTTTGCTTTCCTGCTCTTTGGACACTTCAAGAGAAGATGAATAAGCCAATGACTAGAATTCATAAGCCTGTAGAGCACTATACAGATAAGATTTCAAACGTTGTTCAAAGAATGTTTAACAATTTAAAAGTTGGTATACCATTATGGAGAGCAAACTGGTATCTGTATCAAGATCCTGAGCTTTTTGCTCCTCAAAAGGAGTATCTATCACATCCTACTCAAAAGTCATTTTTTGAAGGTAACTTTTGGGTTCGGGTAGAAAGACAAACTCTTTTAAAGCTTCCTAAATCTGGAGCTATCGTCTTTGGTATTCATACTTTTATCGTGCATAAGTCATCACTGACCCCTGAACAGATGTTTTCACTAAAAAACAATCCTCTTATAAGTCCTTAAAAAAGTATAAAAAACTCAGCTTGAATAATAAAGCTTATACTCAACTGGATGTGGGGTATGCTCAACCTCATATACCTCCTCCCACTTTAGATCCATGTAACCTTCAAGCTGGCTTTTAGTAAAAACATCACCAGCAAGAAGAAAGTCATGATCTGCTTTTAAAGAGTCTAATGCCTCCCTAAGACTTCCACAAACTGTTGGTATAGCTACTAACTCTTCAGCTGGCAGGTCGTATAAATCTTTGTCTGATGGCTCACCAGGATCAGTTTTCTTTTGTATGCCATCCAATCCAGCTAACAAAAGTGCTGAAAATGCCAAATAAGGATTAGCTGCAGGATCTGGGAACCTAGCTTCCACTCTTTTAGCATTAGGACTTTCTGTCCAGGGTATTCTGACGCAACCAGAACGGTTTCTTGCGGAATAAGCTCTAAGAACTGGGGCTTCAAATCCTGGAATCAACCTTTTATATGAATTAGTCGATGGGTTTGTTATGGCATTCAATGCTTTAGCGTGGTCTAAAATGCCACCTATAAAATATAGGGCCTCATCTGATAAATCAGCATACCTGTTACCTGCGAACAACGGGCTTCCATCCTTCCAAATTGACATATTAACATGCATACCTGTTCCGTTATCACCCGCAATTGGCTTAGGCATGAAAGTTGCTGACTTACCATATGCATGTGCTACATTATGTATAACATACTTGTATTTCTGTAGTTCATCTGCCTGCTTAGTAAGAGAATCAAAAATAAGGCCTAATTCGTGCTGACATGATGCTACCTCGTGATGGTGCTTGTCCACCTTCATTCCCATACGTTTCATGGTAGATAACATTTCTGATCTAATATCTTGGCCAGCGTCAACCGGGTTTACAGGGAAATAGCCACCTTTGACTCCTGGCCGATGCCCCATATTACCCATCTCTAGGCCTGTATCTGTATTCCAGGAAGCGTCTACCGCGTCTACTTCAAATGATACTTTATTCATGTTGGTGGAATACCTAACATCATCGAATAAAAAAAACTCTGCTTCAGGTCCAAAAAATGAAAGTTCTCCCAGGCCAGAAGACTTAAGATATGATTCGGCTTTTACAGCAGTTGCTCTGGGGTCACGATCATAAAGCTCTCCTGTGTCAGGCTCGGTTACATTACAATGAAGACAAAGCGTTTTCTCTGCATAAAAAGGATCCAAGTAAGCAGACGTATTGTCTGGAACTAATTTCATATCTGATTGATCAATGGATTTCCATCCAGCAATAGAGGATCCATCAAACATCCAACCATCATCTAATAATTCTTGATCGACAGAATCGCTTAAAATAGAGACGTGTTGGAGCTTTCCTCTTGGATCAGTAAATCTCAAATCTACATATTCTATTTCCTCAGCTTTTAATTTCTCTATAATTTTGCTTGAACTCATAACAATTCCTCATATTTCTAATAATTAAAATAAACTCTTGAAAGTTTGGTTTTCTAGGTCTTAAAATTTTCTACTTGCAAACAACTCTTCAGAGGGCTTCTGCACCTTCCTCCTCTGTACGTATCCTTATGGCCTGGCTTATATCAGATATAAATATTTTCCCATCGCCAATCTTACCAGTTTTTGCGGCTTTGATTATCGCCTCTATACATTGTTCTGTTTGGGTGTCCTCAATTACTAGCTCGATTTTTATTTTTGGGAGGAAGTCTACTACATATTCAGCCCCGCGATAAAGTTCCGTATGCCCTTTTTGCCTACCAAAACCCTTTACCTCTGTTACGCTGAGTCCCTGAATACCTAATTCTTGGAGAGTCTCTTTTACTTCATCAAGCTTAAATGGTTTTATAATTGCCTCTATTTTCTTCATCAACCAATCCTCTTCCCAAGATAATTATGGTTTGCGCAAATAACTTAATGCATAGCATGCGAGCCTTATGCAAAGCATGTGAGAAGATACTCCGCAAATGATATTATGGATAAACTTCAAAAAAATGGACAAAAAAAATAAACTGCCCCTTTTTTAGGCAAAGGTGATTAGTGCATTAGCTCTTATGAAAAATAATTGAGACACATAAGGTAAAATTTGGTCAACTTTTTAATAAATTTGATCTTTACTTTGATTTCCTAAGTCATTATTCACCTCTTATGCTCTTTGCAAAAGGAATTGTTGAGTAAGCTTACTAGGTCTTAATAAATGCGGGTGTGGCGGAATTGGTAGACGCACCAGATTTAGGTTCTGGCGCCTCACGGCGTGGGGGTTCAAGTCCCTCCACCCGCACCACAGATCTCAAGACTAAAAGAGGATTAAATGGATTTTAAAGAAACCAAGAGTAAGAAGTTAGAAAGAGATTACGAGTGTACTTTGGCGAGCTCTGATGTTGTGCAAGCTGTGAATGAAAAATTAGAAGCTGCTCGAGAAAATTTTGAAATGAAAGGGTTTAGGAAAGGCCATACACCGTTAAAAATAATGCAAAAGATGTTTGGAAAATCCACTAAGGGCGAAGTCATTCAGAAGTTAGTTGATGAAAGTTTGCGAGAACATCTTCAAAAGACTGGCCATAAACCAGCGATGCGACCAGATGTGGCCCTAAAAAGTGGGGACTTTGAAGGTGAAACAGATTTTGTTTTTTCTTTTAAATACGAAATATTGCCCGAAATACCTCTGTTTGATTACAAAAAAATAGATTTATTCAAGTATAATGTTAAAGTAGGCAACTCAGCGATTACAAAGGCCTTGGTCGAACTCTCAAATTCTGCAGGTTCCTTTCATCCTAAAGCAAAAAACGCAAAAGCAAAGACGGGTGATCAAGTGGTTATAGATTTTTCAGGATCTGTAGAGGGAGTCAAGTTTGAAGGCGGTTCTGCTGAAGACTATCCATTGGTCTTAGGTTCTAATAGTTTTATTCCTGGATTTGAAAGCCAACTTCTTGGAGTGAAAGTTGGAGATTCTCCAATAGTGAGCGTAAAATTTCCAAATGAGTATGGAAACAAAGAACTTGCCGGCAAAGACTCAATATTTTTATGCAAAGTTAAATCAATCAATGGTATAAAGGCTGCTAAAATTGATGATGATTTAGCAATGAAATTTTCAGCAAAAGATTTATCTGAACTAAAGTCAAATATAAAAAATCGGTTACAAGATGAGTATGACTCCTTCTCAAGGTCCTTGATGAAGAAGCAGCTAATGGATTCGCTTGAAAAGTATGTTAAATTTGATTTACCTCAGTCCTTAGTTTCATCTGAGGTTGCACAGATTTTGGAGACTGCAAAGCAAGAGTTACAGGAGACAGGTAAACTACCTGAAGGTAAGGAAGTAAAGGCAACCGCAGCTCAGAAAAAATTAGCAAATCGTAGAGTTACTCTAGGGTTATTTTTTGCGGAGGAGGGTGGACGTAATAACATACAAGTTTCTCAGGCTGAATATGATGAAGCTATAGCCCAGGAATCCAAAAAATACCCTGGGAAGGAAAAAGACTTTATAAAGTTTTTAGAAAGTAATCCAAGTGCGAAGGATCAAATTGTGGCACCTATCTTTGAAGATAAGGTTTTTGATTTTATGGTTGGGAATATTAAAATTGAAGGCAAGGATATCTCATTCGATGACTTTAAGAATAAATTTGATCAGACTATGACTTAGTTTTAATTCTATATTTTATCCTGAAAATGGATAAGAAAAGCAACTTTTTTATCTGCTTTAAACTTTGAAAGGAAGGGCTATATACATGAACACATTAGTACCAATGGTCGTGGAACAATCAGCCAGGGGAGAACGAGCCTATGATATCTACTCTAGACTGCTAAAAGAGAGAATAATTTTTATTTCTGGTCCAATTAATGATGCTGTATCGACATTAGTAGTTGCACAACTATTATTTCTTGAAGCTGAAAACCCAAAAAAAGAAATTTCAATGTACATTAACAGTCCTGGTGGAGTTGTTACATCAGGGCTATCAATTTATGATACAATGCAATATGTCAGACCAAGCATAAGTACATTGTGCATAGGTCAAGCTGCATCAATGGGTTCACTTCTACTTGCAGCAGGGCATCCAGGTAAAAGGTTTTCATTACCTAATAGTCGCATAATGTTACACCAGCCGTCTGGTGGGTTTCAAGGCCAAGCTTCTGACATTGCGCTACATGCAGAAGAAATTTTGAACTTAAAGAAAAGATTAAATGCAATTTATGTAAAACACTGTAAACAAAAGCTTTCAAAAGTGGAGACAGCTTTAGATAGGGATAATTTTTTAACCGCAGAGAGTGCAAAAGGGTGGGGTATAATTGATGATATTGTTGATAGTAGAAAAGATGTCAACGAAGCTGATAAGATTGTCAATTCTACATAACTTGTAATAAATTTGAAGTTAGCTTTATTTACGCTTGTCTTTTCCCTCTTGTAATGATTCAATATGAGTTAGAAATTATTGGTTTAATTTGTAAGGTGACTTTCTATGAAAAACTCTGATGGACCCGATAAGACGGAGCTTTATTGTTCTTTCTGTGGGAAAAGTCAGCATGAAGTTAAAAAATTAATAGCTGGCCCTACAGTTTTTATTTGTGACGAGTGTGTAGAATTATGTATGGATATCATACGTGAAGAAACAAAAAGTAGTATTGTTAAATCAAAAATTGGTGTTCCCCCACCAAGAGAAATCTGTGATGTTCTTGATGACTATGTAATTGGACAGTTGCTGGCAAAGAGAGTACTATCTGTTGCCGTACACAACCACTATAAACGTTTAAATTATCCATCTAATTCTGGAGATGTAGAACTTCAAAAATCTAATATTCTTTTAATTGGTCCAACTGGTTGTGGTAAGACACTACTCGCTCAAACCCTGGCTAGAATTTTAGATGTTCCATTTACGATGGCAGATGCCACTACTTTGACTGAGGCTGGATATGTTGGGGAGGATGTAGAAAATATAATTTTAAAGCTATTACAGGCTGCTGAATACAACGTTGAAAGGGCCCAACGTGGTATAGTTTATATTGATGAGGTAGATAAGATAACTCGCAAATCAGATAATCCCTCAATAACAAGGGATGTCTCTGGAGAGGGTGTCCAGCAAGCGCTTCTGAAAATCATGGAGGGAACTATCGCTAGTGTTCCACCTCAAGGAGGCAGAAAACACCCTCAACAAGAGTTTCTACAAGTAGACACTACCAATATTCTTTTTATTTGTGGCGGAGCCTTTGCAGGCTTGGATAAAATTATTAGTAAAAGAGGAAAAGGTTCTCAAGTAGGATTTGGAGCAGATGTTAAAAATTCTGATGAAAGAAAAGTTGGTGAAATTTTTAAGGAGGTTGAGCCAGAAGATCTTCTTAAATTTGGTTTGATACCAGAATTTGTTGGACGTTTACCTGTAATAGCTACATTAGAGGATTTGGATGTGAAGTCTTTAATTTCAATTTTAACTTCTCCTAAAAATGCTCTTGTAAAGCAATACCAGCGACTTTTTGAAATGGAAAATGTTAATCTATCTTTTAGCAGTGAAGCATTAAATGTAATTGCACAAAAAGCTATAGATAGAAAAACTGGGGCAAGAGGTTTGAGGTCAATCCTTGAAGAAATATTACTAGACTCCATGTTTGATTTGCCAGCTATGTCGGGAGTTTCAGAGGTCGTAGTAAATGAAGAGGCAGTTCTAGGCAATGCTGATCCTTTGCTTATTTATGAAGATTTAAAAGAAAAGCCAGCATAGCTTTTACGTTAAGGAATTACTTTTAAATACCTAGGTCAATTTATGAATTCATTTTTAGCTAGTTTGTTTATTTGGTGGCGGGGACAGTCAATTGGCACTCATTTGTTTACTTCCGTAAATGGGAGTTATATTGGCTCAGATGGATGGGGTAATAAATATTATAAAAGTAAAAAGGGAGAAAGGCGCTGGGTTCTTTATCATAAAGATTGCGATGCATCTTTGATTCCTCCAAAGTGGCATAGTTGGCTTCATAAGGTTGTGAATGAACCGCCTGCTTCATCTGAATCCCTAGATTTTGAGTCAGAAGAAATGTATAAAAACGAGACTGGGACTCGTAATTCCTATCACCCAAATAAAGTCAGTTCTTCACTCCAAAGAGATTATACTGCTTGGGAGCCTAAAAGGTGAATAAGTTGTGGTGTAGGGTTTTATGAAAGGACAGATATTAGAGACTATAATTGGGGCCTTTGTTATTCTGTTAGCTGGTTGGTTCGTATTTTCAGTTATAACTAAAACTGAGAATATTTTTCCCAGAGAGAGTGATAATACCTATTTTGCATCTTTTTATGATGTATCTGGTGTAAAAGTTGGGACTCAAATTAAATTAGCTGGTGTTAATATAGGTAAGGTAGTGGGTGTGTCACTAGATACCAATGAATATGTAGCAGAGGTCACTTTGGCTATTGATAATAATATAAAAATTCCAGACGACTCTGAAATTATAATAGCATCTGAAAGTCTATTGGGGGGCAACTTTGTTTCCATAACTCCTGGAGGTTCTGAAGTTTATTTGGAACCAAATGAAAAATTTGTTTATAGCCAAGGTTCAATTAATCTAAACAGTTTGATACAAAAATTTACTGGTAATTAATGTTATTTATCTAGCGAATAACGTTATTGACAAGCTTTCCTTTACAAGCAAATTTTAGGAACTCATCCCATGTCGTCAATTCTGGAGTTTGATTAAAATTTGCCTGTTTTTTTATAGATAGCTTTAGCATTTCTTCAAATTCCTTTCTTTTTACTGTTATGCCTCCCAAGCTTTTTAAATGTGGTGAGGGAAATTGAGTGTCAAAGATTTGATATCCCCCATAATTAACCCTTGCCATCATTGCTATCAAAGCTAATTTAGATCCATTTGAAATTTTGGAGAACATACTCTCTGCAAAAAAAACTGCTCCTAAAGCCAAACCGTATAATCCTCCCACTAGCACACCATTGTGTTCAATTTCAACAGAGTGCGCTAACCCTCTACTATGCAATATTTGGTACTGATCAAAAATTGTTTTATTAATCCAGGTAACCTCACGGCTAGCACAACTATATACCACTTCGGCAAATTTTGTGTCAAAAGACACAGATATTTTGGTTTTTTTAATTTCTTTTCGGAGACTTTTTGAACAGTGGACTGCTCCTACCGGAATTAAGCCCCTTTTCTGAGGAACCACCCATTCAATTGATGACCCTGTTTTTTCTTCTCCCATAGGGAATGCGCCGTTTTGATAGCTTATTATAATACGCTGGGTGAGGTCTGGATACATTTATAGAATACTTTATTTAGGGTTACGTTCTTTACTTAAGAATTTTTCAAGCCAAGAAATATCGTATGTTCCCTTAATAAAGTCCTCACTATTAACTATTTGAACAAATAATTCTGCCGTGGTGTCAATCCCATCGACAATTAACTCCCTAAGAGCTCGTTTTAGCTTTGCAATAGCTTCACTACGACTTTCACCCTGAACTATGAGTTTACAAATTAGGCTATCATAATAAGGCGGCACCCTATATCCAGTGTATATAGCACTATCAACTCTGATTCCCATACCTCCAGGCGCATGATAAGCTGTAATCAAGCCTGGAGATGCCGTAAATTCAGGAATTTTCTCAGCATTAATTCGGCATTCGATAGCATGGCCATGAACTTTGATATCTTCCTGTTTGAAAGAGAGACCTAAACCCAATGCAACTTTTATTTGCTCTTTGACAAGGTCTATAAGATGAATCTGCTCAGTAATCGGATGCTCAACTTGAATCCGTGTATTCATTTCAATGAAGTAGAAATTTTCATTTTCATAAAGAAACTCAATTGTGCCTGCCCCAGAATACTTTAGGTTAGCAATTGCATTTGAGCAAATCTCTCCTATCTCCTGGCGTTTTTGTTGATCTAATACGGTTGATGGTGCCTCTTCTAAAATTTTTTGGTGACGCCGTTGGATAGAGCAATCGCGTTCTCCTAAGTGTACAGCATTACCGCGACCATCACCAAACACTTGAATTTCTATATGTTTTGGGTTCTTAAGAAATTTTTCAATGTAGACTTCATCATTTCCAAAAGCAGCTTTTGACTCACTTTTTGCTGCTTTTAATGCAATAGGTAAATCTTTGGGATCCAATACTAGTTTCATACCTCGGCCACCTCCCCCAGCAGAGGCCTTAATGATAACAGGATAACCAATTTCTTTTGCTATTTCTCTCGCACTGCTAAGTGAGTCAACTGCTCCAAAGGAGCCAGGGACACAAGGAACATTTAACTCAGTCATGGTTTTCTTTGCGGTTACTTTATTGCCCATCAGTCTTATATGTTTTGGTGAAGGTCCAATGAAAGTTATTTTATGGTCAGTTAATATTTCAGCAAAGGATGGATTTTCAGAAAGGAACCCATATCCAGGATGAACCGCATCTGCCCCCGCTATTTCACAAGCAGCTATAATATTAGGTATACTAAGGTAACTATCAGTTGCCTTGGGTGGTCCGATGCATACGCTTTCATCAGCCATCCGGACGTGCATAGCGTCCGTGTCTGCAGTAGAATGAACCGCTACCGAAGCAATCCCTAGTTCCTTACAAGCTCTTATCACCCTAAGGGCTATCTCACCTCTATTTGCTATTAAAATCTTTTTGAGCATTCAGATCTATTCAATAATAACAAGAGGGCTTTCAAATTCCACTGGAGTAGCATCATCTATCAATATCCTAGATACTTTCCCTGCTCTGGGTGAAGGAATCTGATTCATAGTTTTCATAGCCTCAATAATGAAAAGGGTATCACCCACATCTACTTTTTGTCCAATCTCTATAAAAGGTTTTTCCCCAGGCTCTGGCGACAAGTAAACAGTTCCAACCATTGGAGAGGACACTATACCGGGTTGATCTTTGAAGTCGTGGAGCACTGTATCTTCTGTTTCAGGGGATGGGATATCAATTTTCTTGTTAACCTTTGGAGCTAGGTGGGTCGTACTCTGAGAGATTTTATTTTCTAAAGCTTTTGATGAAACAACTTTAATAAAGAAACTAACATCCTCTCCAATTGATTTTTCAAACTCTATTTCAGATAAGTTATTCTTGTTTACTAAGTCAGCTAGCATTTCTACAAGTTTTATATCTTCTTCAAAATTTTTGCTTTTCATTTCTATCTCAGTATTATAACGGTTAATTATATCTAGCAAATAGATTTCATTATTTAGCTAAAGCTTTTCTCGAACTAATTCAACCAACTTTTCAAACTCATTTTTTGAAATAAAACCTCTAACTATTCGATCCTCTATTACAAACGTAGGAGTACCCTGAATGCTTAGAGATTCGGCAAGTGATACATTTTTAGCTAGGAGGAAGCTCACCTGTTCAGAATTTATAGCCAAATTAAGATCACTAATTGTAGAACCAGCCCTGCTCGCAAAGGTCTTCAATATGTTTATATTAATCGGACCATTATATTCAATTAGCATTTCTGAAAAAGCCTTGTACACCTCATTGGTATCACTTAATAAAATAGCCAATAGCGCCTTTGCTGCAATAATTGATTGGTTCCCTAGAATAGGAAACTCTTTAACTATGAGCTTAACATCTGGATTGCGGTCTAACATATCCCAAATAATTTTGTGATTTTGCTTGCAATAGCTACACTTATAATCAATAAACTCAACTATTCTAATTTTTCCATTTTCATTACCACCAACAAAAGAATAATTATCTTCAAATAGGTCATTACTCTTTGATTTTAAGAGTTGAAGTTCAACTTTTGACTTCTCCTCCTCTTTTTTTTGTTGGTAAAGTCTTATTGCTTCAATAATAATCTCTGGATTTTCAAGAATAAAACGTTGAACCTCTAAATGAAGTCTGCTTCTTTGATCTTTGTCTTCAAAAAATGGTATCTCTTTTGATATATTCTCTCCAAAAGACTCCTCAGAGGGGAGTAAAAATACTAAAAGTGCAATTGTAAAAATCAAATATTTCAATTTTCTGTCCCTACCGAGAAAGTTTTTCTATTTGTTTACTCAATATTATTTTCTTCCTTTGGTCTCTTTCTTGACCACCAACCTGAACGGGAACCTCCTGAATTAGTTTTAACTTCATCCAGGTTGGTTTTTTTTTGGTGATTTGCTTTTTTTTAGCTTGTTTCCTCAATACCTCTGTTACAGGTGTCACAAGTCGCTTTTTTGCCCCAATTTTATCAGAAGTGGTTCCTAAATCCTCAGACTTTGCAGGGATTTTCTTTTCTTCTTTTTTTGTGACCTTTTTCTTGGATTCTGTTGGCAGTACTTGTTTGTTACTTTTTTCCGTAGAAAACTTTTTAGATTCATGTTCTTGTTTTTTTCTTGCAGATTTTTTAACAGCTGTGCTTAATGCTAAATCCTTTGAATTTTCTTTAGAAACTGGTTTATTCCCTTTCGTTTTCCTGGACACACTTTTTATAGCCTTAATGTCACTAACGGCACTATCAGGCAAAGTTTTTTGAGTAGAACTTTCAGGTAATTCTGAGGTTTGCGTAGTAGCGGATTCCATTTGCTTACTTTTATTGTTCCTTCTGCGACGCCGTTTTTGGCGTCTTCCTATTCCTTCAGAATTACCATTTTGATTTCCTGGTTTTAAATCTACTGTATTGGAAAATTCAGATTCCTCTTGACTTCCAGACTTAGCACCATCGATCGTGATTACTTTTGCTGCTGAAAGGTCGTCTGAAATTCCAAAGGCTTTGTTTATTTCTAAAGTAAAATTGGGGTTATTTAGGCTATTATCAGCTTGGACTGTAATACTCATATTTAAGCGGGTTTCGATTACAGCCAAGTGGTTCCTCTTTTGGTTTAACAGGTAGTTAGCTACTTCAACAGGTGCCTTTACTATTACTTCCTGAATCCCAGGTGTTGTTTTTTTATTTTCAATAGCCCTCAAAATAGACAGAGCAAGGTTTTCGTTCGAGCGAGTAAGACCTGTTCCATGGCAGTTTGGACAAGGTTGTGTGGTGGCTTCAACCATACCATAACGTAATCGTTGGCGGGACATTTCTAATAAGCCAAAAGATGAAATTCTACCAATTTGAATGCGAGCTCTATCTAATTTTAAACTTTCCCTAGTTTTTCTTTCAACAGCGTTATTATTTTTCTTCTCTTCCATATCAATGAAATCAATAACAATTAGGCCTGCCAAATCTCGCATCCGCAATTGTCTAGATATTTCTTCGGCAGCTTCTAAATTTGTCCTAAGGGCTGTTGCTTCAATGCCACTTTCTTTCGTCGCTCTTCCTGAATTCACATCAATAGCAACAAGAGCTTCCGTTATACCGATTACTATGTAACCTCCAGATTTCAATTGTACTGTAGGGTTAAACATAGCCGATAGATAATTCTCTACCCCATAGAATGCAAAAATTGGTTGATTTTTTTCATAGTTAATAATTTTTTTTGCGTGGGACGGCATTAGCATTTTCATATACTCTTTTGCCTCCTTGAAACCTTCCTCTCCCTCTACAATAATTTCATTAATTTCTTTATTATAAAGATCTCTAATAGAACGCTTTATTACGCTTCCTTCTTCGTAGATAGGGCAAGGAGCTATGGACTTTAACGTCAGGTCCCGTATTTGCTCCCATTGTCTTAGGAGATATTCAAAATCTCGTTTAATTTCTACCTTAGTCCTTTTTGCTCCAGCAGTTCTAATAATTAGGCCCATTTTATCGGGTATTGAGAATTGGCTAGCAGTTTCCTTCAACTTCTTTCTGTCTACAATATTTGTGATTTTTCTTGATATCCCCCCTCCCTTTGCCGTATTTGGCATCAAAACACAATATCTACCGGCTAGGGACATGTAGGTTGTTAAAGCAGCTCCTTTATTTCCTCTTTCGTCCTTAACCACTTGGATTAAAAGTACTTGTCGAACTTTAATAACTTCCTGAATTTTGTATCTATTTTTTCGAGGCTTTTTCTTCTGTATGGGTTCATTGAGTACTTTTTCCTGCAGGTTTGGTTCTGTGTCTTGCTTTGGGTCATGGTTAACAGGTACAGTCGGCTCAACGGCGTTCGTTTCTATTAATTTGGTCGGAGAAGATTGTTGAAAGGGTTCTTTTTCGGAATTGGAAGAGACTCTAGTGTCAGTATCTATTTTATCATCACTTAAAGGTTCTGATTTGATGGTTCCGTGCGTTATATCATTGACATTTGCATAGGATTTAATCGTTTCGGCACTAACATCCTCTGTTACAATCTGGTCCAAAAGACCTTCTGAATTCTCATCAAGAGTATTTTCTTCTGCAAGTAAAGCTTCTTTGTCTGCAACAGGTATTTGATAATAATCAGGATGAATTTCAGAAAATGCTAAAAAACCATGCCTGTTTCCACCATAATCCAGAAAAGCAGCTTGTAAGGACGGTTCAACTCTTGTTACCTTGGCGAGGAATATATTGCCTGCTAACTGTTTTTTCTGTCCTGATTCAAAGTCAAATTCCTCTACCTGATCGCGATCCAGGAGAACAATCCTGGTCTCTTCTCGATGCGATGCATCTATTAGCAATTTTTTTTGCATAAAATTCCACCTGTGAGCTAATCATGATGCATTCCTCAATAACACCATAACTTAATTCACTTTCCTGATTTGTGACTGCCACACTAGCAATAATCTTATTTCCCAAAATTGTAGTTTCATACAGTTATCTTTACTAACGTTCTACAGTCTCAAAATTGTTACAATTAAATCTGATCTAATCAGAAGCTTTAGTCCAAGGAATTCTCTTTAATTTTGTAAAAATATTCCTGTAACCATTAAAATCCTTTTTTATTTAATATTTACTTAAAGGTCGTTGACAATCGTGACTAATGATAAAGCAAATATCATACTATTACTTAATTAACGAATTATCTTATAATGTCAAATCCCATGTGGTCTGATAGATAAAAATTGAGCTTGCGTTCTAGTTGGCGATACTTAATCGTTAACATATGCTTAAAATTTATTTGTAATTTTCATAAGGTTATCAAGATAGTGTTATTATGAGCACAAGACTTAAAAGATTGATTGTGATTTTGTTGTGCATTACGGGAATATTTTTTTTCCTTGTTGAGCTTACTAATTATTATACTAGAGAACTACCTAGCATAATTGAAATAGTGGAGTACAAACCGAAAACTATTAGCAGGATTTATGATAGAAACGATTCACTTCTGGGATCTTTTTATAATGAAAAGCGAGATTTTATTTCAATACAAAAAATTCCAGAATTAGTACGTTTCGCATTTATTAGTGCTGAGGATAAGAATTTTTATAAGCATTCGGGGTATGATCTTTTTGGTCTTTTCAAAGCAATTATAGACTTTTCAATGGGTCAGAAGCTACGTGGGGCCTCTACTATTACCCAGCAGGTGACAAAAGGTTTACTTCTGTCTGGAGAACGAAGTGTAGAGAGGAAATTTAGGGAATTAATACTGGCTACACAATTAGAAAAAGCTTTAACTAAAGACGAAATTCTAGAGATTTATTTGAACGAAGTTTATTTAGGTGAAAAGGCTTATGGAGTTTCTGCAGCAGCAGACACCTATTTTTCAAAGGAGCTTTCAGAATTATTACCGAGAGAAGCTGCTTTTCTAGCTGCCCTTCCAAAATCACCAGAGGCTTACAATCCTAAGAATAATAGGGAAAATGCTATTAAGCGAAGAAATTTTGTTCTAACTGAAATGGTGGAAAATGGATATCTAGAACCTTTAGAACTAAATATTGAAAAAGGCGCTAAGCTTGAAACAATCCAAACAGGGGAGCTAAGTAGAAAAAGTGGCATTCAATTATTTGAGGGGTTTTTAGCTGAAGATATTAAATTAGAGGTTACTAAAAGATTAGGTGCAAGGTTTTTAAGGCAAGGTGGTTTATCGATTAAATCAACTATAGATTCAGATCTTCAAAATACAGCTAAAAATGCTTTAAATTTAGAAATAGAAAATTTGGCAAAGACTCGAAGTTTTTTTTGGTTACCATTTAGTGATATCAAAGCTAATAGTAAAATTACTGACCTTGAAGGGGCTCAAACCTTTAAAGAAATGCACGGAGGAACTTCAGAATTCTGGCAGGATATTGCTGTCGTTATAAAAAAAGAAGGAGATGACATATGGATTAGTACAAATCAGTCAACTAAGATTGTGAAATTGCATTTTTTTGAAAACATTAAACCAAATTTGAAGGTTGGGAATGTAATAAAAGTTCAAGAAATTAAAGACACTTTAAAGATCTCATCAAATTGGTATTACAATCCAGAATCTTTTTTGGATGGTGGTATAATTATATCAGATCTAGAAACAGGTGAGGTATTAGCTTTAGAAGGCGGATATAATTATAAATTAGATTCCTTGAACTATATAACAGAAGTAAAGAAAAATAGATTTGAGTTTTTAAAACCAATTTTAATAGTTGCAAGCCTTCGGAAATTTGTTTCTGATGAAATGAACATCAAGGGTGAACTACTTGTAGAAAATAATATAGAATTTGAGAAAACATTACAAAAAGTTTTGTTGAGCCCTACTTACTCTCGAAAGTTAAATAAACTATTAGGAATTATTAATAAACAAATTAATCCAAATGAACCTTTAAGTATGGATTGGTTTGATGAAACTATTTTAGACTTTCTTTTAAGCGTTAATGCAGTTGAAAAAAACTTAAGTCTTCCAAACACTGTAAATATCCAGAGTGACTTAACCCTTTTAAGTGTCTTATCTGCATATGCGGGCATTTTTAGGGACGAAATAAATAAAGATCCGATAACTCTCTTATTAGAAATCGCAAAGGATGAAAAAAAAATTCTCACACCTACATTAGGAAATAAATTATGTAATTCATGTGTTTCCAGTGAATCACAAGCGTCTGTAAATACTAAAGCTGAAAATAATAATTTAAACCAAAGAACTACAAAAAATCAAATTATTCTTGAAATGGTCAAATGGGAACTTTTCGGTTTTGGATTGGAAATAGTCAAAAGTAAGGACACGGTATTTTTTATAAATCATCAGTTTAACGGAGATTTAGTTTTTGAATCAGTGATTGGAATAGTTGCTGATAAATTATTTGGATGCCATATTGAACAGCGGCAATCTAATGTGTATCCTCAGATTAATATGCTTCCAGGGCGCTGCCTACCCTTGATACATCGAATTACTGATACTAACATGGATTAGAAAATAGTAACAAAATTGCGGCTAAAAATAAGATAAGTAACAACGCGGTTTAGCATCTAAGTATTGATTATTATATGCAAGTATTAATTGTTATGAATTAGTTGCAGTGTGTTTAAATTTTGGAGGTTATTTTTGAGAGCTGAGCTTTTAACAACGATAGAAGAAATTAAACAATCCATGAATATTTTGGCAGAGAGAAAGAATTTAAATTTTTCCAGGGAAAGACTCATGGAGATTCAATCAATTTCTGCTGAATCTAGTTTTTGGGCAGACCAAAAGCGTGCGAGAATATTAATGAAAGAAAGACAAGACCTTGAAAACTTTTTAGAGTTAATAGAAAATTTCACAGAAAAGTTATCTGAAAGTATTGAGCTGATTCAATTAGGGAATCAGGAGAATGACCAAGAAATTATTGATGAAGCTGAAAAAGATTTATTTGCATTAAAACATTGTGTGCTTGATGCTGAGAGATCTGCCCTTATGGATGGAGAAGCTGATCAGAATGATACATTTCTAGAAATCAATGCTGGAGCAGGAGGAACTGAGAGTTGTGACTGGGCAATGATGGTTTCAAGGATGTATGTGAGATGGGCTGAAAAAAAAGGGTATAAAGTAGAGCTGCTATCTCAAAACCCTGGTGATGAGGCAGGACTTAAATCTATCTGTTATCAAATTAGAGGTTTAAATGCATATGGTTGGTTGAAGGTGGAAAGTGGCGTACACCGTTTGGTTAGAATTTCACCATTTGATAGTTCTGCTAGAAGGCATACCTCATTTTGTTCTGTTTGGGTCTATCCAGTAATTGACGAAGATTTCTCAATTGACTTAAATCCTTCAGAACTTAGGGTTGATACATTTAGATCTTCTGGCGCAGGTGGTCAGCATGTTAATACTACGGATTCAGCAGTAAGAATTACTCATTTGCCAACTGGTATTGTAGTAACAAGCTCTGAAAAATCTCAACATCAAAATCGAGCAAATTGTCTGGCTGCTTTAAAGTCCAGATTATATGATTTAGAGCTCAAAAGAATCAATAAAGATATACAAGAATCTCATGACTCAAAAGGTGATGCAGGTTGGGGTAATCAAATCAGATCGTATATCTTACAACCTTATCAACTAGTAAAAGATTTAAGAACAGAAGTAGAAAACACCGATCCTCAAGGGGTACTAGACGGAAACTTAGATCAATTCTTATTGGCTGCCTTAGCAAAAAATATATAAAAATGTAGTCTAGTCCTGATTGGTAAATTGGAGCATAATTGAGATTAGCTCAGCACTGAAGGAGTCTTGGAATTAGATTTATTAAATGGATCCTCTGATTTTTCAATTGTGCCTTCAAAATGTGCGCCACTTTCGATTGCGATGCTGTCATGGATAATATCGCCTTCAACCTTTGCTGATGAGGTTAAGTGAACTTTTTTTCCTCTAATAGTTCCTGAAACATTTCCATTTACGACTACCTCATCTGCTGTCACCTCACCCTTAATTAAAGCATTTTGCCCTACAGTAAGAAGGCTAGCCTTGATGTTTCCTTCCACACTACCTTCAATTTGTATATCCCCTGAAGTATTTAAGTTTCCTTTTATAAAAAGGTCAGTAGAAAGAAGTGATGGGGGTGATTTTACTCTAGGTGGTATCATATTTCCATTGTTCTTGGCTCCAATATTATCAAGAATATCTTTATTCTTTTCTGATCCATTTTCGCTTTTGCCAGATTGATTAGGATTACCTTTTTCAACTGGTTGCCTTTGTTTTACAAACATTTTTGATCCTCGTGTATATTCAATAAAGAGACTATTTAATAACGTCTCATGGGCAAATTTAGTTAGTGCCTAGTAAGAATTTCCTTTTTCTAATTATTATCCTTGTTAAAGGTACTTTGGCAAGCCTTCAATACCTCTTCAGCATGTCCATTAACTTTTACTTTTCTCCATATGTGGGTAATTTTATTATTATATAACATCAGTGTTGTCCTTTCAGAGCCCATATACTCTTTTCCATACATCATTTTTTTTACCCATGCTCCTACAGCTGGTATCAGTTCTAGATTTGGGTCTGAAATAAGGGTGATTTTTAGATTATTCTTTTCTATGAATTTTTTATGGCTTATTATTGGATCCTTCGATAAACCAAATACCTCAGCATTGAAAATTTTAAAATCTTGCACCAAATTTGAGAATTCTATACACTCTTTTGTGCATCCTCCTGTATTATTTTTGGGATAGATAAAAACTATCGTGATCTCTTTTTGAAATGATTTATTGGTGATATATTTATCATTACTTGCCTCTAATTTAAAGTTAGGAAACTGATTGCCGACAGTTAATTTGTTTGACATGATATCTCCGGTCCGAGTTTAAACATCAATTATAATATTTTAATATCTAACATGGCAATATTTCTTGCTCAATAGTATAAAAAAACAGTTGTACCCAAATTATGAAATTATCGAAATTTGATTTTTCCTTACCAAAAGAACTTATAGCCAAAAGGCCTGTAAAACCAAGATCTTGTTCACGTTTGTTATACGCCAAAAATGATCATTTAAGTGATTTACATTTTTTTGACTTACCAAATAAATTGATCCCTGGTGACCTTCTAGTTTTCAATAATACAAGAGTTATTCCCGCTCTTATTACAGGCTCCATAGAGGTTCAAGCCAAGGCAGAAAAGAGGCCGAAGGAATTTGAGTTTTTACTAACCAAAAGATTATCATTAGACAGTTGGCTTTGTTTGTGTAAACCCGCTAAGAAAATAGCAGTAAACACGCAAATTATTTTCTCCAAAGAGCTGTATGGTAGGGTATTAGATAAAACAATGGGTGGTTTAATCATTCGTTTTCAATATTCAGGAGACTTTTTCCACCTACTTGAAAAATTTGGAAAAATGCCACTACCCCCTTACATTCGAAAATTTCGGCCAGTAGATGAACGTGATGGTGAAGATTATCAGCCCATTTTTTCGAGTGAGTTGGGCTCTATAGCCTCGCCCACGGCTTCTTTACATTTTGATAATGATTTACTAAAGAAAATTGTTAATAAGGGTATTCAGAGCTGTTTCGTAACCTTACATGTTGGAGTTGGTACGTTTGTGCCGATCAGATCTGAAAATATACATGAACATAAAATGCATGAAGAAGTTGGAGAAATTGATATTCAAGCAGCAGAAATAATCAATAAAACTCTAAGATCAGGCCAAAGAGTTATAGCAGTTGGCACTACAAGTTTAAGGATCCTTGAGTCTGTTGCCAAGGATGGTAGGATAAGTCCCTTTAAGGGGGCAACAGATATTTATATAACGCCTGGCTTTAATTTTAAAGTTGCTTCTGCCTTGATAACTAATTTTCACTTGCCTAAATCGTCTCTTTTTATTTTGATAGCATCCTTCATTGGGCTAGAAAGAGCAAAAAAACTCTATGCTCACGCAATAAGTAAAGAATATAGGTTTTATTCTTATGGGGATGCTTCTCTTTTAGTACCATGAACACATACTAATAATTTTAAAATATTCTGTGGAGTAAATTTCTAATTAACAATTTAGTATTATTTAAAAGTTTTACTTGCTTTGGATAAAAATTAGTTGTTTTTGTAAGCTACAGTAATTATTTCCATATAATCATTTGGTAATAAATAGGTAAATTTCAGTGGATAAAAACTTTGATATAGCAGTAATAGGCTCAGGTCCAGGTGGATATGTTGCGGCGATCAGAGCAGCTCAGCTTGGCCTAAGTGTAGCTCTTATAGAGAAAGCAGAAATTGGAGGTGTCTGCCTTAATTGGGGTTGTATCCCCACCAAAGCTCTTTTGCGGTCTGCCGAAGTGTATGGTTTACTAAAGAAGGCTCAAGATTTTGGAATTAACATAAATGGTCATTCATTAAACCTTGAGCTAATTGTCTTGCGATCAAAAAAAATAGCAGAAAAATTATCTAGTGGAGTTCAGTTTTTGTTAACAAAAAACAAAGTAAAAGTAATTAAAGGGAAAGGGACTTTATTAGATAATAATAGGGTCAGTATTGAAAAGGAAAATAAAGATAGTTGCATAGTCATAGAGGCTAAAAATATTGTAATTGCCACTGGCGCAAAGCCTAAGAAAATCCCTGGCATTAAAGTAGATGGGGTTACGGTTTGGGATTATAAACATGCTCTTAGACCCTCTGAGATTCCAAAAAAATTAATTATTGTTGGGTCTGGAGCAATAGGTATAGAGTTTGCTAGTTTTTATAACGCCATAGGGTCAGAAGTAACTGTATTAGAAATGCAGAATAGAATTTTACTAACTGAAGATAAAGATGTAGCAGAATATGCCCAAAATAGCTTTGAGAAAAAGGGTATAAAATTTGTTTTAGGCTCAAGGTTTGAGGTTTCTTCTTTAGATGAATCTGGAGTTACTCTTCAGCTGGAGGATTTAAATGGAAACATGAGAGAGATCTCTGCTACAAAAATACTTATAGCAGCAGGTGTTGTTGGAAATTTAGATGGATTTGGCTTAGAAAAAGTTGCTGTTAAGACAAAAACTGGAACTATCCTAACAAATTCTTTTTGTGAAACAACTGTTAAAAATATTTATGCTATAGGGGATGTAACTGCTCCACCCTGGTTGGCACATAAAGCCAGCCATGAAGGAGTCCTCGTAGCAGAACGTATTGCGGGAAGAGAAGGGGTAAAACCAATTAATAAGCAGCAAATTCCTGGATGTACTTACTCATTACCTCAAATAGCTTCAGTTGGTATGACTGAAGACCAAGCCTTAGAGAATGGTTATAAAATAAAAGTAGGAAGAGTACCTTTCCTGGCCAATGGTAAAGCTTTAGCTATGGGTGAAGATGAAGGCTTTATAAAAACAATATTTGACAAGAGTACTGGAGAGTTATTGGGAGCTCATATGGTAGGTGCTGAAGTAACAGAGCTAATTTCAACTTTTCTAGTTGGGAAGGAGCTTGAGACTACTTCTGAGGAATTTATTAGTACTATATTTCCTCATCCTACCATGTCGGAGATACTCCATGAAAGTGTGTTAAGTTCTGAAGAGAAAGCTATTCATTACTAAAACTAACTAATGCACCCTTTGACTAGGTAATTTAGTTGATGCAAATTAAGATAATTGGAAAATTAAAAAGGGGGTAATTTGGCTACGATTAAAGAAAGGCATCCTGAGAAGAAAAATAAACCTGAAACAAGAGTATTAAAAAAACCAAGTTGGTTGAAAGTAAAAGCACCTACTTCAAATGGTTTTTTTGATACTAAAAGGATCATAAATGAAAATAAGGTCGTTACTGTTTGTGAGGAAGCTTCATGTCCGAACATAGGGTCCTGCTGGTCAAAAAAACATGCAACCTTTATGATTATGGGGGATATTTGTACTAGGGCCTGTTCTTTTTGTAACGTTGCTACAGGAAAACCAAATGAACTTGATGTATTTGAACCTGCTAGGGTAGCTAATTCTGTTTCTAAATTAGGCCTCAAGCATGTTGTTATCACTTCAGTGGATAGAGACGATTTAGATGATGGGGGAAGTGAACATTTCGCAAATACGATTTCGCTCATTCGAAAGAAATGTCCGAATACTTCTATAGAAATCCTTACTCCAGATTTTTTGCGGGTAAAGTGTGATGTATTAAAAGTCGTTCTGGATGCAAATCCTGACGTTTTCAATCATAATTTAGAGACAGTTCCTAGGTTGTATCAAGAGGTGCGGCCTGGATCACGTTACTATGCTTCATTGAAGTTATTAGATAGGGTTAAAGAATTTAGGCCTGACATATTTACTAAGTCTGGTATAATGGTGGGACTTGGAGAAACGTTTAAGGAGATCTTGCAGGTAATGGATGATCTAAGGGCTGCTCAAGTTGATTTTTTGACTATAGGCCAATATCTCCAGCCAACAAGAAAGCATCATGCGATAGATCGTTTTTATTCTCTTGAAGAATTTGAGAAACTCAAAAACTTAGCCTATGGGAGGGGCTTTTTGATGGTTTCCTCCAGCCCATTTACTAGATCCTCTTTTCACGCTGACGAAGATTATAAAGAATTAAAGCAAAATAGGCTTTTTAAAGATCTTGGTAAAGGTAAAGAACCAATTTAGAAAAAGCCAGATGTTATTTTAGTTTATGAAGAGCCATATTGAAAGTTGTATCATTAATTGTGATGTGAAAGAGGTCTTTGACGTTGTAGCAGATATTGAGTCTTATCCTGAGTTTTTACCATGGTGTATTGGAGCTAAAATAACTGATACTATTTCTGTTGAGAATGGTATAAAATCTAAGGCGGATCTGACTATAGCGTTTGGTAGATTTAGAGAAATTTTTTCTTCAAATATCGTGTTAAATCAAGAAGAGCTACTGATAGAAATTTATTCATTAGAGAAGCCTTTCAAAATCCTAGATGGTAGATGGACTTTTTTAAAAATTGAAGACGGTTGTAGAGTGAATTTTGAAATTAAGTTTGAATTTAAATCGTTAATATTAGACAAACTTATAGGCTTAGTATTTTATCAAGCAATTAGGAAAGTAGTAAGTTCTTTCCAAAAAAGAATATCAGAAAAAAGATTGTCCTAGGGCTTTAGTAAAAGCTCTAATAAAAAATTTAGTGCTGCTATAGAGCTCTTTTGTCTTACATAATCTCTTCCTAGAGGTTCAAAGTTTATTACTGAGGACTTAATGGCACCAAATTTATGACTATATGCTATCCAAACCAATCCTTCAGGCTTTTGCGCGCTTAAGCTACCTGGTCCGGCGACCCCTGATATTGATAAAGCATAAGTAGCTTCAGATATTCTAAATAAGCCATTAACCATTTCTTCTACTACCTGTTTACTAACTGCTCCATTTTTTTTTATGGTATCTTGGTTAACTCCTAATAAATCTGTTTTTGCCTTATTAGAATATGTAACTAGCCCTTGATCAAAAACTTTGGAAGACCCAGGTACTGAAGTTAAAAGGGAAGATATTATCCCTCCCGTACAACTTTCGCCCACTGCAAGCCGTTCATTTTTTAAAGAAGCTTCTTTAATTATTTTTTTGGCTAATTTTGTTTGTTGTTTTTTTAGTTGAAATAAATCCATGAAACGTATGCTGTTATACAAATTGAAGAAATTATCCCAGCCAAAATATCATCAAAAAGTATGCTGAAAGAATTAGATTGTTGATCAACGATTGATATTGGCCAAGGTTTTAAAATATCAAAGAATCTGAAAAGTATGAACGATATAAATATTAAAAAGTACATATGATTATTTGTCTGAGGATATTGTATGTGATCCAAGTAAATTAAAGGTATAAGGCTTACCCATTGTCCAATAATTTCATCAACAATCACCTCAGAAGGATCATGGTTCCTATTTTTTTGTTGAACATAAATTTCAGTGAGAACCCAACTAAATAAAAAGAGCAAAAGAATAACAAAAATCATAGTCCAAGGGGATATGATTTCTCTAAGTACCAGCCATGTGGCCACTCCAACTAAACTCCCAATTGTTCCAGACGCAAATGGAATAAAGCCTAAACCAAAAAATGTAACATATAATTTAACCATATTACTTTTTGTGAAGTAGTACAGATGTAAAGACGGCAATTCCTTCCCCTCTACCAGTAAAACCTAACCCCTCTGACGTTGTAGCTTTTATGTTTATCCTATCCTCGGGTACATCACACAAGATGGATAGCTGGGCAGTCATTTTCTTATAATAAGTTTTTATTTTTGGTTCCTCACAAATAAAAGTCAAATCCATATTTGCTATAAAAAAGTTTTTTTGTTTCATTAGGGATAAGGATTTATCTAAAAAAATTTTAGAATTAGCATCTTTCCATTTTAAATCGCTAGGAGGAAACCAACGTCCCAAGTCTCCCTTTCCAAGAGCTCCAAAAATTGCATCTGTCAAAGAATGGAGCCCTACGTCTGCATCAGAATGTCCAACCAGCTGCTTATTATGCTTAATTTTTATACCACATAAAATGATTTCTGTCCCATCTTTTAGTTTATGCACATCATAGCCGTTCCCAATTCTTATTTCATTCATTCTATCAATCTTTCTACTCTCTTTAAATCCTCAGTTGTTGTAATTTTTAGATTTGTTTCACAGCCTTCTACATGTTTCACAGAAATACTATTCTCAGTTGCCAAATAAATATCATCATATGCCCAATAATCACTATTTCTCAGGTGAGCTTCTAGTATTAAAGAAAATTTAAAACCTTGCGGGGTTTGGGCACGAAATAGTGAATTTCTGTTTGTTAGCAGTTCATATCGGTTTTTTTCAACTTTCCAAACGGCATCAACCATTGGAAGGACTGGGAAAATAGCATCAAAATTAGATAGATTTTTTAGCACTCTGTCGATTATTTTTTTTGAAACCAGTGGTCTTGCTGAATCATGAATTAAAACGTGTTCAGGAGGTTCTTTCAATTTTGATAAAGCAAGTAAACCAGACTTGACTGAAAGGCTTCTTTGCTCACCACCGAAAGTTGGTGGAAGTATTTTATTTGACTTTCCTAGTGGATCAAGTGAATTTAGTGCATTCCAATATAGTTCAATATGGTTATCATCAATCACTGGTTGGATAGTATCTATCTCATCATGCTCTAGGAATGTTTGGAGCGAATAATTTATAACAAACATATCTTTCAGAGGAAGAAACTGCTTTGGAATATGACCCCCGAATCTCATACCTTTTCCTGCTGCAACTAGGATAACTGCTGTTTTCATAGGCAAAAAAAATATTTTTGTTGAAAAATATTAATTTTTAGGCAAACACTTATAAAATGTTTATTATTTAGTCTTATTTCGAAATGCCTCGCTATCTTCGTATATTTCTGAAAGAGATTCTATCTTTTAAATTTACCTCTGTCAAAATAGTCATAACTAAAGTAAAAAAATATGTCGATTTCTCAAAATTTGGAAAATTTTTACAGTAGTATATGGAATTGTTTGCCTCAGCCTAGCTTTGTAATAACTTCTGACCTAAAAATAGTCGATGTGAATTCTGCTTCAGAAGTTTATTGTGCAACTAGTAAGTCTAGAATTTTGAACAAAAAAATTACTGATTTCATAAATGAGAGTTCCCTCCTTATAAAAGTGGTCAGGGAGACAGTTAAAGAACAAAGACCCACCGCAGTAAATAGCATTGATGTTTATTGGGTTGGCAAAAGTGTTGACACAAGTAATGTTTATTGTGCGCCTCTAGAAGGTTTTATTAATTCTGTTCTTTTGATAATAAATCCAACGACTAATGCTGATAGAATAAATAGAAATTTATTACACAGAAATGCTGCAAGATCTGTTTCAGGATTAGCTGCAATGCTGGGGCATGAAATAAGAAATCCGCTTGCGGGTATTTCAGGAGCTGCTCAACTTCTTGCACAAAATGCTAATAGAGAAGATTTGAAGCTCACAGATTTAATTAGGTCAGAAAGTAATCGGATAGGAAATTTAGTCTCAAAATTTGAAATTTTTGGTGATGTGGCTCCATTAGCTAGAAACTCGGTCAATATCCATGATGTGCTGGAAAAGAGTAAAGATTTAGCTAAAGCCGGGTTTGCATCACATATTAGGATTTTTGAAGATTATGATCCATCGTTACCCAATATAAGGGGTCATTTTGACCAATTGACGCAGGTTTTCCTTAATCTTCTTAAAAATGCAGCTGAGGCTGTACCTGCAAAGGGAGGTACTATAAAAATATGTACTTCGTACAGAAGCGGAATTAAGGTTTTATCAATGAACAGTAAAGTTGAAAATCTTCCCATCTCCATTGAGATTGTTGATAATGGGAAAGGGATTTCTGCTGATATAGTGGATACTATATTTGATCCTTTTATCAGCACAAAAAAAGCAGGTTCAGGGTTAGGTTTGGCCTTAGTATCAAAAATTATTGCAGACCATGGAGGGACCGTTGAATGTCGTTCTAGAGAAGGTAGAACAACTTTTAATATATATATGCCATTGGGAGAAGTTAAAGGTGATGGATTAAGTGATTTTAAAATTCACTCTCGATTATTAAGTAAAGATTCAAAAATTTAAGGAGAGTAATAGTGGAAGGCACAGTAATTATTGCAGATGATGATTTGTCGATAAGAACAGTTCTTACTCAAGCTGTCACACGTGCGGGATGTC
This sequence comes from Paracoccaceae bacterium, assembly GCA_045565235.1. GTDB lineage: Bacteria > Pseudomonadota > Alphaproteobacteria > Rhodobacterales > Rhodobacteraceae > CACIIZ01. The sequence goes on along the minus strand of JBJLFU010000017.1, from coordinate 2,169 downwards.
GAGTTAAAGCTACGGGGGCGTTATCCACTTTGTGGCGTTGGGTTGAAGAGGGGGAAGGGGACGCTTTAATCCTGGATGTAATTCTTCCAGATGGTGATGCTTTAGATATGCTACCTGCTCTGCGGAAGAAGAGGCCAGAAATGCCTGTTATTGTAGTTTCAGCAAATAACACAGTATTTACAACTATAAGAGCAAACCAGACTGGGGCATACGAGTATTTTCCTAAACCATTTGAAATTAAAGACATATTAGGGGCCTTGAATAAAGCGCTCTCCAGAGATTTAACAGTAATACCTAGTAGCGATAATATTCAGCAAGAGAGAAAAGAAGTATACGGAGGGTCCGACCTTCCTTTAGTAGGAAGAAGTCAGTCGATGCAAGATGTGTATAGGGTTATAGCACGTTTAATAAATACTGATTTAACTGTTTTATTAGTGGGAGCTTCTGGGACGGGAAAAGAGTTGGTAGCACGAGCTTTGCATGATTTAGGTAATAGAAGAGAAATGCCTTTCATTGCAATTAACCTGGCAGCCATGCCAAGTGAGCAAATTGAATTGGAATTGTTTGGAATTGATCCTAATAAAGGCTCTTCGGGTAAATTTAAATTAGCAGAGGGTGGTACTTTATTTCTTGATGAAGTTGGTGAGATGCCCTTAGTGGCTCAAACAAGATTGCTTAGAGTCCTACAAGTGCAGGATCATAGATATTCCCATGATAAAGGGAAGAGTAAGACTGTTTCCGATGTAAGGATTATTTCGTCTACTCAGAATGATTTGAAAGCATTAATTAGTGAAGGTAAGTTTAGAGAAGATCTCTTCTTTAGGCTTAATGTAATCCCTGTAATTCTCCCTCTTTTAAGAGAGAGAAGTGAGGATATACCAGAACTTTGTGTGCATTTTCTCAAACAATGTATTGATAATGGTCTTCCAGAGAAATCGTTAACATCAATGACAATTGATTTACTAAAGCGTCAAGTTTGGAGAGGTAATGTTAGAGAGTTAAAGAATTTTATTCAGCGATTAGTGGTTCTGAGTCCAGATGAAATAGTTTCAGATGATTTGGTTAAGGATCAGTTAAACTTAATTTCTCTAGAAAACGGGTCAGAAGAGATTGGTTCAGTAGAGGGATTATCCGCTTCAGTTGAAAAACATTTAGTAAGATATTTTGAGTTGCATGAAAATTCTCTTCCTCCAAATGGCTTATATAATAGGGTTTTGAGGGAGATTGAGTATCCTTTAATTGCATTAGCCTTGAGTGTAGCAAAAGGGAATCAAATAAAAGCTGCGAGACTGTTGGGCATTAATCGAAACACTCTACGTAAAAAAATAAGTGAATTAGATATAAATGTATCCCAATTAAAGAAAATGATATAATGTAACAATATTATCTCTAAATCTTGGTGCTTTGTAATAATTGTGCAACATAATATTTTAACATCAACATTCCTGGCGATGGAAAATGGAATTAAAAAGAAAGAGCTGCGAAATATCTTCACAGTTCTTTTTGTTTTCTTAGGCCCGGTCCTAGCTATAAGTACTTTTGTTTCAGCAGATATGTTCCAAAGAACCACCAATCCAATTTTGTTGAGGAATTTACTTCTTTTAGACCTAATTTACGTTCTTATAGTGGCTGGATTAGTTGCTATAAGGGTCACAAAATTAGTTGTTTCTAGACGGTCTCGAACTTCTGGGTCAAGATTGCATGCTAGATTAACTAAAGTATTTACCTTAATTGCACTATTACCAACTATTATTGTTGCAACTTTTGCAACTATTTCAATTAATTTTGGATTAGAGGGATGGTTTTCTTCAAATGTTCGACAGGTTGTAGAAAACTCTATGTTAGCAGCTGAAGCTTACGAAAATGAGCAAAAGAATAATTTAATTAAGGATATAAATTATTTATCAAAGGTTTTAAATGAGCAAAGATCACAGAATTTCTTTTTAGGTGAGGCAAATATCAGGGAAATACTTAGCCAGTTTCAACCAAAAAATATTTCAGAAGCTTTTATAATAGATTTTTTTGGTGATATCAGACTTCGTGGGGATAGGAGTTATTTGTTTGATTTCGAGCTTATTGGCAATAATAATTTGAATAATGCTATCGAAGGTAAAACCGTTATTATTACTGATTGGCCTAATAATGAGTTTAGAGCAATCCAGTTACTAG
>JBJLFU010000016.1:0-22546 GCA_045565235.1 Paracoccaceae bacterium | reverse complement strand
AATGTTTTCAAGATCATAAATTTTACAATACCATTAATCTGTTTATTAATAAATGGGTGACTTAATTATAGTAAATATTTTAGGATAACTCGATTTCCAAGAAAAATTTTGAAATGTGAATTTTCTGAACTATTTCTAAAAACTTTAATTCTACCAGCTTTAATTTCTGTACTAGGCATTAGAACTATTATGTCTTTATTGCTATGGATAATGTTTTTATCAAAGTCAAAAGTAACAGTAGATCCAAAAACTGAAAACTTATCGTTTTCAAGGTGCAAATTACCTTCTAGTTTCATTAAATTACTGGTCGTATCAAAGCTTGCTTTTTCTGCTTTTATTTTCAAAAGCATTTCTGGGGAAAATGTAATAGTTCCCAGAATGTCATTACCTGAAATAATAGATAAAGAACCATTTATAGGATTTATTGTTCTTGCTTTAAAATTGAAACGAGAGCCGCTTAAATCTAACCCAGTTAACTGTGCTTCATCTATTTGGAAACCTGAGCTAAAATCTAAATCTGTTGTCTCTACTTTCACCGGCTCGCCAAAGTTATCTTCGGAGGAGATTGAAAATATCATGGCCATCAGTAATAAAGCTATAAGACCTGAAAATAATTTAATAAACTTGACTATACTGGAATAAGAAATTTTTAATACCTGCTGTCTTCCTAATAGTGGATAGTATAAACTAACTTTTTTATTTATAAAAATGCACGGACATTTTCAGATAAGATAAAACAGCAAGTATGAAAAGCAACAACCTATTACTGTATATCGTTTACTAAGCCTCAATGAGACAAAAGCTCATTGGTATCCCAACCTTTTAAGTCTAAATATGATACTTTAGGTAAAAAGGTAAATAAGTATTGAGCAATATCCATTTTTCCTTCTCTGATTAAAAGGGTATCGAGATGCTGTTTAAGCTGGTGTAAATATAATACATCACTTGCAGCATATCTTAGTTGGGATTCTGTTAACTTTTCTTTACCCCAGTCAGAGGTTTGCTCAAATTTGGGTATTTCGACAGATAATATCTCTTGTACTAAATTCTTTAGACCATGTTTATCTGAGGAAGTTCTTGCAACTTTTGACGCTATTTTTGTGCAATAAACTGGACTAATATCACAATTAAAATATTTTAATAAAACTGCAATGTCAAAACGACCAAAGTGAAAAATTTTCAATATGCTTTTGTCCTTAAGAATATTGACAAAGTTTGGTGCTTTAGTTTTTTTTGGGTCTATTTGTATTAAATGAGCTTCATCATTTCCGGTAGAAAATTGTATTAAGCATAATCGATCCCTTACCAAGTTTAGACCGGTTGTTTCTGTATCAATAGCTACTGAATTTCCAACTGTTAATGATGCTGGGATATCATTTTTGTGCAAAAAATATTTCATTTAATCACCCTAAATTTAAAGGAGCTTTATTTTTAATTTGAAATTTTATAATTGAAAACGTATACGTAAAATTTAAAAGAATCCATACTAAGAAGTTAGTTAGGCTATAATATAAATTGCAAAGAAGAGAGTTTTATATTTAATGGGAGATTTTTCTAATAATTCTCCAAAAGCAACTATATTTGGTGGGACAGGTTTTCTCGGTAGGTATATTGTCCAGCGTTTAGCTCGCCAAGGTTGGATAATTGATGTCATAACTCGAAATCCGAGTGAAGGTTTATTTTTAAAGACATTAGGATACATAGGACAAATTAATCTTGTTCAAGGAGATTTTGATAATTTTGAAAACTTAAAAAGAGTTCTTAAACAGTCAAATGCTCTGGTTAATTGTGTTGGTATTTTAAATGAAAATGCTAATCAAAAATTCAAGATTCTCCACTGTGATGTTCCCGCTAAATTGGCTCAATATGCTAGTGATTTAGGGGTAGATAATTTTATAAATATTTCTTCGATAGGTGCTGACAAAAGTTCAAGTAGTGATTACGCAAAATCAAAAGGATTAGGTGAAATAAAGATCCGTGAAGCATTTCCCAGAGCAATAATATTGAGGTCATCTGTAATTTTTGGAGCAGAGGACCAGTTCTTTAACTTATTTTCCTCAATAGCTAGTCTTAGTCCTGTAATACCGGTGGTAGGGGGAAAAACACTTTTTCAACCAGTTTATGTTGATGATATAGCTTTTGCAGTTGAAAAAATATTGACAGACGAAAAATCAATTCACAAAACTGGAGTTATTTATGAATTGGGGGGATCTGAAGTTTTTAGTTTTAGGGATTTAATTCAGAAGATGCTTTTTGTAATAAAAAGGAGAAGATTTGTTTTGGAAATACCATTTTGGATAGCTAATATTATGTGCCCATTAGTATACATTGCAAATAAAGCTTCTTTTAATACAGTTCCACTACTTATAACCAAGGACCAGATTAAACAATTAAAGAAAAATAATATTGCTTCATCTGAAATGTTAGGATTTGAAGATTTGGGTATATTACCAAGAGTAATGGACGCTATTTTACCTACCTATTTAAATCGTTATAGGCCTAAGGGCCAATTCTATGATCCTTGATCGAATGATTTGTTATGAATAAACAAGCCATAATAAGAAAAATCCCAAAGTAATGCGATAAATTATATATGGAGTAAAGCTAAGCGTATTTAAGAACCTTACTAGTAAAAATAAAGCAAGTAGTGCAGAAAAGAAAGACAATATAAAACTTGCAAAAAGCTCCACAAAAGAAATCGTATAAGATCCACGTATCAGTCCAGGTATTAATAAAGCACCAGAGGCTACTATAGTTGGAATGGACATCAGCATTGATAACCTGATTGCTTCATACCTTTTATAACCCAAAATTCTTGCAGCGGAGATAGTAATACCTGATCTTGATACTCCAGGGATAAGGGCTATTATTTGAGCAACACCCATGATGAAGGCATTTCTGTAAGTCCAATTGTCAACACTTTTTGTAGTATCTCCAAATTGGTCTGCAAAATAAAGAAAGATACCAAAACAAATCATCATCCAGCCTATTATTTCTACAGACCTTAAAAGAGTGGTAAGATCATGAATTTTGAAAAAAAACCCCATAATTAAAACTGGTATGGTTGCAAAAGTTAATTGCATAACTAATTGTGCTTCTTGTTTTTTAAAATTGAAGTTGATTAGATAATAAGACCCTTTGGTTATCGAAAAGGAATCCTTCCTAAAAAATACTAATAATGCCAAAAGACTTCCTAAGTGAACTGATATGTCGATAATTATTCCCTGGTCCTGAACAGCCATAATTGTAGGTAAAATTATTAGGTGAGCAGATGAGGATATAGGTAAAAATTCAGTTAAGCCCTGAAGGATAGAAACAAGAAAAATATGTAAGGATATCATTAGCTTATTAACACTTTTTTCTGGTTAAAGTTGATTTTTTAATTAATAATAAATCAAGGCATAGTATCTTGAGTTTAATTTAACACAAACTAACAAGTTTTAAAGGAAACAAATGCAAAAACTATATCATTTCCCTCTCTCACCATTTTGTCGAAAAATTCGATTAGTCCTTGGGGAAAAAAAAGTAGAAGTAGAATTAATTGAAGAGAGGTTTTGGGAGAGAAGACTACAATTTCTTAACATAAACCATGCTGGTGCCGTACCAGTTTTTGTTGAAAATGAAACTATTATATCAGATAGTTTTGCTATTTTTGAATACCTGGAAGAAACGCATCCAGAACCTAAGTTATTGCCTAATCTTCCTCACACCAGGGCAGAGGCAAGGCGCTTAAGCAGTTGGTTTGATAACAAATTCCATAAGGAGGTAACCGAAAAACTATTGTATGAGAGAGTGTATAAAAAGATTACAAACTCAGGATATCCTTGTAGCGAAAAAATAAAAGTTGGTATTAAAAATTTTAAAACGCATATGGAATATATGAACTGGCTATTAGAAAAACGAAAGTGGTTAGCGGGTGATCAAATGACAATTGCTGATTTTTCGGCCTCAGCCCATCTCTCCTCACTAGATTATATTAATGATGTTGACTGGTTTAGTTATAATTACGTGAGGGATTGGTATTCTAAAATAAAATCTAGACCAGCCTTTAGGCCTATGCTTTCAGACTTACTAACAGGTTTTAATCCACCTGATCATTACAGTGATCTAGACTTCTAATGCCCGATGCAAAGATCACAACTTATAAAATTGAAAGTTCAATTAAAATTAGAAGCAAAGAAGTGTGGTTTTGCTGACATTCGTTTTACTGACCCAATTATAGAAAAAGAAGCTTTTGAGAATTTTAAGAAATTCTTAGAATTAGGATATAATGGTCAAATGTCATGGATGGAGAATAATTTGGCTTGGCGGGGGGAGCCAAAGCTTATGTGGCAGGACGTAAAATCTATTATAGTACTTGCTGAAAATTATAAACCAGATTTCAATCCGTTGCATTACCTACACTTCAAGGAAAAAGCGAATATTTCTGTTTACGCCAGAGGGCTTGACTATCATAAAGTTGTGAAGAAAAAGCTTAAAAGCCTGTCTTTGAGAATGGGTAGCATGTGTGAGGAAGAAACTGCGGTAAAGATTTTTGTAGATACAGCACCAATAATGGAAAAGCATGTTGCCCAAAGGGCAGGAATGGGATGGCAAGGCAAGCATACAAATCTTGTATCAAAAAGGTTAGGAAATTGGTTTTTTCTTGGATTTATTTTTTCTAACCTAGATATTCCACCGGATATTCCTGAGACAGATCATTGTGGAAGCTGCAGGAGTTGTATAGATATTTGCCCAACAAATGCGTTTGTTTCGCCATATAAATTAGATGCTAGTAGGTGTATATCTTATCTCACAATCGAACACAAAGGCCCAATAAGCCAAGAATTGAGACCTCTTTTGGGAAATAGAGTTTACGGATGTGATGATTGCTTAGCGATTTGTCCTTGGAACAAGTTTTCAAAGAAAGCATCTGAAATTCTTTATTCTGAACAATCAAAAAAGTCTTGGGATTTAGGAGGGTTGGCTATTTTAGATGACGTGGAATTTCGCAAAATGTTTGTGGGTTCTCCTATAAAAAGAATTGGCCGAGATCGTTTTGTAAGAAATATAATCTATGCGATTGGCAATTCAGGTGATCCAAGTCATGAAAGTATTTTGAAAAGACTTATATATGACAACGATTTTGCAGTCTCTGATGCAGCTAATTGGGCTTTAAAAGAGTTGGGGAAAAAAAATGGCTAGGGGATTAATTATCTTTGGGTTTGGATACTGTGCTAATAATTTATTGCAAAATTCAAATGATTGGGATGGGAATATATTAGTAGTGACGAGAAATCACGAAAAAATTAGCTTCCTTAGAAAAAAGGGAATCGAAGTGTGCCACTGGTCTGATAAGGATTACGTGAAAGGATGTCTCAAAAAAACTGGTACCATTTTAGTAAGTGTTCCTCCTGTAGGTAACACTGATCCTGTGATTGCGTCATTTGCAGACTTTTTTTCTGAGCTTCCTAAAAGAAGTAAATTTATCTATTTATCTTCAACAGGAGTTTATGGTGATCACCAGGGCAATTGGGTTAATGAAAGTTCCTCTCTTAAGCCTAAAACACAATTGGGTATTGATCGTCTTAACGCCGAGAGAGCATGGAAAAATTTAGTTGAGAAATTTGGCGTGAAACTGATTATTATGCGATTGGCTGGGATATATGGTCCCGGGAGAAGCCCAATAGAAAAATTACAAAAAGGTGAAGCAAGAGTTATAAGAAAACCAGGTCTTTTGTTTTCAAGGATTCATATCGATGATATTGTTGGCCTTATTAAATTGTGTCTTGAGCGTGACGATATTTTTGGTACCTACAATATTTGTGATAACAAACCTGCGTCTTCTGAAACTGTTATCAAGGAGGCTGCCCGTTTAATTAATGTTGATTTCCCTGAGCCAATTTCACCTGAAAAACTAAGTTTATCTAAAGTAGCTTTAGGTTTTTATTCAGAATCAAAAAAGGTAAGTAATAAAAAGCTTTTAGAAGATTTTAGGTATCGAATGAAATACCCTGATTATGTTTCTGGCTTAAAGGCCATAGTGGACAAATTAAAAAGCTCTTAATAGTAAATTAAATTAATCGAACACTTGTCCCAATTTCTACTAGTGAAAATAGTTCCTGGATATGTTCATTATAGAGTCCAATACATCCTGAGGAGCTTTGGCGGCCAATTTTCCTTGTATCAGAGGTTCCATGAATTCTATAGTTGGGCCAACTAAGATACAAAGCATGAGAGCCTAGCGGATTATCAGGCCCTGGCGGCATAAATTTAGGTAGCTTCGGATCTCTTTCCCGCATAGATTTAGTAGGACGCCATTCTGGCCCTACTACTTTACGGATTACTTTACAATAACCGGTTCTGGTCAACTCGGGGGTGAGTGGGACGGATGTGGGGTAAATCTTATGAATTTTTTTACCTTCATCCCAATAATGCAAGCAACGAGCCGAAGTATCTGAAAGAATTGCTCCATTTTTTGTTGATTTAAAATGATCTTGCCACTTTTGATAACGATAGCTAGAGATGTTATGGCGTGGTTCGCCATTTTCATTTTTGCCTACGGCTTTCTGTGCATATCCTTCTTCAAGGGAAGAAAAAGGTATAATCGTGCTGACCATCAAGCCAGAAAATAATTTTCTACGGTCTATCATTTTAAGTAAAAATAAAATTCACATTTTTTTATTGCAGAGTTTTTATTGCAGAGATTCTTGATACTTTCAATAAGTATCATTGTTAATTTTGTTTTGAAAGATCCATAATTTTGTCATATATCAAAGTTCATATGAAAAGAAATAAATATATATTTGGGACTTACATACTTTTTTTGAGCTTCGTCACTGTAAGTTCAAGCTGTGTATCCAGTAGAGATGGTATTTATGAGAGCTATCAGAAGTCAGGTATGATTAGTCAGTATAATTCTGTTGATATAAGGCAAAGACATCTGGACTCCCTAAACGCTATAAGAAAAGAAAATGATTTAGGAAATGTGATTATCTCAAACAATCTCAATTCAAGCGCAGCCACTCATGCAAGGGATATTTATTTCCAGCAGCGGTCTTGGAATTTTGGATCGGACGGTTCCTCTCCTCAAGAAAGAGCACTGGTCGCTGGGTTTGGGGGAATAGTGGTTGGGGAAAATGTTTCAGAAACCTTTGAGGGTGAATTTTTATTGTTGCAAGTATGGTTAGAAAACGCCCTTCCTAGAAGTGTTTTATTAGATCCCACTGCTAGCCATCTTGGTTTAGGATGGTTTCAAGAAGAAGGTGGTAAAATATGGTGGGTACAGGTTTTAGGAAAGAGTTCTGATATTCCATAGGTTGGAAAATTCAGGATGTGATATGAATAGGTGTGTTAACAGGTACTCTTTCATAAATTTCATTAATTTCTGAATCAGTAAGTGCTATACAACCTTCGGTCCAGTCAAATAGTAGATGTTTGAAAAAACTCTTTGGACCTCCATGAATAAAAATATTGTTGCCTGGGCGCGTACCATTTTTCTTTGCAAAAAGCAGGTCACTTTTATTTGGATAGCTGATACCCAAACTTTTATGAAAGGCACTATTAGGGTTTTTATGAGTGATCCTGTAGTTTCCCTCTGGTGTTTTACCATCACCTTCTTTCCGTTTTGGACCAACAGGGTCGAAACCTAGCCTGATCTGGTAGCTTTTTATTGGGGCTTTATCTTTAAATAGAACTAAGCGTCTTTTTGATTTCCAAACAACTATCTGATCTATTTGACTTTTAGTATCTTCAATTACTGGAGAAGAGCTTTTCAATTTGGAGGCAGGAAAAAAAATATTTGCTAGTAAAAATCCGCATAGAGTTTTTTGCAAAAATGCTCTTCTTTTGTATGTAGACAATAGGAATCCTAACTATTATAGGGTTGAATTTTGTATTGGGGCATTAACTTTTTTCATTTTCAAAGAGTCTGATTTTAACTGACCGCATGCTGCTAAAATATCATTTCCTCTTGGTTTTCTAACAGGGGAGGAATAGCCTGCTTTCCGTAGGTAGGCAGCAAAAGTTTCAATTATTTCTGGTTTTGATGGGGAAAAATTAGAGCCTGGCCAAGCATTAAAAGGTATAAGGTTAACCTTAGCTGGTATACCCTGGATTAATTTAACTAGTCTTTTAGCGTCTTCCAAACTATCATTTACACCACTTAACATAACATATTCAAAAGTTATTCGCTCAGAGTTACTTAATCTGGGATACTGCCTCAAGGTTTTTATGAGTTCAGCAATATTCCATTTTTTGTTTATTGGTACTAATCTATCTCTTACAGCATCAGTTGTACCGTGGAGACTAATAGCTAACAAGCAACCTATTTCTTGAGCAACCCTGTGGATATTTGGTAAGACACCAGAAGTGGACAAAGTTACTCTTCTTCTAGATATAGCAAGTCCTTCATTATTCATAATAATATCTATCCCATGCTTAACATTATCAAAATTATATAGTGGTTCGCCCATTCCCATTATAACAATATTTGAAACTCTTCTTTTAGAAGTCTCCTTTTTTTTGCCGCACCAATCTTTTAAATCATCTTTTATAGCAAGGACTTGCCCCACTATTTCGAACGGCTCTAAGTTTCTCACTAACTTCTGTGTTCCAGTATGGCAGAAAGAACAATTTAGAGTACACCCTATTTGAGATGAAAGGCAAACAGTACCCCTATCTTCCTCTGGGATAAATACAGTTTCAAATTCTCCCATCTTATCAGTCTTGAATAAATATTTTCGAGTTCCGTCTAGGCTGACCTGTTTTTTTAATATTACTGGCCTTTCAAGGCTAAAGTGCGTATTAAGAAAAAAGCGGAAATCTTTGGATAGATTTGTCATATCATCGAAGCTATTTTTTCCTTGAGAATAAATCCAGGACCAAACTTGCTTAACTCTCATATTTATTTTTTTCTCATTATTACCTGTTTTTTGGAGATATTGTGTTATAGCTTTCTGAGAAAGGCCTAGTATATTTATCTTATGTTCTTTATTTGTAATTCCGTGTTGCAGAGAATCTAGATTTCCAAGATTACCAATTTTTTTCATAGCAAAAATCATTCACAAAGCTTAACTAATCTTTGTATAGCTTTTGTGAATCCAGTCAAAATAAAAGTATCTTTTGTGACTGTCCCTCGATGTGAGATGGCTTCCATAATGGCTTTATTCCCGACCTTTAATTTTTCAACGAGATTTAGGTCATCGTAACTTTGGGTCCAGGCCCATGTTTTTTCTGTAGAGTTTTTTGGTTTAGGATGGGCTAGGAAAACAAATTTATTTACATTGTCAATTGTTAGACGAAATTTTCCACCAATTTTCAGTGGGTAACCAGCGCTAAAAGCACCTTCAAAACCAGAGGGACTCGATAAACTTTTCTTAATAAATAAAACGCCACGATCACGGTTTACATTTGATAGCTTTTCACCATTTCTAAAAGCTTCATCTTTTACTGATTGGGATGCTATAAAACACTCCTTTTTATTTTTAGGCACAAAGATGCTCCAATTCTTCTCACTAGATTCCATACGGATCTCTTCTGAAAAGACTGTACTAGTCCAGATAAATAAGAAGTGCATAATGAAAAACCATGGAAAAAAGAATTTTTTCACTTAGATTTTCCTTGTGATAAACATTGCCTGTAAAGATAGTAATAGTACTTATAGTGCTAAAATATTAAAATAGATAGTATAAATTTAATTGATAGGTCTTACTCCTAAAGACCAGGTTTGATGGAAAGACTATTATGGATGAAAAATTAATTGAGATTTCTAGAGGAGATTTAGTGGAATCTTCTCACCAAGGTCACATAGTAATTTCCGATAACGAAGGAAACTTGAGAAGGTTTTGGGGGAACCCTGATGAAGTTATTTATCCAAGATCTTCTTGTAAGATGATTCAGGCACTACCTTTGGTGGAGACCGGTTCAGCTGATTTTTATAATCTTGACTCAAGCCATTTGGCGTTAGCATGTGCCTCTCACAGTGGAGGTGAGGAGCATCTTAAGGTGGCTAAAGATTGGTTGCAAAAAATAAAATTGGAAACTGAAGATTTATTGTGTGGGTCGCATAGGCCAGAAGACAAAGAAGAACGAAGATATCTCAATGAAAATAGGTTTAACCCAACACAGCTTCATAATAATTGCTCGGGCAAGCACTTGGGTTTTCTAGCTGTCTCAAAATTTATCGAGGGGGATAAATATACAAAAAAAAATTATGTTAGTATTAACCACCCAGTTCAAGAAATGGTTAAAAAAGTCTTTGAAGACTTGACTGGTGTATCGGATCCAAAATTTGGACTTGACGGTTGCAGTGCGCCAAATTTTACTTGTAGTGTAAAATCTTTGGCTAGATCTATGGCTAACCTTGCAAATCCAATACAGTTTAGAAATGAGAGGAAAATTGCCATATCAAGATTAAGGGATTCTGCCCTGAGAAACCCACATTTGATTGCAGGTAAAGACAGGCTTTGTACTAAACTAATGAAAAAGTCAGCTGGGCGCTTCATAGTTAAAGTCGGAGCAGAAGGAGTATATACAGCCATTTTATTAGAAGAGGGGTTAGGAGTAGCGCTTAAGGTAACCGATGGTTCAAGTAGAGCAGCTGAATGTTTAATTGTTACAATACTTGTAAGGTTTGGATTATTAAATGAAAAGGACCCTGAAATAGATTGTCTTTTGAGGAAACCGATAATCAATTGGGCAAATCATATAACTGGATTTTTAAAGGCAACAGATAATGTTTGGGAAAGAGGAACGCCACTAATTTAACAGTTTATTTATTTGGTGTAATCTGACATTTTTTATGATAATAAATGTCTAAACTAGGCAAAAATAAGATATCTAAATAATATAAAGGGATGTTAGCTATGTCTGAGAAAAAGACTCTGTATGATAAGATATGGGAAGAGCATCTGATTATGGAAGAAGGTGATGGGACTTCCTTGATTTATGTGGATAGACATTTGGTCCACGAAGTAACAAGTCCTCAAGCTTTTGAAGGTTTAAGGAAGGCTGGTCGAAAAGTTATGGCTCCTGAAAAAACCATAGCCGTGCCAGACCATAATGTACCTACTACGACTGATAGGACAAAAGGAATAAGTAACCAAGAAAGTAGAATACAGGTAGAAGCTTTAGATAGAAATGCAAAAGATTTTGGTGTTGTTTATTACCCAGTAAATGATGTTAGGCAAGGAATAGTCCATATAATAGGCCCAGAACTAGGCTGGACTTTACCTGGGATGACCATTGTATGTGGTGATAGCCATACTGCAACTCATGGGGCGTTTGGAGCACTTGCACATGGCATTGGCACAAGTGAAGTTGAGCATGTTTTAGCTACACAAACTCTTTTGCAAAAAAAGTCAAAAAATATGAAAGTAAATGTTTTTGGAAAACTTGGAAACGGGGTATCTGGTAAGGATGTTACTTTAAGTATTATTAAAGAAACTGGTACTGCTGGAGGCACTGGTCATGTAATTGAATATATGGGTTCGGTAATTGAGGACCTTTCAGTCGAGGGTAGAATGACAGTTTGTAATATGGCTATAGAGGGGGGAGCTAGGGCAGGTATAGTTGCTCCTGACCAAAAAACTTTTGACTACTTAAGGGGTAGGACTCACGCTCCTAAAGGATCTAACTGGGAACTAGCTTTGCAATATTGGGATACTTTATATTCAGATGCTGGTGCTTTTTTTGACAAGTCTATAAACATTGACGGTGGAATGATTGCACCTGTGGTTACTTGGGGAACAAGTCCCGAGGATGTTTTACCTATTAATGGAATTGTACCTCACCCAGGAGATTTTGATCAACAGAAAGGTGTGGCTGTTAAAAGGTCACTAGATTACATGGGCTTGAGTCCAGGCCAAAAGTTAGAAGAGGTTGAGATAGATACTGTTTTTATAGGTTCTTGTACTAATGGTCGTATTGAAGATTTGCGGGAGGTTGCTCGAATCATGGAGGGTCGCAAGGTAAAAAATGGCCTACGGGCCATGGTAGTGCCAGGATCAGGTTTAGTTAGAGAACAAGCTGAGGAAGAAGGCATAGCTCAAAAGCTTCAGGAGGCTGGATTTGAATGGAGATTAGCAGGCTGTTCCATGTGCCTGGCAATGAACCCAGATCAATTAAGTCCTAAAGAAAGATGTGCTGCCACGTCCAACAGAAATTTTGAAGGCAGACAAGGACGTGGTGGTAGAACTCATCTAATGAGTCCTGCTATGGCTGCAGCTGCTGCAGTTACTGGGTTTTTAACAGATGTACGAAACCTAATGTGATTTGGAAAGAAGATGGAAAAATTTTCTAATATAACTTCAATTGCAGCTCCTTTGCCACTAATAAATATTGATACTGACATGATAATACCAAAGCAATTTCTAAAGACAATTAAGAGGTCTGGTTTGGGAAAAAACTTGTTTGATGAAATGCGATACGATGAATCTGGAAAAGAATTGGGAGACTTTATTCTTAATCAAAAAGCATACAGAGACGCAAAAATTCTAGTAGCAGGAGACAATTTTGGCTGTGGCTCATCAAGAGAGCATGCTCCTTGGGCTCTATTAGATTTTGGTATAAAAGTAGTGATCTCAACTAGTTTTGCTGATATTTTTTTCAACAATTGTTTTAAGAATGGAATTTTGCCTATTAAGCTGGAAAAAGAGAAGCGAGACTCACTAATTGATGATGCAAAAAACGGTTCTAAGGCAATTTTAACTGTAGACCTTGTAGAGCAGAAAATTATCCGAGCAGATGGCAGTAAGTATCATTTTGATGTGGACTCATTTCGTAAACATTGCCTAATAAATGGATTAGATGATATAGAGTTAACGATGAATAAAATGGAAAAAATTAACAACTTTGCGCAGGTATACTCTGCCAAGTTACCTTGGCTCTAAACTGCAAATAGAAACCATAGGTTTTATTCATAGAAATTTGTTGATGTATAGTTGAACTAGTATTTTCTTTGGAGGAAGTTTTATGGAAGTTGGTTCTTTATTAATTTTGCCTGGAGACGGAATTGGTCCAGAGGTGATGGACGAAGTATGTAGAATAATTAATTGGTTTGAATCAAAAAGGGATATTCGGTTCAACAAAACCTTTGACCTTGTAGGAGGTGCGTCTTACGACAAATGTGGGTCTCCACTCTCAGATAGTACTTTAAAAATGGCAAATGAAGTTGATGCTATATTACTAGGAGCAGTAGGTGGACCAAAGTATGACAGCCTGGACTTTTCATTAAAGCCAGAGAGGGGCCTGCTAAGACTTAGAAAGGAGCTGGATTTATATTCAAATTTAAGACCTGCGCAGTGTTTTGATGCATTAGCTGAGTATTCATCACTTAAGACTGAAATAGTATCTGGTTTAGATATAATGATAATAAGAGAACTAAGTTCAGGTTCTTACTTTGGAGAACCTCGTGGAATTAAAGTAGAAAAAACTGGTGAACGTTATGCAGTTAATACAACTTATTATTCAGAGTCAGAAATAAGGAGAGTAGCTAGGTCAGCTTTTGAAATAGCTTCTAAAAGATCCAAAAAAGTCTGTTCCATGGAAAAGGCAAATGTCATGGAAGTTGGTGTACTATGGCGTGAAGTTGTACAAGATGTTAGGGATAAGGAATTTCCTCAGATAGATCTTTCCCACATGTATGCTGACGCAGGTGCTATGCAATTAGTGAGATGGCCTAAGCAGTTTGACGTCATTGTGACTGATAATTTGTTTGGCGATCTATTATCTGACTGTGCTGCCATGCTAACAGGAAGCCTTGGAATGTTACCTTCAGCTAGTTTGGGCAATAAAAATGATAATGGTAAGTTAAAAGCTATGTATGAACCCGTACATGGTTCTGCTCCAGATATTTCTGGAAAAGGTTTGGCAAACCCAATAGCTTGCATTTTAAGCTTTTCAATGGCCTTGAGATACACTTTTGACTTAAAAAAGGAAGCAGATGTTTTAGACAAAGCAGTTGAACAGGTTTTACATAATGGAGTTCGTACTGCAGACTTACTTCAGAAAAATGACGCAAAGCCTGCAAGCACTAAAGAGGTTTGTGATGCGATATTAGATCAGTTGGATAGATTCTAAAACTTGGAGGAATAAGAATTATGAATTGTTCTGTCGTAGTAGTGGGCGCTACGGGAAATGTAGGCCGAGAAATATTGAATATTATGGCTGAAAGATCCTTTCCAATCAGCAAAATTGCTGCTGTGGCTAGTAGGAAATCTTTAGGAAAGGTGGTTAGTTTTGGAGATCAAGATATAAAAGTTCAGGACATTGAAACTTTTAACTTCAAGGAGTGGCAAATAGCTCTTTTTGCTATTGGTTCTGAAGCCACCAAAAAATATGCTCATTTAGCAGCAAAATCTGGATGTTTAGTCATAGATAACTCCTCACTTTATAGATACGACCCACTGGTTCCTCTTATTGTACCTGAGGTCAATCCAGAGAAACTTGATCAATTAAATAATAAAGGCATAATTGCTAATCCAAATTGTTCAACAGCCCAAATGGTAGTTGCTCTTAAGCCTCTCCACGACATAGCCAAGATAAGAAGGATCGTGGTCTCGACTTATCAGTCTGTATCCGGTGCAGGCAAAGAGGCAATGGATGAACTTTGGTTGCAGACTAAAGGTATATTTGTTCCTGGCCAAGAAGTTTCACCTAGTGTGTTTACAAAACAAATTGCTTTTAATGTTATTCCACATATCGATCAATTCATGGCAGATGGGCAGACCAGGGAGGAGTGGAAAATGGCTGCTGAAACTAAGAAAATTTTAGATTCCTCAATTAAAGTTACTGCAACCTGTGTTAGGGTCCCAGTATTTGTAGGCCACGCAGAGTCAATAAATATAGAGTTTGAGAATTTTCTGGAGGAAGACGAAGCAAGGGAGACTTTAAGAAATGCTCCAGGAATCTTAGTAGTAGATAAGAAAACAGACGGAGGATACATATCCCCAGCAGAATGTGTGGGTGATTATGCAACATTTATCAGTAGAATCCGCCAAGATTCAACAATTGAGAATGGTCTAAATATGTGGTGTGTTTCAGATAACCTTCGAAAAGGAGCGGCTTTAAACGCTGTTCAGATAGCCGAACTATATTTCGAGAATACTGGAATTAAAGAAAGCAAAATAAAGATTTGATTACGGACTCTATACAAAGAATTGATCCAAATTTGATTTCTAGTGATACTTCAAATCAATCGATACCAATTTTTTTCATTGCAGACATAGGCGAATTAGAAAATCATATTTCTGAAACAGAGTATAAATATCTTACTGCTATAAAGTTTAAAGGCTTCTATGGTGAATGCATAATTTTACCAACATCAGATGGAGATATTGGGAAAGTAATTTTGGGGGTTAGGTCAAAAAGAAAATGTAACCCTAAATTTTGCTTTGGTAGTCAATTATCAAATCTACCCGTGGGTAGATATAGAATTAAAAGCTTACCTAGTGACATAAACCTCAGAGAATTATATTTAGGATTTTACTTTAGTTTCTATACTTTTGATCATTACAAAAAGTCAGACACACTTTCTTTCAGGTTAGAAAAACCAAATTTGTGTAACTCTCCGTTAACTTCACACGAAAAATTTATTTACCTAACTGAAAGTGAATACATTGCCAGGGATCTAATAAATTCACCTGCCAATTATTTGGGTCCTTCAAAATTAGAAGAGTATGCAAAAAGTTTCTCAGATTTTCATGAGGCAAGATTCTCATCTATTTGTGGGGAAGAATTATTAAAAAAAAATTTACCTTTGATTTACAACGTTGGCAAAGCATCAGAGCAAGAACCTAGGCTCATAGAGATCAACCATGGAAAAGAAGAAGCTAAATTTAGCCTTACTTTAGTAGGAAAGGGAGTATGTTTTGATACTGGGGGTTTAAATCTAAAAAATTCTGTTGGCATGCAAAATATGAAAAAGGATATGGCTGGTTCAGCAGCAGTTCTATCTTTGGCCCATTACTTTTTAAGGTCTGGTACAAATATAAAATTGAGAATTCTTATTCCTTGTGTTGAAAATTCCCTGTCAGGCAACTCTTTTAGGCAAGGTGATGTGTTGAATTCTAGAAGTGGTACAAGTATTGAAATTCACAATACCGATGCGGAAGGTCGGCTTATACTAGCAGATGCACTAAATTTGGCTACCGAAACTCCATGTGATCTTCTCGTAAGTTTTGCAAGTTTGACTGGTTCTGCAAGGGTAGCTATGGGTGCTGATTTAACCCCTTTTTTTTCAACATCTGACAATTTAGCAAATTTGGTTATATCTGGTGGAGATGATTGGTTTGATCCCGTCTGGCGTTTGCCTCTTTATCAGGACTATGAAGATCAGTTAGAATCAGAAATTGCTGATTTAAATAATGCTCCCTCTGGTGGTTTGGCCGGATCGATAACAGCAGCTTTGTTTCTGATGCGTTTCACTAATAATCATAAGAATTTCTTACATTTTGACTTATTTGGCTGGAACCAAAAAAACCGACCAGGAAAAGCATATGGTGGATTATTGCAGGGTGCTAGAGCCTTAGCAGCAGCAGTAGAAAAAATTATTGAGGAAAAAGCTTACTAGAATCCACGCTCTATTGTGAAACGAGCTGCGGCTTTTAGCAAATTAGCATTCTCACCAAAGCTATTTAAGCTGCTACAAGCCTGTTCACATAGTTCATAGGTCCTATTTTTTGCTTCCTTAACCCCCAATAAAGATACTAGGGTTGCTTTTCCTGCAATAATATCCTTCCTTACCCGTTTTCCAGTATCATCAGTCGAGCCTTCATAATCAAGAAGGTCATCTTTTATTTGAAAAGCTAATCCTATGGCGCTTGCATAGTCGCAAAGAGGTTTACTATTTACTCCTGCCAAAATGCCAGCTGCCTCCACTGACCATTTAAACAAGGCTCCAGTTTTTAATCTCTGTAGTTCTAAAATATTATCTAAACTTAATTTTTTTAACAGTCGCTCAGCTTCTAAATCTTTGGCTTGGCCCAAAACCATGCCATTAAAACCAGCTGCTTTGGCGAGTTCTCTTACGAGGTGTAATCGAACAGATGGGCTATCGTGAGTTTCTTGTCTACACAGCACCTCATATGCAAATGCCTGTAGACCATCTCCTACCAAAATGGCTGTAGCTTCATCCCATTTCACATGAACAGTAGGTTTCCCTCGGCGAAGGTCATCATTGTCCATAGCAGGGAGGTCATCATGTACTAGGGAATAAGCATGCATTAGTTCAACAGCTGAAGCAGCTTGGAGTGCTTGCTCCTTTGGTACTCCAAAGAGATTAGCTGATTGAAGAGTTAAAAATGCTCTAAACCTTTTACCCCCACTAAAGATGACGTAGTGAATAGCTTTAAATAATTTATCATCGTCCATATTTGGAAGAAGTTTCGTCAAGTGTGAATTTGTTTCAGAAGAACATTCGGAAAGTTTTCGCAAGAAAGTTTCTGAATCTGAGCTATTACTATTTTTGGATATCTTCAACTTTTAGATCCTTGGAACCTAGTTTTTTTTGACTTATTTTTTGAATTTTCTCTTCGGCAGATTGTAGTTTGAGTTCACAGTATTTTTTTAAATCTGAACCTCTATCATATAGAGTAATTGCCTCATCCAGGGGAACCTCTCCGGCTTCAAGCTGACTAATAATATTTTCTAATTCTTTAAGAGCCTCTTCAAAACTTAAATCTTTTATTTCTAATTTATCCATATTTTACTCCAACAACGCCTTAATGTGTGCTTTGCAACATGCCCCTAAGCTGGTAAGGTCATATCCTCCTTCCAAAGAAGATACAATCCTACTCTTACAATATTTCTTTGCAAAAGATTTGAGCTTATTTGTTATATAAAAGTAATCACCAGTTAACCAGTTGGTTTGAGATATTTGATCATCTTTATGACCATCAAAGCCAGCTGATATCAGTAAAAAATCTGGTTTGAATGATTCTAATTTTGGAAGGACTTTTTTATCAAAAAGATATCTTAATTCTGCACTTTCTGAAAATGGTGATACAGGAATGTTTAAAATATTGTGATTTATTCCTGTTTCTTCCTCATAACCAGTATTAGGAAACAACATTTTTTGGTGTATGGAAATAAAAAGGCAGTCAGGTTTATCCCAGAGAAAATCCTGGGTGCCGTTTCCATGATGAACATCAAAGTCTACAACTGCAACTTTTTCAATTGATTTCTGATTTAGCGCATATAAAGCACCAATTCCTATATAGTTGAGAAAGCAAAACCCCATAGCGGCCCCTTTTTCTGCGTGATGTCCAGGGGGTCTTACAGCACAAAAGGCATTTTTAATTTTTTTGCTAATCACGTAATCAATAGCAGTTGTAATCGCTCCCAAACCTCTTTTTGCTGCAGTCAGTGTACCTGGTGACATGAAGGTATCCTGATCTAATTTTATTATCTCATTTTTTGGCGAAATATTATATAGGCTCTTTAGATATGATTGAGAGTGTCCCAAATATATTAGGTTATCGGTAGCCAGGGGTGGTTTTATAAATTCTAGATTGGAAAAGGTTTGCGAATTAATGTTGCTTAAAATAGTCTGAAGCCTATAAATATTCTCTGGATGCCCCTCCGGTACTAGGTGATTTAGGTTGTCTTTATGATAAAAAAATCCAAGTTTCTCCAAAAGAGTATGCCTAAGAATAATTTAGTTAAAGGTTTTAATTAACCAGGTCTAAGTATAGATATTTATTGTTATAAGTGAAATAATCTTTTATCTAGGAGATAAGTCATTGCCTGAATTACCTGAAGTTGAAACTGTTTGTCGTGGACTTAGGGACTATATTCTTGGAAAGCGTATTTCAAAATATCACCAATACAGAAAAGATTTGAGATGGATAATACCGGCTGGAATTAAGAAGAAATTGGAAGGCTCCGTGATTAAAGAACTAAGCCGACGGGGTAAGTTTATGCTGTTCAAGTTGAATACAGACCTTATTTTTTTGATGCATCTTGGAATGTCTGGTAAAGTTTTAATTACGGAGCCATCAAAAGAAAAAAAAAATAAAAAAGAGATGGGTACTTTTTTTCACACTATGAAACCCTCAGCACCACATGACCATATTATAATAGAGTTTTCTGATCAAATAACTATGACTTATAATGATGTCAGACGATTTGGTGCAGTTGATATAGTGGAGTCTGAGAAACTTAACTCACACAGATGGCTATATAAACTAGGTCCAGAGCCATTAGGGAATAATTTTTCTTCAGAAATTCTTCAAAACTCTTTAAAAAGAAAAAAATCCCAAATAAAAATAGCTCTATTGGATCAAAGGTTGTTGGCAGGTTTAGGTAATATTTATGCATGTGAGATTCTTTGGAAAGCAAGAATATCCCCTTTTAGGTTATGTTCCCAAATTAGTGATTTTGAATGCCACGTTTTGGCAAAGTCGATAAGAGTAATATTAAGGGAAGCAATTGAGGCGGGCGGTTCCTCTTTAAGAGACTTTAAAAAGGTAGGAGGGGATTTAGGTTATTTTCAAAATAGCTTCAGTGTATATGCTCGAGAAGGTTATTTATGTAAAAGGCAAAAATGTGACAGCGCTATTCAACGAGTAACTCAAGGTGGTAGGTCAACTTTTTTTTTGCTTAAAATGTCAGCACTAGAGCTTAGTAATATTTCTTGTGAGTTATACCAGTATAAATTATAATAACATATAATTTAGTTGGAATATAAAATCTTTACTGTATTTAAAGAAAATGGCTGAAAATAAAACTTTATTACTAGAACATCATGATTCAGTTTTGCTGATCAAAATGAACCGTCCTGAAGCAATGAATGCTATAAACAAACAAATGCTTTCCGAGCTCTGTATTGTATTAAAGTCAGCTGATAAGGACAACAAAGTTAGAGTGGTGGTAATAGCTGGGTCAAATAAATTCTTTGCTGCTGGAGCGGACATCAAGGAGATGGAAGAAAAAGATAGTGTTGATATGTTTCTTGAAGATTTTTTCACTGAAGAACACGAGACTATCAAATCTTTTAGAAAACCAATTATAGCAGCAGTATCTGGATACGCTCTAGGTGGAGGATGTGAACTTGCAATGATGTGTGACATTATTTTAGCATCTGACACTGCAAAGTTTGGCCAACCTGAAATTAATCTAGGTGTTATGGCTGGTATTGGTGGGACACAAAGGTTACCAAGGGCTGTTGGTAAAGCAAAAGCAATGGATATGCACTTGACAGGCAGGTATATGGATGCTGAAGAAGCAGAAAAAGCAGGGCTGGTTAGTAGGATAATGCCAGAAAAGGAATTAGAAACAGGTGCATTAAAGGTAGCTCAAAAAATAGCAGAAAAATCTTTGTTGACTATTTTGGCTATAAAGGAGGCTATCAATCTATCTGAGCATACAAATTTGTCAGCGGGAATAATTTTTGAACGTAGAAAGTTCCACTCTTTATTTGGAAAAGACGATCAGAGGGAAGGCATGGCTGCCTTCATCGAGAAAAGAACCCCTAAGTTTACCGACAAATAGTTTATAATATTGACTTGATCTAAAAGTCTGTGTAAGCAACAGATCTAATAGATTTTATAAAGGTTTTTCCATGGCAAATAGTGTCTCTGCAAAGAAAAGAGTTCGGCAAACAATTAAGAGAACTGAAGTGAAAAAGTCTAGGAGATCAAGGATAAGAACATTCGTGAGAAAATTGGAAGAAGCGATAGAATCAAAGGATTCAAAAGCTGCCAAGGAATGTCTGAAAGCTGCTCAGCCTGAAATGATGAGAGGTGTTACCAAAGGCTTACTTCATAAAAACACTATGAGCAGGACTATATCAAGGTTGTCAGCTAGAGTTAAAGCCATCTCCAATTAATACAAATTGAAATTTAGTATTATGAATATTTTTTGATGTTCGCTGTTCGGTCCTATTGCTCCTTTTGCTAGCAAAGTTTAACCTTAGATTCGAAAAATTGATTCTTTAATTCTATTTGGTTCAGAACAGGTGGAGCAAAATGCTTTTACTAATGTCTGGTTGCTGGGATTATTATGAGTAGGGGTAGTGTTTGATAAATCAGAAAGGTAAAGTTTATGCTGAGCATGATGTGCAAGAGATTGTACCAGAAGAGGCCTATGAGAAATTAATTAGTAGCACTCGTTGTTTTTTAGTAGACGTAAGGAGTAAGGCAGAGTGGAGTTTTGTTGGTATTCCTGACTCATCACGGATGAAAAATGATGTTATTTTTTGTGAATGGGCTAGTTTTCCAAAAATGGAACGAAATTTAGAATTTTCAGAAAACCTTTTATCTCATCTAATTCTTGATGACTCTGACAGCATTTACTTCCTTTGTCGCTCTGGAGCCAGGTCTTTTAATGCTGCGTTAGAAGTGACTAGGTTTATCCAGAAGTATAAAACTGAATTTTCTGGTGTTTCTTGTTTGAATGTTAAATATGGGTTTGAAGGGGATCTTTCTGCAGATTTTAAGCGAGGAAGGGTCAATGGGTGGAAGCACTCTAATTTACCTTGGCAACAGTTATAATTGTAATGTAAGGGTTTCAAATGGAAAGAGCTTGGAAAAATGTTCGTTCTTCAATGCAGAAAGAATTAGGGACTGACATATTTAATAATTGGATATCTGCTCTTGACTACCAACAGTTTGATTCTGGGCGGTTAATATTTAATGTTCCAAGTAGTTTTATCGCCAACTGGGTAGAAACTAATTATGGTGATTTGATAATTGGTTTATTTAAGAAAGAAGGCTGGAATGTTACTGCTCTGGTCTTTGAGTATAAAGACCTAATTTCAGGAAAGGATGTTATAAAACAAACTGACAAGAAAAACTCCAATAGTAAATCGGATTCTTCTGTAACGGGGCTTCTGACTAATTCTGATATACAGTTACCGTCTTCACCTCTTGATAAAAGATTCACTTTTGACCGCTTTGTTGTTGGAAAGCCTAATGAGCTTGCTCATGCTGCTGCAAGAAGGGTTGCTGAAGGAGGGGCTGTAACTTTTAATCCACTGTTCTTATATGGAGGTGTTGGCCTAGGAAAAACGCACCTGATGCACGCGATTGCTTGGCAAACGCAAAATAGAAATCCAGATGCTAGGATGTTATATCTCTCTGCAGAGCAGTTTATGTACCGTTTTGTCCAAGCATTAAGGTTTAAAGACATGCATGGGTTTAAGGAGTTATTTCGTTCAGTAGATATTTTGATGGTTGATGACGTTCAGTTTATTGCTGGGAAGGAAAGCACTCAAGATGAATTTTTTCATACATTTAATGCTCTTGTAGACCATGGGAAGCAAATTGTAATATCAGGGGATAGGGCACCCGGTGAAATAGATGGTTTGGAGGATAGAATTAAATCAAGATTAGCTTGGGGGTTAGTAGTGGACTTGCATCCCACAGATTATGAGTTAAGATTGGGTATCCTACAGTCAAAGGTTGAAGTTCAAAGCAAACTTCATCCTGGAATTTATATAGATCCTGGAATTTTAGAATTCTTAGCACATCGAATCTCTTCTAACGTAAGGGTATTAGAGGGCTCCCTTACTAGGCTTTATGCATACGCTTCCCTAGTAGGAAGGAAAGTAGATATAGACATGGCTCAA
>JBJLFU010000015.1:0-156180 GCA_045565235.1 Paracoccaceae bacterium | reverse complement strand
GTACAGGAAATATTGGTTGAAAAATACGGTAAATTTAGTGACCAGTTTATAGGTCGATCTCCTTACATGAACCCAGTTATAATCAATACTAAGAGAAATATAATTGGGAATATGGAAAAAGTAAGAATTGTTAGTTCAAGTGGCCTAAGTTTAGTTGGAGAGTTAATTAGCTAGGCTTGATATGTTCATTTTTTTTAAATTTTTCTTGAACACTTGCTAATTTATGTTTTAGGTGAGTATAAATAGAAATAAATTTAGACCAAGGTAACATTGCCCAAAGTTGATATTGTACAAAAGAAGTTTTCTTATATAGAGACACCCTCTGAATTAGAATTTCCAAATAACAGCGTTTTGGCTGAACTATGTGGAGTAGGGGACATAAATATACATGTTCTTGAAGATAAGCTAGGGATCCAAATAAGTAGGAGGGGTAATATTTTCAGCTTTTCGGGTAATAAAAATGCTAGAGCAGATGCTGTAATAGTGCTTAATAAGCTTTATAATAATATTGAGGAGGGCCGCTCCCCTGATTTTAATGATCTAGATGTTGTAATCGAGGGTATTCTCAACAAGTGGCAAACAAAATTGGAGGTTCCAGTCAATCAAGTCCAAGAAGATCAATCACATTTAAAAGCATTTGCTATTAAGACGAAAAAGAAGCTTGTTGAACCTCGTAATACTAGCCAGAAAGAATTTTCCCTTAATCTTTTAAACTATGATTTATCATTTGGGATAGGTCCGGCCGGGACCGGAAAAACATATATTGCCATAGCTTTTGCCGTTTCTATGTTTTTGAAGGGGCAAGTGGATCGAATTGTTTTAACTCGTCCAGCGGTTGAAGCCGGGGAAAGACTTGGTTTTCTGCCTGGAGATATCAAAGACAAAATTGATCCATACATGCAACCCCTATATGATGCACTCAATGATTTTTTACCTGGTCAACAAATTTCAAAAATGATTGAGAATAAGAAAATTGAAATATTACCTCTAGCCTTCATGCGTGGAAGAACTCTATCAAATGCTTTTATCATATTAGATGAAGGTCAAAACGCTAGCTCAAATCAAATGAAAATGTTTCTCACAAGGCTAGGTAAAAACTCTAAAGCTGTTGTCACAGGGGACTTAACGCAGATCGATCTTCCTAGAGAAGTCCAAAGTG
Source organism: Paracoccaceae bacterium (assembly GCA_045565235.1). Classification (GTDB taxonomy): domain Bacteria; phylum Pseudomonadota; class Alphaproteobacteria; order Rhodobacterales; family Rhodobacteraceae; genus CACIIZ01. The sequence goes on along the minus strand of JBJLFU010000015.1, from coordinate 155,021 downwards.
GATTAACAGAAGCAGTTGTCTTATTGAAAAAGATAAAAGAGATCGGATTTACTCAATTTTTGGCAAGAGATGTTGTCAGACATAAACTAGTGGAAAAGATCATAATTGCTTATGATGAAAATCAGGATATTTGTGCGTAAAGTAATTCAATGGGTATCAGTATTTACATCAATTTTCAAGAAAAGAAGTGGATAGATAGACGTTTAAAAGTATTAGCTCAGCAAGCTTTTGATGCTACGATTATGTCCATTTCATGTAAAAGTACTTCTGAAAAAAAAGAAATTTCAATCTTGGCCTGCAATGATCAAACAATTAAGAAATTGAATCATCAATTTAGGGGGAAGAATATTTCCACTAATGTGCTAAGCTGGCCGAGAATTGATCATTTAGCTAGTAAGAATTATCAACTAAAAAAATTGACTGAAGGTACTTTTGATTTAGGAGATATCGCAATATCTTATGAAACCTGCATAAATCAAGCCGAAAATTTAGGAATAAGATTCGAGAATCACGTTATCCATCTTCTAATACATGCCTTTTTACATTTGCTGGGATATAGTCATCAAAAGGAGTCTGATTTTGAAACTATGAAGGATTTAGAGATTAAGAGTCTGGGACTTTGTAAAATTGAAAACCCCTATCAGATATGAAAAAAAACTTGGTCAAGTATTTTTTAAAGATGAATTTTTTTGATTAGCGAAAAAGGATTTAGGTGAAAAGTTTGGATAATGAAATGAAAAAGAAAAAACTGCCTTTTTGGAGTAGTTTTTTCCGTACTGAAGGAAAAGTTTATCCTTTAGAAGGAATGGCAGAAAACCTACCAAAATTAAGTGATCTAAGAGTGGATGATATTGCTGTCCCTAAAGCTGACATTATCGCAGCTCCTGATGACTCTTCATCACAGGAAATATCTGAGATATTTAGAAGGTTTCGGTTATCTAGGCTTCCAATATTTAAAGAAACTTTGGACAATCCTTTAGGTCTACTTCATCTAAAGGATTTTGCACTTGAGGATGGCTTTAATCAGGATAATAATTTGGAAATAAAGTCCAAAGTTAGGCCACTAATTTTTGTACCACCTTCAATGAATCTGGGTACTTTATTACAAAAGATGCAAGCTGATAGGATCCATATGGCATTAGTTATTGATGAATACGGAGGTGTTGAAGGATTAGTAACAATTGAAGATTTGCTGGAAGAAATAGTAGGTGAAATTATTGATGAACACGATCAAGATGAAGATCAGCTTTGGACTGAAGAAAAACCTAATCTTTTTATGGTTCATGCTAGATTAGAATTAGATATGTTTAAGGAACAGACTGGCGTTAACCTCAGATATGATAATGCTCAGGATGAGGAATACGAAACTATTGGTGGACTTGTAAACTCATTGACCAACAGGATACCCGTAAGGGGTGAGGTGATTAAGGACCATCTTGGCAATGAGTTTAGTATTGTAGAGGCTGATGCTAGAAGAATAAAAAAACTGAGGTTACAACTGTCTAGAAACTTTAAAAGAGAAAATGTGGATAAATAAAAAAATCACCTTTTTCCAAAATTTTAGAATTAAGTATTTTGTTTATATTATCGGTGGACTAGCTTTATCATTAGCTCATCCCCCAGTATTTATCCCTTATATCATACTATTTGTTTTAGCTTGTATTGGCTGGTACTGGTATAATAGTAGGCCTTCCTACTTAGAGTCTTTTTCTTGTGGATGGCTTTTTGGATTTGGATATTTCTTTTCTTCATTGCTGTGGATTACAGAGCCATTTTTAGTCAGGCCGAAGGAAACTGGCATATATGCACCCTTTGCATTGATTTTTTTAGCAGCTACCTTATCAATTTTTTGGGGATTTGCTTTTTGGGGAGCTACACTAAGAAATAATTTTGAAACCAAAATTGGGTCATTATTTAAATTAGCAGCATGTTTGTCCTTAGCCGAGTTATTAAGATCATATTTATTCACAGGTTTTCCCTGGGTTGTTTTTGGTGTAGCTTTTGTTGAAACTCCCATAGGACAGAGCTTGGCTCTTTTTGGTCCATATTGGTTAACATCAATAATTATTTTCTTAAGCTTTATAAGTATAACTGGATCTAAGGGAATTCTGATTGGAATTACGGGTTTTTTAATGTTATTTTTATATGGAGAAAATCGTATTGTTAAAGATGAACATCTTAAGCCCGAAGTGCAGGTTCGAATTGTTCAACCCAATATCTCACAGGAACTCAAGTGGAAGCAAGAATTGGCTTCCTCACATTTAGAAAAATTGTTTAAACTAAGTAAGAATAATATAAATGAAATAGACTTAATCATATGGCCAGAAACAGCGGTACAGTTCTTTCTAGAGCATGAAAAGGGATTTGCTATAAAAGTCTCTGAAAGTTTAGGAAAAGTAATTGTATTAGGAGCTAGAAAATATTTAAGCAGCAAGAAACAATTATTTAATTCGGCCTATCTATTGAATGAAGCAGGTCAAGTTAAAACCAGTTACGACAAAAAACATTTGGTTCCATTTGGCGAATATATTCCCTTCGGTACTTTACTGAAAAAAGTTGGTATTGTTGGTCTAGCCAGTAATGGAATAACAGGGTTCACCAAAGGAACAAAGCCTAATGTTATGACTGTAGGTAACTTGCCGCCTTTTGCAATAATTATATGTTATGAATCAATCTTCTCATACGAATTGGATGAAAATATTTCCGAAGTGGATTGGCTAATACATTTAACGAATGATGCATGGTTTGGATCTTACAGCGGGCCCCAACAGCATTTAATGCATTTACAGGCACGAGCAATTGAACAAGGTCTACCTGTTTTAAGATCTGCCAATACAGGTATTTCTGCTTTAATTGATCCATATGGACGGATTAGTCATAGGCTAGATTTAAACACTGAAGGATATTTGGATGTCCATCTTTCAAAAAAATTACCTTTGACTATCTATTCAAATTGGGGAGCAAAAAGATGGAATATTCTCCTATTTTCTTTAATTGTAGTAATTATTTCTTTATGCTTTATTCGAGAAATCTTCAGTCAAAGAAAAGTAACTGAATTAAAAGCTACGGAGGACCTAGATGAAAGCTACTAGAAAACAATTCGACTTTACTTCAGAATCAGTCTCAGAGGGTCATCCAGACAAGGTATGTGATAGAATTTCAGATACTATATTAGATGAGATTATAAAAGAAGATCCTATGGCTAGAGTGGCGTGTGAGGCATTTGCGACAACTAATAAGGTCATTTTAGGTGGAGAGGTTGGTTTTACTAAAAAAACTAATATTAGGGATTTTTCGAAATTGCTTTTGGAAAAAGTACGTTCAGCTGTAAGAGAGATTGGATATGAGCAGGAAGGCTTTCATTGGGAAAAAATTGAAATCCTTAACTTTCTTCATGAACAGTCTCCAGACATAGCACAAGGAGTTGAGAACGATGGGGCAGGAGATCAGGGTATTATGTTTGGATATGCGGTGGATGAAACACCTGAATTGATGCCAGCACCTCTTCAATATTCCCAAGCAATCTTAAAGCGGTTGAGCATTGCTAGAAGAAATGAACTTAAAGGGATACTAGGACCAGATTCAAAGTCCCAATTAACTATAAGCTATGAAGATGGTAAGCCTAGTTTTATTAAATCTATAGTAGTTTCAACGCAACATTTAGATGCAAAACTTACTTCTAAGGAGGTGAAAGAAATTATTTCACCTTATGTAGTAGAAGTCTTACCAAAAGAATGGTTAGTACCTGAGACAATTTGGCATGTGAATCCAACTGGAAAGTTTGTAGTTGGAGGGCCAGACGGTGATGCAGGTCTGACTGGCAGAAAGATCATAGTAGATACATATGGAGGTGCTGCCCCGCATGGAGGGGGTGCTTTTTCTGGTAAAGATCCCACTAAAGTTGATAGATCTGCAGCCTATGCGGCTAGATATTTAGCAAAAAACATTGTTGCTGCAGGATTGGCAAAAAAATGTGTTTTACAACTTTCCTACGCTATAGGAGTTCCGGATCCCCTGTCAGTTTATGTAGATACCTCTGGAAGTTCTACGGTTCCAGAAGAGGAAATTGAAGAGGCAGTTTTAAAGGCTATGGACTTAAGTCCAAGCGGAATAATTTCACATTTAAGCCTACGAAAACCGATCTATGCAAAAACTGCTGCTTATGGACACTTTGGTCAGGAACACACAGAGGAAGGACATTTTTCTTGGGAGAAGACTGACCTGGTAGATAGTTTATTAATGAAAATTAACAGAAAATAGAAACCTCCAAAACGCATTATGGAAGAGCCCAATTCTGATACGTCATACACATCTTCTAAAGAAAAGGTCTTTGGGAGAAGAAGGAGTAAGAGGCTTAGTCATCAACAAAAAGAGAATTTTCAAAATTACTTGGCTCATTATTCAGTTTTTGAGTCCAAAAAGGACAACTCATTTCATTTACGACAAATTGATCTCTTAAACCTCTTTGGTAATCTAACAGATTTTGAATTGGAAATAGGATTTGGGATGGGAGATTTTTTATTCCAAAAGGCTATGATTCAACCAAAGATAGGATTTCTTGGTTGTGAAGTTTTTGAAAACGGGATAGCTAAAATTGTGACTAGGATTAGAGAAAACGATCTCAAAAATATCTTCATACATCCAGGTAATTGTATAGATTTGTTAGATAATTAAAAGGGGCTCAGCTTAAAGCAATTTATATTCTTTTCCCAGATCCTTGGCCAAAAAACAAGCACCATAAACGAAGATTTATAACAGAAGAAAATATTGATAAGATGTTTTTTGCTTTGAAAAAAGGGGGATGTATTTATGTGGCAACTGATATAGAAGAATATGCAAAAGAAATCAACTCAAGTATGAAGAAAAGATCTGACTTTAAAGCGCTGGACCTTCGGGTTAAAGAATTCAAGTTCCCTTTGGGGGATGACTTTGAGACTAAATTTGAAAGAAAAGCTTTTGCTCAAGATAGAATTCCGAAGTACATGGTTTTTAAAAGGATCGTATAATGGGCGAAAATTTTGAGTCAGTCCAAGCATTTTATTGTTCAGGGTTGAAAGGTGAATTATTTGTACCTGGAGATAAGTCTATCTCTCATCGAGCATTGATTATCGGGGGATTGACGATAGGTGAAACTATTGCAAATGGCCTTTTGGAATCTGAAGATGTTATCTGCACAGCGAATGCCATAAAAGCTCTTGGTGCCAAAGTTGTTCGCAAGAAACCAGGTTTATGGTCTATCAAGGGAGTAGGTATTGGAGGTTTTAGTCAGCCTGATAATGTGATTGATTGCGGCAACTCTGGTACCTCTGTTCGTTTATTAATGGGAACTGTTTCGACATGTTCTATGAACGTAACTTTTACTGGGGATCATAGCCTGAGGAAAAGGCCTATGGATCGTATTCTAATTCCACTTTCGAAATTTGGAGCTTCATTTTCAACTTATGCTGATAGTAAGTTACCAATACATATTTCTGGATCAGAAGAGGCAATCCCCATTAGTTATGAACTTCCAGTTCCTTCTGCTCAAGTAAAGTCTGCAATTCTTTTGGGAGGATTAAATGTTAGAGGACGAACTACTGTGATAGAAACAGAGGCAACAAGAGATCATACTGAGAAAATGCTTAAGGCCTTTGGTGCTAACATTCTTATTGAGAAGAATGCTAATTGTTCAAAAATATCTGTTGATGGGTTTCCAACTCTCAGGCCAGTGGAGATAAAGGTACCGGGAGATATATCTTCTGCTTCTTTTCCTATAGCTGCTGCTTGTATGGTACCAGGATCAAAAATTTTAATAAGGGATGTAGGAGTTAATCCTCTGAGAGATGGGTTTTTAATCTCACTTATTGAAATGGGTGCTGACATAGAGATCATAAATAAACGTCAAAGTGCTGGAGAATTAGTAGCAGACATACAAGTAACCTATACGCCAAATTTAAAGGGCATTGAAGTTCCTGAAAATAGGGCAGCCAAAATGATCGATGAATACCCTATTTTATCAATGGTTGCGGCTACTGCTAAAGGGTCAACAACAATGAAAGGAGTAAGTGAGCTTAGGTTTAAGGAAAGTAATAGAATAGAGGCTATAGCGAAAGGGTTAATGGATAGTGGAGTAGAGGTTAAAGTTGGAGAAGATATGCTTATCGTTAATGGTGTCTCTAGTAAAAATTTTGAAGGTGGTAGTGAAATTGACGCCTCTAACGACCATAGGATAGCCATGGCTTTTATTTGTCTCGGATTGGTTTCAAAAAAAAGTATTACAGTACATGGGACTCAGTCTATTCAAACTAGCTTTCCAAACTTTGTTGTGTTGATGAATTCAATTGGGGCAGTTTTGAAAGTATAAAGAAGAGGATATGATTTTTAGATCTATACCACTATTAGTTCTTAGATGAGACAAGGTATGAAATTTATAGTAGCCATCGATGGTACTGCTGGATCTGGAAAAGGTACCATAGGACGAGAAATATCAAGGCATTTTAATTTCAGATATCTGGACACTGGGTTGTTATATAGGGCCTTGGCTTTTAATTTAAGAAATGAGTCATCTGATCTGTCCTTAATTTCAGAAATGAAGATATTAGAAGCTATAAATAGTATCGATCTTAATTTACTTGACCCAAAGGAGCTAAGAAAAAACGAGTTTGGCGAAAAAGCTAGTTTGATAGCAAAGAACTCTTTTGCAAGAGAAAAACTACTCAAACAACAACGGATTTTTGCAAATCAAACAGGAGGTACTATTTTGGATGGAAGAGATATCGGGACAATTGTCTGTCCGAACGCTAACGTAAAGATTTTTATTGATGCTGACAAAAGTGTTAGGGCGAAGAGAAGGATGGAGCAGTTTATAGAACAAAACATAAAAATTTCGTACTCTGAAGTCCTAGCAAACTTAAACAATAGGGATGAACGAGATAGATCTCGAAAAATAGCTCCGATGATAGCAGCGCAGGATGCTCTATTAATTGATACAACAAATATGACTATCAAACAGAGTTTAGACGTTGTTTTTTCAAAGATAAATGCAGAATTAAAAAAAATTACATTGAATAGTTAGATTTATCCTTTATTAAGTTGTTTTTAGCTGTGCATTAGGAATCAATTGATAAGAGAGAAAAGGGAGAGCTATATGTCTGCAACGGCAACCATGGAAGCTTTTGAACAATTACTAAATGAAAGTTTGGAATCTGCTACGCCAAAAGAAGGTCAGGTAGTTAATGGATCTGTACTTGCCATTGAAGCTGGACAGGCCATTATTGATATTGGCTATAAAATGGAGGGCAGGGTTGACCTGAGAGAGTTTTCTAATCCAGGACAAGAAGACGATGTAATAGTTGGAGATAAGGTTGAAGTATACTTAGAAAAAGTGGAAGGCTCTCGGGGAGAGGCTATTCTAAGTAGAGAAAAAGCCCGTCGGGAGGAAGCTTGGGATAGGTTAGAAAAAGCCTCAAGCAAGGAAGAAAAGGTTGATGGGGTTATCTTTGGAAGAGTTAAGGGCGGGTTCACTGTAGACTTAGGCGGGGCAATTGCTTTTTTGCCAGGCAGCCAGGTAGACGTAAGACCCATTAGGGACACTAATTCTTTGATGCAGGTTTCCCAACCTTTTCAGATTTTAAAAATGGACCGGCGTCGTGGAAATATAGTAGTATCCAGGCGAGCTATTTTGGAAGAGTCAAGAGCTGAACAAAGGGCGGAATTAGTAGGTAATTTAACTGAGGGCAGTGTAGCTGATGGAGTAGTTAAAAATATCACGGAATATGGAGCTTTTATTGATCTTGGTGGAGTAGATGGGTTGTTGCATGTAACTGATATGGCTTGGAGAAGAGTAAACCATCCCTCAGAATTACTTAACATTGGCGACACTATCAAAGTGCAGGTTATCAAAATTAATAAGGAGACACACCGAATCAGCCTAGGTATTAAACAGCTACAGGAAGATCCTTGGAGTGATGTGGAGGCTAGATATCCGTTAGGTTCCAATCATACTGGTCGTGTTACAAATATAACTGATTATGGTGCCTTTGTTGAGTTAGAGTCAGGTGTGGAAGGGTTAGTGCACGTATCAGAAATGTCGTGGACTAAAAAGAATGTACACCCAGGTAAATTGGTTTCAACCAGCCAAGAGTTAGAGGTAATGGTTTTAGAGATTGATACAGCAAAAAGACGAGTGAGCCTTGGACTAAAGCAAACAAAAGGAAACCCATGGGAGAATTTTGCAGAAACGTATCCAGTAGGAAGTCAGGTTGAGGGAGAAATAAAGAACATAACCGAATTTGGCTTATTTGTAGGCTTAGATGAAGACATAGATGGGATGGTACATTTAACGGATCTGAATTGGGATAAGTCTGGCGATGAAGCTCTTGAAAGCTTCAAAAAGGGTGATCTTGTCAAAGCCGAAGTAACAGATATTGATATAGAAAAAGAACGAATATCACTTTCCATAAAAGCCCTTGAAAAGGATCCTTTTACGGATGCAATAGGTGAACTGAAGCGCGGTCAAATTGTTACTGTTACAATAACTACTTTGCAGGATAGCGGAGTTGAGGTAGAATTTAATGGTATTACTTCATTTATAAGGCGGTCTGACTTGTCCAGAGATAGAGCTGAGCAAAGATCAGATAAGTTTGTTGTTGGTGACAAAGTGGATGCTAGGATAACCAATATTGATAAATCTAGCAGGAAGGTAAGCTTCTCTATAAAAGCAAAGGAAATAGCCGAAGAAAAAGAAGCAGTACAGCAATATGGGTCTTCAGATTCTGGTGCGTCTCTAGGGGATATCTTGGGAGCTGCATTAAACAAAGAAGAAAAAAATAATGATTAACAGAATTAATTCTTCTTTATAAATTTGGAAAAAATCTCATTAGGATGATTGTCATCTAGCTCTTTTGATGAAGGTAGAGATATCTTCACTTTTAAAGAATGAAAATGTACTTCCTTAACAAGACCGATATAAATTAAATGTGCTTAAGTGGCAGCTATAAAAATAAATTGGCGTAGACTTTTCATTTCACGTCTTTCAATAGATTCCCCCCTACTTTCAGAGATAAATACTTTTCTACAGAGTATATGAAAAATGGCTTAAATCCCACTAATCTAAAGGTATTTGAAAATTTATGTCTTTAGTCCGTTGAAATAATACAGAAATAACGATAACATCAGGTATAAATCTGGAGAGAAATATGATTAAGTCTGAGCTAGTTCAAAAAATTTCGGAAGAAAACCCTCATCTGTTCCAAAGAGATGTTGAAAGGTTAGTTAATACCATTTTCAACGAAATTACTAATGCAATGTCTTCCGGTAGAAGAATTGAACTGAGAGGTTTTGGAGCTTTTTCTATAAAGCACAGAAAGCCGCGTGTGGGCCGGAATCCGAGGACTGGTACGAGTGTTCAAGTTGAGGAAAAAGTTGTTCCTTTTTTTAAACCTGGAAAACTTCTGCGAGATAAATTAAATCAATAGGATTGTTCATTGCTTAAAGTAGCTAAATTCTTAAGTGGCTTAGTGTTAGTTGTGGTAATAGTCTGGTTAGGAATACTGAACACACAGTCAGTAAATATAGTTTTTTTCCCCGAAATATTAATTTCTGGTAATGGTGGCAATTTAAGTGTTCCATTATTTTTAGCAATAATAATAGCAATTTTTTTAGGCTTTTTTCTTGGTTGCACTGCAGAATTTAAAAGGTCCAAAACTATAAGAAAGAGTTTAAAAGAAAAGAGTAATGATTTAAAAGAGATTAATATGAAATTAAAGAATATGGAGAAAAAATTTGGGGTAGGGGATGACGAAATATTCTCCCTCCTAAATTAAATATTATGGTCAAAATAAAACTTTGTGGATTGTGTGAGCCAACACATTTTGAAGTAGCTTGGGAATTAGGTGTTAAGTATGTTGGACTTGTTTTCGTTGAAAAATCTCCGCGGTCCATATCTATAGATTATGCTCGTTCAATCTTAGAAAATGTTCCACAGGGTCTAGTAAAGGTAGGTTTACTAGTAAATCCAAAAAACGATTTCATACAAAAGATCGCAAGTCTTAATTTAAATATGATACAGTTGCATGGCTCAGAAACAGTGGAACGTGTCCACGAAATTAGACGGACTACTGGTATGGAGATAATTAAAGCAGTAGGTTTAAACAGAAAAGAGGATTTAAAGGGAATTTATAAGTACTCTCAAGTGGCTGACCAGGTTCTTATTGATGCAAAGCCAAGCTCTAATAAGGATTTACCTGGAGGCAATGGTTTAAAGTTTGATTGGAAATTGATCAAAAATAATACTTGGAAATTTCCTTGGTTCCTTGCAGGAGGATTAAATGAGGGAAATTTGCTAGAGGCTCTTAAAGAGACAAATGCTAAGCAGGTTGATGTTTCATCGGGGATAGAGGATAAGAATGGTAGAAAAGATGTCAATAAGATCATTGGTTTTGTTGAAAAAGTAAAAGAATATAAGGGATTTTGAAGTGCTTGAAAATAGAGTTAATTCTTTTACGGGAGGACCAGACGATCAAGGTCGATTTGGGAAATTTGGTGGAAGATTTGTTTCAGAAACATTGATGCCACTAATACTCGCACTGGAAAAAGAGTATGAAGTTGCCAAATCTGATAAAGGCTTTTGGCGCGAAATGCAGTATTTCCTGAAAGATTATGTTGGAAGGCCAAGTCCTTTATACTTTTCTGAGAGACTTACAAACTATTGGGGTGGAGCAAAAATATATTTAAAGAGAGATGAGCTAAATCATACTGGTGCCCATAAGATTAACAATGTCTTGGGACAGATTTTGTTAGCAAAAAGAATGGGTAAAACGAGGATTATTGCTGAGACTGGTGCAGGGCAACATGGGGTAGCTACAGCTACTATTTGTGCTAGGTTTGGATTAACTTGCATTGTCTTCATGGGTAAAACAGATGTTGAGAGACAAGCCCCTAATGTCTTTAGAATGAAACTGCTTGGTGCAAAAGTGATACCAGTTTCTTCTGGCCGAGGCACACTAAAAGATGCGATGAATGAAGCTCTCAGAGATTGGGTCACCAACGTAGCTAATACATTTTATTGTATTGGTACTGTGGCAGGTCCTCACCCTTACCCAGCCATGGTACGAGATTTTCAATCAGTGATTGGAAAAGAGACCAAAATTCAAATTCTAGAAAAGGAAGGCCGTTTACCTGATAGTCTAGTCGCGTGTATTGGTGGAGGATCAAATGCTATGGGGCTCTTTTATCCATTCCTAGAGGATAAGTCTGTAAAAATGTATGGGGTTGAAGCAGGAGGCAAAGGGGTAGATGATAAAATGGAGCATGCTGCATCGTTAACTGGTGGAAAACCAGGAGTTCTACATGGGAATAGGACATATTTGCTTCAGGATGAGGATGGCCAAATAATAGAGGGGCATTCTATTTCTGCAGGGTTAGATTATCCTGGCATTGGGCCAGAACATTCCTATCTACATGATCTGGGGAGAATCAAATATGTTTCAATCAGAGATGATGAGGCTTTAGCTGCATTTCAGCTTTGTTGTGAAAAGGAAGGCATTATACCAGCATTAGAGCCAAGCCATGCTCTATCACATGTAGGAAAGCTTGCGCCCAACTTACCCTCAGACCATATCTTGATTATGAATATGTGTGGACGAGGGGATAAAGATATATTCACTGTCGCAGATGCACTAGATTTCAAAATTTAGCATCTTCCTTTAATTCAGTTGAAAACAATCTGTGAAAGTACTCTTTCGAATCTTTTATTATATAACTGAGGCCTGTGGGGCATTTGGAAAGAGATGAATTTAAAAGTGTAAGTTCATCATCTGAAAACTGACTTAGAACATAATTTGAAACGTCTTTATTTTGTGGTCTACTCACTCCAATTCTGACTCTTATAAAATGTTGCCCGACTTTTTCAATAATTGATTTTAAGCCGTTATGGCCACCATGGCCGCCACCTTCTTTCAATTTAACGGTACCAAGTGGTAAATCTATGTCATCATGAAAAACAATTAAATCTTCTGGACTGATCCTATAAAAATTCGTAATTGATTGAACAGCGTTGCCTGATAGATTCATATATGTTAACGGCTTTGCGAAGAGAATTTTGTACTCTGCTGCTGGTTGAAAATTAATTAGAGAATCAAATTTTTTTTGCCAATTTGCGGAGCTGAGCTCATTTACAATTATGTCTACAGCCATAAATCCAACATTATGTCTAGTTGGTGCGTATTTTTCTCCTGGATTCCCAAGACCTACAACAAGTTTCATAGAAATCTTATGAATAGGCAGTTTGAGCCAAAGTTATTCAGACTCAGTACTCTCACCCACTTCCTCTGTAGCTTCATCTGATGCTGCGTCGACTGTTTCATCTTCAGTAGATTTCAGACCAGATGGAGCTTGAATATTTGCAATAACAAAGTCCCGACCAGTTATAGTTGTAGTTGCACCAGTTGGTAGAGCTACACTAGATATTGTTATAGTATCTCCCATCTCAAATTTAGTTAAATCAACTACTAATTCACTTGGGATTTCTTTCGCTTTTACTATTAACTCAACTTCGGGTCTTACAACAGTTAAAACACCTCCCTTTTTTATTCCTGGGCAAATATTTTGATTTTCAAATCGTATCGGAATATATAAATTTATAGAGGCATTTTCTGAGAGCCTCATAAAATCAATATGTGTTGGAAGATCTTTAACTACGTCTTTTTGTACACCTCTGCAGATTACCTGCTCCCTTTTATCTTTCAAGTCTAGGTTTATAAGAGTCGACATAAATCGCCCTTTTTTAAGGAGTTTCAATAATTCATTGAATTTTACCTTAATAGCTTGGGGGTCTTTTTTGTCACCATAGATAACTCCTGGAACCAAGTTAATTTTTCTGAGTGCTCTAGCAGCACCTTTACCAGTTTCGTGCCTTGCTTCCACTTGTAAGCTAATAATATCAGCCATTTATCACTCCTAGGACAGAAAAGATTTTGTAAATTGAATATTCGATTTCGTATATTACAAATCGTTCTGAATGAAAAGGGCTTTCTCATCAGCAAGTAATACTACGACGACTGTTGTTACGCTTCAACGCTATTTCTGAATCGTAATGGATAATGATCTGATCAAAATTAATTTGAAATATAGGGCCTCAGGATTCTTGTGAACATCTGTGATTTAATGGTATCATATTTTCTTTAACCAGTGAGATCTAAATGGATAATTTATCAACCCTAACAAGTATAGACGAGTTGCGAACTCTCGCAAAAAAAAGAGTTCCAAAAATGTTTTATGACTATGTAGAGTCTGGTTCCTGGACCGAAGCAACATTCCAGGCGAACATTGCTGATTTTAAAAAGATAAAATTTAGGCAAAGAGTTGCAGTAGATATTTCTAATAGAAAGACGGCTGTTAATATTTTAGGTAAGACCTCAACTATGCCATGCGCGATAGCCCCTTTGGGTCTTTTAGGTATGCAGCATGCCGACGGAGAAATAATAGCTGCAAAGGTAGCCGAAGACTTTGGAATTCCTTTCACTCTATCTACTATGTCGATTTGTTCAATTGAAGACGTTGCACGCAATACCAAAGAACCTTTTTGGTTTCAGCTATACGTAATGAAAGATCATGCATTTTCTAAAAAATTAATCGAACGTGCAAGAATAGCGGGCTGCTCAGCACTTATGTTAACAGTAGATTTACAGATATTAGGTCAGAGGCATAAAGATATCAAAAATGGACTTAGCACACCACCTAACCTAACGGCAAAGAATATTCTAAACTTTTTGAAACATCCTAAATGGTGTTTAAATATGATGATGACTTCTAGGAGAGGCTTCCGAAATATAGTAGGTCATGTAGATGGGGTTTCTGATATATCCAAGCTATCAGCTTGGGTTTCTGAACAATTTGATCCAAAATTGACTTGGGCTGATGTTGCTAGGATTAGAGATTGGTGGGGGGGGAAATTTATAATTAAAGGTATAATGGATCCAGAAGATGCAGTTGAAGCAGTCAAAATTGGTGCAGATGCAATAGTAGTTTCAAACCATGGTGGGAGACAACTAGATGAGACTTCTAGTTCCATAGCTATGCTTCCAACTATTGTAAATGAGATTGGAAAAAATGTGTCAATTTGGATGGATGGAGGTATTAGATCTGGACAGGACGTATTAAAAGCCATGGCACTGGGAGCTGAAGCTACTTTAATTGGGAGATCCTTTTGCCATGGGATTGGTGCATCTGGATCGCAGGGGGGTACAAAAGCTCTAAATATAATTCGCCAGGAATTGGATACAACTATGGCGCTTTGTGGTCATAGGGATATACTCGATGTAAATAGTTCTATTTTAAGGTCTACATGAATCTAATACTGAGATTTTAAACTACACCTTATATGTAGTGATCGGAAAGGTACTCGGCTAAGGCTAAGGCTGACGTCAAACCAGGAGAATCTATTCCAAATAGATTTATGAGTCCTGGTATATTGTGCTGTTCAGAAGACTGGATCATAAAGTCTTTGTGGAATTTGTTTTTGGTGCCAATTTTTGGTCTTATGCCTGAGTAAATGGGCCTTAATTTGGATGGGTCACATTTGGGCCAATATTTTCTAATTTCTATAAATGCTTGTTCAGTTCGTGCTTCATTTAGGTCATAATTTTCGTTATGGACCCATTCGGTATCTGGTCCAAAACGACCTTCTGAATTTAGATCTAAGGTATAGTGGATACCTAAACCTTCTTTGTTTGGAATAGGATAGACTAAGTGTGAAAAGGGTACAGGTTTGCTATAGCCAAAATAGGTGCCTTTGCACAAACTTATTTGCATAATCTTTTCCTTGGGAAAGCCTTTTATAAACTGAGTAAGTAATGCAGATTGTAAACCTGTAGAATTTATTAATTTCTTAGTTCTTATTATAGTAGAATCGCTTAAAGAGCATTCCATTCCTGCGTTTGTGGGATCGATGTTAGAAAGAAATTCATTGAAAACTACAATTCCATCCTCTTTTTCAAACTCGAGTATCATAGTCTCCATGCAAGAATGGCTATCAACTATTCCTGTATTCGGTGACCAAATAGCATTAAGTCCTTTAACCTCTGGTTCAAGTTTATGAAGGTCATTTTGATCTAAAACACGAAGCTCATTACAACCATTAGCTAACCCATTTTTATAAATTTCTCGGAGTTTATTCTCTTGACAACTACTAGTCTGGACTATCAACTTCCCAACTTTTTTATTAGCTATCCTTTTTTGCTTGCAATAATCATAGAGTAATTTCATACCTCTACGACAAAATTTCGCTTTAAGAGAATCTTTGGGGTAATATATCCCTGCATGGATTACTTCACTGTTTCTGGAACTGATACCTGTGCCAAAGGAAGAATTTTTTTCAACTAAAAGAACTTTTAAACCTTTTTTTGAGTATGCCAATGAAATTGCAATGCCAATCATTCCAGCACCAATCACAATTAGGTCAAAGTCATACTTCTCACTTTTCATAAAATTTTTTCCCTAGTGTATTATTAAAAATACAAGTTCAAAATACTTTTTTTGGAGGTAACTTTTTGTTAATTTAGTGTATGCACAGCTTTAGCTAGAGACTTAATATACGTCTCAATATCATCTTTAGGTTTTTTCTTAGAAATCATGTCAACTATAGTAGACCCTACTACAACTCCATCTGCTATATTAGCAATTTTAGCAGCATCAACTGCTGTTTTAATGCCAAAGCCTACACATACTGGCAGATTTGTGGCTTTTTTTATTTGCTCTACTTCTTTTTCTACTTTTTCGATATTAAGATGACTTGAACCCGTTATGCCAGCAACTGAGACATAATAAATAAAGCCAGAAGTTTCTCGTAGCACCGTTGGTAGCCTCTCTGCACTAGTTGTTGGAGTTGCTAATCGAATAAAATCTATACCCATTTTTTTAGCAGGAATGCAGAGTTCACTATCCTCTTCAGGAGGCAAGTCAACAACTACTAATCCATCTACTCCAGCCTCTTTGGCATTCTTTAAGAATATGTTGACACCCATAGCGTGAATTGGATTATAGTACCCCATTAATACTACAGGTATCTGCTCGTTCTTCATCCTTAATTTTTTAACTAAATCCAGAACTTTAATAAGATCTGTGCCTGCTAAAAGAGATCTTTGGCCAGCTTTTTGAATAGCTGGACCGTCTGCCATAGGATCGGTAAATGGCATACCAATTTCTATAATATCTACCCCGAGTTTGGGTAAGTTAATTATTAGGTCTAGTGAAGTTTGTAGGTCAGGGTCCCCAGCCATTAGAAATGTGACAAAGGCTGACGATTTTTTTTTCTTTAGTTCCCTAAACTTGGCTTCAATTCTTGACATAAAATGTTTTTCCTTATTAAAGCATAATTGTTATACTACTTTTTTTTGTTTAACTAACAATTCTTATTGCATACAATCTTAGGATAATTTCTATGAGTGTTAAAGAGTACAGAGTTACGAAAGTTTTATTTGGTTTAGATGGGATACAAAAATGGGATTTAAAACTGGTATTGTGGGTCTTCCAAATGTAGGTAAATCAACTCTTTTTAATGCTTTGACAAGAACTTCAAGTGCGCAAACAGCAAATTTCCCTTTTTGTACTATAGATCCTAATGTAGGAGAAGTCCCTGTACCAGATAGTCGCTTACAAAAACTTTCAAAAATAGCAGCTTCAAAAATTATTATCCCAACCAAAATGACTTTTGTCGATATTGCTGGGTTAGTAAAAGGAGCTTCAAAAGGAGAAGGGTTAGGCAATAAGTTTTTAGCTAATATCCGAGAGTGTGACGCCATCATTCATGTTTTGCGTTGTTTTCAAGATTCAGAAGTAACACACGTTTCAGGTAAAGTTGACCCTATTGCAGATGCAGAAATTATTGAAACTGAATTATTGTTGGCTGATCTGGAAACTGTGGAAAAAAGACTCATCCAATCAAAAAAAAAAAGCTAATGGTGGTGACAAAGATTCAAAAAAAAAGCCTGATTCTTTTGGAAAGATTAGCAAAGGTGCTTGGGGATGGCTTCCCTGCAAGAACCATTGAAGTTGCAGAAGAAGATGTTCTTACTTTAAATTCATTCCAATTACTAACTGCAAAACCAATTTTATATGTTTGCAACGTACCAGAGGGTTCGGCAGCTGGTGGAAATGAATTTTCAGTTAAAGTACAAGAGCTAGCAAAAATTAGGAATGCGAATACAGTAATTATTTCTGCAGTTATTGAAGAAGAGATTAGCAAGCTAGAAGACCCTCTTGATGTAAGCATGTTTCTTGAAGATTTAGGTTTAGATGAGCCTGGGTTAAATCGTATTATAGGTACTGGATATAACCTCCTTGGTTTACAAACTTTTTTTACAGTTGGTCCTAAAGAAACTCGTGCTTGGACTATCTCAAAGGGAGCGTTGGCTCCTCAGGCTGCTGGGAAGATCCATAGTGATTTCGAAAAGGGTTTTATCAGGGCTGAGATAATTTCCTATGGTGATTATATTAAATATCAAGGGGAACTGGGGGCCAAGGAAGCAGGCAAAATGAAGATGGAAGGAAAAGCTTATATTGTCCAGGAGGGTGATATTATTCACGTACTTTTCAATATATAATATACAAACTTTCTTAGAAAAGCTGATTTTTATATTTTATTTCTTTAAGATATAATCCATCTGGCGGTGCTAGAGCCCCACACTGAGTTCTATCTTTAGAATTTAGTATAAATTCTATATGTTTGGGAATCCATTTATTTGACCCCACTTTTTCCAGACTTCCGACTAAACTTCTAACTTGATTATGTAAGAAACTTCTGGCTTTGAACTCAATACAGATCTGCTGTCCATTAGTCATTTTTCTCTCAGTAATTGAAATTCTATCCATGGTTTTGACTGGTGAATTAGCTTGACAGATGGATGATCTGAAAGTTGTAAAATCATGAGTGCCAACTAAAAACTTAGCTCCAGTTTTCATCATGTTTGTGTTTTGTGGCCTATTTAAATGCCAATATCGATTTTTGTGCAGAGTTAAAGGGGCTCTTCTAATAAGAATTTTATATTCATAAATTCGATATTTAGCCGAGAATCTAGCATGAAAGTCGTCACAAACTCTAAACACTTCTAAGATTGAAATGGGTTTCTCTTTCAAAAAAAAAGTTTAAAGCACCTTGTACTTCCTCAGGTAACCACCTTTTTTCAAGGTCTACATGTGCTACTTGAGCAAGTGCATGTACTCCACTGTCCGTACGGCCAGATCCAAAAACTTTCACTGTTTGACCCAAGAATTTCAAAAAAGCAAGTTCTATTTCTCCCTGGATGGTCTTACATTCTTTTTGTTTTTGCCAACCGTGATAACCTGTACCGTCATATTCAATCTTAAGGGCATATCTATTCATTATTTAAATTCATTTATTTATTCATTTGTTGCTATTAGTGACTTCCATGCAAATACACTATAGTTTAGACTGAGGACAGCCTTTAATTCTTATAGATGTGGGTCTCTTTATGTATGCAGTGGTTTTTTTTAGTATCAACCGAATCAATAATAGATTTACATAAATAATTAAAAACATTATAGGCCGTCATTATCAACGAGCTGATTGGAAGAGTGAGCAAAGATGCCAGAAGAAGATTTTGATTTTAAGAGTACCTTGCTTTTACCAAATACAGAGTTTCCAATGCGCGCATCTTTACCAAAAAGAGAACCAGAATGGATTGAACACTGGAATAGATTGGAAATTTATAAGAAATTAAGAACCCTAAGTGCTTCCCGCAAACCTTTTGTTTTACATGATGGTCCTCCCTATGCAAATGGGCACCTGCATATTGGTCATGCCTTGAACAAGATTCTAAAGGACTTTATTGTGAGGAGCCATCAAATGCTCGGTTTTGATTCAAGATATGTTCCTGGTTGGGACTGTCATGGTTTACCAATTGAGTGGAAAATTGAGGAGGAGTTTAGGAAGGAAGGCAGAAATAAAGATAATGTACCAATTAATGATTTAAGGAAAAAATGTAGGGATTTTGCTGAAGAGTGGGTAAATGTTCAGAGAAAAGAATTTTGTAGATTGGGAATCACAGGTGATTGGCAGAACCCCTATAAAACAATGGATTTCCATGCTGAGGCAAGAATAGCCTCTGAATTTATGAAATTTATCGCTAATGGCTCTGTTTACCAAGGTTCAAAACCGGTAATGTGGTCGCCTGTAGAAAAGACTGCTCTTGCAGAAGCAGAAATTGAATATAAAGAACATGAGAGTAAAACAGTGTGGGTAAAGTTCCCTGTAAGTTTTCCCAAAAATTGTGAGGTATCAATAGTTATTTGGACTACCACGCCTTGGACATTGCCATCAAACCGAGCGATCTCGTTTAATAAAAAAATTTCTTATAGCCTTTACGAAATCAAACAGACAGAGGAGGAGTGTTGGATGTCTGTTGGCGAAAAAATTATGCTTGCTGATAAACTTGCTGAAGATAGTTTGAAGAAAGCAAGGGTAATATCTTTTGAGAAAGTGAAGAATGTAAAAGTTGATGAATTAGAACAGATTAAAGTTAAACACCCTTTTGCTTACACAACTGGTTCAGATGGGTTTTGGGATTATGACATTCCAATAATTGAGAGTTCGTTCGTGACTGAGGAAGTGGGTACAGGGTTTGTGCATATGGCACCTAGCCATGGAGCAGAAGATTATGAGGAGTTTGTGAAACGGGGGTGGACAGACCAGCTAACCCATAATGTAGAGGAAGATAGTTCATTCTCAGAAAAGGTACCATTTTTTGGGGGTTTGGAGATTTTCAATAAAAAGGGAAAAGAAGCTAAGGGAAATGAGGCTATAATTCAAAAACTTATAGAAGTTGGTGCCCTAATGGCTAGAGGGCGTTTGAAGCATTCCTATCCACATAGTTGGCGGTCTAAGGCCCCAATAATATTCAGAAATACAAATCAGTGGTTTGTTTCAATTGATAAAAAACTACCAAAGGGCAATTCAAAATATGGGACTACGATTAGAGGCAGAGCTTTAAAGTCGATTGATCAATTGGTGCAGTGGGTTCCCAAAAGTGGTAGGAATAGATTATATTCCATGATAGAAACTAGGCCAGATTGGGTTTTGTCGAGACAGCGTGTTTGGGGAGTACCGCTGACCTGCTTTATAAGGAAGAATAAAAAACCAAGCGATCATGACTTTGTTCTATATGACGAAAAAGTTAACAACCGAATAATTGAAGCTTTTGAGAAAAAAGGAGCAGATGTATGGTTTGAAATAAATGCAAAAGAAAGATTTTTGGACGGCCTATACGATCCAAATGATTTTATAAAAATAAATGACATATTAGATGTATGGTTTGATTCGGGATCCACCCATTCTTTTGTGTTAAAAGATCGCGCTGATGGAAAGTGGCCTGCAGATTTGTACTTAGAAGGTACTGACCAGCATCGAGGGTGGTTTCATTCATCTTTACTTCAGGCTTGTGGAACGGAGGGGCGGGCTCCTTATAGCAGTGTTTTAACTCATGGCTTTACTTTGGATGAGAATGGGATGAAAATGTCCAAATCTTTAGGTAATACAGTAAGTCCAGAAGAAGTTATTCGTCAGTATGGTGCCGATATATTGAGATTATGGGTTGCTCAATCTGATTACACTACTGACCTTCGAATAGGTCCAGAGATTCTAAAAGGTGTAGCGGATAGTTATAGAAGGCTGAGAAATACTATGCGCTTTATGTTAGGTTCTTTAGGTCAATCTCAGGAAGTCACCTTAGTGAGATTTTCAGATCTTCCAGAACTTGAAAAATGGCTTTTGCATAGATTGAAGAGATTGGATGCCTTAGTAAGAAAAGGTTATGAGACATACTCTTTTCAGAACGTTTTTCAGCATTTATTTCAGTTCTGCACTGTTGATCTTTCTTCTTTTTATTTTGATATAAGAAAGGATGCTCTATATTGTGATCCTGTAGATTCTCCAGTCAGGTCTGCTTGCATTTATACTATAGACCTTGTTTATAAACGGCTTGTAACCTGGTTAGCACCCATCCTTCCTTTTACAATGGAGGAAGTGTGGCTAAGTCGGTTTCAAGAAGAGGAGGTATCGATCCATTTAGAGGATTTTCCCGAAACCCCAGCAAGCTGGCTAGATGATGAGTTAGAGCAAAAATGGGAAGTAATTCGAAATGTAAGAAGTTTAGTAACTGCGGCAATAGAAATTGAGCGACAGGAAAAAAATATTGGCTCTAGTTTAGAAGCATCTGTGATTATTAACTTTAAGGATACCCACATTATGCAAATAGTTGAGTCAGTGGATTTAAGTGAAATTTGCATAACTTCAGATATGGAAATTAAGCTTTGTGACGAACTACCAGTCGGTATAGACCCTTATGGAGACAGCCTTGCTAAAGTAGAAATAGTTAAGGCCAAAGGGAATAAATGTAATCGGTGCTGGAAGTATTCCCAAACGTGTTCAGAGGTCTTTGGTAAACCTTTGTGTCCTAGATGTGCTCTTGTATTAGATAATATGTGATAGTGAAAATTAGGTACTTTAAGCTTTAGGGTGAGTATTTTTATATACTTTCATTAACCTTACTTCATCAACGTCAGTATAGATCTGAGTTGAAGTTAACGAGGCATGTCCAAGTAACTCCTGTATAGTACGCAGATCCCCCCCTGCAGATAATAAATGAGTAGCAAAAGAATGTCTTAATGCGTGGGGGGTAGCTGAAGCTGGCAATCCAAGCTGAAGTCGCAAATGTCTTACTTCTTGTTGAATCGTCTTTGGGTTCAATTTTTTCCCACGACTGCCTATAAATAGGAATCCATCCTCTGTTTTTCTAAAGGGGCATAGTTGTACGTACTTTTCGATATAGGAATTAACGATCGGTATCATAGGGATAAGTCTTTCTTTATCACCTTTTCCAATAATCTTTATAAACTCACCAAAGGGATAGCTTTTACGTTTAATACTTAGAGCCTCTGAAATTCTTAATCCACAGCCATACAGTAAAGAGATTACTGCAGTATTTCTGGCTGCAAGCCAAGGACTCATATTGTTTTCCGATGCAAGGGAAATTATTTTTATAACATTAGCCTCGGAAATTGGTCTTGGTAGCTTCTTTTCCTTCCGTGGAATTTGAATGCTAAATACAGAATGGTTTGAAAGCTTTTTCCTTTCGTTGAGCCAAAAATAAAATTCTCGTATTGATGAAAGATACCTAGCTAGAGATGTAGTACTTGTCCCAATTTTTCTTTCATTGGCTAACCAAGAACGAAAGTCGGTGGGGTTTAGTTTTTCAAGTAAATTAAGAGAAAGTTCCTCATTAAAATGATATTCCACAAACATCAAGAAAAACTTTATGTCTCTAATGTAAGCTTTTACTGTATTTGAACTATATCTTTTGAAGTCAAAGGCAAATTCACTCCATTCTTCTATTAGTTTATGAGCTTTTGATGAAAGATAACGCTTTTTCTTATTCATCAGCTACTCTTTTTCTTTTTAGAAGAATGTTAAGTTGATAAGAAATAACTTTTGCGAGGATCTTAATATAATCTTTCTTCTTACTGGAACAGAAGGTTTCTTTTTTATTTGATCCAATAGCTAAAATTGCTTGTTCATCTCCATTCAGATAGGTATTCAAACTAAGTAATGCTTCAGAGGAAACTTTAACTTCATCAACAGTTAGTTCGCCCTGGTTCCAGTTATACTTAGGTTCAGAGGATAAGGATACAATTTTTTTGCCTGATAATTTTGCTAGTCTAAATAAATTGACCATTTCAGATTTGCAAAGAAGTTTCCAATTTTGATGTTCTACCGTAGAAAAAATTTCTGAGTAAAGACATAACTTTATCTTAGAAGCTCCAAGAATTTGGCAGATGTCACCCCCAAGAGTATCTAGCAATCCAGAAAGGGTCCTTTGATCTAGTGTGTGTATTATGCACTGATGTAGGTTTAAGACGCCTAAAAAGTTTTCATAAGCGGCAGAAACAGTTTTTTTATGAGTCCTTGCTAAGTTTTCCAAATCTACCTTTGAATTTTTTAAAAGTAGGTCTCTTAAATCCACTACGTTATTAGCTTGAGTTTTAGAATCTGAGATCAATAGTTGATTTAGTATTTCGCTATCACGTAGGATTAATTGGGGGTTTTCTAGGATAGTCGTTCTCCATTCCTCTGGTAATTTTTTTTCACCTTTTTCCATTTAAATTAACAAATCCTAATAGAGATAATCAGTAATCAAATTATTTTTTGGCCAGACTTTTCCCAATCTGATGAAAAGGTTTGCAACCCTTTGTCAGTCAGATTATGCTCTACTAAGCTGCTGAATAACTTAGGTGGTATTGTTGCTATATCAGCACCGGCAATAGCACTTTCCGTAACGTGATTTTTTGTCCTGATAGATGCAGCTAATATCTTTGTAGTGAAACCATAATTTTTATAGATCTTTTTAATTTGGCTAATAATTTCAACCCCATTGATATTAGAATCGTCTAAACGACCTATGAATGGACTTATATATGACGCACCCGCTTTTGCGGCTAATATAGCTTGAGCTGAAGAAAAGCAGAGGGTAATATTCACGGGAATTTTATTTTCTGAAAGTTCTTTGCAAGCCTTTAACCCATCCCAAGTAATAGGCAATTTTACGACAACATTACTGGCCATTTTAGCCAACTCAAAGCCCTCTTTGACCATTTTTTTGTGTGAGCTGGATACTGCCTCTACGCTTACAGGCCCCTCTGTAATTTTACATATTTGACTAACTATTTCTTGAAAAGGCCTGTTTGCCTTATAGATCAAGGAAGGGTTTGTAGTAACTCCATTAATTAGTCCTAAGTTAACAAATTTTAGTATCTCGTTAGGTTCGGCAGAATCTAGGAAAAAATCCATTTTTTGTTAGTCCTTTGATGTATGTTTGCAGTTATAAAATATAAAAACTAATTTTGTTATTGGACAACAACTTATATTATATTAACAGGTATAGAAATAATTTTTTATGTTTGATAGAGAATCGAGAAAATTTACTGAGAATCTTTTCTTTGAAAAAGGTGAAACCGTAGCTGTAGTGACCATTCAAAAGGGGAAAGAGTTCTTAGATTATTTAGTGCCTAAAGGTGGCGTTGCTACTGGCGCTATTGTTAAAGTACCCATAAGAAACAGAATAGTTCTTGGTGTAGTTTGGGCTAAGGGTTTATTCAGTCAAACTCATTATAAAAAGAGAGAAATTAGCAAGGTAGTTAATTTACCTAGGTTGAATGTTAATGTGCTGGACTTTCTACTTAGAAGCAGTGAGTACAACATTTTTTCACTAAACATTGCTATAAGGCTTTGTTTGAATCCAAGTTTGAATTTAGAAAACCCTAATAGCTCCTATGACTACGAAATCGGAGATCAAAAAATACAGATCCAAACTTCCAAAAGAAAAAGAGTATTAGATGTTCTCTCTTCTAAAGGAAAACAACCTATGAGCAAGCTACAATTGAGGACTAAGGCACAGGTTAGTGAATCGGTTTTAAGGAATTTAGAAGAAAAAGGTGTTATAAAAAAACTATTGGCCAAAAAGACTAATGATTTTTCAACAATTGAAACGTCATTCAGCAGTACATTGTCTAAAGCTCAAAAAGAAATTTCTGACCAGGTGCGTTCACAAATAAAGTCAAAATCTTACTCAACCATTTTGCTTAAAGGGGTCACAGGTTCAGGTAAAACTGAGGTATATATGGATGCAATAGCAGAGGCAATATCAACAGGGGGCCAAGTGTTGGTACTTTTCCCAGAAATCAACCTTTCAACAACATTTGTTGAAAGGTTGAAGCAGAGATTTAAATCTGGGTTTGCAGAGTGGCACTCGTCAATTTTAAAAAAGGAAAAAAGAAAAACCCTCATTGGAGTTCTTGACGGGTCTTTGAAACTAGTTTTTGGAACACGCTCGGCGGTTTTTTTGCCCTTTAATAAGTTAGGGTTAATTGTAGTTGATGAGGAGCATGATACCTCATACAAACAGGAAGAAGGGACTAGGTATCATGCCAGAGATATGGCTGTTCTGAAGGGTTTTTATTCGAATGCAGCTGTTCTTTTAGTTTCAGCTACACCAAGTATGGAAACTTGGGTTAATACTCTTCAAAATAAATATCGAAGTGAAGTTCTTTCAGAGAGATTTGGTAATGCAACCATGCCTAAGGTTAGCTTGGTTGATTTAGGAGGAAGGGTTCACCAACAGAATCATTGGCTTTCAAAGGAGGTTATCGAAAAAATTTCTTTTTGTTTAACAAATAAAACCCAGTCACTATTGTTCCTCAATAGACGCGGATACTCCCCATTACTTATTTGTGAAAAATGCTTTCAAATGTTGAGTTGCAAGAATTGTGACGCCAAATTAGCTGAGCACAAATTATATAATGCTCTACTTTGTCACCTGTGTGGTACAAAATATGATATTCCTAAAACGTGTCCATCTTGTCATAATCAATCTAGCTTTATACCAGTGGGCCCAGGTATAGAAAAAATAGAGGAAGAAACCAGACGTCTGTTCCCAAGTGCAAAAATTGAAGTACTTTCATCAGACCACTATCAGACGCCTACAGATTTGAAGGGTTGCTTTCAGAGAATTATAAGTGGTGAAGTCGATATAATAATTGGTACTCAAGTAATTTCAAAAGGTCATAACTTTCCTTTATTAAGTTTTGTGGGAATTATAGATGTTGACCTTGCACTAAGAGGTGGCGATATCAGAGCAGCTGAAAATACATTCCAGCTTTTGCGACAGGTAATCGGAAGAGCTGGGAGATTTAACACTGATGGAGAGGCTTATATCCAGACATATTTCCCAAAGGACCCTGTTATGAAGGCTATATGTTCCAACAATGATGAGGAATTCGTTATGTCTCAAAAAAATTTGAGGGAAGCAGCAAAGGTCCCCCCTTTTGGTAGGATGGTTGCGTTACTTATTTCGGGAGTAAAGCATGAAACTGCAATGTCATTTGCGAAGTATCTAGTGACGCAGATTTTCTTTTTAAAAGATTATGGCGTTGAAATATTTGGACCAGCTGATGCTAGAATATCAAAAATGAGAAAAAAATTCAGGATTAGGGTTTTGTTGAAATCTTCTAAAAATGTTGCCATTCAAAGGCTACTGAAGAATGCCCTACAAAAGGTTAGACCTCCCAGCGGAATAACACTGATAATTGATGTTGATCCTATTAATTTTTACTAATCTACTTCCAAGAGAGTTTTATATTCCATTTCTTGGAAAAAGGTTTTATAGAGCTAACGGACATGTATTAACCCATATAGGTATATAATGAAAAAAGAAATTTTCGACGTAAAGCCAAATTTTGGAATTTTCAATACCTTAAAATACAAAGGCGGTGAGCAGATTGAAAAAAGTGACCATAATGTATCTAAATTAAATTCAAATGAAAACCCTTTTGGTCCAAGTCCTAGAGCTATTGATGCTATTAGGAAATGTTTGACAGATTTATCTATTTATCCTTCCTCGAGTCATAGACTTTTGAGAGAAAAAATAGCTGAAACCCATAGCTTAGATTATAACAAAATAGCATGTGGTGCTGGTTCAGACGAAATTATTAGCTTTATTTGTCAATGCTTTTGTGGAGTAGGAGACGAAGTTATCCATACTGTTCATGGGTTTGCTATGTATAAGATTTCTGCCCTTCTGAGGGGAGCTATCCCAGTAGAAGTAGCAGAGAAAAATAGAGTAGCTGATGTTGAAGCTATTCTCAAAAACTGTAGTGAAAAGACAAGAATTGTTTTTTTAGCAAATCCTAATAATCCTACGGGTACTTTTCTGAAAGATGGTGATATTAAAGTTCTTTTAGAATCCTTACCTAAGAATGTACTCATCGTGCTTGATGGGGCATATGCTGAGTATATTAAAGGCTTTGATGGTGGAATTTCCCATGTGGCTAATTTTAATAATTTAATCATATTGCGAACATTTTCTAAAATTTATGGCCTGGCTTCTTTACGAGTAGGTTGGTGTTACGCATCAGAAAGAATTATTGAAACAATAAATCAAGTTAGAGGACCTTTCAATTTGTCTGCTCCAGCTATTGCTGCAGCGTCAGCCTCGGTTCAAGACAATGAATACCTGGACTATTGTCGAAAAGAGAACCTTAATCTAAGGGAATCATTAAAGAAGAATTTAACTAGTCTGGGCCTGAGAGTCCCCTCTTCAAACGCAAACTTTTTGTTGGCAGACTTTAAATCTAAATTACAGGCTGATGCAGCTGCAGAATACCTGAGGTCCAAAAAAATTCTTGTACGGAGGGTTGATGACTATAACCTGCCTAAGTCTCTGAGAATTAGTATTGGGAAGAGAAGTGATTGTGCTAAGCTGACAGAAAAAATGCAGTCATTTATGGAAACACAAAATGTTATTTAAGCATGTAGCCTTATTGGGTTTAGGGTTAATTGCTTCTTCTATTGCCCTAGCATTGAGATCAAAAAGCCAAGATATAAAGATAACAGGGTATTCCAGATCTGAAAAAACTCGCAATAAAGCAGCCGAAATAGATGTTTGTGAAGTTCATCATACGGTCTCAAGTTGTGTAGCAGGGGCAGATCTGATAATTTTGTGTGTACCTGTTGGTGCAATGCAGTCTACATTCAAGGCAGCAGTCCCCTACTTAGAAAAACATGCTATCGTCAGTGACGTAGGTTCAGTTAAATCAAGTGTTATTAAGGCTATAAAACCTATTATTCCAAAAGACATTTTTTTTGTTCCTTCCCATCCGATAGCTGGTACTGAAAATTCAGGTCCTGAAGCTGGGTTTGCGGAATTGTTTAACGGTCGTTGGTGTATTCTTACTCCTATTCCTCAGACGCCTATTGAAGTAACAAAGAAGGTGAGAGATTTTTGGAAATTATTAGGTGCTGAGGTTCAGGAAATGGAGGCTAATCATCATGACTTAGTTTTATCTGTTACCTCCCATGCTCCTCATTTGATTGCTTTTACAATGGTGGGTGTGGCTGATGAGTTTTCAAAAGTTACCAAATCTGAGGTTATTAACTATTCTGCTGCTGGGTTTCGAGATTTCACTAGGTTGGCGGCTTCAGACCCTGTAATGTGGCGAGATATATTCATAAATAATAAAGATGCAGCGCTAGAGATATTAGGTCGATTTACTGAGGAACTTTTCACATTACAGAGTGCTATCAGGCGGAAAGACGGCGAATACTTGCAAAAATACTTTGAAAGAACCCGTAAAATAAGAAGAAGCGTCGTTGAAGCAGGTCAAGACACTGCAGAACCAAATTTTGGAAGAAAGCTTTAGACTACTAACCCACAAAAGAATTAAAAAGTCCTAAGTTTACTTTTTATAAATCAATTATTTTTACTAATCTGAAAAACAAATCGTAAAGTTTCTCTTCTGACTCAATATCAGTATCAATAATTTCCAAAGTCACTTTTTTTAATGGATTATCCTCTGAGACTAGCTTTTTTAGAAAGGGAACATTGGTCATTTTTAATTCATCGATTTTAGTAGCTGATAAATCAAAATTAAGACTAAATCGATTATTACTTACTTTGGTTTGTGTAGTTAACCCTTCAACGAAAACCCCATGAGCTTTTATGGAGAGCTCCTGAAAGGTGGATAGCTGTTCTCCTCTGTTTCGTGTAGCTATTATTAAATCTTTTATCCTTAGAGACTTTTTTTCTATTAATATTAAGAATTAAATCTTTACCATGAAAAATTAATGAGGGCCGATTTTTAACAACTTTATCTCTAGAAATACTAATCTTTAAGCTCCCTTTAGTAATACTCAAAAACCCATTTTCTATATTACTAATAATAATGGGGGGATCTATACTTATAATGTTGTGATCACTTTTGTATATTAATGACATAAGCAAAAGTCTGTTAAGATCGAAAGTATATTTACCATCCCTGGTTAAAAATCTAATGCCTTTCAATTCCGTATCTATTCTATTTGGGAACCCATTAGTTTTTAAACTGTAGCTTGATTTAAAGGTTAATCCCATATTTTGGTTGATTTCTCTAATAATCAAAGTTTCTTGCTCTAATACTTTTTGTTTCCAAAGTAATACTCCAGAGATCATCAGGATCAAAACTATAGTTACTAAAAATTTCAACATTTTGTTTTTGGAGAGATTAATTTTAAGATACATATAAGTCAAAAGATGATTAGAGATGTCCAAAAAAATTTACATAGAAATACAAATATGTTTTTCTATTATAATGTATTAGGATCTTCAATAATCTTCGTTATTGAGACGTTTTAATTAAATGTTTTACTCTTTTTAAGGAGACGGTGTGAAAGACCAGAGAGCTTTAGAATTTAGTCAACCTACAAATCAGACTGGTCTTATGATCTTTGTCCTAGCCGCAGTTTCTTTTGTGGCTTATCTATTGTTCCCAGCAGTTGCTCCCATATTTTTTGCCTCACCATATTTAAATGGATTTATTTTAAGCGTTTTCCTTTTAGGTATTTTAGCCTGCTTTTGGCAAGTCTATATTTTGGTGAGTTCAGTTTATTGGATTGAGGGTTTTGTGTCTGATCGCCCAGGTCATGATTTTGCAAAGCCACCTCGAATTTTGGCTTCATTAGAAGCCCTATTAAGAGATAAAGAGTCAAGACGTAACATTAATGCTTTGTCAGCAAGATCTATCCTGGATTCAGTGGCTACTAGACTAGACGAAGTAAGAGATATCACTCGGTACATTATCAATTTACTAATATTTTTGGGCCTTTTGGGAACATTTTATGGCCTGGCAACTACAGTACCTGCAGTTGTCGAGACTATAAAATCGTTAGCGCCCAAGGAAGGGCAGACAGGTCTAGAGGCCTTTGAGGGTTTGATGACGGGATTAGAATCACAGTTGGGAGGGATGGGAACTGCATTTGCCTCCTCATTACTGGGGCTGGCTGGTAGTCTAGTTGTTGGACTTCTTGAATTATTTGCTGGTCATGGTCAAAACCGCTTTTATATGGAGCTTGAAGAGTGGCTTTCCTCAATAAGTAAGATTAGCCAAAGTCCATCAAACTTAGATCAAGTTACCGGGGAATCAGAGGGTATGAAAGCTCAAGAATCAATTAATAATCAAAAAATTAACTACCTAATTGATGTGTTGGGAAACCATGAAAATCAAGCAGTCAATACCCAAATTAGGATCGCTGAGCTTACAAAAACAATTGAATCTAGAATGTCAAATATTAGAGAAAAGGACCAAGATTCACCAAATCAGATAATTCAGGCTTCAGCAAGCATACAATCTTTGATTAAAAATCAAGAAAACCTTGTGAGCTTGATTAGAAATTACGTGGAAATTGAGAATAGTTCTGACACTGAATTTAGGGCGAGGATCAGAAATATGGATGTGCAATTAGCCAGGATTTTTGATGAATTAGCTTCTGGACGACAAGAGAATCTGTCTGAGTTACGTCAAGACCTAGCAATGATATCCAATTCCATTTTAAAATTGGCGAGTAGCAAAGATCAGGCTCAGAAAGAATAGCTTAAGTTATGGCATTATTACGTCGATCTGGGACTAGATTTACAACAAACATATGGCCGGGTTTTGTAGATGCAATGACAGCATTGCTCCTAGTTTTGATGTTTGTTTTATCCATTTTTATGATCATCCAGACAATATTTAGAGAGAAAATATCTGGTCAACAGACAGAACTTACTAAGTTACAACTCGAAGTTTCAGACCTAGTTTCAAATTTAAAAGGACAAAAAGAACAATATAAGGCACTTAGCAGTTTTAATATAGCCATCAAAAAGGATTTGAAAGTTCAGAGAGAGGAGAACCTTGAGCGTTCAAAAAAACTCAAAAATGCTGTTAAAAATTTAGATTTAGCCAATGTGAAAATCTCTGATTTTGAGGTAAGGATGGCAAGTTTGATAGCCAGAAGGACTCAATTACTTACACAAATAGATCAGAAAGATAATCGTTTAAAAAAAGAGATTTCCAGATTGGAATCATCTAGGTTAGCCCTGTCGGCAGCGAGAGATGAAATTAATTTAAGAGAAGAGGCTGCCCGTCTAGCTGCGGCAAAGAGGGAAGCTTTAGAGATAATGGTTAGTGGTTTAAAATCTAATCTGAACAAATCAGAAAAAGATAAAAATACTCTTCAAGCCAACATAAAGAAAAAAGATTTAGCCCTATTGCTAGCATATGAAAATTTGGAAAGCACCAAGGATAGACTTGATGCCACTGAGAGAAAAAGTTTGATAAAACAAGCAGCAATAGAAAATTTGAAAGACCAATTAACGGTTAAGTCTGATTTAATTGACAAAACTGCCAAAAAAGTTCTAGGCCTAGAGTCTGATCTAGCAAAAAGCAGCTATGAAAATCAGGAACTGACTAAGGAGTTTGAGGCAAAAGAGAATATGTTAACGACAAGTCAGGAAGAACTAATTCTTGAACGAATTGCAGTAGAGCACCTAAGTAAGAAATTTCAATCCACAATAAAAAAGTTAGACGAGTCAGAAAGACAAGTTTTAGTAGAAAAGCTAGCTATAAAAAATTTGCGTAGTAGGCTTGCTGAATCTCGAGAGGAACTTGAGTTAGCCACCCTATCACTTGAAGAAGAACGAAAAAGGGCTCTGGACAATTTAGAACTAATAGCGGCTTCTGAGACAGCAATGAAAGTTTTAACAGAACGCAATATAAATTTATTAAATGAAAGAGACCTAATTAAGTCCAAGTTGTTAACAACATCAGACCTTCTAAAGGTTAGGGAATCAAGCATTTCTCAGCTAAGGTCTCAGGTTTTTTCTAATGAAACTGAAAAAAAAGTTTCGCTACTACGTATTAAAAAATTAAATGAGGAAACACTTTCTTTGGCAAGTCAATTGAGTCAGTTACAGAATCTTCTGGGTGATTATGAGAGGAAAGATGCAGAAAACACTGTGCAAGTTGAGAATTTAGGTGGTCGTCTCAATGCAGCATTGGCTATTGTTGTCCTTGAACAGAAAAAGAATGAAAAATTAGAGGCAGAGCGACTTTTAAAATTAGAAGCTGAAACAAGGGACTTAAGGAATTATCGGTCAGAATTCTTTGGAAATTTGCGAAAAATATTGGGAAATAAAAAAGGTATCGAGGTTGCGGGTGATAGATTTTTACTACCATCTGAAATATTATTCACCAGCGGGTCTTATGAACTTGAGTTAACTGGAAGGAGTGATTTAGCTCAAATAGCTATCGTAATTAGAAAAATCTTAAAGGAAATTCCAGATAATATTGATTGGCTCCTAAGAGTAGATGGGCATACTGATAAAACTAAGGTGTTATCAACCGTAAATTTCAAAGACAACTGGGAATTAAGTCAAGCGAGAGCACTATCAGTAGTCAGGTATTTTGTTAATGTAGAAGGACTACCAGCTAAAAGATTTGCTGCTGCTGGATTTGGTGAATTCCAACCCATCGAACTAGGTGGAAGTGAAAAAGCTTTAGCTCGCAATCGCAGGATAGAAATAAAATTAACAGAACGCTAGTCTTATTCTAAGATTAAAATGAAAAGCTAAATCTCTAACTAATAAAACGGTACTATTTAGCAGTTAATAATGGTGGTTTATTTGAAGAAAGTCTAGGTTTATCTGGTGATGAAATATCCAAATGAATTTTTTCATTTTTTATGCAAACTCTTACTAATCCACCTTTAGTAAGCTTTCCAAATAACAAATCTTCTGCTAGAGGTTTTTTTATGGATTCCTGTATTAATCTAGAAAGAGGGCGTGCCCCCATTTTTTCATCATAGCCATTTTTTGCTAACCACTCTGAGGCCTTGATAGTAAGATCAAAAGTAACATTTTTGTCCATTAGTTGAGCCTCTAATTGAAGCACAAATTTCTCTACTACCCTCATTATTATGGGTTTTGATAATGGAGCAAAACTAATTACTGCATCGAGGCGGTTACGAAATTCGGGGCTGAATGTTTTTTCTATAGCTTTTGTATCTTCTCCCTCTCTTCGCTCTCTGCCAAAACCCAGTGCTGAACTCGCCTGTTCTATAGCTCCTGCATTTGAAGTCATGATTAAAACAACATTCCTAAAATCTACAGAGCGGCCATTATGGTCAGTTAATTTACCATGATCCATAACTTGGAGGAGGATATTGAAGATATCTGGATGGGCCTTTTCTATCTCATCCAACAATAAAATCGAATGAGGGTGTTGGTCAATCTTGTCGGTGAGTACTCCACCTTGATCAAAGCCTACATAGCCTGGAGGAGCACCAATCAAACGAGATACGGCGTGTTTTTCCATATACTCTGACATATCAAATCTAAGGAGTTCCACACCAAGGCAATCGGCTAACTGTCTTGCAACTTCAGTTTTTCCAACACCTGTAGGTCCAGAAAAAAGGTAACTTCCAATAGGTTTCTCGGGTTCCCGCAGTCCTGCTCTAGCTAATTTTATCGCAGAAGTTAGTGCATCAATTGCTTTATCTTGTCCAAAAACTACTCTCTTCAGAGAGTTGTCAAGATTACTTAACATCTCGACATCAGTTTTTGAAACACTTTTAGGTGGGATTCTCGCTATTTTGGCTACAACTGCTTCGATTTCCTTCACGCCAATCGTCTTTTTTCTCTTTTTTTCAGGCTGTAACATTTGAGCAGCACCTGCTTCATCTATAACGTCTATGGCTTTATCGGGTAGCTTTCTATCGTGGATATGCTTAACGGACAAGTCAATCGAAGCTTTTATAGCTTCCCCTGTGTACCTCGTTTCGTGATGTTCCTCAAAGTACTGTTTGAGACCGTGCAGTATGGCCACGGCTTGATCTGGGGTTGGTTCTTCTACATCAATTTTCTGAAATCTTCTGGCCAAAGCCCTATCTTTCTCAAAATGCTGCCTATACTCTTTGTAAGTGGTCGATCCCATACACTTGAGATTACCTGACTGTAAAGATGGCTTGAGTAAATTTGATGCATCCATGGCACCTCCAGTGGTGGCTCCAGCACCAATGACAGTATGGATCTCATCTATGAAAAAGATAGCGTTAGGATGTTCCTCCAACTCTTTTAAAACATTCTTAAGCCGCTCTTCAAAATCTCCCCTATATCTAGTCCCAGCTAATAACGAACCCATATCTAAAGAAAAAATAGTTGCTTGAGATAATACCTTTGGAGTCTCTCCGTGGACAATTTTCCTAGCTAAACCTTCTGCTATGGCTGTTTTTCCTACTCCAGGATCTCCCACAAGTATGGGGTTATTTTTCCTCCGCCTACAAAGGACCTGGATGCTTCTTTCGATTTCTTTGTCTCTGCCAATGAGGGGATCAATTTTGCCTTGTTTGGCACTTTCATTAAGATTCACACAATATTTAGCCAAAGCTGATTCTTTATCTGATTTTTGGGTTTCGGTTGACTCTTCAACTTCTTCCGTAGCACCAGAAATTTTTCTCTCTTCTGAGAAATCAGGATTCTTAGCTACACCATGCGCTATGAAATTTACTGCATCATAGCGTGTCATTTCCTGTTCTTGAAGAAAAAATGCAGCATGGCTTTCCCTTTCAGCAAAGATTGCCACCAAGACGTTTGCTCCTGTTACTTCACTTCTTCCAGAGCTTTGTACATGTATGGCTGCCCTTTGTATAACTCGCTGAAATCCAGTTGTTGGTACAGATTCTGTACCTTCTACCTGGCTAACAAGGTTACCGAGCTCTTTTTTTATAAATTCTGAAACAGATTTACGAAGTTTTTCTAGATCTACACCACAGGCCAACATTACTTGGGCCGCATCAGGCTCGTCCACTAGGGCAAGCAGTAAATGTTCCAATGTGGTTAGTTCATGTTGATTTTCATTAGCTATTCCTAAAGCTGAGTGTATACAATTTTCTAGTGATTTGGAAAAGGACGGCATTTGAGCACCAATTGAGTAATTAACATTATTTTTTTTCAAATATAAGTGAGTTTTTTAATCGATCTTTAGCTGATGGGTATAGATTGTATAGTAATTTAATTCACCTATTTGAGTTAAAATCTGAAATATATTTTTACGCTGTCAGTCCAGTAAGTAAAGACTTTTATTGTAACTTTCAACTTTGTAGCAGCTTTTTTTTTACTTTCATTTATTTACCTGACGTAAAACTTTTGCAGAAACGATGCCAAAGATAATGTAGATGTGCAAAATGTTGTGATGAGATAAATATTTGCTTAGATATTCTTATAGCATCTTCCTTTAAAAGGTATCACGCCTTTTTCTTAAATTACCTAAAATCAAATGATCTTCATGCCCCTCCATTTTTAAGGATCTTTTAAATTCTGGACAATTTACCCTCAAGAATGGGTTGGTCTCTATCTCATTTTTAATTGTACTAGGAACTGTAGGAATATTGTTTTTCCGTTTTTCCTTAATTTCTAAAAAACGATCTTGTAGTTTTTTGTTATCAGGATCTATTGAAATAGCAAACTTTGCATTTTTTTCTCCATACTCGTGTCCACAGTAAATTTCTGTTTCAGGAGGCAATTGAATAAATTTTTGTAATGTTTCCCAAAGAACTTGAGGGGTTCCTTCGAAAAGCCTTCCACAGCCAAGTGTCATCAAGGAATCCCCTGAAAAAACAACAGATAATTCTTTTGAATATAATGCAATATGTCCAATAGTATGTCCATAAACCTCCAGTATTGAGAATTCGTTTTGGCCTAAATAAAATTTATCATTTTGTTTTAGACCTTCATTCAGGGGAGGTAGTCGTTTGGCATCAGCTGACGCGCCAAAAACTCTTGCCGGAAAATGTGAAAGGATATTTTCTAAACCTGCTATATGATCTGAATGATGATGGGTTAAGAAAATTTTGTCTAAACCCCAACCTCTTTGCTCTAAACAACTTATTATGGGTTCAGATTCTGGTGCATCAACTAAACATGTTTTCCCATCAGTTTTATCGTATATGATGTAGGCATAGTTATCCTCAAGGCAAGGTACTGTTACAATCTGTGTAGTCACTTTCTATCCTTTCAAAAGGTATATACATTTTAGCCTTATTCTTATAAAGAATATATACTAAAGCTAAAGATTAAAATATTTTAGTATGTTTTGGAATTGGGGTCTTAGGTGAACTTAGCTGTATCAGAAATCCAGGCTTTTTATGCAAAAACAGAATTAGGTCTTCTAACGAGAAGATTTATTAATGAATCAATTCAACAAATGGATCCCTACATTATAAGGAGCAGAGAAAAAGAGATTTTAGTAAGTTACGGATATTCATTTCCATATTTGGAGAGGTTTACTAAAGATTTATCACAGACGCTGTATTTGATGCCTGAGCAACAGGGAGTAATATCTTCATCATCTAATTATTTAAATACAAGTATTTTAATTGAACAAACAGAATGGCCATTAGACTCAGAAAGTACAAATATTGTTCTTATGATTCACGGACTAGAGACATGTGAAAATCCAAATGAACTGCTTGAAGAGACTTGGCGAGTTTTAAGCCCAGAGGGTTATCTGCTAGTAGTGGTCCCTAATAGAACTGGTTTCTGGGCTAGATCTGATTTGACCCCTTTTGGTAATGGAAGACCTTACAGTTTAAGACAGTTGGCAAGATTGTTATCGGCAAATAAGTTTGAAATTATACGAACTGGAGCTGCTCTATTCTCGCCGCCTGCAGCCAAAGGCTTCTTTTTGAAGTCCTCTCCTTTAGTGGAGAAGTTTTGCAAGAAATATGCAACTAAAGTAATGGGTGGAATATTGATTATGTTAGTGAAGAAAAAAATTTATGCACCTACAGCGGTAAAACTTAGTGCCTCCATAAAAACACCCTTAGGGCTTCTAGATGGGCTTATTGAGCCTAAACCTAAACCACTTCCTAATCACACTAAGTACCAAATAATTAAGGAAAATAAATATTCAAAATTAAATGCTATAAATTTAGAGTAAAAGTAATTCCGTTTAATTTTATAATAAAAAATATGCTGTTTCTTTTAATACTGCACTTGCATGGATGTTATCGCTCTGTTATCACCTCAGATATAAGATGAAACAGGTCAGTTGAATAAGAGCTTAACAAATTCGGTTTTTTACACTGATAGGAGATGACTAGGTGGGTACGACTACGTCTTTAACAATGGGGTCTGCATCCAGATATGCCAGTGCTTTATTTGGCTTGGCTAAAGAGGGTGGAACTATTGAAGAATACGAGAAAGATTTAGATAAACTTTTAAAACCTGTAGAGGCAGATAAAAATTTATCTCTATTCATAAAGTCACCCTTACACTCAAGAAAAGTACAAATCATAGTAATGCAGAGAGTGGCTGAAAAATTAAAACTGTCAAAAGAAGTTATCAACACCGTTTTGCTTATGGCTTCCAACAGAAGACTATTTTGTTTAACCGAAATGATAGCGCACTTTAAGAATTTATCCCGCAAGTATAGAAATGAAGTTATAGTTGAGATCTCAAGCCCATTCAAGTTGACTGACACTTTAGAAAAAAAGATTAAAAAAACTATCAGCACAAATATTGACAAGGAAGTAGTGATTAAAGCAAGCTATAGTCCAGAATTACTGGGAGGATTGGTTGTGAAAATAGGATCTAAAATGATAGATACATCTATAATGTCAAAAATGATTAAACTTAAAAATAATTTGAAAGAGGTTGGATAATGAGCATCCAAGCAGCAGAAATATCTTCGATTTTAAAAGAGCAAATTAAAAACTTTGGGAGTGAAACTGAAGTAGCCGAAGTAGGTAGAGTATTATCAGTAGGAGACGGAATAGCGCGAGTATTTGGACTAGAAAACGTTCAGGCAGGAGAGATGGTAGAATTTCCTGGAAATATAAGAGGTATGGCTCTTAACCTAGAAATAGATAATGTAGGGGTTGTAATATTTGGCTCAGATAGAGATATCAAAGAAGGAGATTTGGTTAAAAGGACCCAATCGATAGTGGATGTTCCTATTGGGGACGAATTGCTGGGTAGAGTAGTCGATGGCTTAGGAAACCCTCTAGATGGAAAAGGGCCAATAAAAACTGCTAAAAGGTCTGTGGCTGATGTAAAAGCTCCTGGGATAATCCCTCGGAAGTCGGTTCATGAACCAATGGCAACTGGATTAAAATCTGTGGACTCTCTTATTCCAATAGGTAGAGGCCAGAGGGAACTAATAATTGGAGACCGGCAGACTGGTAAAACTGCTGTAGCCCTGGACGCAATACTTAATCAGAAAAGTTATAATGACGCAGCAGGTAACGATGAAAGTAAGAAGCTGTATTGTGTATATGTAGCAATAGGACAAAAACGGTCAACTGTGGCTCAGCTAGTAAAAAAATTAGATGAAGCTGGGGCCTTAGAATATTCAATCGTGGTGGCAGCAACCGCCTCTGAACCTGCCCCAATGCAGTTTTTAGCCCCATATGCAGCGACATCAATGGCTGAGCATTTTAGAGATAATGGCCGTCATGCATTAATAATTTACGATGATTTGTCTAAGCAGGCTGTAGCATACCGCCAAATGTCTCTTCTTCTCAGACGTCCTCCTGGCAGAGAGGCTTACCCTGGCGACGTTTTTTATTTACATTCAAGGCTTTTAGAGCGGTCTGCAAAGCTTAATGAAGATCATGGGGCAGGCTCATTGACAGCTTTGCCGATTATTGAAACCCAAGGTGGAGATGTTTCTGCTTTTATTCCAACAAATGTAATTTCAATAACTGATGGTCAAATATTCTTGGAAACAGAGTTGTTTAACCAAGGTACAAGACCTGCCGTGAATACAGGGCTTTCTGTCTCTAGGGTAGGGTCTTCAGCCCAAACAAAGGCGATGAAGTCAGTAGCTGGTTCAATCAAGCTTGAATTGGCACAATACAGAGAAATGGCAGCATTTGCTCAATTTGGTTCAGATCTTGATGCTTCTACTCAGGCATTGCTCAACCGAGGTGCTAGGTTAACAGAAGTTTTAAAACAGGCACAATATTCACCCTTGACGAGCGCTGAACAAGTAGTAGTCATTTATTCTGGCACTGCTGGCTATCTGGACGATATAGCTGTTGGTGACGTGACTCGATTTGAGAGGGGCTTCGTCGAACACCTTCGAACAAATTGTCAGGATTTACTCTTGGACTTGACAAAAAACGATCGAAAAGTTGAAGGAGAATTAGAAAATTCAATAAAGGATGCTATTGAAGGTTTCAAAAATAAATTCTCCTAAACGGAGTAAGGTTTCTCAGTTGGAGTTTTTATATGCCTAATCTTAAAGATCTGAAAATCCGGATTGAAAGCGTAAAATCCACAAGGAAAATTACGAAGGCAATGCAAATGGTAGCGGCTGCAAAGTTTCGTAAGGCCCAAGAGGCAGCGGAGGAAGCTCGACCTTACGCAGTTAGAATGTCTAAAGTTTTGAGCAAACTTACCGGAAAAATGGTAAATGCATCTACAGGCTCGCCTTTACTTGTGGGTAGTGGTAAAAGTGAAAATTATCTTGTCATTGTAGCAACTTCAGAAAGAGGCCTTTGCGGTGGTTTCAACTCAAGCATAGTCAAGTTAGCAAAAAGTCGTATAGCTAGTTTGCTATCGGAAGGGAAGGGAGTAGAAATCTTAACTATAGGTAAAAAAGGTCGAGAGCAACTGAAACGCGAGTTTGGTGGATTGATGAGAGACCATGTAGACTTATCGGCAATAAAAAAGATGACTTATCAAGATGCGTCTGCAATCGCAGAAAATATTATTGAAAAATTTTCAAAAAATGAATTTGATGTAGCAATAATATTTTATAATGAATTTGAGTCAGTAATATCACAAATTCCTAAAGCCCACCAACTAATACCATTTCAAAGTGGGGCTGAAGCTGCTACCAACGACGAAGAAGATCAGTTGACCTATTTATATGAACCAGATGAGCGAGAGATCATAGAGGACTTATTACCAAAAGCTATTGCTACCCAAATATTTACGGCACTACTGGAAAATGGTGCTTCGGAACAAGGAGCTAGGATGTCTGCTATGGATAACGCAACAAGAAATGCTGGAGAAATGATAGACAAACTGACAATACAATTCAATCGATCACGACAAGCGGCAATCACAAATGAACTTATAGAAATTATTTCTGGTGCAGAAGCACTTTAAAAAGATTGGAGAAAAAAATGGCAAGTCCAAAAGGAAAAATTACCCAAGTGATGGGAGCAGTAGTTGACGTGCAGTTTGATAGTCATCTTCCAGAAATTTTGAATGCGTTAGAGACGCAGAATGAGGGTCAAAGGCTTATTCTTGAAGTGGCGCAGCATTTAGGAGAGAATACTGTGCGCACTATTGCAATGGATAGTAGCGAAGGCTTAGTCCGAGGGTCTGAAGTTTTAGATATGGGCTCTCCAATATCTGTTCCAGTAGGAAACCCAACTTTAGGAAGAATTTTAAATGTAGTAGGCGAACCTGTTGACGAGAAAGGCCCTATAAAAGCAAAAGAGCTCAGGCCTATTCATCAGCCAGCTCCAGAATTCTCTGAGCAATCCACTGAAACGGAAATATTGGTTACAGGTATTAAAGTAGTAGACCTTTTAGCCCCCTATTCTAAAGGTGGAAAAGTAGGACTTTTTGGTGGTGCGGGCGTAGGTAAAACTGTTTTAATTATGGAGTTAATAAACAATATTGCAAAAGTACACTCAGGGTTTTCAGTTTTCGCTGGGGTTGGGGAAAGAACTAGGGAAGGAAATGACTTATATCACGAAATGATTGAATCTGGGGTGATAACTCCAGAAAAACTAGAGGACTCAAAAGTTGCGTTGGTTTATGGTCAAATGAATGAACCCCCAGGTGCAAGAGCTCGAGTAGGATTAACTGGCCTAACATTGGCAGAGCAATTTAGAGATCAATCAGGTACTGACGTTTTATTTTTTGTTGATAATATTTTCCGATTTACGCAGGCAGGTTCAGAAGTTTCTGCCTTACTAGGCAGGATCCCTTCGGCTGTTGGCTATCAACCAACTCTCGCAACTGACATGGGTGCCCTTCAGGAAAGGATTACATCCACAAAGGCTGGTTCCATTACTTCTGTCCAGGCAATCTATGTGCCTGCAGATGACTTAACCGATCCTGCTCCTGCAACGTCTTTTGCCCACCTAGATGCAACTACAGTGCTTAGTAGAGCAATATCAGAGCTAGGAATATATCCTGCTGTTGATCCGTTAGACTCTAATAGTAGACTTATGGATCCATTAATCGTTGGAGAGGAACACTATCAAGTCGCGAGGGATGTTCAAGGTATATTACAACGGTACAAGTCGCTCCAGGATATAATCGCTATCTTGGGTATGGATGAATTATCAGAGGAAGATAAGTTAACAGTTGCTAGAGCAAGGAAAATACAAAGATTTCTATCCCAACCTTTCGATGTAGCAAAAGTTTTCACTGGCTCAGATGGTGTGCAGGTACCCCTTGATGTAACTATAGATAGTTTCAAACGTGTTGTTGCTGGGGAATTTGATCATCTACCTGAAGCTGCTTTTTATATGGTTGGAGGAATCGATGAAGTTATTGCTAAGGCAGAAAAAATGGCAACGAAGGTAGCTTAAGGGTCAATCATGGCTGAAAATAAATTTAATTTTGAGTTGGTAACACCAGAGAAAATTTTAGTATCGGGAGAAGTTCAATCAGTTAGTATCCCAGGAGTTGAGGGGAATATGACTGTTTTTGCAAATCATGCGCCGGTTGCAACAGCCATAAGACCTGGATTTTTAGAAGTTAATGAGTCTGGAAAATCAGAGAGATATTTTTTATCTGGTGGTTTTGTAGAAATATCTCAGAAGGAAGTGATTGTCCTTGCCGAAAAAGCCTTACCGAGTTCGGACCTATCTTTAGAAATTATAGATGAATTGATTTCAAAGACGGAGCGATCGGTAGAAAATGCATCGGAACTTCAAGAATGCGTTCTATCTAAGAAATTAAATGATCTAACTTCTATCAAAGATCAATTACAAACTTAGCGTGTTAAGAACTAAAAAAGCAGTAATTTTTATTTTCTTTACCGTTGTTTTAGATATCAGCGGTTTAATGATCATTTTCCCAATTATGCCTGATATTCTTCGCTCGGTAGGAAAATTATCAATATCTGATGCAGCAATCTGGGGTGGGGTACTATATGCATCATACGCTCTTATGCAATTTCTCTTTTCTCCTATTATTGGGAACTTATCTGACTCTTATGGTCGCAGACCAGTTATCCT
The DNA here is from genome assembly GCA_045565235.1 of Paracoccaceae bacterium. Classification (GTDB taxonomy): domain Bacteria; phylum Pseudomonadota; class Alphaproteobacteria; order Rhodobacterales; family Rhodobacteraceae; genus CACIIZ01. The sequence continues at coordinate 112,921 of JBJLFU010000015.1, read as the reverse complement.
TGTAGCTCTAGGTTTGATGGCTATAGATTATTTAATCTTAGGATTTGCATCTGTTCTTTGGGTCTTTATTATTGGTAGAATGATTGGAGGTATAGCAGGTGGTACAGTACCAACTGCTTTTGCTTATTTAGCGGATATTTCTAATTCAGAAGATAAGGCAAAGAATTTTGGACTTGTTGGGGCAGCTTTTGGTGTAGGTTTTGTTTTTGGACCCTTTATTGGTGGTATTTTAGGTGAAATAGATTTTCGTCTTCCTTTTTTTTTCTCTGCTTTTTTATCTTTTTTGACTTTTTTATTATGCTTTTTTTATCTACCGGAGCCTCTTGACGTTGGTAAAAGGAGAAAATTTAAAAAGAAAGATCTAAACCCATTTGCAACCTTAATAAAAGCATTCTTGTTTCGAGATTTAAGAATATTGTTTTTATGCTTTTTCATTATCAGTTTGGCTCATTGGGTATATCCAGCTATTTGGAGTTTTTGGAGTAAGGAAGTTTTTGATTGGGGACCTGGCTTAATTGGAATTTCCTTGGCTTGTTATGGCTTGGGAGTAGCTTTGGTTCAGGGATTTGTAATTAGAATGAAATTTGTTAACCGTTTGGGCCCTAGAAAAGTTGTTTTTCTTTCTTTAGTTATAGGCAGTATAGCTTTGACTGGTTTTGGATTTGCAAATATGGCTTGGATGGTTTTTTTACTGATACCTATAGCCGTAATGTCAGAGCTGATGAATCCAACGCTTGATAGCTTTGTTTCAAATCAAATTTCTGACAGGAAACAAGGTTTATTACAGGGTATATTGTCCAGCATTAATGCAATTACCTCTGTTATTAGCCCTTTAATGATGACTATTCTATTCAAGATTGGTACTCTAAGTGAGGAAAGATTTTATATTCCAGGTATACCTTTCATTTTTGCTGCTATCTTATTATTAGCAATAATCTATCCGTTGTTACAATCAATGAAAACTTTGGAAGCAGATCCAACTTTAAAGGAGAAATTCATTTGATCTATGCCTTCATTTTTCTTTCGTAATGATATTTAGGGTAATATGGTTTATAGATGGGACTCAACCTTTCACTATCAAATAATGAAGAAACAGAATTTCCGTGGGCAATATTCAAGACTGCTTGTGCAAAGAGGGGGGCTGTTGGTATAAGCCGTATTTTTTTACTTTCTTTAATTAATGGGATGATACTAATCGAATCCGACACAACAAGAGAGTTTAGGCTAGATTCTTCGATTCTCTTGATAGCTGGATCTGAAAATACTCCATGTGAAATGTAAGCATGTACTTGACTGGCACCTTGCTCTATTAATAGGTCAGCAGCTTTAACTAAAGTTCCTGCTGTATCGCAAATATCATCTACTATTAGGCAGATTTTATCTTTCACATTGCCAATTACAGTCATAGAAGCAACTTCACCTGGTTGGCTGCGTCTTTTATCAACTATAGCTAAATCTGCATTAATTCTCTCTGCTAATCCTCTTGCTCTTCCTACCCCGCCAACGTCTGGTGAAATGACTGTTATTAGATTGGGATCCTCAAAATTATGGACAATATCCAATGCAAATATTGGCGAAGCATACAGGTTATCAACAGGTATATCAAAAAAACCTTGGATTTGTGCCGAATGTAAATCTAATGTTAATACTCGCTCGATTCCTGCGCCAGTTAATAAGTTTGCTACGAGCTTAGCGCTTATCGGTGTTCTTGCCTTTGTACGCCTATCTTGCCTAGCATAGCCAAAATATGGGATGACAGCAGTGATTCTTTTGGCGCTGGATCGCCTTAATGCATCGGTGATAATTAAAAGTTCCATCAAATTATCATTTGCTGGGTTAGATGTTGATTGTATGACAAACATATCTTCATTCCGCACATTTTCATATACTTCTACAAAGATTTCTTGGTCATTGAATTGTTCTACCCTACCTTTAACTAATTCAATTTGCGTTCTGCTTAAAGAACTTACCCAGCTTGCTATACCTTTAGAAAGTGTGAGATTTGAATTCCCAGAAATAAGTTTTGGTTGGGCCAGTTCACTCATTTGTAATCCCTTTTTTCGGGTGTTTAACTTTCTGCATCATAGCTATAGCTTAACCTTTTTAGCAAGAGATATCGACTAGCTAGGTGCATTGATCCAAAATAAAATTTTCAAAGTCTTCTTCATCGACTAGTAATTCGCTTATGGCAAGTTTTTGAACTGAGTTATTTGTCAAATGAACTCTGTTGAAATCCTTGGAAATCAGGTGATGCCAGTTAGGTAAGTCTTTTTTTTCGCTTACTAGGCGATAGGCACAGGTACTTGGTAACCAATTTTTTATATTGTTAAGGTTTTTTGGTGATAACTTAAGGCAGTCGCTTTTCTTTTCTTTTCTTGAACTATAAACTTTACATCTACAGCTTTTGGTATTGAGAAATTCACAAGCTACACTTGTGTAGCTTGGAGTAGAATTTTTCTTTTCTTGTAATTTAACCAGACAACATTTTCCGCACCCATCACAAATGGCCTCCCACTCCTCATCAGTCAGTTTGGTTATTGGTATACGCTTCCAGAAATCTTTTCTCATAACCCACTCATGTCAAATGATGACAAATTTATACGCGATTTTTCACAATCTTTGTGCATTTGATCTATAAGATTATCAATATTATTAAACTTTTCTTCGGGCCTTTGAAAGTTAATCAATGAAATGGCTACTTTTTCCCCATAGATCTCTTGTGAAAAATCAAAAATAAAAACCTCTAGATTTTTTTCATTCTCTCCAAAGGTTGGTTTTTCCCCTATAGAACTTGCACCTTTATACACCCCTGCAAATTTACCTGATAAAACCTCAACAATAGAAGAGTAAACGCCAAATCGAGGCACCAAAATCCCTTCTAGTTCAATATTAGCAGTGGGGAAACCCAATTCCCTACCCCTGTGATCTCCATGAATAATTTTACCATAAATCTTATGCCAGTAACCCAGCATATTTCTTGCTTCTTGGACTCTTCCAAACTCTAAGGCTGTTCTAATCCGCGTAGAAGAAATAGCCTCTTCACCATTATGCTCTAAATCAAGTTTGAAAGCATGAATATCAAAATGTTGCCCTAACTGCTTAAGTTTTTTAAAATCCCCACTTCTTTTATTACCGAAGCGAAAATTTTGTCCTACCATAATATTTTTAATGCCTAATTTATGGTAAAGGATTATTTCGACAAATTGTATTGGTGAATAATTTTCTAATTGCTGATTAAATTCTAACTCAACTATAAAGTCGACTCCGAGGTCTTTTAATCGACCATATTTTGATTCTATAGAGGTCAGTTTGAATGGTTGCTTATTTCTGGCAAAGTAATCCCTCGGATGGGGTTCAAAAGTAATTATTCCAATTTTATTGGAACCACATAAGGTTTTGGCTTCTCTTATTATTTTTTTATGCCCAAGATGTACGCCATCAAAGTTTCCAATGACTACTGTAGAATTATTAGTAAAGTTTCTAACATTGTCTATTTGCTTCAAAATCTTCATAATTTTATCTAACCGCATTTAACTTTTAATTTAGAAATCAGCTATTTTGAGCTTTTTAGCAAATTCAATCCCAAATCTGAAGTACCTCATTTTAAAAAGCCAATAGAATTGGTTGGATTAAGGTTATTAATTGCGAGAAAGGTATTAAGTTTCTTCCGATTAGGGGTATCCCTTATTTTATCTATTCCAGTCTCATTACTAGCTAGTCCTCCACAAATGAAAAGGGTATCTAGTCCCTCATTAACTCCTCCCAAGACATCCGTTTTTATACCATCCCCTATACATAATATTTTTGGTTCAGTTTTCAGATTGAAATTCTTAATTTTGATAAAAGCTAGTTTATAAATATCCCTATGAGGTTTCCCGCAGTATATGCTCTCTCCTCCAGCTTTTGAAAAAGCTTCGGCAATTCCTCCAGCACACCAGACACGTTGGTGTCCTATGTCTACAAATATATCAGGATTAACACATAATAATTTGAGATGTTTTTCCACACCGTATTCTATTATACCTTTGTAATTTTCTGGGGTCTCGTATGTGTCATCAAAGAGTCCAGTACAAACAATTCCCTCTGCTTCTTCAAGACTTACTCGCAATACCGTTTTTTTAATAGAAATATCACTGGGGTGGTCCATAAAAAAGCTCTCGTCACGTTCTGGTCCCAAATGATACACTTTATATCCAACAGTACCTGAGAACATACTCAATTGAGCTGCATCACCGGAAGTAGTAATATCATCATAATAATCTCCTGTGATATTCATTGTTTCCAGATGTTCTTTAACGGCAGACTTAGGTCGTGGAGCATTCGTCAACAGCATAACATAACCATGATTTTTCTTGAAGGAATATAAAGCCTTGAGCGCACTGGGGATAGCATTTTGTCCATTGTGGATGCACCCCCAGATATCGCAAAGAAGTACATTATACTTTTCAGAAATTTGTTCTAGCGAATTGATTATTTCAGTCATAAAAAATCTCTCAGGAAAATATTTTTTGGAAAGCAAAGAGAAGCATAGGGTGATATGTAGATGATATATAAGAAAAAAGCTTAAAGGTTAAATTTTTTTTTAGATACATATTGACTTAGTTAAAATTGCCCCCTAAATGACTGTTGTTAGCACTCTACTGTACCGAGTGCTTTTTTATTAGTGTTGAATTAAACTTTTTAGATAGGGAGTGTCATTTTATGACTTTTAAACCATTACACGATCGTGTCGTAGTTCGTCGTGTTGAAAACGACGAAAAGACCTCAGGTGGTCTTATAATACCTGATTCCGCTCAGGAAAAGCCTGCTGAAGGAGAAATAGTGTCTGTAGGAACTGGAGCTAGAGATGAAAGTGGTAATAGAATAGCCATGGATGTTAAGGCAGGTGACCGAATTTTGTTTGGCAAATGGTCGGGTACGGAAGTTAAGATCAATGGTGAAGATATGCTGATCATGAAAGAAAGTGATATTCTAGGCATAATGGCTTAGAGATTTAATTTAAACAAAAGGTATTAGGAACATATATTATGGCTGCAAAAATTGTAAAATTTAGTACAGACGCACGTAACAAAATGATGCATGGCGTCAATGTTTTAGCTGACGCTGTGAAAGTTACCCTTGGCCCAAAGGGTAGAAATGTTGTCTTGGACAAATCTTTTGGTGCTCCAAGAATAACAAAAGATGGCGTAACAGTAGCAAAAGAAATCGAATTAGATGATAAATTCGAAAATATGGGTGCTCAAATGGTGAAAGAAGTGGCATCAAGGACTAATGATACAGCTGGTGATGGTACTACCACCGCAACAATATTAGCCCAATCTATTGTTAGCGAAGGGCTTAAGTCAGTTGCTGCAGGGATGAACCCAATGGATCTAAGACGTGGAATAGACTTGGCAGTCTCAACAGTAGTGGCAGCAATTGCTAAGCAATCGAGGCCAGTAGCTAATAGCGATGAAGTTGCTCAGGTTGGAACTATTTCAGCAAATGGAGAAGTTGAGATTGGAACTCAAATAGCAGATGCAATGCAAAAAGTTGGTAATGAAGGAGTAATTACCGTAGAGGAAAATAAGGGCCTTGAAACTGAGACAGATGTAGTTGAGGGAATGCAATTTGATCGAGGATACTTATCCCCCTACTTCATAACAAATTCTGAAAAAATGACTGCAGATCTTGAAGATTGTCTTATCTTGTTACATGAAAAGAAGTTATCTTCCCTACAGCCAATGGTGCCATTGCTTGAAACAGTAATTCAGTCTGGGAAGCCGTTATTAATTATAGCCGAGGACGTTGAAGGCGAAGCCTTAGCCACCTTAGTAGTTAATAAACTTAGAGGTGGGCTGAAGATAGCCGGTGTAAAAGCCCCTGGGTTTGGTGATCGTAGAAAGGCAATGTTGCAGGACATAGCTATATTAACAGGGGGCCAACTAATTTCTGAAGATCTGGGTATGAAGTTAGAAAGCGTCACCATGGATATGCTTGGAACAGCAAAAAGAGTTTCAATAACAAAAGACGAAACTACCATTGTGGATGGAGCTGGCGATAAGTCTGAAATAGAAGCAAGAGTATCTCAAATAAAAGCTCAAATTGAAGAAACTACCTCCGATTATGATAAAGAGAAACTTCAGGAGCGTTTAGCCAAACTAGCCGGTGGAGTTGCTGTCATCCGTGTTGGTGGAGGTACTGAAGTGGAAGTCAAGGAGAGAAAAGACAGAGTTGATGATGCTCTAAATGCAACTAGGGCAGCGGTACAAGAGGGTATTGTTGTAGGCGGTGGCGTTTCTCTTATGGTAGCTGCTAAAAGTTTGGAAAAAGCTAAAGGTGCCAATTCAGATCAAGACGCAGGAATAAATATTATAAGGAGAGCGTTAGAGGCACCATTGCGCCAGATAGCTGAAAATGCTGGAGTAGACGGTGCTGTTGTTGCTGGTAAAATTCGTGAGAGTAAGAACGATACTCATGGGTTTAATGCTCAAACAGAAGAATATGGCGATATGTTCAAATTTGGTGTAATTGATCCGGCAAAGGTAGTCAGAACAGCTTTGGAAGACGCTGCATCTATAGCAGGTCTCTTGGTTACTACTGAAGCCATGGTAGGTGATAAGCCAGAACCTAAAGGACCCGCTGCTCCTCCAATGCCAGACATGGGTGGTATGGGTGGTATGGGCGGTATGATGTAAAACATCGCCCAAAAAGCCTTGAGTTAATTAAAAAAGGGGCTCAGGTGGCCCCTTTTTTAGTATGTATAGTTTATGTGACCCATTTTTCTACCATCTCTAGGGTCATTTTTGCCGTATATAGTTACTGAACTATCAGATTTGTTTTCCAAACCCTCAATATCAGAACCTAATACGTTCCTCATTATGACATCAGAATGCCTTTTTCCATTTCCAATAGGCCAACCAGTAATAGCTCTTATATGTTGCTCAAATTGATTTATCAAACAACCACTTTGAGTCCAGTGACCAGAATTATGAACTCGCGGGGCTAATTCATTTACTAAAAGCTGATCTTCTTTTGTCACAAAAAACTCAACTCCCATTACACCAACGTATTCAAGAGAATTAACTATCTTGCTGGCGATTAGAATAGCGTCACTGGCTAAAGAAAAGGATATATTAGCTGGTACTTTTGACTCAACAAGTATCCCGTTTTGATGTATATTTTCAATAGGATCATAAGCAGCTATCTTTCCGAATATGTCTCTACAAATGATCACTGATATCTCTAATTTAAAATCTATGAAATCCTCCAAAATAACTGGTAAATTTTTAAAATTAGGTTCAGAATTTTTGAGGTCTTTCTCTGAGCTAATAATTCTTTGGCCTTTTCCATCATACCCAAATCTACTACTTTTAAGAACTAGGGGAAATTTCAGTATACTGCCACTTTGTAATATTTTGCTAACGGTTGGGCTCGACATGAAGGGAGAGGCTGGAATATTTATTTTTCTCAGAAATTTTTTTTCATTTATTCTATCTTGGCAAGTTGATAAAGACTCAGCATCTGGAAAAACTGTAGAAAATCTTTGGCAGATTTTGATAGTTTCCTTAGGGATATTCTCGAATTCAAAAGTAACAACATCCACACTATCAGAAAACTTTTCCAGTGCAGCTTTATCATCGTAAGGGAATGTACTAGAAGTATTGGTAACTTGTTTTGCTGGTGCCTCTGGGTCAGGATCAAAGATGTGAGTTTTAAACCCTAGCTGAGAGGCGGAGATAGATAGCATTCTGCCAAGTTGTCCGCCGCCTATAATACCTATAAGACCTCCTATGGGAACTTTCCAAACCTTATTCATCCATAGGTTCCTCGGGCACCATCTGGGTTTGTTTCTTATGCCAAAATTCTAATTTATTGGCAATTTTATTGTTGCTTAGGGCCAAAACTGATCCTGCCAATAAGGCAGCATTAATAGCACCTGGAATTCCTATGGCCATAGTTGCCACTGGGCAGCCTTTTGGCATTTGCAAAATTGAATAAACACTATCAATACCAGAAAGGGATTTAGACTTAATCGGTACGCCTATAACGGGTAGGTTTGTTTTGGAAGCCACCATACCAGGCAAATGAGCTGCCCCACCAGCTCCAGCAATAATAACTCGGATCCCTCTTTCATTAACCTTTCCTGCATATTCGAATAGCCTATCAGGTGTTCTATGTGCTGAAATAATTTTTTTTTCATGCTGAATTTCTAATTCAATGAGCATCTCACAGCACACTTTCATAGTTTTCCAATCAGACTGGCTTCCCATTATTACGCTTACCAAACAATTATCCATAATATTACCACAAAATATTAATTATTAAGGAACTATAAAACTATTTGTGATAAATAAAAATCTTTTATCTCTTGTTTCTATTTGATTTATCAATATCCTGTAACGGTTATAAGAATATGGTTTGGAATTAGGTGTATGGCTAGATTATCCTTTGCAGCACATCCATTTTTGCTTGGTTTTGAGCAAATTGATAGATTGCTTGAAAAGACTATTAAGGCGGGAAACGAGGGTTTTCCTCCATATAACATAGAGCTATCTGATGAAAATAATTACAAAATTACCTTAGCTGTAGCTGGCTTCCGTGATGAGGAGTTAAGTGTTACTTTAGAGGACCGTCAATTGATAATCACTGGTAAACAAGTAGAAAAGGAAAATGGGATAACCTTTATACATCGAGGGATAGCAGCCAGGCACTTCCAGAAAAACTTTGTGCTTGCCGATGGTGTTGAGATAGAAGGGGCAGAGTTAGAAAAGGGCTTACTACGCATTTATCTTGTGAGAAAAAACTTAGAACAGAGGGTCAAATCAATAAAAATAGTTGAGAGAAATTAGAAGCTCACTTTTTTTACCCGTGCATATTTTACTTTTGAATTTCAAAAGAGATCTTACTTTTCCATTTCTGATATAAATTTTTCAGCCTCTAATGCTGCCATGCACCCCATACCGGCTGCAGTTACAGCTTGTCTATACTTAAAATCGGCGATATCCCCAGCAGCAAATACTCCAGCAATAGAGGTTTGTGTAGAGTTATTTTTTGTGACCACGTAACCTCCCTGGTGAGTTTCTAATTGGTCTTTTATTAGTTCGTTTGCTGGGGAATGCCCAATAGCAACGAATACCCCTTTGCAAGGAATATTTAAAGTCTCTTGTTTTTTGACGTTTTCAATAATTATTCCTTCTACACCAAGTGGTTCATCTGTACCAATAATCTCCTTTACAACGCAATTCCATTTTATCTCAATTTTTTGATTCTTAAATAATCGTTCCTGGAGGATTTTCTCAGCTCTTAAACTATCTCTTCTATGAATGAGGATGACTTTTGTCGCAAAGTTTGTTAAAAATAAAGCTTCTTCTACTGCAGTATTTCCACCCCCGATCACTGTAATTACTTGTCCACGAAAGAAAAAGCCATCACAAGTTGCGCATGCTGATACTCCAAAACCTTTGTATTTATTTTCGGAGTCAAGGCCCAACCAATTAGCCTGGGCTCCTGTCGCAAGAACTATGGATCTAGCCTCATACTTTTTTTCACCCTCACCATGTGCAATAAATGGAAATTGGCTAAGGTCTAATCTGTTAATTGTATCATGTTCGATTGACGCTCCAGCTACTTTAGCATGAGCCTCAAGATTTACCATTAAGTCTGGACCTTGTATTTCTTTTATCCCTGGCCAATTCTCAACCTCTGTGGTTATTGTTAACTGTCCTCCTGGTTGTATGCCTTGAACCACTATTGGCTTAAGCATTGCCCTAGCTCCGTAGACGGCTGCAGTATAGCCTGCCGGGCCTGAGCCAATTATAAGCATATTTGTTTTTTTCATTTTTTCTATTTTACTAACCCTTGTCTACATTTTTTTAACGGAATCATGCGTATTTCTTCATAGTCTTATTGTAGAAATCATTCTACCACAATCATTCAAACTATTTTTTTTATTACGGCGATGGGAAAAAAAATCATTACTCAAAGAAAATGTACACTTTGCCAGATTATTAGTACTTTTCACTCCTACTAACTTTAGTTTCTCTAAAATAAACCCAGGTAAATCAAACCATATTTTTTGATTATTATCGATATTAAAAAATTTCTTAGATTTAGAGTTTTTTCTTACGAAGCGCTCTAAAAACTCTGGTCCTACCTCATAATTCTCTTTTTGGATGCACGGACCTATAGCAGCTACTATATGGTTCTCTTTGGCACCAAGTTCAGTCATTTTTCTAATTATATTCTCAATGATAGAGTCAAATGCTCCTCGCCAACCAGCATGGGCAACTCCTATTACGCTAGCTTTTTTTTCAGCAAAAAGTATTGGAGCACAGTCTGCTGTTAATATCCCTAAAACCACTCCCTTTTTTGCTGTAACCATACCATCACCTTCTATAGTGTTTGAATCAAGTTTGGATTCGATCTTTATCACCTTTGAGGAATGTATCTGCTTAAGGGTAATTAAGCTTTCAGAAGTTACCCCCATATTGTTTGCAACTATTTCTCGGTTTGCTAGAACGGCATGTTTATCATCTAGAGATTTTAGATCACAATTTAAACTTTCAAATTGACCACTAGACAAACCACCTTGTCTAAGGAAAAATCCGTGGCAAAAGTCATTGAGCAAGTAAGATTTAAGGTTAGGAGGTGTCATATTTCAAGTCCTATTAGTGGAGGTGAGGTTTGACTTCTGAGTCCCATGACTTTAAATAAATCTCCCATTTCTCTATAATGGATTAGCCTTTTTAACGCAGCCTGATGCAAAAGAAGCTCGTCGTTTTGTAACTTTTCAGCTAATATTTTAGCACGTTTCTCAATACCTAGATTTTTGAGGAAGTCGGCTTGAGTTGTTAACTTTGTGGCTATTAGGCCAGATTTTTCAGCTGAATTGCGAATCTCACTGAAGTCAACATAACTAGTTAGGTCTGTTAGCCCGGGAGATTTTAAAGGATTGGAATATTGGTGTTGGCGGACAGCTTGGAAAGTATCTCCCACATTTCCTTCTTTCCCGTAGTCTATAATTAAGGCAGCCCCAGAATTTTTATGAATATGATCAGAAATATAATTTATTGTTTTTTGGGTCATCTCTGAGATTTCTATTATAGTTCCATTTGGAATATCATCAGTTTCTGATGGAAATTGCTTTTTCTTACCTATATCAATCAGTTCAAAACATAACTGGTTACATTCCTTTTTACTTGAATCCTGAATGGATATCATTACTTCCAACCATTCATTACCATTACGTTTAAACTGCCTGATGGGTAAAGAGTCAAAGAATTCATTTGCAATTATTATTGTAGGCTGTTCTGGCAAACTTCCTATTTCAGTTTGCCAATGTACCCTAAAACTCCCTAGTGATTTTTTCTGGACCTGCTGGAGAGTAGGCGAAATTTCAATAAGGATTAGATCTAATGCGTCATGGAATCCTTCAATCATTTTAGTAGATCTAAGGATATCTACCATTAGCGTTCCATTTCCTGGCCCCAATTCTACTAAAGAAAAATTTTTAGGTTTTTTATGATCTATCCATATTTGAACTATCCACAGGCCTATCAATTCTCCAAACATTTGTGATATTTCAGGGCTAGTTATAAAATCTCCAGTTGTCCCTATAGGTTTATTTTTTATATAATATCCATACTCAGGATGAGTCAGGCATATTTTCATATAGTCAGCTAGATTTATTGGTCCATTTGACAGTATTTTTTCTTTAATTAACTCTAATATTTTGTAATCTTGATTAATCATAACTTCATTTTTGGTGCTTTTCTGCAGGATAATAGGATAAAAAATAGTCCAGCAGCGACCATTGGCATAGATAAACTTTGCCCCATAGATAGTCCCATATTACCTGGGAGAAAAAGGATATAACCAAAGGGGTTTTCCATCGAAATATATTGTGGATCAGCTTCCCTAAACATTTCTACAAAAATTCTTGCTACACCATAACTAAATAAAAAAACGCCCATGATTCTACCCGGTGATTTCAAAGCATTAAAAAAGAAAACAAGTATAGTCAGAATAATTCCTATAACTAAACCTTCCAGGGCAGCTTCATATAATTGGGAGGGGTGCCTTAAACATATATCATATGACCAGGAATTAGGACAAATATTGGCAGGAGGCTTGGTGAACTCTAATCCAAAGAAAGATAATGTGGGTCTTCCCCATAATTCTTGGTTAATGAAGTTTGCTAATCGGCCTAAAAATAAACCTGGTGGGGTACTAAGAGCAATTATATCACCCATAGCCAGGAGAGATTTATTTTTTTTGAGAGCAAAATATAAGCCCCCTAGAACTACGCCGAGAAAACCACCGTGGAAAGACATTCCCCCTTCCCACAGGTACAGAACCTTTATTGGATTATTGATGTAGTAATATGGATTGTAAAAAAGAACATATCCAAATCTACCGCCAAGAATGATCCCTAAAATAAGGTAAGTCATTAAATCTTCAACGTTTGAGGTGGTGAGTGGGCTTTTATTATTAATCCAGAGATTAGGTTTTTTGGATACTATATTTAAAATATACCATGCAGAAATAATACCAAAGATGTATGATAGAGCGTACCAAGTTAGGGCAAAATTAAAGCCCAACATTTCAAAAGAAAAAACATATGGTGTTAAAATTTCAGGAAATCTTGGATACATTTAATACCTATTAGCTTGTCTTTAAATAACCTTTGACTACATAATTAGTAGTTAAGCTATTCCATCACGACATTTTTCATGTTACGCATACACACAATAAAACTTAGGACTAAAAATGCAAAGTAGAAATCAAATTTTCGATGATTTAACTCGCTTGGTTACAAATGCATTGGGTTTAGCACAGGATGCCAGTGGTGAAATAGAAAATGCTATAAAAAATTTACTAGATAGATATTTAGCTGACCATGGTTTAGTTACCCGAGAGGAATTCGATGCCTCTCAACTTATGCTAAAAAAAGCAGTGGAAGAAATTACTGAATTAAGAAGTGTCTTAGAAAAGCTTCAGAAGCGATCAATCAGTGGAGTATCTCGCGCTGGTTCTAAAATTTCAAAAAAAAGTGAGAAACCTAGTTTATAGGATTTAAGTAGTCTGAAAGATGAGTACTTAATTTTTATACTTAACTTATCTACATTTTGTGCTAGAATTTCTTAAAAATACTATCAGTAGACATTTGATAGGTTAAATTTTAGGGAGTTTGGTAAAAATGGATCTTTCCCAGGATTTAGAAGAATATTTTGGAGCTAATCCGGTATCGTTCTTTAAAGTATTAGCCTTGGAGAATAGCTGGGAGCTTGTCGCAGGAGTAGGTGATACCACAGCATTTTATGCAGATGGTCTTTGGCGACAATATTTATTTTGCTTTCATTGGGTTGAAACTGAACAGGAATTGAGAATAACGTGCGAATACGATTTGAGAGTACCAAAAAACCGGAGTAACCCACTATATAAAACACTTAATTTAGCTAATGAAAAATGTAATGGTGGTTTTTTTACTTACTGTGATCAACAAAAGGCAATAACATTTCATGGAAAATTTAGAGGTTCTGACGCACTAGAGATCAATAGTTTTAGATCTGAGCAAATAGTTTCAAGCATAACAGGCATCATGGATGAATTGTATCCAGTATTTCAGCTTATATCTTGGGGTAAGGAAAAGCCTGATATGGCCATAAGGCTGGCAGGAAATCATATTTCTGGCTTTATATAAATTGTATCAATGTTTATTCGTTAATAGAGAAGTTCTAGAAGGGCCATAAAAATGTCTTTATTGGAGGGTCATAAAACATTACTGCTGATAGGAGTAGGCAATATGGGTGAGGCCATGCTAAGAAGCTGGATCCAAAGCCAATTAAGTGAAATTTCCTTTCTTGTTCTAGAGCCAAGGCCTTCAGTTTGGCTAAAAAATGCTTCCAAGAAGGGTCTATTAGAGTTAAATCCAAGCAAATTTGTGAAGAGTATTGATGTATGTATTTTGGCTGTCAAGCCGCAAAAATTGGAAGAGGTTTTAGCAGTAAATCAAGAAAGATTAAGCCATGAAACATTGATTATCTCCGTAGTTGCTGGTAAGAAATTTCGTCAATTTTATGAATGTCTTGGAAACAAGCAACCAATTATAAGGGTTATGCCAAATACGCCAGTTTCGATTAATCAAGGTATGTCTGCAATAGTGGTTGGTAAATCTGTAAATAAACCTTATGTAGATTTTGCCAAAAAACTGTTTGGGTCCCTTGGACAAGCTGTAATACTTAGTAATGAAAAAGATATTGATATAGTAACTGCTATCTCAGGTTCGGGACCAGCCTATATATTTAATTTCATAGAGAACTTGAGTGAAATAGGAGAAGAACTAGGGCTATCTTCTGAAGATGCGAGGACTTTAAGCATACAAACTGTACTAGGGGCTGGGTTTTTGGCTAGTTCTAGCACTTTAGATGCCAAACGTTTGAGAGAAAACGTAACTAGCCCAGGTGGTACAACTGAAGCAGCATTAGAAGTTTTGATGGATGAGAAAGTTGGGTGGAAGCCAATCATTAAAAAGGCAATTCTGGCGGCATTTATGAGGAGTCAGAAACTGGCAAATAATTGAAAATATTGGGAGGAATGGATTGTTACCCACGGATATTGAAGCATTTGTGAAAATTGATATTAGAGTTGGTGAAATAGTAAGAGCAGAGCCATACCCTGAGGCAAATAAGCCTTCAATTAAGCTTTGGATAAATTTTGGAACAGAATTGGGTGAGAAAAGATCTTCTGCACAGATCACTAAGCACTATTCCCCAGAAATACTACTTGGTAAGCAAATAATAGCTGTGGTAAATTTAAGACCAAGGCAAATAGGTAAGTTTATTTCTGAAGTCTTAGTATTAGGTGTCCCTGACAAAGTAGACGGTGGCATTATTCTACTGGAGCCAGAAAAGGAGGCTGCTTTGGGTGGCCAGGTTCATTAGAATTTCACCATTTCTTCACACCAATGATGCCTACAAAGTGATGTATATGTTTCATTTCCACCTATTTGAATCTGATCGCCTTGGTTAACTATTATCCCATTGGAGTTTTTGCGCACAACCATTGTGGCTTTTCTTCCACAGTGGCAAATTGTCTTTATTTCCTTAATTTCATCGGCAATTGATAGCAGTGTTAATGAACCAGGGAAAAGTTCTCCTCTAAAATCAACCCGTAATCCATAGCAAAGGACTGGGATATTTAATTGGTCTACTATCCTTGCTAGTTGCCATACTTGAGATTTAGATAAAAACTGAGCTTCATCTAAAAGAATGCAGTTAATCATAATTTCTTTCAAGAGAGATTTGACTCTATAATAAAGATCGTCGGCTAATTCAAAAACTGAGGCTTCTTCTTCTATGCCAATCCGGCTTACAATCTTAGAAGTCCCCATCCTGTTATCTAGTTTAGCAGTTACCAAGTATGGATTCATTCCTCTTTCGCGGTAATTATAAGCGGCTTGAATTAGCGCAGTAGATTTACCCGCATTCATAGTAGAATAATTAAAGTATAACTTTGCCATCTAACCCCAATGTTTATGTGTTGGCAGACTGATAGTTTTTCAGTTCCTGAAGTGAGATAATGCTCTTTTCAATCTTATTTGCGCTTTTCATGGCCTGAGCTGCGGCCCAAGCTCCGGTTGCAGAAGTGAAATATGGTAGTCTTTTTGTTAGGGATAAAGTCCGAATTTCACGGCTATCTTTAATAGATTGAAAACCTTCTGTAGTATTAAAAACAATATCGACTTTGTTATCTGTTAAAAGATCTAAAATATTTGGCCGGCCCTCATAGGCTTTTTTAACTCTAGTAACTTTTATCAAGTGCTTCTCAAGATATGCAGCAGTACCAATTGTAGCAAGTATTTCTATATTTAATTCCCTGAGTATAGCACAAGTTTCTAATAATTTTGTATCTTTGTCTTGATCCTTCAATGATACAAATGCCTTTCCCTCATTTGGTAATTTGACGCCAGTAGCTAATTGAGCCTTTAAAAAAGCTTGCTCAAATGTTGAATGTATGCCCATAACTTCGCCTGTAGAGCGCATTTCAGGCCCTAGAAGTGTATCAATCCAGGGAAATTTATCAAACGGTAACACAACTTCTTTTACGGCATAAAAATCAAGTTTAGGTTCTTTTAATTTGTTTTTAGTAATTCCGGCCATTATCAAGGCTGCAAGTCCTGGAACTGGGGTACCTATAGCTTTTGATACAAAGGGTAAGGTCCTTGAGGCACGTGGGTTTACCTCTAAAACAAAGACAGCTTCACCTTGAATGGCAAACTGAATGTTCATAAGACCAATAACCTGAAGTTCGAGTGCTAGAATTTTAGCCTGAGCTTTGATCTTAGTTATTAATTTTTCGGACAAGGAATATGGTGGAAGAGAACAGGCACTATCTCCAGAATGTATTCCGGCTTCTTCAATATGCTGCATTACGCCAACGATTGTAACGTTCTTACCATCTGATAGGGCATCCACATCGACTTCAATTGCACCACTTATAAAGCTATCAATAAGAATAGGGCTCTCACCGCTTACTTGGACAGCATCCTTAATATAGCTTTTTAGGTGATTAGTATTCAACACTACTTCCATTGCTCTCCCTCCTATAACGTAGGAAGGTCTAATTACAACTGGATATCCAATCTTTTTGGCTTTATTTATAGCTTCCAACTCTGATCTTGCTATTCCATTATTCGGTTGTTTCATATTTAATTTTTGAAGTAATTTCTTAAATTTTTCACGATCTTCGGATAGATCAATAGAAGCTGGGCTAGTGCCAAGGATTGGGATATTATGATATGAAAGTGCTTTAGTTAAATTTAAAGGAGTTTGACCTCCTAATTGTATTATTATACCCTTTAGAGTTCCTTTTGACCTTTCTATCCTTATTATTTCAAGTACATGTTCAGCCGTTAGCGGTTCAAAATAAAGTCTATCAGAAGTATCATAATCAGTGGATACTGTTTCTGGATTACAATTGATCATAATGGTCTCAATTCCAGCTTTTGAAAGTGCAAAGCTGGCATGACAGCAGCAGTAATCAAACTCTATGCCTTGTCCTATTCTATTTGGGCCGCTACCTATGATTATAATTTTCTCTCTATTATTTGGTTTAGACTCACAGTCAATATTCCCTGAATTAGAATTATCATATGTTGAATACATATAAGGGGGTGTTTGATTGAAATTCCCCACCACAGGTATCAACCCTTTTAAAAGATGCTATTACACCTTTTTTCCATCTTATTTTACGCACTTTTTCTTCTGGTAACGATGTTAACTCGCCTAACCTGGCATCAGTGAAGCCCATTGATTTAAAGTATTGTAATTCTTCAGCTTTATCAGGAAAACAATTTTCTTTTAATATTCTTTCAACACTTATGATTTCTTGTATTCTTTCTAGAAACCAAGGATCAATTCTTGTAATTTGGTAAATCGTTTGAATGTCCATTTCTGCGCGTATTGCCTGTGCTACCTGTAATAATCTATCAGAATTTTGAATTGACAGCACTGATACCATCTCTTCTTTATTTTCTGGAAATTCAATTTCATTTAAGCCTGTTAGACCAGTTTCCAATGAAGTGAGGGCCTTTTGCAAACTTTCCAGGAAGGAACTGCCTATAGCCATGACTTCTCCAACTGATTTCATAGAGGTGTTCAGTTCTTTATTAGATCCAGGAAATTTTTCAAATGTGAACCGTGGAACTTTTATGACTACATAATCAATTGTAGGTTCAAAACTAGCTGGGGTGCATCCTGTAATATCATTGGTTAATTCATCTAGAGTAAAGCCTACTGCTAATTTAGTTGCTATCTTTGCTATCGGAAACCCTGTAGCTTTTGAAGCTAGTGCAGAAGATCTTGAAACTCTAGGATTCATTTCAATAACCACCATTCGACCATCATCTGGATTTACAGCCCACTGTACATTCGATCCACCAGTTTCCACGCCAATTTCTCGTAGAATTCTGATAGAGTTTGTTCTCATTAATTGAAATTCTTTATCTGTTAGTGTCATAGCTGGTGCAACTGTAATGCTGTCACCAGTGTGCACACCCATTGGGTCAATATTTTCTATAGAGCAAACTATTATTGCATTATCTTTTTTATCTCGGACGACCTCCATTTCAAATTCTTTCCAACCCAGAAGGCTTTCATCAATTAAAATTTGGCCAACAGGCGAAAGATCTAGGCCATTATTACAGATATCGAAATATTCTTTCTCATTGTAGGCTACTCCTCCACCCGCCCCACCAAGTGTAAAAGCTGGGCGAATAATTGCTGGGAGACCAATTTTTTTGAGAGCTTGCTTAACGTCACCTATATTTTCAGCAACTACTGACCTTGGACTTTCAATCTGTAGGTTATCCATGGCATCACGAAATTTTTTACGATCCTCTGCTTTTTCAATAGCATCTTTTTTTGCTCCAATTAATTCAACTCCTTCCCTTTCTAAAAGGCCAGAATTTTCCAAAGATATTGCAGCATTTAGTGCGGTCTGCCCACCCATAGTAGGAAGTAGTGCATCTGGTTTCTCCTTTTTTATTATGGTTTCCAAATTGTCATAAGTGATCGGCTCCACATATGTTGAGTCTGCTATTTCAGGATCTGTCATTATTGTTGCAGGGTTAGAATTTACTAAAATAACTCGATACCCCTCCTCTTTCAGAGCTTTACAGGCCTGAGTACCTGAATAATCAAACTCACAGGCTTGACCAATAACTATTGGGCCAGCACCTATAATCATAATTGACGAGATATCTTTTCTTTTAGGCATTCGTTTTTTTAGACAATTTAAATAATTTTGTTTTGTCAGTAAGTTACCGATTAGGCAAGGAAAAATTCATTTTGGGCAAGGATCCTCGTTTGATAGATCCCTTTTAGGGATATTTATACTTTACGCTTCACTTCGTTTAGATTATTGCAAAAAGTAATTTAAAGAAACATCTCAGAGGTCTATATGAAAAGTTATCGAACTCATAATTGTGCTGAGCTAAACATAGCCCACGTGAATCAGATGGTAACCTTATCTGGATGGGTTCATAGGGTAAGAGATCATGGCGGGGTATTATTTATAGATTTACGCGATCATTATGGAATAACTCAAGTCGTAATAGATCCAGATAGTAATGATTTTTCCACTGCTGAAACCTACAGATCAGAATGGTGCGTTAAGATCAAAGGTATAGTGAAAGCTCGTGAAGAGGATTTAATAAACAAGAGTTTGAAAACTGGTGATATTGAGGTTTTTATAGAACAAACGGAAATTATTTCAACTGCTGAAGATCTGCCTATCCCAGTCTTTGGGGAGCAGGATTATCCAGAGGAGACGCGCTTGAGGTATAGATTTATTGACCTAAGGCGAGAGGGTCTTCATCAAAATATGATACTGCGGTCAGAAGTCATTGCTTCTATCAGAAAAGAAATGTGGGGGAGTGGTTTCAATGAATTTCAAACACCAATATTGACGGCTTCGTCACCAGAAGGGGCACGAGATTTTTTGGTTCCCAGTAGGCTAAACAAAGGCAAATTTTATGCTCTGCCCCAAGCCCCACAACAATTTAAACAACTCATTATGATGGGAGGTTTTGATAAATACTTTCAAATAGCCCCATGTTTTCGGGATGAAGACCCTAGAGCTGATAGGTCTCCTACAGATTTTTACCAACTAGATATAGAGATGAGCTTTGTCAATCAAGATGACATTTTCAATTGTGTGAAGCCTGTCATAGAAAAAATATTTAAAAAGTACAGCAAAAACAAAGTTGAAAGCATTTGGCCAAAAATCACATATAAAGATTCTATGTTATGGTACGGCACTGATAAGCCTGATCTTCGGAATCCAATAAAGATGAAAAGAGTTTCCGAATATTTTAAGGAATCCGGCTTCGCAGTCTTTGCTAACATTCTTAAAGAGGTTGGTACAGAAATCAGGGCTATCCCAGCACCAGGGGGGGGGAGTAGGAACTTTTGTGACAGGATGAATAATTTTGCTCAAAAAGAAGGTTTGCCAGGCATGGGGTATATTTTTTGGAGAGAAGTTGATGGTAAAATCGATGCTGCTGGCCCCTTGGCAAAAAATATTGGTTTTGAAAAATCTGAAATGATCAGGGATAGCCTTGGACTAAAGGTGGGTGATGCAGCTTTTTTTCTAGGGGGAGTTCCAAAGAGTTTTGAGGCATTTTCAGCGAAAGCCAGGACCCAGATAGGTACCCAATTAAAACTAATAGATGTGAATTCTTTTGCGTTTGCTTGGATCATAGATTTTCCCATGTATGAGAAAGATCTGGAAAATAATAAAATTGATTTTTCACATAACCCGTTTTCTATGCCACAAGGTGGATTAGATTCACTTAATGGTGACCCCTTAGAAGTCCTTGGATATCAGTATGATCTTGCCTGTAATGGTTATGAATTATTATCTGGGGCAATTAGAAATCATGAGTTAAATACAATGTTTAAGGCATTTGAATTGGCTGGGTATAATAAAAAAGAGGTTATTTCCAAGTTCTCAGGTATGATTGAGGGTTTGAAGTTTGGTCCTCCACCCCATGGAGGATGTGCTCTGGGGATAGATAGAATGCTGATGTTACTTGCTAACGAAGAAAATATTAGGGAAGTAATTATGTTTCCAATGAATCAAAGAGGTGAGGATTTGATGATGAATGCTCCCTCCTCTCCTACTAATGAGCAGCTGTTTGATTTGGGAATAAGGATTGTTGACGAAGCTTAGGAAAATTTGAAGAATGTCCAGTTATGAAATAAATGAAAAGGCAAAAGATTTTCTAGCGAAACGAAGATCAGTTTCAGTGAAAGACCTGAAGGGACCAGGTCCTGGGTTAGAAGACATTCTAGAAATAATTAATTCCGCTTTGCGTGTTCCGGATCATGGTAAGTTAGAGCCATGGAGGGTAATTCTGATTTTAGAAAAATCGAAGGAAAAATTTCTTCATATAATTGAAGAGAGAGGAAAAGACCTTTGTATAGATGAAAAAAAAATTGAAAAAAATAGGTTCAATATATTAAATACACCCTTGATTATAGCAATTATTGGATCACCAAAACTGAGTACTAAAATTCCACAGATTGAACAAACTCTCTCAACTGGAGCTCTTTGTTTGAATGTGGTGAATAACTTTCTTGCGCATGGCTGGGGCGCAAATTGGTTAACCGGTTGGATGGCTCATGACAAGAAACTTGGCACAGAAGCTTTAAATCTTATGGATGAAGAGTTTGTTGCTGGTTTTATATATGTAGGAAATTTTAATGGGCCTATATTAGATAGGCCTAGACCAAAAGTAGAAGAAAAAATAACCTATTTTTAACTTTTACTAGTGTCTAACTCTTATTTAAATAGTTGCTAAGTTTGTTCCAATAGGTTTCTCTCAAGTTAGAAAAATCAAATATATTGAAGTCATAGCTATGATCCAGAGACAGAAAGAAAAAATTGTTACCCAAAGCATTTTAGTCTTGATTTGTGGGTTTTCGGGTGCCGAGGCAGGAGTACCTCGGGTTTTCTTTCCTGTTTCTTGTTGAGTTTTTATTTTAAGTGGTAGTGTGACAAAAAGTAGAATAAACCAAAAAATAGCAAAAAGTACAATTGAAGCAGTTATAGTCATAATATTTCCAATACCTATTTCTCTTGTAGTTCAATTAAAGTATTATTGAATTCAGAAGGATGAAGGAAAATCACAGGTTTACCATGGGCTCCAATTTTTGGCACGCCAGGTTCTAGTATTCTGTAGTTTTCCTTAGAAAGATCCTCAATAGCTTTATCAATACTTTCAACCTCATAGCAAATATGATGTATGCCACCGTTTGGATTTTTTTTGAGAAAATTAGATATTGGACTATTTGCCCCAAAAGGAGAGATCAGCTCAATTTTAGTATTAGGAAGTGTTACAAAAATTACCTGGACTCCATGCAGAGGTTGTTTATAAAGGGTACTTACTTCAGCTGCAAAAATATTTTTATAGGGTTCAACAGCTTCAGCTATATTTGGTACAGCTATTGCAACATGGTTTAGTTTACCAATCATTTTAAATTACCTTTTATTCCTAATTTTTGTTGAAGAAATTATAATGTTCCTTAATTAGATCAAAATATACCTTTTCCAAGGCAAATATTTGTGATGTTGGAATAGACTCATTAATTGAATGCATTCTTTCTCCAACAAGACCAAATTCTACCACGGGACATTTTTTAAAGATAAAGCGAGCATCCGAGGTTCCACCAGATGTAGAGAATACAGGGGTTATACCTGAGACTTTCTCAACACTTTTTCTTACTAGGTCAGCAAGACTTTTTGGTTCTGTATAAAAGGGTTCTCCTGCAACTTTTACGTCCATTTTTATGATTGTATCTGTTTCTTCATTAAGTTCTTTACACTCTTGCTGCAACCACTTAATCAATTTCTGGCTAGAGTGGTTATCATTAAATCTAATATTTACTGATGTTTTGACTTCAGAAGGGATTACATTATTTGCAGTATTATTTGCAGAAATTGAAGTCGCCACTAAAGTAGATGGCTCGAAGAATTTTGAGCCTTCATCTAGTTTGGTGTTTAATACCTTACTGAGTAATTTAGTACTTGCGTTGATTGGGTTTATGGCAAGATGAGGGTAGGCAGAGTGGCCCTGTTTCCCAGTTAAGGTGAAAGTGGCTGTCATTGATCCTTTACGTCCAATTTTTATTGCTTCTCCAAATGTTTTTGGACATGTAGGTTCTCCAACTATGCAATGATCAATGCGTTGATTATTTTCAGTCATCCAATCCAGGATAGCCTGAGTTCCATGCTTTGCTTCGCCTTCTTCATCTCCAGTGATCATAATGATAATTGAGAAATTAGGTTTAGCTTGTCTAGAGTATTTTATAGCAGCTACACAAAAAGCTGCCACCGCCGATTTCATATCTACAGATCCTCTTCCAAATAAAACATCGCCTGTGGTTCTGCCAGAAAATGGATCAAATTCCCATTTTGTTAAATCTCCAGGGGGTACAACGTCAATATGGCCACAAAAACCTAATGTTGGTAGTTTTTTTTCTCCCCACCTCAAAAAAAGGTTAGATACGCCACTACGATCTATTCTACTAATTTCAAAATCAGTGCTTTTGAAAATATCTTCTATCAACTTTATAGCCCCAGCCTCTTTTGGAGTTACAGAAGGGCATTGTATAAGTCTAGCTGCCAGTTCCACAACATTCATAACACTTTTCATGTACTGATACTAATCCCTTAATAGATCGTTGATTGATGTCTTTGATCTAGTTTTTTCGTCTACTTGCTTAACAATTACAGCACAGTATAAACTAGGACCACCTTTTTCTGATGGCAAAGAACCTGCTACGACAACGGAGTATGGCGGTATCTCACCAAAAATAATTTCATTTGTATCTCTTACTATTATCTTTGTTGATTTACTGATAAAGACTCCCATACCAAGCACAGCCCCTTTTCTAACTATGCAGCCTTCTACCACTTCAGATCTTGCTCCTATAAAACAATCATCTTCAATAATGGTTGGTGAAGCCTGCATTGGTTCTAAAACACCACCAATGCCTACCCCTCCAGATAAGTGGACATTTTTCCCTATCTGTGCACATGAGCCTACTGTAGCCCAAGTATCTACCATGGTACCAGTGTCTACATATGCACCAAGGTTGACAAAACTTGGCATAAGAACAACTCCCTGGCCGATATATGCAGACTTACGGACGATACAGTTTGGCACAGCACGAAAACCAGCATTTTTCCATTCATCTGTAGACCAGTTAAGAAACTTGCTATCAATTTTGTCCCACCAAGCTGAATCTTGAGGTCCACCTTTTTGCATGCTCATAGCATTTAAACGAAAACTTAATAGTACAGCTTTTTTAGCCCACTCGTTAACTTTCCATTTGCCGTTACTAGTAGGTTCTGCAACCCTTACAGAACCTTCTCCTAATAAATCCAAGGTATGTAGTATAGCCTCACTAATTGGTCCCTTAGTATCAACAGAAATTTCTTCCTTTTTCTCCCAAGCATCGTTGATCATTCCCTCCAGTTTCTTATCAGCCATTTACTTTTTCTCCTATGATATTCTGACTCTACTTTTTTTCAATAACCTGAAATTCTCTTATCTCAGTTTTCAGCAGTGGAGAAAACTGATTATCAGATACAAGTGTAATGTAGGTATTTCCAAGGGTATCTTTCCACTTGGACAGGCCTTCTAGATTGAAAAACTCCCAAGGACCGCTTTCTAACAAGATTTGCACACTTTTGATTTCATCTCTCTCTAAGGTTAGCCTTCTTATCCGTATTTCAAAACCATCTAAAAATGTGAACTTTCTTTCAAGCAAAATCAAATTTTTGTCATCAATAAATTCTGCCTCTGATACCTTAAAATCGTCACTAATTTCAACAGTAGTGATAACTTGCCATTTATTTTCTCTAAATTTATAAATTGGATGAAACTTATCTCCGTTTGGAGGCATTTCAGGAATTGCATAAATTTGACCGGATGTATTTACTGCAAGGGCTTCGATCCCATCATTATATCGTAGTCTCTTGAAGTCAACGTGTTTTGGTAAGAACTGTCCAGGTGCACTTAATTTGGGGTGAAACATGATTCTATTATTTGATTCAAAAGATACGTAATATCCATTATCTTTCGATCTTATAATAGACTCACTGTCAGTATTTCTTCCAGATAATTCTTGCCCCTTACTGTCAAGGATTTTCCCACGCTCTAAGATTTTAAGATCTACTAATTTCTTGGCGCTATCCCGAACAGTTTCCCCTTTGAAGTAATTAGCTCTATCGCTTATAGCTACAAAGTGGTTGCCATCAGCCGACATCGAAATACCTGAGAGGCCACCAAAGTTTGGGTCTCCTTTATTCAGTACTTGATGGCTAAAGGATTCCAAACCCCATAGTTGAGAGTCTTCAGCATGTAACTCATGGAAGAAGAAATTAAGTAGAATGGATCCAACCACAAAGGTTTTGAAAAAAAAATATATGTTTGCCTTTGATTGAAAGGGTCTATAAGAAAAAAAGAGGGTAAAATACATTTAATTAAGATACTATGTTAAAAATTTTATCCTCAGGTATTTCTTGCCATACTAAATTAGTCAGGATTTAAGATGTATTGTATTATCTCAGTAACTAATAAGCAAATTATGTTTTTGTAATGACATCCCTTTTTCAAATTCTGTCAGCTATTTTAAATATATTGTCATTTATGATCATATTCGATGTTATTTTATCTCTATTAATACAGTTTGGGGTTATTGATAAAAGGAACCAAATAGTATCTCAACTCTGGTTTTCAATCAGAAATATTATGGAACCCATTTACTCAAGAGTTCGTTCTTTCCTACCAAATACTGTTGGTTTTGATCTCGCTCCAGCTGCCCTATTATTCATAATTTTTGCTGTAAGAGTAATAATATCAAATAATTTTTATTAGCTCCAGTTAGGTATAAGATACCAGCTTAGTTAGAATTAAGTTTTCTACGTGCAAGAATCTTTAGCCTAAGAGCGTTAAGCTTAATAAATCCCGTAGCATCTTGTTGATTATAGATACCATCGTCATCTTCAAAAGTTACGTGCTTCTCAGAATACAAGCTATATTTAGAATTTCTTTTCAGAGTTTGTACATTGCCTTTGTACAATTTGAGAGTAACCGCACCCTCTACATATTTTTGGCTATGGTCAATTAACGCCTGGATCATTTCTCTTTCTGGGGAATACCAAAGTCCATTGTAAATCAACTCTGCATATTTAGGCATTAGTTCATCCTTTAAGTGGGAAGCCCCTTGATCCAGGGTAATACTCTCTATTGCTCTATGGGCTTGAAGTAGAATAGTGCCACCGGGTGTTTCATATATTCCTCTTGATTTCATTCCAATAAATCTTCCTTCAACTAAATCCAAGCGACCAATGCCATGTTTACTACCGAGTCGGTTCAATTGCTCAAGCAATTTGTGCGTAGCCATGCTAGTACCGTTTAAAGATATTATATCTCCCTTTTCAAAATTAATTTTAATAATCTCGGGTTCATCTATAGCATCTTCTGGAGAAACTGTTCTTTGGTAAACATATGCTGGTGCAATTTTTCCTGGGTCTTCTAATACTTTTCCCTCTGAGGAGGTATGTAGAATGTTAGCATCAACAGAAAAAGGGGCTTCTCCTTTTTTGTCCTTGGATATAGGGATCTGATGCTTCTCTGCAAATTCTAGAAGTTTAGTTCTACTGGTCAAATTCCATTCTCTCCAGGGACTAATAATTTGGATATCAGGATTCAGAGCATAACATGATAATTCAAATCTAACTTGATCATTTCCTTTACCTGTTGCCCCATGGGCTATGGCATCAGCACCTACTGAGGTTGCTATCTCAACGAGTCTCTTTGCTATCAGGGGTCTCGCTATTGCCGTACCCAAAAGATACTGACCTTCGTATTGAGTATTTGCCCTAAACATAGGAAAAACAAAATCTTGTACAAACTCTTCTTGTAAGTTTTCAATAAATATATTTGCAGGTTTCACTCCTAGCAAAAGGGCTTTGTCTCTTGCTGGACCCAGTTCTTCATTTTGGCCAAGATCAGCTGTAAAAGTAAAAACTTCAACATCGTAATTCACTTGTAACCACTTTAGAATGATTGAAGTATCAAGACCGCCTGAATAAGCTAAAACGACTTTTTTGGGTCTATAACTCATTTATTTTTCCTTCTTTTTTTAGTGGGTAACCAATTTTTTACTGGGTAGCAACCTAAATTTTGCATTCAATTTGATTGAAAAATTTCTTTTGACATAACAGTTTGCAAAAGTTCCCAAAATAAAGATAGTATACAGTCAAATAATACAAAGTTGTTGAAAAATATGAGAAAAAAATGAATAAGGTCAATTCTGGAAATTTTTTCTTCAATACGGTAGCTGGTATTCGATTTGGTTGGGATAGCGTATTAACTTCTTGTGAGGAAATCAGGAGAATTCTGGGACCCAGAGTTCTACTCATTTCTGACCCCGGTTTATCTAAGAAACTTCTATATAATCCCTTAGTCGATGCTTTAAACAAGATAGGAACAGAGGTAAGGGTTTTTGACCAAGTTCAACAAGATCCAACATTAGAAAATTTGGAGATGGCCGTTGATTCAGGTATAGGATTTCTTGCGACAGGGGTTTTAGGTTTTGGTGGAGGATCCCCAATGGATGTAGCTAAATTGGCCTCTTTGATCCTTGGCTCTAGTGAAAAAATTGACTCCCTTTGGGGAGTAAACAAGGTAAAAGGACCGAGGTTACCGTTGATATTAGTGCCTACTACATCGGGCACTGGATCAGAAGTAACTCCAGTTTCAATTATTACAGTTGAGAATATGGAGAAAAGAGGTGTATCATCTCAAGTTATTATTCCTGACTTAGCTGTATTAGATCCTAGCTTAACCATGGAACTTCCTCCGAGGATAACTGCGACTACTGGTGTAGATGCTATGGTACACGCCATAGAATCCTATACTTCATCCAATGCAAATAATAATATAATATCTGCGACTTTAGCAATTCGGGCTCTTGAACTTCTAGGAAGCTCAATTTTGGCGGCAACAAAAAATGGAGGTTTAGAAAAAAGTGCAAGAGAAAAAATGCTCCTAGGTTCAATGCTAGCAGGTGTTTCATTCTCTAATTCACCAGTAGCCGGAGTTCACGCACTTGCGTATCCTCTTGGCGGTAGGTTTAAGGTCTCCCACGGTTTATCTAATGCATTATTGCTACCACATGTGATCAAATTTAACATGCAAGTCAATGAAACGCGTGACTCTTACGCAAAACTGGCAGGAATTGTTTTCCCTCATTTAAATGATATAAAAAGTCCCAAGGAGCGAGCAAGTCTATTTGCTGATGAGTTCATAGTCCTGAGCAAAAAATTGGATTTACCTACCAGATTACGGGAAATAGATATTCCTAAGGATTCGTTAATTGAAATGTCTGCTGAGGCTATGAAACAAGACCGCCTCCTCGTTAATAACCCCAAAAAGATTAGTCAACGTGATGCTGAAGAAATATATAGAATTGCTTGGTAGATATACATGGGTACATTTATTTTTTTGAGGACTAGTTTTTATTTTGGGTATAAACACAATCTCTGAAACTATTTTAAATTACGTTGAATTTGGAAGCGGAAAAAGTAGTAAAAAAAATTCAATTTTATTTGCACATGGTCTTTTTGGTTCAAAGAAAAATTGGCTAAATACAGCAAAATTAGTGAGTGAGAAGCTTGATCGACATGTTATAGTTGTGGATCTTAGAAATCATGGATCCTCATTTTGGTCCAATATTCATGATTATACATCTTTAGCTGGAGATCTAATCAAGCTAACTGATCATTTAGGTTCTAATTTTGACCTAATTGGACATTCTATGGGCGGAAAAGCTGTGATGAGTGCTTGCTTAGTGAGTCCTCAGAAATTTGATAAAGTAGTTGTTATTGACATAGCTCCAGTATCTTATCCTAATAAGGAATTTGTCAGTTATATTTCAGGTATGAAAAGATTAGATCTTACTAAAATAAGTTCTCGAAATCAGGCAGACTGTCTTTTAGCTACTACGGTTCCAGATCAAAACATTAGAAATTTTTTGCTTCAAAACATAGTTTGCAAGGAAAACGGAAACTATGAATGGGTAGTAAACCTTGACTCACTTGAAAACAATATAGAGCAAATAGGGACTTTTCCTCTATATGAAGCCCAGTACTTGGGTGCAATAATGTTCATTAAAGGACAAAAATCTCCTTATTTAACAAAAAATACTTTTATTGAGGTAAAGAAATACTTTCCGTCAAGTATTATTGAAGAAATTAAAAATGCAGGTCATTGGCCTCATATTGACCAACCAAAATCATTTCAGGATAAATTAATAGGTTTTTTGGATACGACCCATTTTTAAATTAATTTAGCAGCGCTCAATAGCCAAAGCTATCCCCTGACCTCCCCCTATGCACATGGTAACCAGACCTAATGACCCATCGATTCTCTCCAATTCGTGTAGTGCTTTAATTACCAAAATTGCTCCAGTTGCACCAATTGGATGACCTAGCGCTATTGCTCCACCATTTGGGTTAACTATCTCAGGATCAAAATTTAATTCCTTTGATACTGCACATGCTTGAGCTGCGAAAGCTTCGTTACTCTCAATTACATCAAAGTCCTTAAGAGAAAGGGATACTTTTTTAAGAAGTTTTTTTACTGCTGTGATAGGCCCTATACCCATCACTTCGGGTCTCACCCCAGAATGGGCATAACCCAGAACTTGTGCACGAATTTTTAATCCTTGGGCCTTTGAAGCGCTTTTTGTACCCAAAACTAAAGCAGCTGCTCCATCGTTAAGACCAGAGGAATTACCTGCAGTCACGCTTCCACTTTTCTGAAACACAGGCTTTAGTGATGAAAGATTCGCCATGTCTGTTAGTTTGGGGTGTTCATCTACTTCAAACATACTAGTCTTAGGGCCTTTTCCAATCTCAACTGGCACTATTTGCTCTGAAAAAAAACCTTGGGTTACTGCATTTAATGCCCTTCTTTGGCTTTCTAGTGCAAAAGCGTCTTGATCCTCTCTAGTAATATGATATTCTCTAGCTACATTTTCTGCAGTTATCCCCATGTGTCCTGTATCAAATGGACAGTTCAAGGCTCCAAGCATCATATCCTCAACCATAGAGTCACCCATCCTTTTACCCCACCTGTTTGACTTTAGTATATGGGGTGATCGGCTCATATTTTCTGCCCCTCCAGCTACACCAAATTTTGCATCTCCCAATGATAGGGTTTGTATTAAGGAAACTATTGCCTGAAGTCCTGACCCACAAAGACGGTTTACGTTCATAGCGGCTACAGTTGTTGGTATACCTGCTTTTAGTGAAATTACTCTAGACAGGTACATGTCTTTTGGTTCAGTATTGATAACATGTCCAAAAAAAACTTGCTCTATTTTCTCTTTTTCAATTCCGGCAGTTTTGATGCAGTCCTGTGTTACTAATGTTCCTAGTTCAATATTGCTTGCGGATTTCAAGGAGCCCCCAAAACTTCCAATGGCTGTTCTTGAACCTGATAAAACGACTACTTCTTCAATCATAAAACTAAGATCCTTTTTGTTAAGAAATACTGATATACAACTTTCCATTTATTTTAAGTAAATACTAACGTCAAATATTAATCTTGCCAAATATTAATCCCCTAGTAGCTTATTGCAAGTTACAGACTTTATTTGTGATCATTAAATGAGGAAATGTATATGGGTAGAACAGTTTTTGTTAATGGAGAATATCTCGATGAAAAAGATGCTAAAGTCTCTGTATTTGATAGGGGATTTTTATTTAGCGATTCAGTATACGAAGTCACGGCTGTTATTAACCAAAAGCTGGTTTCATGGAAGGGGCATACCCAACGGTTACGAAGATCTTTGAGAGAACTAAAAATAAAACTCGAAATATCAGATGAGTACATTTTGAATATTCATAGAAGACTTCTTGATGTTAACAATTTAGAAGAGGGGTTGGTTTATTTGCAAATTAGTAGAGGAGTTGCTGACAGAGACTTTTCATTTCCAGATCCTGTTGTAGATCCAACCATAGTTGTTTTTACTCAAGAGAAGTCACTGATAAATAATAATAAAGTACAGCTAGGGGCAAAAGTTGTTTCGTTTCCCGATCTAAGGTGGGGTCGGTCTGATATCAAAAGTACTCAGCTTTTATATGCCTCTATCAGTAAGCAAAAGGCCCTAGATCAAGGAAAGGATGAAGCTTGGTTTGTAAAAGACAAATTGGTCACAGAGGGAAGCTCAAATAATGCTTTTATTATTTCAAAGGATAAAAAATTAAAAACCCGATCTTTAACAAGAGATATTCTTGCAGGAATTACTCGAGAATCAATAATTCAATTTTCGAAAAGTCAGGGGTACATTTTTGAGGAAAAGCCCTTTTCTTTAGAAGAAGCTAAAAATTCGTTAGAAGCCTTCTCGTCTTCTTCTACTACTTTCATAATGCCAGTGGTAGAAATAGACGGGGTCAAAGTAGGATCTGGTTTGCCTGGAAAAATAACTATGGATCTAAGAAGTTTATATGTTGAAAATATAATGAAAGAATTAATTTGAATGGGAACTATCATTCTTTATCATAGCAGTTCTGACTTCTTCTTGAGACCGCTCAGTCTGAAATTTTTCTTTCCAAACCCTGTAGGGCATACCGTAGACTAATTGTTGGGCTTCCTCTTTTTGAATTTCTGCCCCTATTTTTTGTGCTTCCTCAAAATACCATCTTGATAGACAATTGCGACAAAACCCAGCTAAGTTCATGAGATCTAGGTTCTGTAGATCTTTTCGTTCGGACAAGTGCTCTAAAAGCCGTCTAAAAGTAGCAGCCTCTAAAACCTCACTTTGTTTGTCAATCATATTGCCCACCCTATTTTAAATATCAAATTTTAGTAACCTAACTTTAGTTAATCAACCTATTTTAGCTTACTTTTTAATGTTACTAAAAACATATTGCTTAGCAAAGGTGCTTATTTATCACATGGTTTAGGTTTGTCTCACTAGCGGAAAAAAAAAGTTAATTTATTTTTTGTTTTCATTATTGTCCGCATTAAAAGTAACATAGATTGAATTATATTTTGTGAGGTTTTGTGGCAGAAGGATTGAGAAGGAACAGAAATGTTAAGATAGTAGCCACATTGGGGCCGGCATCCAGTGAAAAAAAAGTTGTGCAAGAATTATTCAAAGAAGGCGTAGACGTCTTTCGTTTAAATTTAAGCCATGGAACCCATGATGAAATACGTAATCGGCACCAAATTATAAGAGAAGTTGAGAGAAAATTTGGTAGGCCAATTAGTATTTTGGCAGACCTTCAAGGCCCCAAATTGCGGTGTGGTAACTTTGTTGACCAAGAGGCGAATTTAGTAGTTGGAAACTCATTTAGGTTTGATAATAATCGTAGCTTGGGTAATTGTGGTAGGGTAAATCTGCCAGATTTTAAGGTTTTTCAAGGCTTAAACCTTGGATCTACAATTCTAGTGAATGATGGGAAAATAAGATTACTGGTTAAAGACATTGGTCAAGATTTTGTTGATACTGAAGTAATTATTGGTGGGACAATTTCTGATAAAAAAGGGATAAATGTTCCGGATCAAGTTTTACCTCTATCAGCTCTTTCAGAAAAAGACTTAAGTGATTTGGAATTTGTTTGTGATTTAGGTATTGATTGGCTTGGATTATCTTTTGTTCAAAGGGCTTCAGATATTACGAACGCTAGAAAACTCGTAAAAGGCAGAGCAGCAATATTATCTAAAATTGAAAAACCTTCGGCAGTTGAAGCTTTTGATGAAATTCTCGAAGAAACAGATGCCGTAATGGTAGCAAGGGGAGATCTGGGCGTGGAGTTACCAATAGAAACATTACCCCCAATTCAAAAACGCCTTGTTAGGCAATGTAGAGCATCAGGCAAGCCTGTTATAGTAGCTACACAAATGATGGAAAGTATGATAACATCACCAGTTCCTACTAGAGCTGAGGTCTCTGATGTAGCTCAGGCTATTTATGAGGGAGCTGATGCCATAATGTTATCAGCTGAAAGTGCAGTGGGGGATTATCCCATCGAAGCTGTCAGGACTATGAATAGTATTGCAACAGAAGTAGAAAGAGAAGGAACCTATCGTCAAGTAATCGAGTCATCTCGGATCCCCTTAAGGAGAGGTGTATCAGATGCAATAACTGTTGCAGCAAGAGAAGTTGCGGAGACAACTAATATAAAAGTTATTTGCTGTTTTACCCATACTGGAACTACTGCTGCGTTGACTTCTCGAGAAAGGCCACGGGTCCCAATAATAGCACTTACTCCTAAAATTGTTATAGCCCGTAGGATAGCCTTAAACTGGGGTTTGCACTGTATCGTTACAGAAGAAGTGAATAGATTTAAGATGGCGGTAGTTAATGCAGCTAAGGCTGCCAGAAAATACGGGTTTGCACAAAACCAAGATAAGATCATTGTAATAGCTGGGGTACCGTTTAATGTACCTGGTACCACGAATATCCTTAGAGTGGCACCTGCAAATGAAAAGCAGATCTTTGAAGGTGAGGTAAATTAAAACCTTAAAATTAAAGGTAAATTGACTTTCCATTTGTTTATCTTTTTGTCTTGCATCTTTTCTTATTTAAGAATAGAAAGCCGAATATATTAATGCTTTTAGAAAGTGGTATGAAATATGCCGAAGATGAAAACAAAATCGGGTGCTAAAAAACGTTTTAAAACTACTGCTTCAGGTCTGCTTAAAGCATCTCAGGCTGGCAAGAGGCATGGGATGATTAAAAGGTCTAGAAAGTTTATAAGAAATGCTCGGGGGATGACCACTCTGTCAAAGGCAGATGAGGGGATAGTTAAGATTTACATGCCATATGCAAGATAAAGGATAACTGATGTCACGTGTTAGACCAGGTCCGGTTACAAAAGCCCGACACAAAAAGGTATTAAAGGCCGCTAAAGGTTATTATGGCGCTCGGAGTAGGACTTTTCGTTCAGCGGCTCAATCTGTTGATAAGGCCCTCCAGTATGCTACGCGCGACAGAAGGGTAAAAAAGAGGACTTTTAGATCACTTTGGATTCAGAGAATTAATGCAGCTGTTAGGTCTTTGGATCCAACCTGTACCTACAGTAGATTCATGAATGGCATATTAAAGGCAGAGATAGAAGTAGATCGGAAGATACTTGCTGAGTTAGCCGTGAATGAGCCTGAGGCCTTTAAGAAGATTTTTGAGATTTCACAATCAAAATTGGCATAGTGGACTTGAGATAAGCTTTCTTAAAAAACAAACAATTATAATAATAATTTTGAGAAAGGTTAAATCTTAGTAATGGACACTTTTATAGTGTGATTTAAGTTTTTTGATTATAGATGTTTGGTGGCGCTCAGTATGGTTGACATAGATGAAATAGAAAAAAATTACCTCGACTCTATATCAGCTGTCTTATCTTTGGAAGAGCTTGAAAAAGTAAGAGTTAGAGGTCTTGGGAAAAAAGGTGAAATAACAACCTTAATGAAATCAATTGGTTCAATGTCAGAGGATGAGCGTAGAATCAAAGCCCCAAAACTTAATTACCTTAAATCAAAGGTCATTGAAGAATTAGATAAAAAGAAAACTCTAATAACTGAAGAAAATATAAATAAAAGAATTATGAGTGAATGGTTGGATGTCTCGAGGCCTTCAAGGCCTTCTAAAGTAGGTAAGATACATCCCATAAGTCAGGTTACGGAGGAAGTAGTTACAATTTTTTCGGCTCTTGGATTTTCTGTTGCTGAAGGCCCTCAAATTGAGAGTGATTGGTACAATTTTGACGCATTGAATATACCTCCTGAGCATCCTGCAAGGCAGGAATTTGATACATTTTATGTTAACTCAAATACAAATTCTGGAAGTCCTCCAAATGTTTTAAGAACTCACACTAGCCCTGTTCAGATTCGTCATATGGAAAAAAAAGAAGGGGTACCGTGTAGAATAATAGTACCAGGAAAAGTTTTTAGATCTGACTATGATCAAACGCATACGCCAATGTTTAATCAATTAGAAGGTCTTGCGATAGATAAGGACCTTACGATGAGCCACTTAAAATGGACTTTAGAGGAGTTTTGCAGGACATTTTTTGAGGTAGATGGCGTGGAACTACGATTTAGGTCAAGCCATTTCCCATTTACTGAGCCTAGTGCCGAAGTAGATATAAGGTGCTCTTGGGAAGATGGAACATTAAAATTAGGTCAGGGGAATAGTTGGCTGGAGATCTTGGGTTCGGGAATGGTACATCCAAAGGTTCTTACAGCATGTAACGTTGATCCAAATTCTTACCAGGGCTTTGCGTTTGGTATGGGAATGGATCGATTGGCAATGCTAAAATATGGAATCCCAGACCTGCGTGGTTTCTTTGATGGGGATGTTCGTTGGGTTGATCACTTTGGTTTTGACCCTTTGAATAGACTATCCATACATAGCGGGTTTCGATAGGGCGTAAAATAAAAATTGCTAAGGATAACTAAAATTGAAGTTTTCATTTGGTTGGTTAAAAAGTTACTTAAGGTGTGATGACGATATAAGTCTTATACTAAACGCCCTAAACGATTTAGGTTTAGAGGTAGAAAGTGTTAGTGACCCTAGTACACAGTTTTCTAACTTTATAATTGGTAAAGTAGTAAAGGTTAGGGAACATCCTAATGCCGATAAACTAAAGGTTTGCACTGTAGACGTAGGGGATAGTAGAAGGGAGATAGTGTGTGGAGCACCCAATGTCAAATTAGATATGGGAGTTGTCGTTGCCATGCCCGGAACCTTTATTCCTGGGTTGGGGAAAAAAATATCAGTTGGAAAAATCAGGGGTGTGGAAAGCTATGGAATGATGTGTTCAGAGTTTGAACTTAATATTTCCAATGAGCATGACGGAATTATATGCTTAGATCAGCCAAAAGTTGGTAGACCTTTTACGGATTGGCTAAAGATCAATGATCCTGTGAGAATTGATCATGTTATAGATATTGCTATTACGCCAAATCGTCCCGATGCACTCGGGGTACGGGGTGTAGCAAGAGACCTTTCAGCAAAAGGAGTAGGTGAATTTTTAGAGAGAAACCCTGCCAAAATTTCACCAAAGTTTGAAAGCCCTATTGATGTAATACTTCACAAAAATGTTTCTTTGAAGGACTGCCCTTATTTTGTAGGTCGTTACATAAGAGGGACAAAAAATAATAGTTCACCGCAGTGGTTAGTAGACAGACTTGAGTCTATTGGGATTCGCTCAATATCTAGCCTTGTTGATCTAACAAACTTTTTGACAATTGATAGTGCTAGACCACTTCATGCCTTTGATGCAGATAAGTTACAAGGTAATTTAGTAGTGCGAAAAGCTATCTCTGGCGAAAAAATTGAGGCATTAGATGGAAGGATTTATGAGTTAGATCAGTCAATGACGGTTATAGCTGATGACAAAAGAGTGCAGTCCATAGGTGGAATTATTGGAGGAATGTTCAGTGGATGTACGGAGGATACGAAAAACGTTTTCATTGAATCGGCATATTTTGACCCAATTTCTACGGCTATGACTGGAAGAAAACTGGGTATAATTACTGATGCAAGATATAGATTCGAAAGAGGTATAGACCCCTCTTTTACGATTCCAGGTTTAGATTATTATACAGAACTTGCAATTAGGACATGTGGGGGAGACCCCTCAGGGTTAGTTTCTTCAGGAGATAACCCCCACAAAGTGAAGCCAATAGCCTTCCGACAAGAGAAGGTACGAGAGGTAACTGGAATTAATGTGCCACGGAAAAGGCAGATAGACATTTTGAGTAAATTGGGTTTCAAAATTGAAAAAAAAACAGAATCTGTAATAGTCGAAGCCCCAAGTTGGAGGCCTGATATAGGAGGAGAAATCGATCTGGTTGAAGAGATAATCAGGGTAACCTCCTTAGATAAGTTAGAATCAACACCTTTGCCCTTAAAGAACAGGGGTGTGGGCGAAGTTAATCAAAGTGAAATCCGTCTAAATGCTAATAAAATTAGACGCTATCTTGCTTCTCAGGGTTTAAAGGAATTAATAACTTACAGTTTTATAGATGAGTCTAGTGCAAAGTTTTTTGGTGAAGGTAAAGAAGAAGTTACTTTGATAAATTCTATAAGTTCCGAAATGACCCACTTGCGCCCTTCATTATTCCCAGGTCTTTTAATGGCTTCAAAAAAAAATCTAGCAAGGGGAATGAGTGATTTTTCATGCTTTGAGCTAGGGGAGGTATTTATGGGACCTGATCCAGGTCAAGAGTCACTAGAGGTAAGTGGAATTCTAGTAGGGTGTAACGAAGATAGAAGTGCATTTCAAGGTAGGAGGGACTTTGATGTTTTTGATGCTAAATCATACGTTGAAGGTACTCTCAAAAACTTAGGGATTAATCTTGACAGTTTGCAGCTGGACCGTAATGTTCCAAGCTTTTTTCACCCAAACAAATCAGCTGTAGTCCGATTAGGTAAATTTAAGGTCTTGGGAGTATTTGGCGAATTACATCCAAATATAGCATTACGTATGGGAATAAAGCACTGCCCCATAATGTTTTCTATTTTTCTAGGTGAGCTATCTGGAACCAAAGTAAAACTAAAAAGAACTGGCATAGGCAATTCAGAATATCCTTCTGTAGTCCGGGATTTTGCCTTTGTTATGGGAGAAAAGGTTGAGGTACACAAAATTATAAGTACTATTAGGAAAATTGATCGAGAATTGATAAAAGAAGTTAATTTATTTGATGTATTTGAAGGTCCCCAGGCAGAACGACAGATTGGAGGTGGGAAGAAATCTCTTGCGTTTGAAATACTAATTCAGCCAAAGGATAGAACCTTGGGGGATAAAGAAATTGAATCGCTATGTGATAAAATTGTACTTGAGGTAGGTCGGGTGTCTGGTGGTATTTTAAGGTGATTTTATTTCACAAAATAACTATCAATTTTTTTTAAAGTTCACTTTTCTTCTTTGCGTATTAAATAAATCCCATTTTTTCTAATAATTTACCGATACTATTTCGTAATTCTTGGTTCCTCCAGGTGATTTAACTTCAATACTATCACCAATTTCTTTTCCTATTAAAGCACGTGCAAGGGGAGATTTTACGTTTAATTTATTTTTTTCAATATCAGCTTCTGGTTCTCCAACGATTTGAAATGTTAGTTTTTCCTCTGTATCTTCATCTATTATTATAACAGAAGCTGCAAACTTTATACTACCAGAAAGTTTTTTAGGATCAATTACCTCAGCCAAGCTAATAATTCCTTCTAATTCCTTTATTCTACCTTCTATAAAAGACTGCTTTTCACGGGCTGCGTGATATTCTGCATTTTCTGAAAGGTCCCCGTGTTCTCGTGCTTCAGCAATGGATTTTATTATATTTGGGCGTTCTTTTGACTTAAGCTTTTTCAATTCGTTACTGAGCAATTCAAAGCCCTGCAAGGTCAACGGAATTTTTTCCATTTGTATCTCCAATTCATTTATTACCTAGAAGTCAAACTAATCTGACAGAAATTTTGGCAAATAAATTCATTTAAAAGTGTGAAAATCCATATATTTATCATGTTAAACATTGGCTTTTGTATATTTTCTAATAAAAGAGCCCCTTTTATTTGGTACCTTTTATAATTATACTAATGTTAAAATAATGCCAAAGCAGTTTGTGTGTCAAGAAAGCTATTTTAGGAGAAATTAATGCCTGGAGCTCAAAGGGAAACTATTGATTATGATGTGGTAGTAGTAGGTGCTGGTCCCGCAGGATTAACGGCTGCTATAAAACTGAAGCAGCTTGATCCAGGCTTACAGGTCGTAGTACTAGAGAAGGGTAGTGAAGTGGGATCACACATATTATCTGGTGCAGTACTTGATCCTGTAGGGTTAAACAAACTTTTTCCTGATTGGAGAGATAAAGAAAATCCCATCCGTACCAAAGTCTCTAGTGACAGATTTTATATGCTCGGACCATCTGGCGCAATTAGGATACCAAATTTTCTAATGCCCCCATTGATGTCAAATGATGGTAACTATATTGTTTCAATGTCTATGGTCTGTAGATGGCTTGGCAAAGAGGCAGAGGCTCTTGGCGTAGAAATATTCCCAGGAATGGCTTGTTCAGAACTGATTTATGGGAAAAATGGTCAAGTCACTGGGGTCGTGGCTGGAGAGTTTGGTAAGAACTCGAACGGGGAACCGGGCCCGATGTATGAGCCGGGAATGGAAGTGAATGGAAAGTATGTTTTCCTGGCTGAAGGAGTAAGAGGCTCTTTATCTAAGGAGGTAATTTCTAGGTATAATCTAGCAGAAAAGTCTGAATTTTCGAAGTATGGAATAGGTATGAAAGAAGTATGGGAGATTAGACCCGAAGTCCATAATGAGGGAGAAGTTCTGCATACTATGGGTTGGCCACTTGGAAACTCTACGGGAGGTGGATCTTTCGTATATCATGCTGAAAAAAATCAGTTATACTTGGGTTTTGTAGTACATCTGAATTATACTAACCCTTTTATGTCTCCTTATAAAGAATTTCAAAAATTCAAACACCACCCTATGATAAAAAAGCTCTTAATAGGAGGAAAGAGACTAGAATATGGTGCTCGGGCAATCAGTGAAGGTGGGGTTCAGTCAATACCTAAAGTTTTTTTTCCTGGAGGAGTGCTTTTAGGATGCTCGGCAGGGTTGGTAAATGTACCAAGAATTAAAGGAAATCATAACGCCATGCTATCTGGTATTTGTGCTGCAGAATCAGCATACAGTGCTTTGAAGTCTGGTAGAGCAAATGATGAATTGGGTGATTATTCCAAAGGAATTAAATCTGGACCTGTTTTTAAGGATTTACTGCCGGTAAGGAACGTGAAGCCTTTATGGTCCCGCTTTGGATTACTTCTTGGTGTAACACTAGGCAATTTGGATATGTGGTTTGCTAGTATTTTGGGTTTCAATTTATTTGGAACAATAAAACATGGGTATGGAGATCACCAAATGCTTAAACACTCTAAGAATAGTAAGAAAATTGAGTATGCAAAGCCAGATGGTAAAATTAGCTTTGAAAGGCTTGAAAATATCAGTTTTTCAGGTACTTACCATAGTGATGGTCAACCTTGTCACCTAAGCCTGCGTGATAAAACAATACCAATAAGCCACAATCTACCTATTTATGACGAACCAGCTCAACGTTACTGCCCAGCTGGGGTATATGAAATCGTTCGGCATGAAAATGATCCAACACCCATGTTTCAGATTAATTATCAAAATTGTGTCCATTGCAAAACTTGTGATATAAAAGATCCTAGTCAGAACATAAAATGGAAAACACCTCAAGGTGGGGAGGGACCAAATTATTCTCACATGTGATGACCATTTGAGGCGCACTAATTTGCTTACGATATGATTAGGTGTTATTTGATATTTGCATTGACTTTCTTGAGTAGCATATCCGCCTCTCAAAGCTACGCTACTATGTCGGGAGCATTCTTAGCCTCTCGTTTTTCATCATCTGTAAATGACTATAAGAAATCAGCAATATATACTGTTTCCATGATAGAGAAGGGTAGTGAGCAACCTGAGATTTATAATGATGCTCTTCTTTTTTTGATAGCATCAGGGAACTTTGAGAGGGCATTTTCTCTAGCTGATACTATGACAAAAATGAAGCTGATATCTCCAGCTTTAGGACTTATATTGGTAGTTAGAAAAATCAAAGGAGGGAAATATGATGATGCCATTGAAATTATATCAAATTTTGAGGAACAGTTTCCTAATATTTTAAAAACTTCTATTCAGGGTTGGGTCCATGTAGAAAAGGGGGACTTGGGTGCTGCTGAACTTGTATTTGAGGATTTTAAAAATTCAGATCTAAATATTGATCTTAGCTCTTATTACAAAGCTATAGCCTATGCGCAAAGTGGTAATTATACTGAAGCATCAAAAATAATAAGAGAAAATAAAAAAAATTTAGAACTCCTGGGCACCAGTTATAACATCTTCAAAGCCAATGTAGCAAATTTAGCCCATAGTTCTGCCATTGCTACAGGTATCCTAGACAATACTATTAAAGAAACTCTAGATACTCTAACCTTGAAGCAATTACGTAAGAAAATAGCTGACGGAAAATCTGATAGCCTCGAAGTCTTCAAAACCCCAAAAGCGGTAATAGCTGAAACCTTATTACTTTTCGCTGAAGCAGACAATCGAGGAGCCAATTTTAACCTGATAGAAACATTTTATTGTCAATTGGCTAAGTATGTTTCAAACAATGCACCTAGATTTAATATTAGATTAGCTGAATCTCTTTCAAAGGTAAAATTAATTGATGAAGCCGCCAATAGCCTTAATTTGGTAAAGGTTTCTGACATTTTTTATGCTGAAGCAAAAGTGATGCTAGCTGATTTACTGACCGAGTCCGCTCAGGAGGTTAAGGCTGTCAATGAATTAAAAAACCTCCTCAAAATGGGGATAAATAATTTTGAGGTGCATGAAGCCTTAGGAAATGTTTACAGACATGGAGAGAATTATAAGCTTGCTAACAAAGCTTACTCTGATGCTCTGAGACTCAAGCAACAATCAGACCTTAACGATAGAAAATTGTGGTTGATTTATTTTTTCCGAGGGATAGCTAGGGAACAAATGGAAGAATATCAGGGATCTATTGCTGATTTACGAAGATCACTTAAACTTATGCCCTCGCAACCACAGGTCTTAAATTACTTAGGGTATATGCTCATCGAGAGAAAAGAGAATTTAGATGAGGCATTGGACATGATTGAACTGGCTGTAAAAAATAGCCCACAGAGTGGATACATCATAGACTCCTTAGCTTGGGGACTTTATCAATTAGGAAGATATGAGGAGGCTATAATTCCTATGGAAAAAGCCATTAGTCTTGAGCCAGAGGACCCCATAGTTAATGACCACTTTGGTGATGTCTTGTGGAAAGTTGGAAGAAAAAGGGAGGCATATTTTCAATGGAAAAGGGTCCTTCTTTTCCAGCCAAGTGAAAAGTTACGGTTGGATATTAAGAAAAAATTGAAGGAAGGCCTAGAAGATCTGTAAGGCGTAAACTTGGTGATTTGAGATTGAAGGCTAATAATAAAACTACAAAGGTTGCCGCTTTATCCAGAGCAAAAGTAAATCTTTACTTGCAGGTATTGGGGAAGAGATCTGACGGCTACCATTTTCTTGATAGTCTAGTAGCTTTTCCACGTATCGGTGATAGCATTTTGATAGAGCTGGCAGAAGAGATGTCTCTTAAAATAGTTGGAAAATTTGCAGGTGAGCTATCTGCTAGGGATAACTTAATTTTGAAAGCTGCAAAGCTTTTATATCGGGCTGGTTCGGGGGCTTCAATTACTTTAAATAAAGAGTTGCCAATTTCTTCTGGTTTAGGAGGAGGATCCTCTAATGCTGCCGTTGTGCTAAAGATTTTATCAGAATTGTGGGGTCGACCTATGCCGAATCTTGACGATTTGGTCTCTATTGGTGCCGACGTTCCAGTGTGTCTAAATTGGGATTTACAAAGAATGAGTGGGGTGGGAGAGAAACTTGAAAAGGTTGATCAGCCACCTTTGATGTGGATAGTCTTGGTAAACAGAGGAGAAAAAATTTCTACCCGTTCAGTCTTTGAAGGTGTTCAGTCTTTTAGTGATAAAAATTCAGGGCTCTTACCAGTTTTTAAAACAGAAGAGCTATTTTTAGAGTACTTGCTATCGAGAGAGAATGATCTCGAAGCACCAGTTTTAGAGCGATTTCCTCAAATTCAAAATTTATTAAACGCTATCAAGAAAACCTATGGATGTTCTATGTCTCGAATGTCAGGATCTGGAGCTACATGCTTTGGAATTTTTCTTAAAAAATATGATGCATATCAAGCAAGTAAAAAATTAACTGAGAGTTTTCCTAATGCTTGGATAAGAGTTGGAGAACTGTTTTCATGAAGAGCGCTGGCAAATAGCATTACTCATCAATCCTAGGAGCGTAGTATATTTATTTTTAGGTAATTCTACCAGAGCTGAATTTGCAATATTGGACCAGTTTATAGCAGCCTCTTTAGTCTCTTCTAAAGTATTATATTTTTTCATAATTTGTATAACCTCAAAAAGATCTTCTGGAGCCTTATTTTTTTTTAGCAAAGATTCTTTTAGTAACTTTTTTTCTTTATTATTAGATTTTTTTAAGGCTAAGATAAATGGGAAGGTTAATTTACAATTGTTAAAATCATCTCCGACTTCCTTACCCATCTTAGTAGTAGAGCCCAAATAATCTAAATAATCATCAATCAATTGAAAACTAAGCCCAATAGCCTTCCCATAGATTTTAAAGTTTTCTATATGATCTAAATTATTTGATGAGATCATCGCAGCGGCCTGAGAAGCTGCAGAAAATAGTGCAGCAGTTTTGCCTTCAATAATTTTCATATAAGTATTAATTGAAGTCTCTGTATTTCCAACTTGCGATAGCTGTAACACTTCACTTTCTGCGATTATAGCTGAAGTATTTGCCAACACTTCTAGAACTTTAATAGATCCTGTGGAGACCATTAACTGAAAAGCCTTTGAAAACAAAAAGTCTCCTACTAATATCGAAGACTGGTTATTCCAAAGTATATTAGCTGTTTTATTCCCTCTGCGTGTAGAACTTTCATCAACAACATCATCGTGAAGTAGTGTAGCAGTATGAATAAACTC
This sequence comes from Paracoccaceae bacterium, assembly GCA_045565235.1. Lineage (GTDB taxonomy): Bacteria > Pseudomonadota > Alphaproteobacteria > Rhodobacterales > Rhodobacteraceae > CACIIZ01. The sequence goes on along the minus strand of JBJLFU010000015.1, from coordinate 69,710 downwards.
AATACTAGCCGCTAAAATGATGTGTTTATCATGGCGATAGTTTAATGCTTGGGCAGTAGCTAAGCATAAGAGTGGACGTAATTTTTTACCACCAGATGAAAAAATATGAGTTGAAATCTCTGGTATTCTTGGCACAGAGCTAGAATTCATTGTATTTTCTATGAGGTTAGTCACAGAATTCAAATCATTTTGTAACAGAAGTTGTAGTTCATTTATGGGATCGGATTTATTCATTTGCAAATTTTTTAAGAGTTTTCATACAAATTTTTTGAAATAGATATAGATTGATATAATTATTCATGCGCAGAATTTTAGATGTGTTTGATATATAGATGATTTTCTTTAAAATGAATTAAAATTAGTTTATCTATATATAAATTAACAAACATCAAAATTTCTTACCAAGTAAGTCTTAATGGCAGCTAAAATCAGTGAATTAACTAATGATGCATTTTTAGGAGGTAAGCTTAAACTCTTACAACCAAAGGTAGGATTTAGGGCAGGAATCGACTCTGTCTTACTGGCAGCTTCTGTCAGAGCTTCTTCCGGTGATAGAGTATTAGATATTGGAACTGGTGTTGGTACTGCTTTATTTTGCTTAATGAAAAGAGTAATTGGGTTGGAGGCTGTAGGTATAGAATTGCAAGAAGAATATCATTCTCTTGCTACTGAAAATTCCAAGAAGAACATGTTAAAAGCTAAGATTCTTTTAGGAGACTTTCAGTCCCCCAAGAATGAGCTTAATAATTGTTTGTTTGATGAAATATTTTTTAACCCACCGTACTACTCTGAAGAAACGTATAAGAAGTCAGGTAATATTTCTCGTGACTTGGCCAACATAGAGAAACAAGGGGTACTTGAAAATATGTTGAAATTTTCATTGAAACGCTGCAAACCGTATGGCTTTATTACTCTTATCAATAGGCCTGCCAGATTAGGAAAAATATTATCAGTGTTAGAAAATGGAGCTGGTGATATTCGGTTACTACCAGTACAAAGTTCTAAGGGACAGCCTTCATTAAGGATTATTATTCGGGCAAGAAAATCTGCAAGAGGAGAAACCAAGCTACTAGAGGGATTAAAACTTTTCAAAGATACTTTGGACCAGCATAAAAGGAAGACATATACATCCCAACTGGTTGATATTTTAAAACATGGCAAACCTCTGGATTTTTGAGATTTTATTTGAATTTCATGTAATTTCAGTTACACTTTGACTGTGTAGTTTGGTAAATACTATCGGGAGGTTTCTATGACTTTGGAAACTTATGTGAATGGCTTGAAGAGAGAACATGAAAGACTATCTGGCCTAGTAGATAACGAGCAAAAAAGGCCGGCTCCAAATTTTATTACTCTTACCAGCTTGAAGAAAAAAAAATTACATTTGAAGCAAGAAATTACTAAGGCCTTAGGTATCAAAAAAGTTTAATAATTATTTTGACCTGAATGTTGTGAAATAATTTCTTCAGGCTAAATAATGCCTTTGCTTATATCCATTGCATCTAGAAGTGATTTGAAGACCCTTAAGTTATCTGGCTTTTTTTCAAGACTTTTGAGTGCTTTTTTACCAACTGGTCTGGGTACAGTCTTACCAATCCTCCTTTTGATAATTCGCTTAAGTAACTTGTTTGAAAACTCAGGATGGCTCTGAATTGAGATTGCACTCGGTTTATCTTTATTTCCGTAGGTTAATATAGCGTGAGGGCAAAAGCTTGAACCGTAAACTGTGTGAGATGAGTTAGGAGGATTAATAATCTGGTCCTGATGACTTGCATAACCAGAGAAACTTGGACCCAGTTTTTGAGCCCATGCTGGCTCAAAAATTCTCTCGTACCTTTGAACTCCTACCCCCCACCCTTTTTCTGACTTTTGAACTTCTCCACCCATAGTCTCTGCAATTATCTGATGTCCAAAACAAATACCCATAAGACCTATTTTTTCTTTTATTGCATGTTTTATAAACTCTTTAAGCTTTTGTATCCAAGGTAAGTCATCATACACTCCAAATGAAGATCCTGTTATAAGCCACAAATCTGCTTCCTTTGGATCAGCAGGATATTGAAACCTAGTAATTTCAAAAGTTTTCAGGTCAATGCGTATATTAAGTTGCTCAAATAAATTAGAAAACATTGATGAGTAATTGCCAAATTTTTTTTCTAGCTGATCAGGTAATTTCCCAGTTTCCAAAATACAGACTTTCACTATTTTTAGACTCCAAACATTTCTCAGATAGAATTACAGGATTATCCAGGTTGAGACAAGTCAGGGAGTAATGGTCTTAAAAAAGTTAACCACGTCAGATTGAACCCAGTCAATTGGCCCAATCAAGCGAGCGATCTCATTACCTTTTGGTGAAATTAAAATAGAGGCAGGTAACCCAAAAACACCTAAACTAATAGCTAATTCACCCTTAGGGTCTCTAAAATTTTCTAGATCTTTAATTGAATATTTCTTGAAAAAGCTGGTGATTTTATTTTGGTTATTTCTTCCAGTTGCAACAGTAAATATTTTTAGATCATTTTCTTCAAATAATGATTGCAGTTGATCGAGTGAAGGCATTTCCTTTACACATGGGGCGCACCACGTAGCCCAAAAATTTATAAGCATGAATTTGTTACCTAGGTTTAATAAATCCACTTCTTTTCCACTCTCAGAAAATACTAAAAGATTTTCAACTGGTTTTGGATCTTTATGGAAAACAAATTTTTCCATCTCGCCATTTATTAAAGTACGGAGATATGAATCATTTTTACTGCTAATTGCAAAAGAGGGATTTGCAAAGCTGAAAAGGTGAGCGTATACCAGTAGGATAATTATGAATCTCATTTTATGCCAGTCCTATATTCGAAAACAAATTGATCTGGAGGTAGTAATGGTAAAAGTAACAAAAAAAAAAGCAAACTCTATGTGGGGAGGTAGATTTTCTACTCCCTCGACTTCTACCATGGAGAAAATAAACTCGTCAATAGCCATTGATTTTCGTTTAGCCAGTCAAGATATCAAGGGTTCTGTTGCGCATGTTAAGATGTTGGTTTCACAGAAAATTATTTCAAGAAAAGTCTCTAAAAATATTTTCAAGGGATTAGAGATTATTGCATCTGAGATTGAAAATGGGGAATTTCAATTCCAGGAGAAATTAGAAGATATACATATGAATATAGAAAGTCGGCTTCATGACTTGATAGGTGATGATGCGGGGTTTATACATACTGCCAGGTCTAGGAATGATCAGGTTGCTACAGATTTTAGAATATGGGTGCGAGATAGTATCGATGAGTTAGTCCCCCTAATTTCAAACAACATGATAGTGTTTTTGGATCTAGCAGAGAAGACTTTCGATTTACCTATGCCAGGCTTTACCCATTTGCAAGCAGCTCAACCAATAACTTTTGGCCATCATATGCTAGCTTATGTGGAAATGCTCTCCAGAGATAAAGCTCGCTTTATCGAAGCAAGGAAAAGATTAAACGAATGCCCTCTCGGTTCTGCAGCTTTGGCAGGTACTTCATTCCCGATCGATCGCTATATGACTTCGAAGGAACTGGGTTTTGAAAAACCCATGGCGAACAGTATAGATGCAGTTTCAGATCGAGATTTTGCTTTAGATTTTATTTCAGCAGCCTCTATTTGTGCAACTCATCTGAGTCGATTTGCCGAAGAACTAGTTATCTGGTCTACTGAGCAGTTTAGTTTTGTTAAGATCTCAGATGGTTTTTCCACGGGCTCCTCAATTATGCCTCAAAAAAGAAATCCAGATGCAGCCGAACTTATTAGGGCAAAGGTAGCTATAATTTCTGGTGCGCTTATTTCATTACTTACGGTAATTAAGGGTTTGCCTTTAGCGTATTCCAAAGACTTACAGGAAGATAAAGAATTAGTATTTAGAGTTAATGACAACTTATTACTTATTTTAAAAGCAATGATGGAGATGCTTGCTGAAATTAAGATTAATAAAAAAGAAATCCAGAAAGCAGCCTCTTCGCGCTTTATTACGGCTACAGATTTAGCAGATTATTTGGTCTCAAATTACAAATATAGTTTTCGTCAGGCCCACTACGCTGTTGGAAATTTAGTAAAGCAGGCTGAAGATTTAGGTTGTGATTTAAGGGATTTACCCTTGAATAGTTTTAGAGAAATAGCGTCAGTATCAAATGATAAAGTACTTGAGGTTCTTACTATCGATAATTCAGTTAAATCGAAGAACTCATATGGTGGAACTGCTCCAGGTCAGGTTAAGCTAAGGATTTTAGAATGGCGAAAGAAGTTAATGTGATATATAAATTCATTTTTTTTATTGCACTAGGTATTACGTTATGCTGTTGTGGTGTTAAAGGTGACCCAAGACAACCCCCCAGTAAATTAATAGAAGAAGAAACAGTTTTAAATTGAATAAAGGCAATTAAAAAGCCGTTAGGGAAGCCAAGACAGGCCTATGCTCCAAAAAAGTTTAAAAAAAAAGAATAGTAATTTTCACTTTCGAGATGGGATTTTGCATGCCGAAAAAGTGTCAATATTAGAACTAGCAAAAATGACCAAGACGCCTTTCTATGTTTATTCAGCAACAGCACTTGAAGATGGTTATAATGCTTTAGTTAGCAGCCTGAAAGAACTAAATCATTCTCTCTATTATTCTGTTAAATCAAATTCTAATGTTGCAGTGCTTAGGGTATTATCGCAGTTGGGTTCTGGAATGGACGTAGTATCAGGGGGTGAGTATTTACGAGCTAGAAAGGCAGGGGTTCCTGGAGAAAGAATTGTTTTTTCAGGGGTTGGTAAAACTTCTGAGGAAATGACTTTAGCTCTCACTCAGGGTATTAGACAATTCAATGTTGAAAGCATACCAGAAATTCAACAATTAGATATAGTAGCTTCAAAATTAGGAAAAGTTGCACCTGTATCTATTAGAATTAATCCAGATGTGGATGCTAAGACACATCAAAAGATCATGACGGGTAAGTCTGAGAACAAATTTGGTATCCCCATAAGCCTTGCTGAGGAAGTTTACAATAAGACACTTGAGTTCCAAAATATTTCAATTGTTGGAATTGATGTTCATATAGGTAGTCAAATAACTGATTTGAAGCCATTTAAAAAGGCTTTTGAAAAGATAGCAGATTTGATAAGTAATCTTCGTAGTTCAGGACAAAATATTTCAAGGGTAGATATTGGTGGTGGAATAGGTATTTCTTACCATAGAAATCAGGCTGACCCGATATCTCCCAACGCATTTTCTAGTATGCTGAAATCGATTTTTGGGAATATGGATCTCGAAATCCAGATAGAGCCAGGTAGATATATTTCCGGTAATGCTGGACTTTTAATATCTTCAGTAATTTTTTTGAAAGAGGGCTCCAATCATAACTTTCTTATTATTGATGCTGGGATGAATGACTTAATTAGACCAGCCTTATACGAAGCCAATCATGAATTGATCCCACTTTTATCTCACTCAGACAAAAGTCCTAAAATGCAGGTAGATGTCGTTGGACCAATTTGTGAAAGCTCAGATGTTTTTGTAAAAAAAGCTGTATTACCCAAACTATGTTCTGGGGATCTTATTGCTATTTATTCTGCAGGAGCCTACGGAGCAGTTATGGCTTCAGAGTATAATACTCGTCCTTTAGTACCTGAGTTAATGGTAAAAGGAAACAGATCCTCTATCATCAGGGCTAGGCCAACAATCCAAGAAGTTATTGATAAGGATCAAATACCGTACTGGCTTCGGTAGCTTAAGTTAAAAATAAGTATAAATGTAATCCTGCAAGATAAGGATATAAGTCTGGACTTGATCAATTAAAACGTCTGAAGTCCCCAAAAACTCCAAGATTTTCTCCTGATAAGAGGGCTTCAGTTTGGGTACAAGATTTCTATATATTATTAAGGTGAGGATCGGTAAAAAAATGACACTTATAAATGTGAAACCAAAGAATGTATGATTTAACCTGAGAAGGGAAACCCTGTGGTTTGATATTTTTTTGATTGATCGAATATTTTTGGGCTGTTCTTGTGCTCCAGAATTTTGAAGCTCTATACTTTTGTATGGTTTTTTATTCTCTTGTATTTCATGAATAGCTAGCACCTCTAGAAACTCTCTTTCTTGTTTTTTATTGAGTGATGACTTAATCAATTTCCCAGATGGATTTCCTGCGGAGGTACTTTTTTCTAGGGAAGATTTTATGGAATCTTGTCGTAGTTTTATTTCGTCGATAAAGTCTGCTATCTCTTTAACTTTTTCAGCTTTACCACTAGGATATTGTAGCCAGATAGTCTTGCAGACAAAACACTTTAATTTTCTCCCATTTTTGTAAAGCTCTTTTTTGTCAAGATTATACGTAGAATTACATTTGGGACAATTAATATTCATGTATTAACCTGTATCTGATACAAAAATTTTGCTGCAGTTTTGGTGGCAGGACTTTTTGGATTAAACACAATTTGAATTAGGATTCAAAGAATTATTTTACTTCTTACTTCTACTTCCTTTTTATTTTTCTTGTAAGATAGCTGAGATATAATAAGATTTGTCGAATATATAGGAAAGGTTCTCAAGAAGATGGTGGCTTTATTTTCTTATGTGCGAGGTTTCTTAAGTGATTTCCTAATTTACTCAAGTATGCTCATTTTAGGCATAATAGGATTGCCTTTTGCCATCGCCTCAAAGAACTGGGCTTATGGCATTATTAGGCTTTATATTTTGACCTGTTTTGCTGTACTGCGATTAATATCGAATATTCGGGTTGAGTGTAGAGGTGAAGTTCCAAAGGGTAATGTGTTGGTTTGCTCTAAACACATGTCATTCTTAGATATTTTAATGCTAGCTTACTACTTACCAAGAGTTAGCTTCGTGATGAAGCGAGAGCTAATATGGACACCTATTATTGGCATATACGGCTTAAGAATTGGTTGTGTTCCAGTTTCAAGAGGAGGAGGTGCTAGGACCTTAAATACTATGTTAAGAAATTATGAGGAGGCGCCAAATGATGTTGAAAACAAGCAAATAGTTATCTACCCTCAAGGTACTAGGGTACATCCAAAGGAAATTAGAAAATATAAAATAGGCGCTGGTTTTCTCTATGAACAATTAAAGCTACCATGTTATTTAGTAGGCACTAACTCGGGAGTTTTCTGGCCTAAAGGTAGTTTCAAGAGGTCTCCAGGAGTCGCTGTAATAGAATTTACTAAATTAGTTCAGCCAGGGTTATCTATAGGGACTTTTATGTCGGAACTCGAAATAGGTATAGAAACCTGCTCAAATCTATTAATTGAAGAGGTCGAAAAAGTTGGGGGTAAATAATTTTATAAGCTAAATTGGCCAACACGCAGAAACTTATTTCTCCTATCATTTAATATTTCATCTGGGCTCTTTTTTTGATAATTTTTTAAGGATCTCTCTATGGCTTTACCAACTTTTGGTATTATCTCGTCAGCATTTCTATGTGCTCCCCCTATAGGTTCAGAAACTATTTCATCTATTATTCCCAACTTAGATAAATCTTGGGATGTAAGTCGTAGAGCCTCAGCAGCTTCGCGCATTTTATCTGAGTTTTTCCAAAGTATAGATGCACAACCTTCCGGAGAAATCACTGAATAAATTGAGTGTTCAAGCATAATTACTTTGTTAGAAGAGGCTAAAGCTACAGCACCCCCAGAGCCACCTTCTCCTATAATAACAGAAATTAAGGGTACCTTTATTTGGAGACACTTTTCTATCGCACTAGCTATGGCTTGTGCCTGGCCTCTTTCTTCAGCTCCTTTCCCTGGATACGCTCCTGGCGTATCTATTAAAGTTATGACTGGTAATTCAAACCTATTTGCTAAATCCATTAGACGTACTGCTTTCCTATATCCCTCTGGTCTGGCCATTCCAAAGTTGTGCTCAATACGTGATTTTGTATCATCACCTTTTTCGTGACCTATAACCACCAAAGGTAAGTCGTTCAATCTAGCCAATCCACCTATAATAGCTTTATCTTCAGCAAATTTTCGATCTCCCCAAAGAGGTGTAAATTCAGACATTAATTTATTGATGTAGCTTGAGGCGTGTGGTCTTTCAGGATGTCTGGCTATTTGGCATTTATGCCAGGGGGTTAAATCTGAATAAAGTTCTTTGAGTAGTTTAGTAGCTTTCTTTTCTAAGCTTTCAGCTTCCTTAGAGTCTTTTGGGTTATTTTTATTACTATTGTTTGAACGCAACTCTGTAGCCTTCCCTTCAATTGTAGCTAGCTCTTTTTCAAATTCTAAATAATGTTGCATCACTCTCTTACTTTTAATTTCTTAATGATTTTCTAAAAATACCAAGCCTAAAAGGTAATTAGCATAAAAAATATATTTCTTTAAGGTTATCTCTGAATATGTGCCTGTTTTATATACATTTCAAAATCGTAAATCTCAAATTTATTTTCTTATCCTGCATTTTACTCAGATCCTAAAACCGTTTTAATGCGGTTAGATGCTTCTACTATAAGCTCTCTTGATGTCGCAAGATTAAAACGAACAAACTTTTTCCCTCCTATTCCAAAAGAAGATCCTGGTTTTGCAATAATTTTAGCATCCAGAATAAGTTTTTTCATAATTGTATTTTCGTCTATTTTTAATTTTGTAAAATCAACCCAAGCTAGGTAAGTAGCATCCAGTCGCATAGATGTCACTGATGGTATGCTATTTATTTTGTCATCAAAAATATTTCGATTATTGTCAATATATTCAATAACCTCTCTTAGCCAGGAATCTCCCTCTTCCATTGCCCTTTCTCCCATTATCATACCAAACCTATTAGGCGTCTCTCCCGTAGCTACATTAGCTTTAGAAAACTTTTTCCCTAGGTTAGAATTTGGGATAATTACATTACCCATAAGTCCTCCTGCAATGTTAAAAGTCTTCGTAGTTGAGGTCATTAGAATAAATTCTTCCAGGATACCCTCTGCTGCTAGTGGGAAAGTTACATGTTTATTCTGGGAAAAGACTAGGTCGTTATGAATTTCATCAACCACTAACAAGAGATTAAACCGTTTGCAGAAATAAGCTAACTCTTTTTGTTCCTCCAAACTCCAAAGCCGTCCTCCAGGATTATGGGGAGAGCATAAAATAATCATTTTTTCCTTACCGGTTAACATTATTTCTAGCTGGTTAAGATCAAGGAAGTATTTTCCTCCCTTTAGAAACATAGGGCTTTCGATGAGCCTTCTTTCATTAGCACTTATAACTTTCTTAAATGAATGATAAACTGGAGAAAACACAATTATGCCGTCTCCTACGTTGGTGTAAGCCCGCATAATTGTACCTAAGGCAGCTACCAGACCATGAGCTGTATATATCCACTCTGATTTAGGTTCCCACGAATGCATTCGCTTCATCCAGCGTCTTAATGCAACCTTATAATTACTTACTCCACCGTAATAACCAAGAAAACCTTGCTCTATTTCGCTTAATAGTGCTCTCAAAACCTCTTGCGGTGGCTTAAAAGACATGTCAGCAACTCCCATTGAGATAAAGTCTTTTATATCACCAGGAGCTATGCCTTTGAGAGCGTCAGCTTTTAAAGATCTTTCTGGTATATTTGCTATCGACTGTTTAATATCAAAAGTCAAATTTTACTCCTTTTGAATTTGTAACTATTTCTTGCCTCAGAGTTTTTATTAATTTATGTGAGTTCCATGTCTCATTTAAACATAATTTTACATCCAGATCCACGTCTTAAGAGGGCTTCAAAACCCATAGTCAAGATTTCAGATAGAATTAAGCAACTTGCCTCAGATATGCTTGAAACGATGTATGAAGCCTCAGGGGTAGGTCTTGCTGCTCCTCAAGTGGGTATAATGGAGAGATTAGTCGTAATGGACTGTTCGGGCGAAGGAGAAAAAACTGAGGTTACTCTAATTAACCCTCAAATTGTTTGGCATTCTCAGGTACGGGAAGCTTTTGAGGAAGGATGTCTTTCTATACCAGATATACGAGAGGAAATTATTAGACCAAAGTCAGTGAGGGTAAAGTTCACTATGCTGAATGGGGTTCAAGTAGAACGAACTTTTGATGGACTTTGGGCTATTTGCATACAACATGAAATAGACCACCTTGATGGTAAACTTTTCATAGACTACCTGGGTCCTATAAAACGCTCAGTTATAACAAGAAAAATGATAAAGCTTAAAAAAGAAATAGCTAGAAAACTGTAGAGGGTATCAATATTGCGCATTGCTCTGTTTGGAAGCTCCGAATTTGCCTTACCTTTATTAGAGGCTCTTCACGAATCAAATCATGAATTACTTGCTGTTTATACACAGCCACCTAGTATTTCAGGAAGGGGAATGAGGTTAAGATATGGATCATTGGGAAAGCGGGCAAAGGAATTATCTCTCAATGTTTTTCATCCAGAATCAGTAAATTGTTACGAGGCACTGAAATATTTTTCCAGTCTTTCTATTGATTTAGCCATAGTAGCTTCTTTCGGGCAGATTTTGTCTTCAGATTTACTAAGCTTACCACGATTTGGTTTTTGGAATTTACATCCTTCCTTACTCCCTAGGTGGAGGGGCGCAGCCCCAGTACCAAGGGCTATAATAGCTGGAGACATGATAACTGGGGTTTGTACCATCCGAATGGTAAAGAAATTAGACGCTGGCCCAATCTTAGCTAAAGAAAAGGTTGTAATAGAACCTCATATGACATCTTCTGTTTTATTAAGGATGCTGAGTGAAATAGGAGCAAAACAAATAGTGAAACTATTAGATAACTTTTTGGACCCAAGAGGTAATTTCCAGTCTAGTTTGGGTGTAACTTATGCCAGAAAAATAGAAAAAATGGAGACTAAAATTAATTGGGACTTACCAGCTAAGATTATTGATAGATTAATCAGAGGTTTATCCCTAAAACCTGGCGCCTGGTGTTTAATTGATGGTGGAAGGGTAAAAATATTAAATAGTGAGGTAGTAAACGTGCAAGGCTCTCCAGGTTCAAGGATAATTGTCCCTACTGAACCTGAAGCTCTGATTGTAGCCTGTGGAGAGAGCTCTATATCTATTTCCTGCATGCAGCGAGAAGGAAGAAAACCAGTATTTGCTAAAGAATTTTTGCTAGGTTATCGTGGAGACTGTAAGTTTTCTTAAAGACTTTTGTTTAAACTTTCTTGATCTTTTTTACTTCATCCGTTGCTAGCGTGTCTGCTCGTTCATTCTCACGAGTTCCAGAATGTCCCTTGACCCATTTCCACTTTACGATATTTGCAGAGGTTAGACTATCCAATTCCTGCCATAATTCTCTATTTTTAACTGGTTTTTTTGAACTTGTCTTCCAGTTATTTTTTTTCCAGGTTGGCAACCATTCAGAAATACCCTTTTTCACATAAATACTGTCAGTAACTAGGGTGAGTTCAGTTTTTCTTTTAAGTGCTTTTAATGCCTCAATGGCTGCCCTTAATTCCATTTGATTATTAGTTGAATTGATCTCCCCACCAGCAATTTCGCGTCTATTGATCACAACACCATTCTTTTTAGCTAAGAGTACTACTCCCCAGCCTCCAATACCTGGATTACCGGAGCATGCACCATCAGTATATGCTTCAATATTTATCATTAAAGCCTATTATAATCAGGAATATAATCATAAAAGATGTAAGGCGTAGTCTCATTCCTAACCACCAAGTAGGCAGCTTGCAGGTTCTATTTAAAATTCGTTCTCTTTCGAGGGTAGCTAGGTAACCAATTGCAAGTAAAAAGCCAGATAAGGGTAAATTTATGGCTCCGATAGCCCATATTGATGGTAGCATACTAATTATTAGGCCTTTAATCTCAATCTTTTCTTTCAATAAGATTTCAAAAACAAAAAGAGAGCCTCCCAAAAAAGATAGTATTAAAGCACTGAAGATAAGCCCAAACTTGTGTAACCCATTATTAATTTCCTCTCCCAAAAATACAAAATCTAGAGAACCAATGGCACCAGCAATAACTGGTAAAAGACCCATTAAACTGAGATAATATATAGGTTTTGGTTTATGGATCATTTAACTCTAATCTCTCTTGGAATTTTGAAATATACGTTTTCTGTGGTTACTTCAACAAATTCCACCTCTGCATTAAATTTTTGCTTAAATTCTTCAATTACACCATTTATTAGTATATCTGGAGCCGATGCTCCTGCAGTTAGGCCAATAACTTTTGAACCTGATATTGCTCGCCAATCAATGTCTCTGGCACTATCAATTAATTGAGCATACTCACAGCCAGCTTTTTTTCCAACCTCAACTAACCTTTTTGAATTAGAGGAATTGTTTGACCCAACAACTAGCAATCCTTCAATCATTGGAGATATAGATTTGACAGCATTCTGTCTATTTGTTGTTGCATAGCATATATCCTCCTTATGAGGTTCTACAATACTGGGAAACCTTTGCTTTAATGCTTTAGCAATATCTAATGTATCATCAACTGAAAGTGTTGTTTGTGTTATAAAAGCGAGCTTTTCACTATTCTTTGGTTCTAATACCAATACATCATCTACAGTTTCCACCAAGAGTACCTCACCAGGTGGGAGCTGACCCATAGTCCCAATTGTTTCAGGATGATTTTTGTGCCCAATCATCACCAGTTGATAACCTGAATTAGAATATCTTTTTGCCTCGATGTGAACTTTAGTTACTAAAGGGCAAGTAGCGTCAATATAATGCATATTTCTTTTCCTGGCATGGCTGAAAACTTCTTTTGCTACGCCGTGGGCTGAAAATACTACTGGTCTGTCGTTGGGACATTCATCCAATTCATCAACAAATATTGCACCTTTGCTTTCAAGGTCATTCACAACATATCGGTTGTGTACAATTTCGTGCCTCACATATACAGGTTTACCAAATTTTTTGAGACATTCTTCCACAATTTCGATAGCGCGATCTACTCCCGCACAAAAGCCCCTAGGTGCTGCTACTAAAAGTCTCATAAACTTTGATATCTTTCATAAAATTTCACGATAGTCAGGAAGTGCAGATTGGTCAATATTATTGCTTACATCAAGTTGATATCTTTGTAACATATTTTATTATAAGAATATCTTTAGAATCTCTTTTGTTGTATGAATAATTATCTAATAGCACTTGGAAGTAATCTGGCTTATGGGCAATTCAGTAGGCTAGACATCTTAGAAAAAGCCTTGCTTTTTATGCCATGCTTAGGAATAACCCCAACCGCAATAAGTGAATGGTGGGAAAGTAAGGCATTCCCTGTTGGATCAGGCTCCAATTATGTAAATGGAGTGGTGGAAGCGTCTTCTAGTTTAAAGCCTGCTGAATTATTAATTTGTTTAAAGAAAATTGAAGTTCAATTTGGACGGGAAAGCTCTGAAAGATGGAGTAGTAGGACGTTAGACCTAGACTTACTTGCTTGTGAAAGTTTAATTTTGCCAACAAAAGATACTTTCATGAAGTGGATGACGTTACCTACAACTCTCCAACTCAAAATAATGCCAAATGAGCTTATATTGCCGCATCCTAGGATACAAGATAGATTATTTGTCTTAAAACCCTTGTTTGAAGTAGCTCCTAACTGGATTCATCCAATATTGTGTAAAAAGCCCAAGGAATTGATAATGCAAGGGGTCTGGATGCCTCAGGATTTGCTGAAACCTTTTAAAGACAGGTGAAAATTTAAGCTATGGTATTGCATTTAATTAATAAAACCCATAAGACAATAAAACAATAAAGGAGAAGTCAATGGCAAGAATAACAGTTGAAGATTGCATAGATAAGGTTCCAAATAGATTTGACCTAGTATTACTTGCCGCGCATCGTGCTCGGGAAATCTCAATGGGAGCACAACTAACGGTAGATCGAGACAAGGATAAGAATCCTGTAGTAGCCTTAAGAGAAATAGCAGATGAAACCCTTACAGCGGATCAAATACGTGAGGCTGCCATAGAAAGTAAACAGGTACAAATAGAAATTGATGAACCTGAGGAAGATCAAATGGCTGCACTAATGGGTTCAGAGGGCTCAGATGAAAGTCCACAGGAAGAAATTTCTGAGGAAAATCTATTAAGGGCTTTAATGGAAGCTCAGGAAAGTAATTAAACCCTAATAGATGTTATGCTAGCTCAGGCTAAAAATTATGATAAGCATAGAAGAGCTCATCGACCCAATAAAAACTTATAATCCAAATGCTGACTTGGCGGAAATTCACAAGGCCTACGAATATGGTCTGATTGCTCATGAAGGTCAATTTAGGGCTTCTGGCGATCCATACTTCATGCACCCTATAGAGGTAGCAAGAATAGTTGTTGAATTAAGGCTGGATGAAGCAACGATAAAGACAGCTTTGTTGCACGATACAGTTGAGGATACAAATAGCTCATTAAGACAGATTGAAGTTAATTTTGGTGCTGAGGTGGCGCAGCTTGTCGATGGGGTAACAAAGTTAACAAATTTGCAATTAAGTTCCTTAGAAACAAAGCATGCAGAAAATTTTAGAAAATTATTCGTTGCAATGAGCAAAGATTTGAGAGTCTTACTCGTAAAACTTTCGGATCGTTTGCACAACATGAGAACCATTCGGGCTTTACCAATACAAAAGCAAGTGAGAAAAGCCAGAGAAACTATGGAAATTTTTGCACCCCTTGCTGGTCGGATGGGTATGCAATCGATGAGAGAAGAACTGGAGGATCTAAGTTTTCGAGTATTGAATCCCGAAGCAAGAAATTCAATTATCAGAAGGTTTCTCACATTAAGGAAAGAAACCGACGATTTAATCCCTAAAATTTTGGGTGATATAAACCAACAACTAGAGAGAGAAGAGTTAAATGCTCATGTAACAGGCAGGGAAAAGAAGCCTTATTCTATTTGGCGGAAGATGCAAGATAAAAAAGAAGGTTTTACTAGGCTATCAGATATCTTTGGGTTTAGAATTGTTACTGAAAAAGAGACTGATGCTTACGTAGCGATGGGAGCTGTTCATCGACGTTGGCGGGCTGTTCCTGGTAGGTTTAAAGATTATATAAGCCACCCTAAAAGTAATGGTTACAGGTCAATTCACACAACAGTGTCAGGAAGAGATGGTAAAAGGGTCGAAGTTCAAATAAGAACTAGAGAAATGCACGAAGTTGCCGAAAGTGGAGTGGCTGCCCACTGGTCTTATCGAAATGGTGAAAGAGTTGAAAACCCTTTTGTTGTAGATCCTTTTAAGTGGTTGAGAAGATTGAGTGATGGATTTATCCAAAGTGAGAACCCCAGCGATTTTTTTGAGCATGTCAAATTAGAGATGTTTCAGGATCAAGTTTTTTGTTTTACTCCTAAAGGTGAAGTTATTAAACTTCCACGTGGAGCAACTCCGATTGATTTCGCTTATGCTATTCATACTAGAATTGGTGATAGTTGTGTAGGTTCCATTGTGGATGGACAAAGAGTCCCATTGTGGACAAAACTAAAAAACGGTCAGTCCGTTTCCATTATAAGATCTGCAGCTCAGAAACCCCAGTCTAGTTGGGAGTCAATGGTTTTTACTGGAAGAGCTAAGTCTGCAATTCGGAGGAAGCTTCGAGAAGAGCATAGAACTGAAAATATAAAGATTGGGAAAGAGATAGCGAGGGTTTCATTAAAAAGGATAGGCAAAAAATCTACAGAGAAAGCCCTCAAAACTGCAGCAAGAAAGTTGGCGCTAGGGGACAGCGATGATGTTCTTGCAGCCTTAGGTTCAGTCGAGTTGACGGGAGATGAGCTTATAAAGTTACTTTACCCTAAAAAAGTGACTGGACTCTCTTTGCCAACGTTGGGTAAGAGGCAGTTGTCTTTTATAGGGTTAGAACCAGGTCAAGAAGCAAATACAGCTTCTTGCTGTATGCCTATACCTGGTGAAAGGATAGTTGGCATAGCTGTACGTGGTCAGGGTATTACAATACACGCCATTGATTGTGATCACCTGGAAAACTTAAATGACCATCACAAACACTGGATCGACTTAAGATGGCCAGAAGGAGACAGTCAAACTTCACATCCAACCTGTTTGACTATTTCAATGTATAATGGGATGGGTGTATTGGGTAGGATTTGCTCTCTTATTGGGGAAAGTGGTGCAAACATTACTAATATTGATTTTACTGATCGTAAACCAGATTTTTATAAGATTATTATAGAAATGCATGTGAAAGATCTTAAGCATCTTTCTGATATTATGACATCGATTGAGACAGACTCGGATATTTCAGTTGTTGAGAGAACAAGGGAGATTATAAATGAATTCAATCAGAGTGAAAGTAATATGGCCTCCACTTAGAAAAGGTTAAAAAATTTAATCACTATGGTATTTAGAAGACGAAAAAAGAGAACAACCTTTAAGAATCTAAAGGAGTTATTTATTCCAGAAAATGGTTGGCGCCGAGCACTAGAATATATATCATATAGGATACAGAGGCTTCCAGATACTCCTCATAGGATCTCTTTAGGGTTAGCCTGTGGGGTATTAGCTTGTTTTACTCCACTTTTTGGGGTTCATTTTTTGCTTGGTGGGTTGCTAGCCTTTATAGCTAGGGCTAATGTTTTGGCTTCAATCTTGGGAACTTTTTTTGGTAACCCAATTACATTTCCTATAATTGCTGCGATTAGTGTTAGGTCAGGAAATTTAATATTAGACAGGAACATTAATGAAGATGGAGTGACAAAAAGGGAAAGTGATGATTGGGTTTATGAAATAGACTTTTCAAGTTTTCAAGTTCTGAGGGAGTTTCTTCTACAGGTATATTCTGAAAATTTCATCCCCTATCTGGTTGGTGGAATACTTTGGGGTATGCCTGTGGCTCTTCTTGTTTATTTTCTCTCCAAACCTATCATTATTACCTATCAAAAACGAAAAAAAAGGCGCAAAAATAAATGAATCTAGGAAGTTTAAAGATGAGTGAAAAAATTCAAAAAATACGCTTGGGTGTTAATATAGACCATGTAGCTACGTTGAGAAACGCGAGGGGAACGTCATATCCTGATCCCTTGCGGATGGCTATCCTTTTAGAAGAACTTGGCGTTGACGGAATAACAGCCCATTTGCGTGAGGATAGACGGCACATACTAGATAATGATTTAACAAATCTTATGAATGAAATTAGTTTACCAATAAACCTTGAAATGGCTGCAACAGAAGAAATGCAATCTATCGCCTTAGAATTAGCCCCACATGCTGTCTGTTTAGTCCCAGAACGCAGAGAAGAGAGAACGACAGAGGGAGGGTTAGATGTTGTAGGTCAAAAGGATAAGCTAAAGTCTTTTTTATTACCCTTGATAGAAAAAAATATAAGGGTATCAATATTTGTATCTCCAGAACTTAAACAAATTGATGCAGCTTTAAAAATAGGGGCACCTGTTGTTGAGCTAAATACTGGAGCCTTTTGTGACCATTACCATGATAATAACCTAGATGGACATACTAGTGAGATCCATAAGTTAAGAGAAAGTGCAGTTCATGCTTCAGAATTAGGCCTAGAGGTCCATGGTGGCCATGGCTTAACTTTTAAAACTGTAAAGTCTATAGCAACATTACCTGGTATCCGGGAACTTAATATTGGACATTTTTTGATTTCTGAAGCGATATTTGAGGGAATTCCTGGAGTAATATCAAAAATGCAAAGAGAAATAGAGCTTGCACAAAAATCAATAATAGGACAATAGACTATTTATGATTTTAGGGCTGGGAAGTGATATTGTTTCTATGGTCAGAATTCAGCAGGCAATAGAAAAATTTGGATCTAGGTTTGAGAGAAGAGTTTTCGCGAAATCAGAGCGTGAATTAGCTTGGAAGCGTGGTTCACCATGTATAAGGACATATACCGGCCGTTGGGCATCAAAAGAGGCATTGCTTAAAGCTCTTGGAACTGGCCTTATTAAGGGGATTTCCTTTAAAGATATAATTGTTGAGAACCTTTCATCGGGAAAACCTGTTTTGTTAGTAAAAGGAGAAGCAGCAAACTATCTGGAAAAGATTACCCCCGATGATTCAGAGGCATTGCTTCACCTCACAATATCAGATGATTTTCCATGGGTTAGTTCAACGGTTATTATTGAGGCAAGAAGTTCATTGCCCAAATAACCTAAGTTTAGTAAGTGAAGTGTAAAAATTTGTCAGGCGTGAGGCTTTATGGGTAATACAGAAAAATCATTCGTTGAGACTTTAAAAGAACTTTTTAAAACAATCTTTTATGCACTGCTTATAGCAGGTCTAATTAGGACACTTCTATTTCAGCCATTTTGGATACCCTCTGGTTCAATGAAACCTAATCTTCTAATAGGAGATTATATTTTTGTTAACAAATTTGTATATGGTTACTCAAAATATTCTTGCCCGTTTTCTCTCTGCCCGTTTGAAGGGAGGTTTTTTTATACTGAACCAAAAAGAGGAGACGTAGTGGTTTTTAGACATCCTGTTAACGGTAAAGATTATGTAAAAAGACTTATTGGATTACCTGGAGATGAAATTTCACTTAGAGAGGGTAGGCTCAAGGTAAATAGGAAGAAAATTCAAACTAAACAAATAGAAGACTTTGTTGAAAAAAAAGAAAATCAGGGCCCATTAAAGTCAATACCTAGGTGCAGTAATTCTCCGGTTGCTTTGGAGGCAAATTGTAGGAAGAAGCAGTTTTTAGAAAAAATTACGGATAACGTAGAGATCAGGGTACTTGATATTTCATCTGGTGAGTATGGGGACAATACAACCTCGTTTAAAGTACCTGAAGGAGAATTCTTTTTTTTGGGAGATAACCGGGATAATTCCCTTGACAGTCGCTTTGGAAGACTGGCGGGTGGAGTAGGTTTTGTGAAAGCTGAAAACCTCATAGGAAGGGCTGAAGGAATTTTGTTTTCTTCAGCAGGAAGTATGTTAGTAGCATTTTGGTCTTGGAGGAAAGATAGATTTTTTAGGGCAGTAGAGTGAGACTTGATCAGAACCAAAAAAAGCTATGCGAAGAAATAAAATATTCGTTTGTAAATGCTGATTTGTTAGAACAGGCGCTTGTTCATTCCTCCCTTAAATCTAGAGGGCATCTTAATAATCAAAGAATGGAATTTTTAGGTGATCGTATTTTAGGATTCGTAATTTCAGACTATCTTTTTAAGGCTTATCCAAATTGGAGAGAAGGGACGTTGGCTTTAAATCTCAACTCACTTGTTTGTAGGGAAGCATGCGCAGAGATAGCTGAGAAGATTGAGCTTGGAAAATCTTTGATAATGGGAAAATCTGAATCTAAATATGGAGGAAGAACAAAGAAGGCAATTTTAGCTGATGCAATGGAGGCCTTGATAGCAGCCATATATCTAGATTCGAATATGAATACAGTAAGTAATGTCCTTGTAACTTTGTGGAAGGCTAAACTAAACAACCTTAGTGAAGTGGAATTAGACCCCAAAACGATGCTCCAGCATTGGGTACAAGCAAGAGGTATGGGTCTACCGCAGTACATTGATATGAAGCGTGATGGGCTTGATCACGAACCTATTTTTTATGTTGAGGTTAGAATAGGGAATGGTCTCTCCGCTATTGGGAAAGAAAAATCTAAGCGAAGTGCTCAACAAATTGCGGCCAAAGATCTTTTGATTCAGCTAGAAAAAGAAATATGAATCAACAGGAACAAAATAAATTTGGGATAATAGCTATCTTAGGAGAAATCAATGTTGGTAAGTCCACTTTGCTTAATAAAATGATAAATGAAGATATTTCTATTGTAACTCATAAAGCAAATACAACACGCGAACAGGTCAAAGGGATAAAAAGTAAAGGCGACTCACAAATTGTAGTGATTGATACCCCAGGTCTTTCAACTGGAGTTGCAAGAATAGCACGAAGTTTTCTGAGCCAGGTCTGGGATGCTGTAATTGGTGCTAATTTTATTATGATTGTTGTAGATAGTAGTAAGCCTGTCTCTCAAACTTTATTGAATTTGTTCGATGAACTGAAATCTTCAAGTCAGGAAATGCCCGATCCTGTACTTATAATGAATAAAATAGATAGGTGTTCAAAAGAAAATTTGCTTCTGAGGAGCAAGCAAATCAATAATTACATCCCTTTTAAAAAGACTTTTATGATATCCTCCCTTAAGGGATATGGAGTAAGTGATCTAATCTCTTGGGTGTATACGAATTTACCAAAAAAGTCATGGGCTTACCCACTAGAAAAAAAACACGATATGAGTTTTAAGAAGTTCCTCAATGAAAAAACCCGAGAAACAATTTTACTGCGCGTTCACCAAGAAGTACCATATAATTTAGAAGTTGATACCCATTTAATTAAGAAACTTCGTGATGGTAGTATTAGAGTGGAACAATTAATCAAGGTACAGAATGCTAGGCATCGTGCTATGATAATTGGTAAGTTGGGACAAACTATCAAGGCAATTTCCAGTCGTTCTAGGTTGAGTATGGGGAAAGCCCTTGATAAAAAAGTTCATCTGTTCTTAGAAGTCAAACTAATAAAAAAAGAGAAGCCAACTTTTAATTCTCTAGAGGAACCAAAATGATGCAAGATAAAAGTGATGTCCGAATAACGGCTGAAATTTGGATAGCTGCATATAGAGCTAGTTTGGAAAGGCAAGGAATTCCCATATATATAAATAAAGCCGGTGACAAAACAGCTGGCGCTATTCTTGTCAAAGTTAGCACCACGGGTGGTCATGCTAGCCTTTATCACCGAGTTCCAAATATGAATGGTCAAAGATTTTGGACCATATTTGATACTAATGCTCAGGAAGTAATAAACGAAACCATAAATAAGCAATGCTCATTCGACCCGGACCTATGGGTACTAGAAATTGAGGATCCTAAGGGTCGACATTTGCTAGATGAGTTTAATTTTTAGTATAAAAATGGATTGGGCAGATGAAGGCATACTTCTCAATACATTACCTCAGGGGGAGCGCTCAGCTCTTCTTCAGGTCTTCACTTCCAAAAGGGGTCGCCATGCTGGATTAGTTCGTAATGCCTATTCCCCAAAAATCGTATCAACCTTACAGCCAAGTTCTCAGCTTTCTCTGAACTGGGCCAGTAGAATAGAAGAAAATTTGGGAACTTTTAAAGTAGAATTAATTAAAACTCGAGCGGATACCCTTATGTTCAATCAAAAGGGGCTAGCCGCTTTTAACTCTTTGTCAGCTTTGTGCATATCTATATTAGCCGAGAGAGATCCTATGCCAGAGCTCTACAGTGAAACAATTAGATTCCTTGATCAAATTTCCAGCAAGAAGAATTGGGAATTTTTTTACCTAGGCTGGGAACTGAAATTATTATCAGCAATTGGGTTTGGTCTAGACTTAGAAAAGTGTGCAGTCACTGAAGTTAGAGAAGGCCTTATTTATATTTCTCCAAAGTCAGGGAAAGCTATATGTAAAGAGGTTGGAGAAAAATATCATTCAAAATTATTACCATTTCCATCAATATTACGTAAAGATAACTCTTCCAATAATCCTTCTTATCTTGAGCTAGTCAAAGGCTTAAGTGTAACTGGATTTTTTATAGAAAAGTGGTTAGACTTTTCGATAGAGAAAAAGAAAACACTTATTATTAGGAAAAGGTTTATTAACCTTTTGTCGGCTTAATATACTGCCTAGACTGAGTTATAGTATTCTTGTAGATATTTAGCCAAAGAAGCATTTTTGTGCGAAAGCCCATAAATAGGCAATATTTATTTTTTGTGCTTATAATTTTGATAAAGTAGCTAGCTAGTTCTAAGAATTAAGTATTCTTTTTCCTATTATTTGGGCCTGGATTTCAGCAGTCCCCTCGAATATGCTCAAAACCCGCGAATCACATAGTACCCTGCTAATGTCGTACTCAAGAGAGTAACCGTTGCCACCGTGGATCTGTAAAGAATTATCTGAGCAAGACCAAGCAATTCTACCGCATAAGAGCTTAGCCATGCCTGCCTCTAAGTCACACCTCTGGCTGAGATCTTTATTTTTTGCAGCGAAGTATACTAACTGTCTACCTAATATAATTTCTATTATCATAAGGGCTATTTTATTATAAATTCTTTGGAAATTTATAAGCTGATTATTAAACTGAGTTCTAGTTGAGGCATAGGATAAAGCCAGATCAAGAGCATTTTGGGCTACACCTAAAGATCGTGCGGCTGTCTGAATTCTAGCACTTTCAAAAGTATTCATGAGTTGTGAGAAACCAAAATCCTCAAGATTACCCAAAAGGCCGGTTTCATTCACTACAAAGTTTTCAAAGCGTATTTCAAACTCTTTCATTCCCCTATAACCCAAGACTTTAATTTCTGTGCCCGCAATATTATCATCTGGGAAATAAGCTTTTTCTGTACCTCTAGTCTTTGGGGCTAGTAGGATAGATAATCCTCTATTTTTTTTCGTAACATCCTGATTTGTTCTGGCTAATATTATCATTAGATCTGATCTGGATGCATGGGTAATCCATGTCTTATTTCCTGTTACCAAATATTTATTTCCATTTTTCTTGGCAGTAGTTGTTATGGAAGCAAGGTCAGATCCGCTATTTGGTTCAGTAAAGACTGCTGCTGGTATTAACTTACCTCCAGATATTTTTGGCAGGTAGTATTCCTTTTGTTTTTTAGTCCCTCCATTCAAAATTAACTCACTTGCAATTTCAGTTCGAGTCCCCAAACTACCAAGACCAATGTAGCCTCTTGATAATTCTTCAGAAACTACGCACATCGCTAATTTGTTTAATCCGGAACCACCATACATTTCAGGTACTGTCAAACCAAAAACTCCCATTTGAGCGAGTTCGTCAATTATTTCCAGAGGAATTAGTTGATCATTTCTATGCCAGACATTTGCATAATTTTTTACTCTGGAATTATTATATTTGTAGAATTGATCCCTTATGACTTGGAATTCAGTGTCTAACCCAGACTGTTCCAAAACCACTGATTTCTCTTTTTCTATAGCTAGTCTGACTAGCCTTTTTTTTCTCTTGTTAATATTGTCTTGCTTAGTAATGTTTATTACAGTGAGATTGGTTAAAATAAGAGAAATATACTTTTGTTCAATCCCAAAGTCCTTTAATCTGATTATCTCGGTTTGGGACATAGGGATCCCATGAATAATTTGTTGAAAGTATTCACTAAAGGCTACTTCAAGTGCCAAAGACTCAAACTCAGATATGGTATTTGTCTGGTAAAGATTTCTTGCCCAATTAGTTATTTGTTTTAAGGCTTCCACATATGTAGCTAGCCATGCTAATCCATGAACCAGAAACTGATTGTCATCAAACCATTTAATCTCAGGGTCGGCACTAGCCTGTTTTTTTTTCTTCAACAGCACTGTTACAATTTCAAGGATTTCCTCTGAAATTGACAATAGTTCTAAATATTTCTTTTCCATTATCTTAGATCTCTTTTACTTGAGTAGTAATTTTCCCTTGGGACCTTTTTGAAATTCGACTGAAAAAACCTTTATTACTACAAACTATACAGTCATTTAAGTCATAGAAATGAATCTTCCTTTTAAAAAGATTTTAATTTCTCGACCACATTATTAACGTCTTTGTCAACAAATGATTTGAATTGCTTAAAATTTTCAATAAACATTTGCCTTACTTTTTTGGCTTCATTGTCATAGAGGTCTTCTTTTTCCCATAGGGAACGAGGACTTAGGAGCCTCTTTTCAACGCCTGGAACTTCAAATGGAACTTTAAGGCCAAAACTAGGGTCTATTTCTTTACTAATATTTTTCAGTAAGTTACTTGTAATGGCTGAGATTATTTTCCTAGTGGTGGGTATATCAATCCTTTTTCCAACAGTATATCCTCCTCCAATCCAGCCTGTATTTACTAACCAACATTTACAGCCAGAATCAAGTAATCTAGCCTTAAGAAGTGTACCATACACATGGGGATGAAGCGGTAAGAAGGGAGCTCCAAAACAACTTGAAAATGTTGGGCTAGGAGAAACTACCCCACCCTCTGTTCCCGCAACTTTTGAAGTAAAACCTGACAAAAAATAGAATATAGATTCAGCTAGTGATAGTTCACTAATTGGAGGTAGAACGCCAAATGCGTCACAAGTCAACATAATAATATTTTTTGGTAGATCAGCGCAACTATTCGGAGAAATATTATCAATATAACTTAGCGGATAGGCACAGCGAGTATTTTGTGTGATAGAGGAATCATCTAGGTTTGGGAACCTATTAGAATCCTCAAAAGTCATATTTTCAATGATGGTTCCAAATTTTGTCAGAGTACCAAAAATCTGTGGTTCATCTTCTTCACTGAGGTTTATAGTTTTTGCATAGCAACCACCTTCAAAATTGAAAACACCATTGTTAGACCAACCATGTTCATCATCTCCAACGAGGATTTTGTTTTCGTCTGAAGACAAAGTTGTTTTGCCTGTACCTGATAGTCCAAAAAAAATTGTAACATTGGAAGGGTCTTCTTTTTCTTGAGTAGCAGAGCAATGCATTGGCATTACATCTCTTTCTGGCAATAGATAATTAAGAATTGTAAAAACTATCTTTTTTATTTCTCCAGCATATTCAGTACCACAAATTATAGCCATTTTTTTTTGAAAATTTATGACTATTAATGTTTCTGAATTACAACCATGTTTTTCTGGAGATGCCCTAAAATTTGGACAGTTTATTATGGTAAATTCAGCTTCAAATGAATTAAGTTCTTCAGCAGTAGGTGAAATAAGAAGATGCTTTATGAATGCGCTATGCCAAGCATATTCGGTAAATACTCTAACCTTTAATTGAAAATTTTTATCAGCACATGCCAATAGGTCCTGACTAAAAAATTGTTTCGAATTCGCATAATCATTGATGTCAGAGCAAAGTATTTCAAAGTGCTTTTCAGATATTTTATTATTATTGTCCCACCAGATCTTCTCTTTTAATTCTTCTTGGTAAACTAAATATTTGTCATTTGGGGACCGGCCAGTATGTTTACCTGTATATACTAGGATGCTACCACCTCTACCAAGGACACCTTCTTTTTTAGCTATAACTATTTCAACTAAAGCTTCTAAACTGAGATTTATCGAGAGGTGTTCAAAATTAAAATTATGTCCCATTAGGAGGTTCCATGGTTAAAGAACTTGAATTAATATAAAGATATTCCAGTTTCATAGAAAGTGAAAGTGTTTATAGATCCACATCAAAAACTTTAGTGTAGTTTATTTCTTTATTGCTTTCGCTTACAACTAAGTTGATCTAAAGTCAGATATGTGATGGTTGAATTTTCTAAAAGAAGTAGGATCTTACACGCCACATCCATAGATGTTCTAGGACAAGGGACTTCGATAATTGGAGCATCTGGTTTTGGGAAGAGTAGTTTGGCAATAAAACTAATAGCCATGGGTGCTAATTTGGTTTCAGACGATCAGACCCTTTTTGAGTATAAAAATGGAAAGATATTTTTAAGTAGGCCAGAAACTTCTCCCCGCGCCATTGAGTCAAGAGGTATTGGTTTAATAGCATTGCCCATTATAAAAAAAACAGAACTTTTCTACTTTATCGAACTAACTAATAAAGTGGCTGATAGATTACCTCGAATGGCTACAAGAATTTGCTTTGGTAAATCAATTCAATTGATACCTTTCAACCCAAAATCTGGAAACGAGGCAGCCTTATTCCTACGATTAAGGTATGGTTTAATTGACGACTTGTAAGAAAATTAATGAGCTATGTTTAAAGGTGCTAAAAATGATTTGATAGTAATTACTGGTTCGTCTGGTGCTGGACGGACTACGGCACTTAATGCCCTTGAGGATAGTGGTTATGAGATTATAGATAATATTCCTATATCCATGGTACCCAGCCTGATATCAAGGCCTTCAGATAGTAAATATATAGCTCTGGGGATTGATATTCGTACAAGGGATTTCTCTCCTGAGCTGTTATTATCTATGGTGAGGAGGTTTAAAAAAGAAGATAGAATTAAGGTGTATCTCTTTTTTTTACAATGTGAACATCACAAGCTTCTTTCTAGGTTTAACGAAACTCGTCGGAAACATCCCTTGTCTGGAGTAAAGTCTTTATCCCAGGCATTGAAGGAGGAAATTCTACTACTGCAGCCATTAAAATCTGAAGCACAGGTTGTGATTGATACAACTGATTATAGCCCAAATGAGTTACGCGAAGAGTTGTTAAAGTATGTTAAAACAAATAAGTCAGACAGTTTTACCATTTTGATCCAATCATTTTCTTATAAGGATGGCTTGCCAAGGAACTTGGATATGGTTTTTGACTGTAGATTTTTAAAGAATCCGCATTGGCAGAGTCAATTGAGAGAGTTGGATGGTACTTCAGATCTAGTCAAAGAATTTGTTATAACGTTACCTGAATTTAAACAATTTTTGCATTATATAAGTACGCTCTTGAATTTTTTGTTTCCTTTATTTGAAAAAGAGGGAAAGACCCACTTTTCTGTAGGGATAGGCTGTACTGGTGGCAAACATCGATCAGTTGTAGTCGCTACTGAGCTTGGGAAAGTATTAAAAAACAAAGGTAGGGTGGTATTTGTCAAGCATCGGGATTTAAAAATTGAAAAAAGATAGTAAGGAAGAAGAATTAGAAAGAAATCAAATAACTGAAAAAACCTTTAAACTAAAAATTATTAATGAACGAGGTTTACACGCTAGAGCTTCTGCGAAGTTTGCTGCCTTAGTAGATACTTTTGAATCTTGTGTTGAGGTTTCAAAGGGTAGATTAATGGTTCCTGGTAACTCAATTATGGGCTTGCTAACCTTAGCAGCTGAACAGGGTGTGGTTCTTACGATTAGAGTAAGTGGGAAAGACTCTCAAGATGTAGAGGATGCATTGACTGATTTAGTAGCTAATTTTTTTGGAGAAGGTAGGTGAGTTATCTAGTTGGCTTGGCAGGGTTGCTCGAGTAGTTATAAAAACCCATACCATTCTTTTTTCCTAGCCAGTTAGCTTCTACATACTTTACTAATAATGGGCAGGGTCTATACTTAGTATCAGCTAGCCCATCGTGTAAGGAATTCATAATAGCGAGGCAAGTGTCTAAACCTATGAAATCAGCTAGCTCTAATGGTCCCATCGGATGATTGGCACCTAATTTCATTGAGGTATCGATACTGTGCACTGTACCAACACCTTCATATAATGCATATATACCTTCGTTTATCATTGGCATAAGAATTCTATTAACGATAAATGCAGGAAAATCCTCGGAGTAAGTTGCAGTTTTACCTATTTTTTCTACTAACGACTTGAGAACAACAGTTGTCTCGTGACTTGTAGCTATTCCTCTAACTAATTCTACCAATTGCATGATGGGTGCTGGCTTCATGAAATGACACCCCATAAATTTGTCGGGTCTATCAGTTCTAGCAGCAAGTCTGGTAATAGAAATTGAAGATGTATTTGAAGTGAGGATAGTATCTGGCCGTAAATTTGGGATAAGGCTCTGGAAAATTTTATGTTTAATTAGTTCATCTTCTGTTGCTGCTTCTATAATAAGGTCACAATTAGCCAGATCAGAGATTTGTGACTTTAAAACTATTCTATCAAGTACACCTGAGGAATTTGCCTCAGTTAACTTGCCTTTATCTACCGCCCTCATAATCGATTTTTCCAACATCTTGGGAGCCCTTGAGAGCACCTTATTATCATTATCGTGGACTATCACATCTAGTTCAGATGTAGCAAGTACCTGGGCTATACCTAAACCCATCTGGCCTGCTCCAATAATTCCTATGAGTTGGGCTTCGAATTTCATTTACAAATACACCGGGATATTTATCAAAGTTTATCTTCTAGTTCAGGAACTATTTTAAACAGGTCTCCTACAAGTCCATAGTCTGCTACTTGAAAAATTGGAGCCTCTTCGTCTTTATTTATTGCAACTATTACCTTGCTGTCCTTCATCCCTGCCAAGTGTTGAATAGCTCCAGAAATTCCGACTGCGATATAGAGCTCAGGAGCAACTACCTTGCCGGTTTGGCCAACCTGCCAATCGTTTGGAGCATACCCAGAGTCTACTGCAGCTCTTGAAGCTCCCACAGCTGCACCAAGCTTTACAGCTAGTTTTTCTATTATTTCAAAGTTTTCTTCACTACCAATACCTCTGCCACCCGAAACTACTACTTTAGCAGAGGTTAGTTCTGGTCTGTCATTATTCTTGATTTTATCTTCAACCCAGTTTGATGAAACATTGGTTGTTTCATAATTGCTTATGGGTTCTATTATACAATTATTAGTTTGAGGAGTTACTTCAAAGTTAGCTGTCCTTATGCTAATTATTTTTTTGACATCAGTGCTTTTCACTACTTGGAGCGCATTTCCTGCGTAAATTGGTCTTTCGAAAGTATCTTTAGAAAGCACTTTAGATATGTCTGTTATTATCATTACATCTAGTAAAGCTGCCACTCTTGGTAAAATATTTTTACCGTTTGCAGTCGCAGCTGAAACTATATAGTCATAATTTTTTGCTAGACTTACAATTAAGTTAGCCATTGGTTCAGCTAATCCATTTTCAAAATCGTGATGGCTTCCTGATAGAACTCTGCTTACTCCGTCAAACTTGGCAGCCTCCTTTGAGGCGTTACCTGCATCTCCACATGCACAAAGCACGGTTATTTCACCTAATCCAGAGACTGCAGAAATTGTTTTCCCAGTCTGATCAATTGATAAATCATCGTTAATTATATCTGCAACAACAAGTACGGACATGTCAAATCACTCCCACATTATTTTTTAATTTTTCCACAAGCTCATCTACTGAAGCAACTTTAATCCCAGCCTCCCTTTCTGGAGGCTCATTTGTTTTTATAATCTCCAACCTATTTTTTATTTTAATTTTAAAATCATCTGGGGTCTTTTGTTCAAGTGGTTTTCTTTTTGCTTTCATAATATTTGGGAGACTTGCATATCTAGGTTCATTCAACCTAAGATCAACTGAAATAACTGATGGAAGGGAAATATTAATTACTTGTAGTCCTCCGTCAACTTCGCGGGTCACAATGGCTTTATCCTGATCTAGCTCAATTTTGGATGCAAATGTAGCTTGGGAACATCCCAATAGCGCTGATAGCATTTGTGCCGTAGCATTCATGTCATTATCTATCGCCTGTTTTCCACAAAGGATAAGGGAAATATTTTCCTCATCAACTATAGCTTGTAAGATTTTTGCAACGTCTAGAGGTTCAATATCTTCATTTACATCATCTGTAGCAATCACCAATATTGCTCTATCAGCGCCCATTGCTAAAGCTGTTCTCAGGGTCTCTTGGGACTGAGCAGGGCCTATTGAAACAGCTATAATCTCCTCAGCCTTTTCAGCTTCCTTAATCCTTATTGCTTCTTCAAGGGCTATCTCATCGAAGGGATTCATGGACATCTTAATATTTGATAGGTCCACCCCACTACCGTCTGGTTTAACTCTTACCTTTACATTATAATCTATTACTCTTTTAACTGGTACCAATATCTTCATAACAATCTTTCCTAAAAGTGCTAAACCTTATATTAATTTATTTCCATTTTCATTCTAATGTAAATTTGGGAATTTGTCGCATGTTAACGCCTAAATCTTAGTTCAGGACCTTTGATTATCGGCTGGCTTCCACAATACGTCATCTTTACCATTATTGTTTGATTTTCTAGCTGCAACAAAGAACCAATCTGAGAGTCGATTAAGATATATCAGTATCTCCATGTTGATTTGGTCCGTTTCTAACAACTTAACAACCCTCCTTTCTGCTCTTCTACAGATTGTTCGACAAAGGTGAAACTTGGCTGCTATTTCATTACCACCAGGTAGAACAAAAGATCTTATAGGTTCAATAGTTTTATTCATAGTATCTATTTCTGATTCTATCCTTAATACTAGTTCGTTTCCAACTCTCAGAGGCTTATTAGCTGAATTATTTTTATTACTTTCTGGCAAACATAAGTCAGCGCCCACGTCGAATAGATCGTTTTGAATTCTTTCAAGAGCTGTCTTAAGCTCAGTATCTATATCCAAGCAGGTGACAGTACCAATTACAGAATTGACTTCATCTACAGTCCCATACGCCTCAACCCTTGTTGAAAATTTTTCAATTCTATTTCCATCACCAAGTTCAGTCTTTCCATCATCACCTTTTCTTGTATATATTTTATTTAAAACAATCATTTATTATCCTTTCTTATCAAAATAAACAAAGGCAATTATCAAAAGAACTGCTATGGCCTGTAATATGATTCTGACGCGCATTAATTTGTTGGAATACAATTTACTAATCTGTCCTCCCTTTAGGAATGAGCCTATTCCAAGTGTCAATACAATGAGTACCAGCAAGCAGAACATTATGGCAATTACAAATAATGTTGACGACATGAAAATCCAGAGGTTGATATGAGAAATTTAAATTTCAAATGGCGTATCAGATTTTAAACATCCAGTCTAGTACCCTAGTGGGGAATATGGTGACCAAAATTTTAGCAGCTAAAGTGGGTCTAGTGATTAGGTACCGACTCTTAGGATTTTTTGATAGGAGAGCCTTTTCAAGAACTGCAGTAACGGAATTAGGTTTTAATTCAAATTTGTTGAGTAAGTCGTCACTAGTGTTTCCGTAGAGCCTTTTAATAACAATATCCCTATAGACTTCTTTATGATTAGATTCATTCCACCTAACCCATTTCTTAAAGTGGGGGATAGAGTTTTTCCTAATTTGGGTATTTATTGGACCTGGTTGTAACAATATTATTTTTATTGGCACATTATAATTTTCTCGCCGCATGGCATCAGTAAGTGCTTCGAGCGCGAATTTAGTTGCTGAATATACTCCACGATAAGGCAGGGCAATAAACCCAAGGACTGAAGAACAATTTATAATTCTTGGATCTTTTGTATTTAGCATTAATGGTAAGCATCTATTTATCAGGTCAAATTGACCGAATACGTTGACTTCAAAGATTTCCCTCATAGCTGACCTTGGCAAATCTTCTATTGCTCCAGGAATTGCAAAAGCACCATTATTAAAAATAGCATCTAACATTCCAGAAGTTTTTTCTGCGATTATTTCAACTGCTGAAGATATTGAGTTCTCATCACTAAGGTCTAATGGGAAACTTTCAATCCCAATCTTTTCGAAATATTTGCAGTCAGATTCAGATCTACAGGTTGCAAGTACTCTCCAACCCTTTGAGGCAAGGGTAATAGCCGCATCCCGCCCTATTCCACTTGAGCAACCCGTTATAACAATATTTTTTTTTATTTTCCCTATTTTGACCACTTACAGAAAAAAGAAAAAAATAGTATAAATCAAAAATGCAAAAAGATAACCAAAAAAATGGAGCTTCAAAACCTTCTTTAATTATAAATGAGCAATTGGATAAGGCTCTTGGGGATAGATATCTAACTTATGCGCTTTCTACAATCACTGATAGAGCTTTACCTGACAGTAGAGATGGGTTGAAGCCTGTTCATAGGCGTATTCTTTATGCTATGAGACAATTGAAACTGTCCCCAAGAAGCTCCTTTAGGAAATGTGCTAAAATTGTTGGAGAGGTAATGGGAAATTACCATCCACATGGTGATAAAGCTATTTATGATGCGCTAGTAAGGTTAGCTCAAACCTTCAGTACGAGATATCCATTAGTGGAGGGCCAAGGCAATTTCGGTAATATTGACGGAGATAATCCAGCAGCACAACGTTACACGGAAGCTAGGCTTAGTGATGTTTCAATTATAATGCTTGAGGGCCTTGACGAATCAGCTGTCCATTTTAAGGACAACTACGATGGATCTGAGCAAGAGCCAGAAGTTTTACCAGGGTTTTTCCCTCAATTACTGGCAAATGGGGCGTATGGAATAGCCGTTGGGATGGCCACTAGCATACCTCCCCATAATATTCTGGAAATATGTGATGCGGCTGTAAAAATAAGTCAACGGCCTACCCTGAGTGATTTAGATTTAATGACTTTATTTAAAGGGCCTGATTTTCCTACTGGTGGGATTATTGTTGAACCTAAGGACTCAATTTTAGAATCATATAGGACCGGAAGAGGTAGTTTTAGGCTTCGCGCTCGTTACCATAGGGAAGACTTGCCTAAAGGAGGTTGGCAAATTGTCATCACTGAAATCCCATATGGAGTACAAAAAGCCAAGTTGATTGAAAAATTGGCTGATATGATAAATGAAAAAAAACTTAGTATTATCTCTGATCTTAGGGATGAAAGTGCTGAAGATGTGCGCATCATTATTGAGCCTAAAACTCGTACTATAAGCCCTGATGGGTTGATGGAAATACTTTTCAAAAAAACAGAACTAGAGACTCGTTTTTCATTAAATATGAACGTTTTAATTAATGGCAAAATTCCAAAAGTTTCTAGTTTGCGAGAATTATTAAATGAATATTTAAGGCACGCAAGAAATGTTCTAAAACGCAGATCTAGATTTAGATTAGAAAATATAGAGTCAAGATTACATCTATTGGAAGGTTATCTAGTAGCATTTTTTAACCTTGATAAAGTTATAAACATTATTCGATATAGAGACAAGCCTAAGCTCGACCTTCAAACTGAATTTGACCTTACTGAAAACCAAGCTGAGGCAATCCTTAACATGAGGCTTAGATCATTAAGAAAATTAGAGCAAATGCAGTTAGAAACTGAGAAGGACGAATTACTTAAGGAAAGATTAAGTCTGGAATTTCTTTTGGATAATGAGAAGGAGCAGTGGGATCAGGTCAGAAAAAATATCGAAAGTCTTAAGAAAAAATTGGCTTCTGATCAAGAATATCTTAAGCGACGTACAACCATTGAGGAATTTAAAGAAATACAAGAGATAACCCTACCTGATTTAATAGAATCAGAGGATGTAACAATTATTGTTTCTAAACTAGGGTGGATTAGAGTAGTTAAGATAAAAGATTTGAACCCTAGTGAGATAAAATATAGAGAAGGGGATAATCAAAGATTTATTCTTAGCGCTAAAACATCTGATAAGCTATTAATTTTTGGTAGTAATGGGCATGCATATACCGTTCCAGTCAGTCAGTTACCAGGTGGTCGGACTCAGGGAGAACCAGTGAGATTGATAACCGATTTGCCTAATCAGGCCGAAATTATTAAAATTTTCTTATTTAAATCAAAGACTCAAGTTATTGTAGCATCGTCAGCAGGTGATGGATTTATTGTTAACCACGAGTCCATGCTTGCTCAGACCAAGTCCGGAAAAAAAATACTGAATCTAAAACCTGGAATATTTGCTAACTGTTTAACACAGGTTAAGGGGAAATTAGTGGCTACAGTTGGGACAAGTCGAAAATTACTTATTTTTAGGCTAGAAGAACTACCCGAATTAGCCCGCGGAAAAGGCGTCCGACTACAAAAGCTTAAAGATTCTATGCTTTCTGATTTGAGCACATTTCAATTTGAAGAGGGGCTGGAGTGGAAAGACTCCTCAGGTAGAAAGAAAGTAGTGAAAGACATTTCTAATTGGATGGGAAAAAGGGCCCAGGCCGGGAAAGTAGTTCCTAAAGGGTTCCCTAGAAATTCAAAAT
Organism: Paracoccaceae bacterium; assembly: GCA_045565235.1. Lineage (GTDB taxonomy): Bacteria > Pseudomonadota > Alphaproteobacteria > Rhodobacterales > Rhodobacteraceae > CACIIZ01. The sequence continues at coordinate 36,267 of JBJLFU010000015.1, read as the reverse complement.
TCAATTTATGATTACTCTTATTGTGCTTTATACTAGAATAAAATCTTGTGAAAAGTATGCAGCATCTTTTAATTTGTCCTAACAATTTTCACTTTTCAAAATATTTTTTGCCATACCATCTAATATCCCATTGACTAACTTACATTCCTGACCCACTGGGAAAAAAGCCTTTGCTATTTCTAAAAATTCATTGATCACTACCTTTGGGGGTGTTCCAAGTAAAAGTTCAGAAGCTGCAGCTCTAAAAATAGACCTAAGAGTAGGGTCTATGCGGTCAAATGGCCAACCATCCTTTAGTAAATCTACTATAAGTTGATCAATAAGATTCTGGTTTCTTATAGTTCCTTCAAGTATTTTTTTGAACAAAGGTAAATCAGCCCTGACAAAGTTATTATTTTCACAATTTTCCTGATCTCGATAAATAGAAAATTCTAACTGCACCTTCTCAAGAGCTAGATCTCCTGATTCCATTTGGAATAAAGCTTGGACAGCATAAAGTCTAGACACCGCTTTTGACACTTTTCTTTTTGTGAGCTTACTTTCTTTTATCATACTTTCAACACCAAAGCAGGATTTAACTTTTAATATATTTCTGCTTTAACCGCATCAATCCAATAGCTGCTTGAGCTGCATCACCGCCCTTATCCAACCTATTTAGATCAGACCTTTCTTTAGCTTGTTCCAGATTTTCTACAGTAATTATCCCATTACCAATACACATCCCTTCTATGGTCAATTGCATTATTCCTTGAGCACTATTTTGACTTACTATTTCATAATGACTCGTTTCTCCCCTAATAACGCAGCCAAGGGCAACGAATCCATCGAATTTATCTCTAGCTATGCTAATAGCCCCAGGTATTTCTAATGCTCCATCCACTTTTATAATCTCTAATTCAATCTTTGATTCAGCGAGGGCCCTTTTTGCCCCGGAAATTAGGTTATTTGTGATGTCCTTGTAGTATGGTGATACTACTAAGGCAATCTTACTGTTTAGGACTGATCCAATTTGTTTTGGAGATTTTTTAAAAAGTACAGATTTCATTTTTTGTTGGAACTTTTTATAGGTATCGTTTCTGAAATTTCTAAGCCATAACCCTCTATTCCAATTAACTTTGGTGTTCCAGAATTACTTAAGAGGCGTATTTTTTTAATGCCAAGAGCTTTTAGTATTTGCGCTCCAATCCCATACTGCCTTATGATGTGAGGAGGATGCTCAGATTTGTTTTCTTCAGAACTGGTACTGTTAAGTAGGACTAAAACACCTCGATCTTGCTCACTTATTTGGAGCATACAATCATTAATTTGGTTCAATCTCTTAGGGTCAACTCCAATAACATCGGTAAAAGTATTCAATACATGCATACGCACAATTATTGCTTCATCTTTATCAATTTTTCCTTTAGATAAGGTATAGTGTTTTGCTCCAGAAATTTCATCTTGAAAGGTTCTTAATTCCCAGTCTCCGCCATACGCTGAAGTGACCATCTCAAGTTTTACCTCTTTTACCAGATTATCATGTTTTCTTCGATAGGCTATGAGATCTGAAATAGTCCCTAGCTTTAATTTATGGTATCGAGCGAAAGTTATCAAATCTGGCATCCTAGCCATAGTTCCGTCTTGATTCATAATTTCACAAATTACTCCTGATGGGTTCAAACCTGCGAGACGGGCAATATCTACTGCAGCTTCCGTATGACCAGCCCTAACTAGTACTCCTCCCTTTCTTGCTTTAAGTGGGAAAACGTGTCCTGGTGTTGCAATATCAGTTGGTCCTGATATTGGATTGATAGCTGTTGAAATTGTTAGGGCTCTATCATGAGCTGATATACCTGTAGTAACTCCATCCTTAGCCTCTATTGAAACTGTGAAAGCTGTTTCGTGCCTAGATGAGTTAGACGCAGCCATAAGTGGCAATTTTAAAGACTCTATTTTGTCAGGTGTAAGTGCAAGACAAATCAAACCCCTACCATATGTTGCCATGAAGTTTATTGTTTCAGGAGTAGACATTTGTGCTGGGATTATAATATCACCTTCATTTTCTCTATCTTCGTCATCTGCGAGGATAAACATCCGACCGTTTCTGGCCTCTTCAATAATTTCTTCAATATTTGAAATAGCAGGTTGGTTGTAGAAATTTTTGGACAGGGCACTTTTTTTAAATTTTTTCATTCCTCTCCTCAGGGTTTATTAGACGAGATATGTAACGTGCCATAAGATCAATTTCTAGGTTAAAAAAATCACCAATCATACAGTTTTTCCAAGTAGTGACTCTTTGTGTATGGGGAATTATATTTACAGTGAATAGTGATCTGTTGACCTCATTAACAGTTAAAGACGTCCCATTAAGGGCAATAGAGCCTTTGGGTGCGATTAGTCTGGTAAGAGTATCTGGTACCTTGAATGTTAGCTTTATACTCTTATCAATATTTTCGACCTGAACTAATTTAGCTATGCCATCTATATGCCCAGTGACTATATGGCCTCCTAATTCGTCACCTACCCTTAGTGATCGTTCCAAGTTGATTTCTTTTCCAACAGCCCAACCCCCATTTCTTTTTTTTATATTTGTTTTGGATAAGGTCTCTGTCGAAACTTCTACTTCATACGACATACCATCATCTTCCAACATTTTGTTTACAACAGTAAGGCAAACCCCGTCATGCGCTATTGAACCACCCTCAATTACAGTTTGGTACTCATAGGAACAACGGATTTTTGCCTTCAAGATTTCACCATCTTTTAAATCGGTCAAGGTTCCAATACTTGATATTATTCCAGTAAACATTTTTCTCTCTAAAGGTTAAGTTTTCCCCTTAACTGGGTTTTTTAAAAAATTCCAACCGAATTTTTTGTTTTGTGTTTTATTCTGAATTTTACTAAACATCAAATGTTTTTTGGGTCGAATCTTGGCATACTTAAATCCAGATAATATAAGGCTCCAATGGTTGTCTAGCAGAGAGGACGCCAAAGGTGAGCAACATCGTTTCCAACTTTTAACACCTTATCTAGAGAAAACCTTGGGGCTTGAGACAAGGTAAAGTTAGAATTTACAATTGGATTAAAGCCGTCAACACCCTTTTTGTCTATAAGTACACCTGCCGTAAATAGAATGATTAAGTCTACCAAGTCTTTATCTAGTAACGAAGTAGCAAGCTCACCACCTCCTTCGACCAGGATACTAGTCAGTCCAAAGTTTGCTAGTCTATTAGAAACCTCCTCAAGGTCAAGCCTGTGTGCTTTTGTTGTCTTAACGCCTATAGTTTCAACACCATGTTTATGCCATTTATGCAATGCAGTTGAACTATACTTTTGGTCATGCACTATTATCAAATCATCATAGTTTGATTTTTTTGCAAAATTACTGCTTTTTTTCAAAGATAAATTTCGATCGAGGATAATTCTTTTTGGTGATGGTAGTAGAGAAAATTGTCCCCTTAAATTCAAATAAGGGTTATCTTTTAAGGCAGTCTTCTTTCCAATCATTATACCATCATAGCGTGATCTTAAGAAGTGCACCAATGCTCGAGAATCCTCCCCTGAGATCCAGTGGCTTTCATTAGATTGGGTTGCTATTTTTCCATTCAAACTAAGCGCTAATTTTAAAGCTATGAATGGCCTCTTTTTTTCGACAACCTTTAAAAAACCTTCAGCTAGCCTTTTGGCCTCTTTTTCAAGTGTGGGCAGTCGATCTACAATTACTCCGTACTCTTCTAGTAATCTAAAACCGTTACCACTGACCCTGGGATCAGGGTCTTCTAGGGGGCATACTACCCTTTTAACATTAGCCTCAATTAATTTTAAGGCGCAGGGAGCTGTCACCCCAAAGTGTGAGCAAGGTTCTAGAGTGACATATGCAGTGGCACCATTAGATTGATTACCAGCCTCTGCCAGGGCATTAGTTTCGGCATGAGGTCTACCTCTTGATCCAGTATGACCTGTTCCAATAATTATACCATCTTTGACCAAAACACAGCCAACTGGTGGGTTTGGCCAAGCATGCCCAATTGATCTATAACCTACGGCTATAGCTAGTTTGACGAATCTCACATCGGCAGCTAAGGAATCTAGAGGTTTCATAATATTTAGTTAGTATCTGGTCTTAATTCGGAAACAAATTCTTCAAAATCATCAGGAGCTTGAAAGTTTTTATAAACAGATGCAAATCGCACATAAGCGACTGTATCTATCCTTGCTAATGTTTCCATTACGATTTCACCTACCTTATCTGAGGGTATATCTGTTTCACCCAAGCTTTCCAATCTTCGGACTATTCCGGTGATCATTTGTTCAATTCTTTCAACTTCAATGGGCCGTTTTTGTAGAGCAATTCTAACTGACCTTTCTAACTTATCCCGATCAAAAATTTCCCTACGATTATCTTTTTTCATAATAATCAAGTCTCGAAGTTGTACCCTTTCATATGTGGTGAAACGACCAGCACAGGCAGGACAGAATCGACGTCTTCTTATTGAAACATTATCTTCAGCTGGCCTACTATCTTTGACTTGGGTGTCTGTGTTTCCGCAAAATGGGCATCTCATTTTTCTGCTCCCTTTACAAGATTAGGTATCAAGAAAACTCCTTAGTTTTCTTGATCGGCTAGGGTGTTTCAATTTTCTTAATGCTTTTGCTTCAATTTGCCTAATTCTTTCTCTAGTCACACTGAATTGTTGTCCTACCTCTTCAAGGGTATGATCTGTATTAACTCCTATCCCAAACCTCATTCTCAGTACTCTTTCTTCTCTTGGAGTTAGGCTAGATAAGACCCTTGTAGTTGTTTCCTTTAGGTTCCCTTGAATAGCGTTGTCTAGAGGTAGCACAGCATTCTTATCTTCAATAAAATCCCCTAGTTGGCTATCTTCCTCATCTCCTATGGGGGTCTCTAGGCTAATAGGTTCTTTAGCTATCTTCATTACTTTACGAACCTTCTCAAGGGGCATTTGTAGTTTGGTAGATAATTCCTCTGGGGTTGGTTCGCGACCTATTTCATGCAGCATTTGCCTGCCTGTGCGAACTAGTTTGTTTATAGTCTCTATCATGTGGACAGGAATTCTTATAGTTCTGGCCTGATCTGCTATAGATCTTGTTATCGCCTGCCTTATCCACCAAGTTGCATATGTTGAAAACTTATAGCCTCTTCGATACTCAAATTTATCTACTGCCTTCATGAGGCCTATATTGCCCTCTTGAATTAAGTCCAGAAATTGCAAGCCCCGATTGGTATATTTTTTTGCTATAGAGATAACTAATCTGAGATTAGCTTCAACCATTTCTTTTTTTGCGGACCGCGCTTCTCTTTCACCTTTTTGTACTTGTTGTACTATCCTCCTGAATTCACTTATATCTACACCTATATATTGCCCTATTTCAGCAACTTCATCTCGTATCTCATCTATTTTCTCTCCAAAAGTTTCAACAAATTGGCTCCAGCCTCTAGATTTAAATTTAGATACTTTAGCAAGCCATAAAGGATCTAATTCAGATCCTTTATAGTTTTCGATGAATTCACGTCTATTGATTCTAGATTGGTCTGCCATTTTTACCAGGGCACCATCTAGTCCCATCATTTTTCGATTTAGTCCGTAAAGTTGATCAATTAGGGCTTCAACTCTATTATTGTGGAGCTGAAGTGAATTAACAAGAGCTACTATTTCTGTTCTTAATCCCTGATATTTTTTTTCTTCATTAGAGGTAAACTTAGTTCTTTCTTCATATGCAGCAAGCATTCTATTTTCTTGAAGAGATGACAGCTTAGCATAAGTATCGGCTATATGTTTTAAAGTCTCCAAGACAGTTGGTTTTAGAGAGCTTTCCATAGCTGCTAGAGAAACATTGGCTTGGTCATCATCGTATTCTTCAGTCTCATTTGATTCACTAAGTGCACCATTACTCTCACTGGTTTCATCACTGTTAGGATTAGAATATCCTGATTCCTTATGTGATTTTTCCGAAAGGTTTGATGGAGGATCCTTTTGGAGGATACTATCCAATTCCTGATTGGCGGTTTCGACCCCTTTTTTTATAGGTGATGTGTCAATTTCTTCACTATTATCTACCTCAGAAAAGCTATCAAAGGTAGCGTCAAGATCTATGACATCGCGCAACATTATTTGCTCTTCAAGTAATTCTTCTCGCCAAATGGTAATAGCCTGAAAGGTTAAAGGACTTTCACATAAACCAGCTATGTAGGTGTTTCTGCCAGCCTCAATTCTTTTTGCTATTGCTATTTCACCTTCTCTTGACAAAAGCTCTACTGATCCCATTTCTCTCAAATACATCCTGACAGGATCATCGGTCCTATCCATATTCTCTGTCCCAGAAGAGGCTGCCACAAGTTCTTTTGAACCTTCATTATCCTTTGGAGTTATTTCAGGAGTATCCTGATTCTCATCTTGGTCTTCTTCACTATCAATTACTGTTATCCCCATCTCAGACAGAGTTGTCATTACATCCTCAATCTGTTCAGATGTCATCTCTCCTGGCGGCATAGAATTATTCAATTCTGTGTAGGTCACGTAACCCTTAGATTTACCCTGCGCTATAAGTTTTTTAATGGAGCTTTGATTGACATCTAAGGGTGAGTTAGAAGACTCGTCTTCTTTTTGACTTTTATTTTTTTCTGGTCCGTTACGCATGCGACCTCACCGTATCAATTTATTTAAACAATGGAACCGAATCAGTCTCTTTAACGTATAGTGATTCGTTTTATTTTGACTTTTTTTTAATCCAGATTTCATCTTTTATCAAATTCTTGATTTCCGTAATATCTCGCTCCAGGTTTTCGTCATCAAAGCGGTTTACCATATTACTTCCAATTTGGGCTTCGTGTAAAAATTGATTAGCTTGGACCAGTCGCCAGGTTAGCGCTTCATCATTGTTATCTTTAATATCTTCCTGGGCGTCTGATAGCTCTTGATTGATATTTTGTCTTGCTATTTTCTTTGTAAGGACATCGTCTAAAATTAATTGAGTCTCTCCAAATGAAGTTAACTCTTTAAAATATGGGTTCACCTTCAGGTGACCAGTTGAAATTAGTTTGGTGTAAACATCATATCCGCATTTTTCATTAAGACATTCTAAAAAGCTTTGGTTGCCTCCTCTTAGTTGTGATTTAAGTAAAATTATATTGTCATAAATTTTCTGTAGGTCTTTGAAAAAAAAATTAACTTCAGATAATTTGCTAGCAAAATAAGTAGCTAGTTCTGGGTGGTTAATTAGCGATATAACAATAGCAGTTTCTTGAAATCTTGACTCCATAAAATTTGGTTTATTTTTACCACCAAGTAAGGACTTTTTAGTACTACTAGTCGCTTGATTAGTTTGATTTTTATTGAGCTTTTTAGATTTGTGTTTCAGTAATCCTTGACTACTCCTGAAGTTCGCAAAACTATTTTCATCCATGCTAAAAAGTTTCCTCTTGAGTTCAAAAAAAGCTGAAGAGAAGTGGTTTCGCAAATTTATATCCATTATGTTTTTTAGTATACTCTTGATTCTATTATCTAAAAGCGACCGATTTTCTGGTATTTTGAAACTCATGCCCTTGGTCTCATGCTCCCAGAGTACTTCATGCAAGGATTTTGGTTTTTCAAGCAGGTTGACTAATGCGTCTGCCCCAAACTTTGATACTATGTCATCTGGATCCTGTCCGGTGGGTAACTTACAAGCTTGGATTGTTTTCTCGGCAGAAATTAGTGGAAGAGCTAGAAAAGCTAAGCGAACTAATGCTCTTTCCCCAGAATCATCCCCATCAAATGCGAAGATAGGATTATTCGAAAGGCGCCAAATTTTTTGCAGTTGATCTGAGGTTACTGCTGTTCCTAAGGGTGCTACGCAATTCTTAAATCCTATTTTACTCAGTGCTATTACATCCATATATCCTTCAACTACTATTAGCTTGGATTTAGCTTGCTTTTGCCCTGAAAAATTATTTTGATTAAAAAGTAGGCGTCCTTTATGAAAAATTTCAGTTTCAGGAGAATTAAGGTACTTTGCTTTTGCTGAACTACTTAAGGCTCTACCTCCCAAACCTACTACTTGGTCGGCGTGATTTTTTATTGGAAAGATTATCCTATTTCGAAATCGGTCGTAGATTTTTCCCTGTTCATTTCTCGCGCACAATCCACTTTTTACAATTGTTTCTGTACTGTAACCTTGGTGACATAAGTGATCATAAAGATTTTTTTTCCCCTCTGGTGCGAATCCTAATTTAAAATCTTCTATTATCTTTCTGGAGGATATTCGATTCTCAAGAAATTGTGCTACTTCTAGAGGCGGTTTCTGGGTTAGGTGATTTTTATAAAAGTCCACAGCCAGATTATGAAGATCTACCAAAGTTTTATTAATATTTTCATCAGTAGACGTTTTTTTTGGCCCAAAGTTTTTAGGAATCTCTAATCCAGCCAAGAAGGCCAAATGCTTAATAGCCGAAAAAAAGTCTAGATTCTCTATTTCTCTAAGGAAAGTGATGACATCTCCTTTTTCGTGACAACCAAAGCAGTAATAAAAGCCTTTTTTATCATCTACTTTAAAGGAGGCAGTCTTTTCTTCATGAAAAGGGCAACAAGCCCAAAAATCACCATTACGCTGGTTAGTTTTCCTACTGTCCCATTGCACTTTTTTCCCTACCACCTCTGACAAAGAAACTTTTTCGCGTAATTCCTGGATAAAACTGTTTGATGAGGCCATTGTGGGTAATCTGATATTTGCAAATGTTATAAAACTTCAATAACTAACGTCAATTCGTAAGAGTTTAACAGATCATCTTAAAAGTTCCATAATATCTTGGAGATTAATGACCCTAACCACTTTTTTTTCATTTTTTGTTTTAAGAACTAAATACATTTTTGATTCGTTCAAATAGATAGATTCTACTTTGTCACCTTCAACTACTGCTAAAGGTAAATGGTCTGCAGTTTGACTTGGGTTTTTTTTAGAAGTAAAAAAAACTTCTTTTACTATGATGGCGACTATAATAGAAATGCCGATAATCATTACGATTAAAAGGACTTGGACTAAAGCGCTGAGTATCCTCAACTTACTTTGGGGATCATAATGACTATCAATAGGTTTTTTTTTCATGGTAACCTCACTCAAATCCCACAATAAAACTTTGCATATAAGAATAAAAGAGCCAAACGATAGACTAGACAAAGTAATTTTGAATGCAATACCCCAAGATTTGGGTTTAACTAGATCAAGAGTCAAAAGCTTAATTAAGATGGGCTTTATAAGGACAAGTAAAAATGGTCAAAGTATCAATTCAAAGTATCAGCTAAGAAAAAATGAAGTATTACTGTTGGACTTAAGTGAGCCAGAGGATTTAACTTTATTACCAGAAAAATTATCGATACATATTGTTTTTGAAGATGACCACATTATCGTGATAAATAAACAACCAGGGTTGGTTGTACATCCTGGTGCCGGGGTGTCTAGAGGTACCTTAGTCAATGCACTACTGTATCATTGCAATGATATAGCCCATGTAGGGGAAAATGACAGGCCTGGTATAGTTCACAGATTGGATAAAGACACATCTGGCCTATTGGTGGTTGCTAAGTCCGATCAGGCATACTTTGACTTAGCAAAACAATTTTTTAAACATTCAGCTAGTAGGCAGTACTTAGCAATTGTGTGGGGTTACCCAAATCCTAACTATGTTGAAGCCAAAAAAAAGACTTTTCCTACCTTTGAGGGAGGAGGAATTTTTAAGATTGAGGGTAAAATTGGCCGACATCCTGTTCGTAGAAAAAAAATGACATTGAGAAATGATGAAAAGGGAAAGAATGCTATAACCAGATTTAAAATTTTACAAACTTTCTATTTAAGAAAAAAACCAGTAGCTTCTTTGTTGAGGTGTTGGTTAGAAACCGGAAGAACCCACCAAATAAGGGTCCACATGGATGCCATAAATCACTGTATAGTAGGTGATCAAGTGTATCAAGGTGGGAAAAAGTCCAATTTAGATTTGCATGAGGTCCTAGGAGAGGAATATGAATCTTTCAGTCGTCAGGCACTTCACGCCGAAAAGCTTTCGTTTCAGCACCCTGTCAGTAAGAAAAATTTAGAATTCAATGCCTCGCCACCAAAGGATTTTCAAAAACTTTTGAAATTATTGAGAAAATTATAGCTATATATTTTAATCAAAAACCATTGATTTCTTGTGATAGGTCCTTATATATCTTACAACTAACAAATTATACTTAATACGTCGAAAGACTAGAGAGGCTCAAATGAGTAACAATAGTTTACCTGCTTTAAGTGAGGGTGGTTTATCAAGCTACTTGAACGAGATAAAAAAATTTCCAATGCTATCCTTGGATGAAGAATTCATGTTAGCAAAAGCATGGGTTGATCATGATGATAGGAAGAGTGCACATAGACTAGTAACGTCTCATTTGAGGCTAGCAGCAAAAATTGCTTTGGGTTACAGAGGATATGGTCTTCCAATAAATGAAGTGGTATCAGAAGCCAATGTCGGTCTCATGCAAGCAGTTAAGAGATTCGATCCAGACAAAGGGTTTAGGTTAGCGACTTATGCAATGTGGTGGATAAAAGCCAGTATACAGGAATACATTCTGAGGAGTTGGAGTCTTGTTAAGATGGGGACAACTAGCGCCCAGAAAAAATTGTTTTTCAATTTACGTAAAGCCAAAAATAAAATAGGTGTGATGGAAGACGGTGATTTGCGTCCAGAAAATGTAAAGAAAATAGCCGATACTCTACATGTTAGCCAGCAAGAAGTAATTTCTATGAATAGGCGCATGGGTGGCGGAGACTCCTCTTTGAATGTCTTGGTTAACACCAATAATGAGGGGACATTAGAGTGGCAAGATTGGATAGAAGATGAGAATTCTGACCACGCTACAAAATTTGCTGATCAAGATGAATTAGAGAGCAGAAAGAAATTGTTAGACTGTGCAATGACTTCTCTAAACCAAAGAGAAGCTGAGATCCTTAGAAAAAGAAGGTTGATGGATGATCCTTTAACATTGGAAGAATTAAGTGGTGAATACAATGTTAGTAGAGAACGTATAAGGCAAATAGAAGTCAGGGCTTTTGAGAAATTACAAAAGAAAATGTGTGAACTTTCTGAAGTTGAGGCTGTGAATTAAAAAGCTGAAATAAGGATCGTAAAGCTTCTTTTACTTTCAGATTATCAAATATTTATGATAAGCTTTCTAGCTCAGTTACTAGGTCCTTTAATACTTGAATACCCTTTAACCAAAAATTATTTTCCGACAAGTCAAGATTAAATGGACTGAGTAGATCTGTGTGTGTTTTAGATCCACCTGCGGACAATAAATCCAGGTACTTGTTTTCAAAATCATCCATTCCGGAGCGGTATGTAGAATAGAGGGCATTTACCATACCATCCCCAAATGCATAAGCATAAACATAGAAAGGTGAATGAATAAAATGAGGGATGTAAGACCAGAAAGACTCATACCGATCATCGTATAAAAAAGCATCGCCAAGACTTTCTTTCGAAATATCCATCCAAATCTCAGAAATTGACTTTTTAGTGAGCTCTCCTTTTTTTCGCTGCTGATGGACCCTATATTCAAAATCATAAAATGAAATCTGCCGAATAACAGTGTTAATCATATCCTCAATTTTACTGGCGATTAAATATTTGCGCTGGCTTTGATTTTTTTCATCTTTTAGAATTCTTTCAAATGTTAACATTTCTCCAAAAACAGATGCGGTTTCTGCGATAATCAATGGAGTGGTAGCAAGAATTTCCCCTTGCTTTGCTGCAAGTACTTGGTGAATTCCATGACCTAACTCATGAGATAATGTCATAATATCTCTATTACTCCCAAAGTAATTCAAAAGTACATATGGATGTACATTGGTCACTGTTGGATGGCTAAAGGCACCAGGTGTCTTACCTGAAACGATTTTTGCATCAATCCAGCCATTTTCAAAAAAGGTTTTACCTATTTCTGCCATTCTTGGGTGGAAATCAGCATATGACTCTAAAACTATATTTTTTGCAGTATCCCAGCTAATAGTAGGTTGGTTTATCCTTTTTAAAGGTGCATTCCTATCCCAAAGTCTAAGCTTTTCCCTCCCCATCATTTTTGCCTTTAATCGGTAGTATTTATGAGAGGTTTCAGGGTATGAATTTACTACAGTATTACGCAGGTTTTTGATTATTTTTGGTTCAACATTATTCGACAAGTGTCTATAGTCATCTGGACTCTTAAATTTTCGCCAAGAATCCTCTATTTGTTTTTCTTTCGCTAGGCTATTTGTAACTCTTGCAAAAACAGTCAAATTACCCTGAAACTCCTTTGCTAATTTTATTCCAGTAGATTGTCTCAACCTTGAATTTGGACTTTGTAGAAGGTGTAGAGCTTGTTCTAAACTATACCTCTTATTATTCATAAAAATGCTCGTTTCTGAAATGGTCTCATCAAAAAGTTTGCACCATGAATTTCTTGTACTAGACCCATATTCATTTAAAAAATTTTCCATTTTTTCAGAAAGTTGATAGGGTTTCATAGCTCGCAGCTTTTCAAAAAAAATCTTGTACTTTCTTATTGGACTTTTTTTTGATATTATATTTTTATATTTTTTTTCGTTAATTTGATTTATCTCCAAAGGAAGAAAGGTTGTCCTAGAACTAAGTTTCGTCAACTTTTCTTCTATATCTGATAAGAATTTTATTCTTTTGGGGCATTTATTATTTTGAGCATGCAAAAGTTGAGCAAAAGATAATAGTCGCCCACTTTTCTGTTGTAAATTTTCCCAATCTCCAAATAGCTTTATAAAGCCGTGCTCTTTTAAGGTGGATATTTTACCCCTATAATTCGCCCTAAATTTTTTAGTTAACTGTGCTACTTTTCGCAGATCTTTTTTTATCTCAGGTGCCTCAGTACCGGGATATAAATCTTTTAAGTCCCAAGAGGGGATACTTTGATTAGCTATCTTTAAATCAACCATTAAAACTTACCTTCAAGAAGTTATCTGAATTTATACGTTTACACGATACTTAAGATTTTTTTCATCTGCAAAGTGAAATGTAAAGGGTTGTTCTTATTACTTTGACTTACTAATCATGTCCCAAGCTTTATTGATTTTTGCCAAACGATTATTTGCTAAGAATATAGCTTCTTTAGGTAAACCTCTAGCAGACAAACTGTCAGGATGATTTTCTCGAACTAATTCTTTCCATTTTTTCTTTATATCTAATATGTGTGAACTAGGGTTTACCCCCAATATTATAAAGGGGTTAATAGACTCATTAGGGATATAGCGTGATTTTAAGGTAACAAGCGTCACATCATTTAAGTTGAAAATTCTGGCTACTTCATCAATAAAATTATTTTCCAACGGGTGGTATAGCCCATCAGAGGTTGCAATGTGCAATAATCCTTCCAAAAGATCTTCTAGAATTTTTGAATTGGTATATAGCATCTTATAGATCTTTCGCGCATAAGTTTTATATCCTGCTACATCCTTCCGTGCCAGGTTAAAAACGCGGAAAGCATTTTTTTCCTCATTTTTTGGAATATGGAAAACTTGGCTGAAGGCTTGGATTTCCTCTGGTTTGACTATGCCATCAGCTTTTGCCATTTTGGCGCTAAGAGCGATGACTGCGATCGTAAAACCAGCTGTTTTTTCTGGTGGAGTTTTCAACTTAATGAAAATGTTACTTAGCTGCTCTCCCTTCTTAGCTAGATTAGCAATTAATTTCGAGATTTTAACCCAAATTGACATGCCCTTATACCTTTGAATTACTAGTAATTTTTTACTATATCATTCAGGAGAATAGCATTTTACTTTATATAACTCAACAATCCTAATATGTACTATCAGACTGAAACTGTGGAGTTTTTTTATTTGATATATTCAGCTAAGGTTTCCAAATCACTGATTTTTGTGTTAGAAAATGTTGAGATCATAATGAGGTAAATAATGGCAAACTGGAGTTTTTGGATAGATAGAGGTGGGACGTTTACTGACACCCTCGCTTTAAATCCGAATGGGCGCATACTTTCGTCTAAATTTCTATCGGTAAATCCAGAGAAATATTTAGATGCTGCTATACATTCTATTCGAAAATTTTTATCAGTTCCAAATGAACAAAAGATATTAGTATCCCAAATTGACTCTATAAAGTTAGGCACCACAGTTGCAACAAATGCTTTACTTGAGCGCAAAGGTTCCAGAACGGTTTTGGTTACTACCCAAGGTTTTGAAGATCAGTTGAGATTAGGTTATCAAAATCGTCCCGATATTTTTGCTCGAAAAATTAACTTACCTGATCAGCTATATGAAAAAGTTGTAAGCGTTAAAGAGCGGGTTTTAGCAAATGGTCATATCTTCAAATCATTAGAAATTAATAGTGTAAGGGACGCTTTGCAAACCTGTGTTGAGGAAGGCATAACTTCCTGTGCAATTGTATTAATGCATGGATATAAATTCATCAATCACGAAAAGAAAATAGCCAAATTGGCTATCCAATTAGGATTTCAACAAGTATCAGCTAGCCATGAAGTTAATCCACAAATTAGATTTGTTGAAAGAGGAGATACTACTGTCTTAGACGCCTATCTTACTCCGGTACTACGAAAATATATCAATCAACTTGAAGAAAATTTTGAAGGTGACCTTGGTCGTCGTTTGATGTTTATGCAATCAAACGGTGGATTAACCATTCCTAAATTGTTTCATGGTAAAGATGCTGTTTTATCTGGCCCTGCTGGTGGGGTTGTAGGTGCTGTAGAAGTAAGCCTCAGATTGGGAGAAAAAAAGATAATTGGCTTTGATATGGGAGGAACTTCAACAGACGTTTGCCATTTTTCCGGCAAATATGAGAGGGTTTTTAGGGGTGAAATTGCTGGCACACGATTGGCCTCTCCAATGATGAATATTCATACTGTTGCTGCAGGTGGTGGAAGCGTGCTTTCTTACTCAGCAGGGAGGCTTCAAGTAGGACCTGAGAGTGCAGGGGCTAACCCAGGGCCTGCCTGCTATGGTAAAGGTGGACCCTTAACAGTGACTGATGCAAATGTAATCACTGGTAGATTGCGTCCTGAATTTTTTCCTCCAATTTTTGGAAAGAGGGGCAACCAGAATTTAGACAAACAGGCTTCGATATTGGCTATAGATCCATTTAGTCAACAATTACAAAGGACTGCAGAGACTTTAGCTGAAGATTGGTTAAGTATTGCCACGCAAAATATGGTCAGTGCAATAAAAAAGATTTCAGTCCAAAGAGGCTATAACGTTTTAAATTATTGTTTGACAGTTTTTGGAGGAGCAGGGGGACAATTTGCCTGTGAGATAGCCGAAAAACTTGGCATGAGCAAGTGTCTATTACATTCTAAGGCATCTTTGCTGTCAGCATATGGAATAGGACTAGCCACAATACGGAGGGTAAGGAAGGAAAGTGTAGAAAAGCCTTTGTTAGATAAGGGAATGGAGTCTTTGATAAGCCAGATCTCTGTAATAAGAGAAGCACTTAAAGTTGAAGTGCTTGATCAAGGTGTTGAGCTAGGGGAACTTGAAAGCGAGACTACAATTTTTTTGAAATCGGAAAATACAGATACTAGCTTTCCAATAGTTTTTCAATCTGTTCAAGAAATGAGGCGTAGCTTTAAAAAATCTTTTAAAAAACAATTTGGTTTTTTGGTCGAGACTAATTCTATAATAGTAGATTCCATATCGGTTGAGGTTTATCAAAAGCGAAAAAGTTTAGACATTAGCTCTAAAAGCAGTGGTAAGCTTTCTAAAAAAGCTGCTAAATTTTTTACCACTGAACAAGTCTTTATTAATGATAAATGGCAGAACTGCAAATTTATAAGAAAGGAGGATCTTAACTTAGATGACTACGTCAATGGACCAGCTATTATTATTGAGGCTTTTACTTCAGTTTTAGTTAAACCAGGGTGGCAGGCTCAACTCACTCAAGATAAGAGTATTTTTCTCAAAAAGAGCCAACATAGGAAACATAAACATAGGACTTTTGTTACAACTAAACCTGATCCTATGCTTTTAGAAGTTTTCAATAATATGTTTATGTCAATAGCAGAACAAATGGGGATTGTTTTAGAAAATACTGCTCAGTCGGTAACAATTAAGGAGAGGTTAGATTTTTCATGCGCAGTTTTTGATTCGTCAGGTAATCTTATTGCGAACGCTCCCCATATGCCGGTTCATTTGGGGTCTATGGAAGCCTCTGTTAAGGCAGTAATTAAAAAAAATAAAAATATATGTTGCGAAGATATTTATGCTTTGAACGCTCCATATGATGGAGGTACTCATCTCCCAGACATTACAGTGGTAAAGCCAGTCTTCTACGGATCTGATAGTAAACTTATTTTTTTTGTGGCATCTCGTGGTCATCATACGGATATTGGTGGCTTGACTCCTGGTTCGATGCCTCCAGATAGTAGAGATATACAGGATGAGGGGGTCTACATTGAGAATTTTAAGTTAGTTGATTCTGGCTACTTTTTAACAAAAGAAATCAAGCATATCCTTTCGACTGCAAAGTATCCTGTGAGGGCAATAGATACGAACTTAGCTGATTTGAGGGCCCAGGTTGCAGCATGTGAAAAAGGCCAAAAGGAGTTAAATCGTTTAATTGAAGAATATGGATCAGATTTAGTTCAGACCTACACGAGTTTCGTTAATAAGAATGCTTCCGAGATGGTTAAGAGCATTTTACCTTCTGTAAAGCCTGGTTCATATTTATACAAAATGGACAATGATATTGACGGTAATAAAAGACAAATTGCAGTTTCAGTTGAGTTACAGAATAAACCACTTAGAGTGACAATAGATTTTTCCGGTACAACTCTACAAACCAAAACAAATTTTAATGCTCCAGAACCCGTAACAAGAGCAGCTGTACTCTACGCTATAAGAATTTTGGTTGGTGGAGCTATTCCTATGAATTCTGGATTAATGTCCAATATAAAAATTATTCTTCCTAAGGGTACTATGTTATCTCCAAGATATCCGGCTGCAGTGATAGCTGGGAATGTAGAAACTAGTCAGGCAGTGACTTCAGCATTATTATTAGCTTTCGGGATTCAGGCAGCAGCTCAATCTACCATGAATAATGTAACCTGGGGTAACGACAAATATCAGTATTATGAAACAATATGTGGGGGCACTGGTGCAGGTATATTGGCAAATGGGAAAGCTCATTCAGGAACATCGGGGGTTCATAGTCACATGACAAATAGTCGGTTAACTGATCCTGAAATTTTAGAATTAAGATTTCCTGTTATTCTAGAACAGTTCTCTTTGAGAAAAGACTCTGGTGGTACTGGTTTGGCAAAGGGTGGAAATGGAGTAGTCAGAAAAATCCGTTTTCTTGAGTCGATGAACTTTTCAATTATTTCGGGGCATCGCTCCGTACCTCCACCAGGCCTCCATGGTGGCACAGGTGGTAGTGTTGGTTTAACTATATTGGAAAGGCAAAATGGGGAACAGATTATATTAGATGCGTGTGATAAGATATCCTTAATTAAAGATGATCTTATAATTATAAAAACTCCAGGTGGGGGTGGATATGGTAGCTTAAAAAACTGAGGTTAGTTTTTCAGACAACCTGTGCCAAGATTTTTTTACTAATTAAGGTAACAGTTTTCTTTTTTTAAAAAAAGAAAATGGATCTTCTCAATCCTCAAACTCATTTATTATCTGAGTTTTTTTATCTGATACTTAGGATATAAGTATTTTAATTTTCAAGAATTAATTTTTTTTTGTATATATGGATCCTTTATTGGGGTGCAATACCAACGGCTTTCTACTCCTCCAACAAATTCATAATCATGTTTTGTTAAGATGAGTATGGTTGCGGGTAATTTTTTAGAGAATATGATAATTTTTGAGTACTAGTTTGAGCTTTCTTACTGAGGTTAAAATTGGAATGTTTTTTGTATTTCCAATTACCAAAAAACTTATTCCTACTCTAAGAGATTCTTCAATGGATTAAAGTAATTTTTTGTATTCAAAACCTTTAATTGTCTTATTTTATTAGTTAAAAACTATTAACTCGTCATCAGAAAAAGGTATTCTGTTATCTTCATGTACCCAGATTATCAAGCTATCAATTTTTGATGCTATAATCATTGCCATTATGAAATTTGACGGTCGACAAAATTCGTGGACGGAACCAAACTTAAGGTTTATTCCAGTTGCAAATCCAATATTGCTGTTCAATACTGTAATATCCTTAGCTATAAAGAGATCTTTCAACATATATTGGGTCACATAATTATTCGTTCACTTCTTGTTCTTTTTTTACAATACAGGAAGATTTAAAATGATATGCTTATCTATTACCAAATGATGCTGAAAAGAGCATCTTTGTATATTGATGCGCAGGATTACTAAAAACTTTTCCAGTAAAACCATGTTCAACAATATCACCATTATACATTACCATAATCCTATCTGAAAATATTTTCATTAATCTCAGGTCATGACTAATAAAAAGGTAAGACAAATTATACTTTCGTTGTAATTCTTTAAGCAACTGTATTATCTGAATTTGGATGGACCTATCTAAAGAAGAGGTAGGCTCATCCAAAATAAGAAATTTAGGTTTAAGAATAAGTGCTCTGGCAATAGCAATTCGTTGTCTTTGTCCTCCTGAAAATTCATGAGGATATCGACTCAGGATATCTGAAGGAAGTTCTACTTCCTTTAAAATAGCTAAAATATTGTTTTGTCTTTCTAACTGGGGCATCCTAGGAAAATGAACTTTCAAGCCTTCTTCTATGATTTCTCTGATACTCATTCTTGGAGATAAAGAGCCATAGGGATCCTGAAAAACTATTTGCATATCTTTCCGAATTTCTGCTAAATTTTTTTTATTCATATTTCGAATATCTCTGCTTCTAAGAAAAATATTACCTTTTGAATCGATTAACCTTAAAACACCTAGTCCAAGGCTACTTTTACCTGAACCGCTCTCGCCAACAATACCGAGGGTTTCTCCAGGATATATCTCAAAAGTTACATTTCTTACTGCATGGACTACTTTTTTTGAATGCTTAAATATGCCCTCTCGAATAGGGTAACTAACTGATATATTTTTTGCCTTGAAAACTGGTTTTCCGGTAATTTCTTTATGTAAGGTATAAGTTTTTCTTGAACAAAAACTAATTTCTGAGTGTATTTTTTTTTTGGCCTTTCAAGTATCTCTTGGGTGGTCCCTTTTTCAATAATTTGCCCTGCTTGCATGACAACAACTGTTGAAGCTATACGTTTAACCACATTTAAGTCATGTGTTATGAAGAGGATACTCATACCATACTGGCTTTTTAATTTTTCGAGCAAATTCAAAATGTTATTCTCTACTGATACATCAAGAGAAGTTGTAGGTTCATCAGCAATTAGAAGTTTGGGGTTATTGGATAGTGCCATAGCAATCATGGCACGCTGCCTTTGACCTCCGGAGAGTTGATGAGGATAACTAGATTTTCCTCTATTTACATTGGATAATCTTACGTTTTCTAATAAATTTTCAGTTTTTTCTTTAGCTTCTTTCTTTCCAATTTTTTGATGCAAACAGATACTTTCTTCAATTTGTCTGTTTATTGTTTGCAGTGGATTGAGTGAAGTCATAGGCTCCTGAAATATATAAGAGATTTGATTTCCTCGGATTTTTAAAAGTGCAGATTCTGGAACTGTGAGCAGGTTTTTTCCTTGAAAAATAACTTCACCTGTAACATTTGCATGAGAAGGAAGTAACCTAACGCAGGATAAAGCTGTTAATGATTTTCCAGATCCGCTTTCTCCTACTAAAGCTAAAGTTTCCTTTTCTTTAATATTAAGAGATAATCTATTTACAACCTTATCATGACCTGAAAACGCAATTGAGAGCCCATTTATGGAGAGTAAATGCTTATTCATCTAAATACTTTCCTTGGATCGAAAGCATCCCTAATACCCTCAAAAATGAAGACTTGAAGTGAAAGCATTATAGTAAATGTAAAAAATGCAGAAAGACCTAACCAAGGAGAATTTAATTGGGTCTTAGCTTGGAGTGCTAATTCTCCTAATGAAGGATAACTAGCTGGCAAACCAAACCCTAGAAAGTCTAACGTTGCTAGTGTTGAAATGGATCCAGTAATGAAGAAGGGGAGGAGAGTCAGGCTAGCCACCATTGCGTTTGGAACAACGTGACGAATGATGATTTTGGTGTTTGAGACACCTAAGGCCCTAGCAGCCAAAATATATTCAAAGTTTCTAACCCTTAGGAACTCTGCACGGACAACTCCTACTAGTCCTGTCCAGCTAAAAAGGACAACAATTAAAGTAAGTAACCAAAAATTCATAGGGAAGATAGCTGCTAAAATGATAATGACATACAAATATGGTAAAGAGGTCCATATTTCTATACATCTTTGAAATATGAGGTCAGTCCATCCACCAAAAAACCCCTGTACAGCTCCTGCAGCTATCCCAATAATAGTGGAGAAAAAAGTCACAATAAAAGCAAATAATACAGATAGACGAAACCCATATATTATTCTTGCAGCTACATCTCTAGTTTGATCGTCTGTTCCTAGGATGTGATTCTTATCTGGGGGCGATGGTGCTAGTTCTACGTCGTAATTTACCGTATTGAATGAAGACTTAATCAGTGGCCAAACAATAAAATTAGCTATATCAGTTTTAGTTGCTTCATCGAGACTCTTTTCTGGTGTATCTAAACATTCTTCATTACCTCCCGAAATAATAAGACAAGTAACTTCAACTGACCGATATTCTGCTTCTGTTTCAAACTCTCCTCCAAAGTGCTTTTCACTGTATTGGCTAACAATTGGCCAGTAAGTAGCACCATTAAAGTAGACTAGAATTGGTTTATCATTAGCCAACAGTTCTGCAAAAAGAGAAAAGCAAAACAATAAACCAAATATAATAAGACTATACTTGGCCCGTCGGTTTTCTTTGAAATTTAACCATCTTCTCTGATTTAAGGGACTCACGAGTTTCTACCCTCAAAATCTATTCTTGGATCAACAATGACGTATACAAGATCAGATATCAAACCTATAATAAGACCTAATAGCCCAAAAAAATATAGAGTACCGAACATAACAGGATAATCACGGGTTAATGCAGCCTCAAAGCCAAGGCGTCCTAATCCGTCCAATGAAAAAATAGTTTCAATTATTAGTGAACCACCAAAGAATGCACTTATGAAAATTCCTGGAAAACCTGCGATTATAATTAACATAGCGTTCCTAAATACATGTTGATATAAAACCTGATTGTTAGAAAGACCTTTTGCTTTGGCTGTAGTTACGTATTGTTTTTTTATTTCATCGACGAAAGAATTTTTTGTAAGTAGCGTAAGTGTGGCAAAAGAGCTTATTGTAGAAGCCAAGACAGGTAGAGCTATATGCCAAAGGTAGTCAAACATCTGTTCTAAAAAATTTAATTCACCCCAATTATCTGAGGTTAAACCTCTTAATGGAAACCATTGGTAGTATGTGCCCCCAGCAAAAAAAACTAAGAGGATGATTGCAAATAGAAAACCGGGTAGAGAATAACAAATAATTATTATAGCAGATGAAAACATATCAAAATTTGATCCATCATTAACAGCCTTCTTAATACCCAAAGGTATTGAAATTAAGTAAGCCAAAAGAGTAGACCAAAGACCCAATGAAATAGAAACAGGCATTTTCTCAATAACTAAGTCAATGACCTGAATAGATCTAAAATAACTTTCACCAAAATCAAAGGTCAAGTAATTTACCATCATGGAAAAAAATCTCTCAATTGGAGGTTTATCAAAGCCAAATTGCCTTTCTAAATCTTTAATAAATTCATCAGGTAATCCCTGAGCTCCTTGGTAAGTGCTGCTCTGTGAAAAGTTTTTTGAATTACTATTACTGAGGCCTGCATCTACATCATTGCCACCCAATAAGTTTAGGCTTGAAGAATCATTTTCGAATTGGTGTATTAATTGCTCTACGGGCCCGCCCGGCACAAATTGTACTAAGGCAAAGTTGAGTAACATAATACCTATGAGAGTGGGTATTATAAATAAAATACGGCGTATTATATAGCCTAACATTCTGAATTACTGTCCAGATATTTTTTTGGCTTTTTTGGCGTCATACCACCAAAAATCAAAAGCTCCCAGGTCAAAAGGAGGTAGATTTTTAGGATAAGAGTACTCGTTTCGGTATGCAACAGTATGTACGTTTTTATACCATTGGGGTATCCATATATGCATGGCTCTAAGAGACCGATCCAATGCTCTAATTACGATATTTAATTCCTGCCGGGTTTCAGCTTTTATTGCTAACTTAATTAGTTCATCTATTCCAACATTTTTAAGCCCTACTAAGTTTCTAGAAGGAACATCTGCAGTTTCAGATGAGAATCTTTGGACAAGGTCTAAACCTGGTGTCATTGAATTAACATAAGTTGAAGTAATTATATCCCAATCAAAGCTCCTGACTCTTTCAGTATATTGGGTACTATCAATTCTAGTATGCTTTGCATCTACTCCGAGAAGCTTTAAATTTTCTATAAAGGGATTAATAATTCTGTCAAAAGCAGGTGAATAATTTAAAATTTCTACTTCAAGTCTCTGCCCTTTCTCATTTTCAAGAAAGCCATTTTTGAGTTTCCACCCAGCCTCTTTTATTAACTTTTCTGCTCGCCTCCTATTTTTTCTATCCACTCTATTGGGCATTGATTTTGCAGGAATGAAGGCTGGTTTGCTGAATACTTTTTCAGGAAAATATTCTTTAAGCGGTAATAATATTTTGAGCTCAGGCCTATCTGGCTCACCATCGGCTTTCATCAAACTATTTTCCCAGAAGCTAGTTACTCTGTCGTATAGACCAAAAAACAATGTTTTATTAGACCATTCAAAATTAAACATTAAGCCTAAGGCTTCTCGAACTTTTGGATCTTTAAACTTGTCTAAACGGATATTGAAAAAAAAAGCTTGCGCTGCTCCTAAATTACCATCTGGAATAGCTTCTTTTTTAATTATCCCCTTTGCTATTGCCGGAAAATTATAGTCTTGGGCCCATTTCTGAGAAGAATTTTCTGACCTGAAAGTATACTCTCCTGCCTTAAATCCCTCAAAGGCAGCTGTAGTATCTGCATAGTATTCGTAGCGTATTTTTTCAAAGTTATTTCTACCTTTGTTTATTGGGAGGTGACGCCCCCAGTAATCTTCATTTAATTTATAAACAAGTCTTTTTCCTACCTTAATTTCATCCAAAACGTAAGGTCCACTACCGAGCATTGGTTCTAGGCTACTTTCTGAAAAGTCTTTGTCAGCAAAAAACTTTTTAGAAAAAACACTAGACTCAGCTACCAGCATTAAAAGTTCATTATTTTCAGAGGGCTCATGGAAAGTAAATTTCACTTTGTACTCTGTTAATGCTTCTACTTTCTTTATTCCTAAAAAAACCTGTTTAAGTGATGGGATCCCTTTTTCTAATAATACGTAATGGCTAAAGACAACATCTTCAGAAGTCACTTTTGATCCATCTGAAAATCTAGCTTCGCTTCTGAGGTTAAATATAGCAAAGGACCTATCTTCGGGATACTCTATGCTTTCTGCCAGCAATCCATACAGAGCATCAGGTTCGTCAGCTGTTCCGGTCATGAGAGTTTCGATGAATATATTTCCAGAATTTGCAGCATTACCCTTAATGATAAAACGATTCAAAGAATCAAAAGTTCCAAAAGCCCATGTAGAAATTTCACCAATTTTAGGAGCCGTGGGATTGACATAGTCCAGAGCTTGAAAATTCGGTGGATATTTTAGGTCACCAAAATTCGATATGCCATGTGCCTTAATTAGGTTCTCACAAATGCCAAAAGCAGTAAATATAAGCATAAAAATTAAAGTAGAAAATCCAAGCTTAAGTTTACTAATTATTCTAGCTTCATTGGTCATATTTAATATCCTCAATTTTTAGTGACCTGGACATCGTAGCTCTGAAATGATCAAGTGATATAGGCAAAAAAATTATAGCTTAACAACCATATGTAATATTGGCTCCCTACAAGCAAGTTTTTTATAACATTCAATCATCAGAATTTGGATTAACTTATTATTTAGTTACTGTTCTCAGCTAAATAAGCAACTAAATTGGCTCTGTCAGCTACTTTACCTAAACCTGCAAAACTCATTGCTGTTCCAGGCACATAAGTCGAGGGTTTTTTAAGAAAAAGATTTAACTCGTCTTCTGACCATTCACCCTGAAGCCCATTGAAACTACTTGAATATTTAAATCCTGCAGCTGATGCTATCTGACGATTTATAATTTGGTACAGATGGGGACCAGTTCCGTTTTCACCATCGCCCAATTTGTGGCAAGCTTTGCACTTACCAAAGACTTTTTTTCCTTTTGATGCATCTGCACTTGCTAATAACTCAATAAAAGGGATCTCTTCAACTACTGCCTTTTCTATTGGGGCTTCTTCTTCGATTTCTAACAAATAAGCTACTTTTTGGTGACTATCACCATGGCTATGGTACATTTCCTCAGCTACCCATTGGATGAGCAATAATCCTAAGAGAGATCCGCAAGCAGCTCCAATAACTTTCGTCCATGCCATCGTACCCATAATATTTTGTCCTTTTATTTTTGTAATCCAGTATTGCCTAGCTTGGCGTTTGCACTAACATGTTGTACTTTAACTACTTCCCTATATAATTTTCAAGTGTAGATGGCGCGACAAAAAGAACAAAAAAGGATTTTTTGTGAAAATTTCATTCCAAGGTGAATTAGGATCTTATTCACATCAAGCTTGTGGTGAGGCATTTCCAGATGCGCAACCCTTGCCTTGCTCTACTTTTGAGGCAGCTATGGCGAAGGTGAAAAACTGTGAATCAAAATATGCCATTATTCCAGTGGAAAACTCGACGTATGGAAGGGTGGCAGACATATACTATTTGTTGCCTAACACTGGTTTATTTATAGTTAAGGAACATTTTTTAAGAGTTCACATTAACCTTTTGGCTCTTCCTGGAGTAGCTATTTCTGAAGTCCGTAAAGCCATGAGTCATTCTGTACTGCTGGGGCAGTGTGAGAAATTCTTACGTAAGCATAATATAGCTGCTATTTCAGGTGTAGATACTGCTGGCTCAGCAAAGCTTGTTTCTCAAAATAATGATAGGACAATCGCTGCGTTAGCTTCTCCTTTAGCTGGAAGAATTTACGGGCTGGAAACAATAAAGGAAGAAATTGAGGATATGAAAAATAATACTACTCGTTTTTTAGTGATGTCAAAAGATGTAGAAAAAATCGATTTGTCTAAGTCAAAGCAATATATGACTACGATTGTCTTTCAAGTTAGGAATATTCCTGCAGCCCTCTACAAAGCTATGGGTGGTTTTGCCACTAATGGTGTTAACCTGGTCAAACTAGAGAGTTATATGGTAGCAGGCTCATTTACTTCCACTCAGTTCTATGCCGACATTGAAGGCCATCCAGATCAAGAACCGGTTCAGAGAGCTTTAGATGAGTTGAATTATTTTACAAGTATGGTGGAAATTCTTGGAGTTTATGGAGCGGATTCATTTAGAAATTAAATCCCTTACTATTTTTTTTAGCTTAGATATTGTTTTGAACCCAAGATTCCAAAAGGTACCTAGCTATAGTGCCTGGACGAGCAGGCACCATTTGGTTTGAATTGCCAGTCAAAAGGTCCTTCAATTCTTCTTTAGATAACCAAACAGCATCCTCCAATTCATTTTTATCAATATCTAATTTTAATTGATCTGTCTCCGCTTTAAGGCCTATCATCAAAGATGAGGGAAAAGGCCAAGGCTGGTTAGTTATATATTTGATATTGTTAATATCAATACCAACCTCCTCCTGTACTTCTCGTCTAGCAGCCATACTAAAGGTTTCTCCGGGCTCTATAAAACCAGCCAGGCATGAATATAGTTTGTTGGGAAATTGATAGGATCTGCCTAGGAGGGTTTGACTCCCATTAGTAATTAAGATGATGACTACAGGATCTGTCCTCGGAAAGCTGCTGCTTTCACAAGCCTTACAATATGCTTCCCAGCCTGAATTTCTCAATTCCAACGGTAAACTGCACTTGCTACAAAATTTAGTATTTAAATTCCAATGTATTAGCGCCTTTCCGGTCCCCGCCAAAACCGCATCATCATAAGATATTTCTAACATATCTTTCCTAAGACTTGCAAAATAACTTTGCTTGATTTGGTGGTCCATTTGGATTTTTTTATTCAGTAAATTTTCCAGCTTTTCATCACTTATCTCTTTTTTATCCAATCTGATATTATTAGCATATACCAAGAAACCGTTATATAAACCTAAGAAGACTGGTAAATCTGTGTAATCCAAAAGCCAGTGATCGTTTTTAACGTAAGTGATCCTGATTTCATTAATATTGCTGTTTAAAAGCAAAAGGCCATTAAAAAAGATAATATTCTTTATTTCATGTCTTTGTAAACCAGCTCCATTATCTTTCTGAGGGCGTAACTCTGCTTTACGTTTCAGCACCTCTTCCGTGAATGTAAGGTGGGGATGTTTATTCATTGTTAGGCCACAGTAATAATAATGTTGCAAAGGCTTGTAAATTTTAACAGAAAAAACTACTAGTTAACATGAGAGATTGGTTTGGACAAACTACTCGCCAACCCGGTCAGGTCTGAAAAGAAGCAGCCGTAACGAGCTTTGTTTGGGTCATTTCCAGTCTCTCACTTGTATCGTAAATTTCCTAAGTTTCAAAAAACTGTTTTCTACATAAAATAAATAAGGATTTTTATCAACATCATGACTTACACTGTTTTAGCAAGAAAATATAGACCACAAAAATTGTCAGATTTAGTAGGTCAAGAAGTTTTGGTCAAAGTTCTATCAAACTCTTTCAAACTAAAACGGATAGCTCATGCATATATTTTAACTGGTTCCAGGGGTGTTGGAAAAACTTCAACTGCTCGGATTATTGCTAAAGGACTGAATTGTGAAGGCCCAAACAACAATGGGGATCCTACTATTGAGCCATGTGGAGCTTGCAGTTCATGCGTTTCAATAACTGAAAGTCGTCATATAGATATCATTGAAATGGACGCAGCCAGTCGAACTGGGGTTTCCGATGTTCGTGAGATTATAGAAAATATCGACTATAAAACTGTTTCAGCTCGGTTCAAAGTGTATATTATTGACGAAGTTCATATGCTGTCAAATTCTGCATTCAATGCATTACTAAAGACACTAGAAGAGCCTCCAGAACATGTTAAATTTATTTTTGCAACAACAGAAGTTACCAAAATACCAGCTACTGTAATTTCTAGATGCCAGCGATTTGATTTGACCAGAATAGAATCTAGTAAAATCTGTCTCCATTTAGAACAGATTTGTGATAAGGAAAGCATCAGTTTTTCAGGAAATGCTTTGTCTCTAATTTCAAATACAGCTGAAGGATCTTTAAGGGACGCATTATCAATATTAGATCAAGCAATAGTCCATGGTGAAGGTGAGGTAAACCTTGAGAGTGTCATTGGTATGCTTGGAATAGTAGATCAAGGTCAGTCAGTAAAATTATTTGAAAAAATCATTAATCAAGACCAACAGCAAGCCCTAGAAGAGCTAGATAAACAATATAAAAGTGGTACTGAGCCAATTACTATTATGAATGGCTTACTGGAAACAATTAACAAAATTATGATAATTAAGATCAAGAATAAAAATTTCTTGGATGATACCTTATCACAAGAAGTACTTAGAGATTTAACCAAGATGGCAGAAAGGATTCCTTTTGATATTTTGTCTAGATGTTGGCAGGTTGCTTTGAAAAATCATGGAGAGCTTAAGTTTGCTCCAAATATGTTTAGTGCATTACAAATGGGAATACTTCGGGTCAGTTTCTTTTCTGGGTTACCTGGCCCGACTGACTTAGTTGCAAAAATTTCAGAGGGAGTATCGTCTACAGCAATTGATAATCATGGATATAATGAAGATTCAGAGCTGGTACAAAATAAAGTTCAAAGTTCACCTCTTCAGGGAAACTTATATCAAACTCAAGAATTAGATGTAGTTTCCGACAAAGTTACCCATGCTGATGGAATGGTTGGAGAATTAGAAAAAAAAAAAAGTTAGAGATTAGTAGCTTTGAGGAAATTCTGGAATTAATAAAGGAAGAAAAAAACTTTGTGTTTTTGTTAGAAATTGAAACTAATTTTATCCTGGTGTCTTTCAAAATGACTCAAATTGAGTATGATCTAACCCAAGATGCTAGGAAACATTTAGTCTCTGATCTTTCAAAGTTCTTATTTAGAAAAACTGGAATTCAGTGGGATTTTTTTCAAACTAAGGCTGTGTCAACTGTTACTATAGCTGCTGAGCGCAAGGAAAAAAAAATGCTTAACGAAAAGAAAATTGATTCTAACCCTTCTGTTATTGAAATTATGCGGGTATTCCCCGGGGCAAAAATTGGAAAGTCGACTTTTCATTAAATGATTGCTAAGTTATTATATTATATTGAGAAGGAATTATAAACTTCATATGACATTGTATTTCAATTGTGAGGATAGATATGCTTAAAGGATTAGGTCAACTAGGTGATATGGCTAAGTTAATGCGCCAAGCCCAAGATATGCAAACAAAAATGACTGATGTGCAAAAACAGTTGGAAAATGTAGAAGTAGTAGGTGAATCAGGGGGGGGGCTTATACAGGCTATAGTAAATGCAAAAGGTACATTGAAAAGTCTGGCAATTGACGAAAGCTTGTTTAAAGCATCTGAAAAGGAAGTTGTAGAGGATTTGATCGTTGCTGCTATACGAGACGCTCAGGAAAAATCTGGTGATAAAGCCAAAGAAGAAATGGCAAAAGTAACATCAGGCCTCAACCTTCCTGAGGGATTCAAATTACCCTTTTAAATAAACTGCAAGAAATATTGGTTTCTTATGGAATTTCGTGACTTTGGTAGTGATAAACAGGTAGAGGCACTTATAGTCCTTTTGGCAAAGCTTCCTGGTTTGGGTCCCAGATCTGCGAGGCGTGCAGTAATAAAAATGATTGAAAAAAGAAAAACAATTTTGGAGCCATTGGCTACAGTGTTAGGTTCAGTCTCAGAAAATATAAAAGAATGTTTGCAGTGTGGGAATTTTTCGACAACTGATGTTTGTAACATTTGCTCCGATGACAAGAGAGAAAGAAATGTAGTTTGCATTGTGCAAGATGTAGCTGATCTGTGGGCTATGGAAAGATCAAGTATTTTCAAAGGTACCTATCACGTTTTGGGGGGCTACTCCTCGACATATTCAGGTATTAACCCAGAGGAGATGAATTTACATAAGATAGAGGAACGAATCGAAAAATATGAAATCGAGGAAGTAATACTAGCTTTGGATTCTACCATGAATGGTCAAACGACAGCCCACTACTTGATAGAGAAACTACAAAATACTGGTGTTCGATTCTCTTCCTTAGCAAATGGAGTGCCGGTAGGAGGGGAGTTGGACTATCTGGACGATGGAACGATTCGGGCGGCGTTTACGGCACGTAAAAATATCTAAATTTGGTAAAGTTATCACTTCAGATTGCCACTCTTAATCTCTAGGATGCCTCTAATCTTTAAAAAATCATAAGAAATACTGAGAAAACAGCGTTTTTCTTAAATTTACTTTTGTTTTTAATTGATTGAAAAAAAAAAAAATGTCATAAGCAAAGCCTTGTCATTAATAGGGAGTCCATAATGTTTGTAAGTGTTGATGCTAATGTTAATAAGAGTGATCAAGGTGGTCGTGCCCAGAGATTATTTGCAGCGGTAGTTTTAGCGGCTTTAGACGATGCAATAGCTGATGACAAGAAGTATGGGAATGGAACTGAGCAAATAGCTAGATGGGCTAGATCAAGAGATGGGCGAGAGGTTCTAATGTGTGCTGGTATAGACCCTAATGAGCGATGCGTTAAGGGAATGGTAGAATTTGTAAAAAAAGGTGTTAGAACATCGGTTGCATTGTCACGCGAAGAAAGTGAAAGGCAGGCTGAAGCTGCTTGAACATAAAGAGAATCTTTGTTTTATTTTCTAATCTGGAAAAATTCTTATAATTTGTCTCCCGATGTAAAATAATGTCGAAATTGAAAGCTTGCTTTAATGAAGGATTTTGATACCAGTCTTAACAAAAATGAAGCTAATTATGTTCCACTGAATCCAGTATCTTTTCTAAGAAAAACTGCTGCTATCTTTCCAAGTAAAAAATCCATTATCTTTAACAATAGAACCTTCACATGGTTAGAGACGTATACTAGATGTAAGCGTTTGGCCTCTGCTTTGATTCTTAGAGGCTTAGAGCAGGGTGATACAGTTGGCTTTGTTGCGTTGAATACTCCTGAACTTTATGAAGCCCATTTTGGTGTTCCAATGGCAGGGTTGATTCTAAATGCCATGAATTATCGTTTGGATCCAAAGACCTTAGCTTTCATAATTGATCATTCTGAAACAAAATTACTTGTGGCTGATTTAGAATTTCTTACAGTCGTAGAGAAGGCTGTAGCCATGAGCCATGAGAGTCCTGAAATTATTGTAATTGAGGACATTGAAGCTGGTTTCAAGAATAATTCCAAGTATGAACATTATGAAGAGCTGCTATCTACTGGTGATCCAGATTATTATGAATTTATGATACAAGATGAATGGGAAACCATCTCTATAAATTATACTTCGGGTACCACTGGAAACCCAAAAGGTGTAGCCTACCATTATCGTGGAGCATATCTAAATGCCATAGGAAATGTTTTGGAATGGGATATGGATAGCCATCCTGTTTATTTGTGGACTTTACCAATGTTTCACTGTAACGGATGGTGCTTTCCATGGACAATAGCTGCCAAGGCAGGAACTAATGTTTGTTTACGAAAGGTATCAGCGAAACAAATGTATGATTCAATAGCTCAAAATAAAGTTGATCATCTTTGTGGGGCGCCGATTGTTCTTTCTATGCTAGCAGATGCCTCTGAAAAAGAAAAAATGTCTTTCAACCATCTCTGCAAGGTTATGACAGCTGCAGCACCACCTCCAGCTTCAGTTTTAGAAGCAATGCAAGAGCTCGGATTTCACGTTACTCATGTTTATGGCTTGACTGAAGTTTATGGGCCCTGCGTTGTGTGTGCTTGGGACCCTGATTGGGGTAATTTATCCATCAAAGAGCAGGCTGATATAAAATCTAGACAAGGAGTATCCTATGTTGTTCAAGAAGAAATCAAAGTTGTAACCCAATCAAGTAAAGAGGATGTGCCTAGAGATGGGAAAACAATTGGGGAAGTTTTACTGCGTGGCAATATAACAATGAAGGGATATTTAAAAAATCCAGAGGCCACTGAAGAAGCTTTTTCCGGAGGCTGGTTCCACACTGGAGATCTTGGAGTAATGTTTGAAAATGGTTATGTGCAAATCAAAGATCGTGCTAAAGACATAATAATATCTGGTGGTGAAAATATATCCTCAATTGAGATAGAAAATTGCATTTACCATTTGGAACAAGTAGCAGCATGTGGTGTGGTTGCAATGAAAGATAACAAATGGGGAGAAGTTCCCTGTGTGTTTGTTGAACTAAAGCCTGGCTGCAACCTTTCTAAGGAGAATATTATAAATCACTGCAAATCAAGTCTGGCCAGTTTTAAAGTACCTAAGGAAGTAATATTCCAGGAAATACCAAAAACTTCTACTGGAAAAATTCAGAAAGTGGAATTGAGAAAGATTATACCTGAAGGTGGTTAATAGAATTTTCTAAATCACTTTTGGGTCATATTTCTAAATCAGGGGGAACGGGTGCCCAAATCGTTAGATAAAGCTCTTGAATGGATTAAAGATACAGGAAATTGCCCTAAAATAATAGCTGCTACATGTGACCTTAATGGGATTTGGCGTGGAAAAAGAATTCCGGTTACAGAAGTGGAAAAGGTTTTGAAGAGTGGTATTCGGCTTCCAATTTCTGCTTCTTGTGTAGATGTCTGGGGAACGGACTTAGCAAAAAGTCCTTTCCTATTCAAATCTGGTGATTCTGACGGTGATGCCTTGTCTACTGGATTAGGCCTGATACCAGATTACCCCAATTACAGAGATTCTGCTTTTTTACCTCTTTGGATTTTTGATAATCAAAAAAAACCATCCCCAATAGATCCAAGACATATTTTGAATAGTATTTGTAATCAATTTAATAAATTAAACCTTAACCCAGTAGTAGCTTTTGAAATTGAGTTTTATTTGCTTGATATTAATAAAGGCCATAACGAAGTTATATCAGCTAATAATGTTCTTTCTGTGACAGACTTAGAAACCAATACGAATTTTTTTGATGATCTTTATAGGGCATGTGCTGAGTTTAATATACCAATGGAAGGTATTTCTTCTGAGAACGCACCTGGGCAGTTTGAAATAAATCTTAAACATGTAGCTGATCCCTTAATGGCTGCTGATCATGCCGTATTATTCAAAAGATTTATTAAAGGAATTGCCAAAAAGCATGATAAGACAGCCACATTTATGGCAAAACCTTTACCTGGAATGTCTGGAAGTGGTATGCATGTCCACATGAGCTTAATTGATAAACTTGGGAATAACGTTTTTAGTAATAAAAATGATTTGGGATCTGAGATATTGAAAAATGCTGTGGCAGGGATACTTGAAAATCTGAGTGGATCGACTTTGATTTTTGCCCCACATTTTAACTCGTATAAGCGACTTAGACCAGGAACACACGCACCGATCAATATATGCTGGGGTTATGAGAATAGAACAGCAGCAGTCCGTATACCTGGTGGGAATGACGCCAATAAGAGAATTGAACATAGGGTGGCTGGAGCAGATTCAAATCCTTATCTGGTGATGTCCTCGATATTAGCCTCAGTATTAGACGGAATTAAGCATAAAAAAACTCCCCCAGCTCCAATATTTGGTGATACTTATAGTGAAAAGCTAATGCAAATCCCCCAGAGCTGGGATCAGGCTATTCAAAGTTTT
Source organism: Paracoccaceae bacterium (assembly GCA_045565235.1). Classification (GTDB taxonomy): domain Bacteria; phylum Pseudomonadota; class Alphaproteobacteria; order Rhodobacterales; family Rhodobacteraceae; genus CACIIZ01. Next base: position 3,304 of record JBJLFU010000015.1, on the reverse strand, counting down.
GAAAATTCAGAAATAAATAGAAAATATTATCCAAAGATTTTTAATCAGGTATTTGGAAATTGTAAGAAACAGGAACTCGAGACCTTCAATGCTAGGATCGAAGAACACGAAATAACAACTTATTTAGAAGGTATTTAAGTATCAAACTCAGAAATTATTTCCTCTGCGGCGTGGATTCCTGATAGGTAAGCGCCATTGCAGGTCCCATAATAATAATCGCTGGTAGCCTCGCCAGCAAAGAAAAGCTTTTTGTTCAAAGATTTTTTGAGTAATTCTCTATCATTACTTGTTCCAGGTAACGCATAGGAGTAGGAGCCTAGTGTGAAATCATTCAACCCCCATGAGGAATGTATGAACTTTATTATGCGCTCTTGGAAGGCATGACCAAAGGTTTTAGATAATACAGATCTAATCCTTGTGAAAAATCTCTCAGGGTCATTTTCTAATTCTTTTCCTTCTTTGCCCCCAAAGAAAATGATTATATGGTTTAGAGGTTTAGTTCTAATCTCATAGCTCATAATAGAGAATATTTTTGCTTTCTCATCTTGGCTGCATGCAACATACCAACCCTCGTCAGTTATTTGAAATGTCCTACTTTTCAATAACACCCCTACTTTGTTTAGGATTCCCATTGGTAGGTTATGGATTGCTGCTATTTTGTAACTAGGGAGGGAAGGAGAAAAGTTAATCATATTAGTACTGAGAACACCAGTTGAAGTTGTGACCAGCAATTTTCTAGTCTTAAATAAGGCCTCTTTTGTCTCAACCTGAATTATATTTTCAGCCCAAGAAACTTGATGAACAGTAGTATTATATCTGATCTTAAGCCCACTCCCCCATTTTTCAATGGCGTTAGCGAGACCACTTTCTATATAAAAGTCTGGCCCGTCTTTTACTTTAGCGTAATCTTTAATTGAGACAAAGTTTGGCTCTATTCCATTTAAGCCAGTCAGATGATTGAAAAAAATTGGGTAAAGTGGGCTACCCTTTTCTAGACACCAGGACAGAGCTTGATCGGAATCGTATTTTTCTGCATACGAAAGCTTATTCTTAAACTGCTCATCAGCTTTTTTGATAAACATTACTTTATCTGCTGAAGCAGCAAGGTCATTGAATAGAAAATTTGTCTTTTCTACTGAAAACATATCCCCTTTACTTTTACAAACTGGAGTACTTTTACTCTCGAGAATCTTAACTAAGGGATTAATGTCACCGTTATGTAAATATGAGCAGCCTAGGTCAAACCATTTACCAAAATTTTTAGGTGCTCTCTTAGCTCTTCCCCCTAATTTGTTGTTAGCCTCTAGAATAATATAGGAAATACCATTTTTTTTAAGAACTTTTGATGCGGCTAAGCCAGCTATACCAGCACCTATTATTATTACGTCATAGGTTATGCTCTCGCTGCTTAACAAAGAAATGTCTTCCATTTAAAACCCATCAATTTATTATAAAGAGTATCAGCCTTTTTATTTTGGTTGAACAAATATAATTAAGAAACTCCATATAGGAACAGTGTTGAGGGAAAATAGCGATGAGTGATGAAGTAAAATTACGAAAAAGTGATTTGAATAGGAACGGTCTACCTGGCTGGACTTACCATTCTGACGCACTTTTTGATTTGGAAGCAGAAAAAATTTTTAGGCAGCACTGGCAGTTTGTTTGCCATATTAATGAAGTAAGAGAAGTAGGTTCCTTTAAAACAATTGATAGAGTAGGGGAAAGAGGGTTCGTCATTAGATCCCAAAATGGTGAAATCAGAGCTTTTCATAATCTTTGTATGCATAGGGGGTCAAGGGTTATTGGAGAATCTAAGGGTATTTGTAAGCGAGCAATATTTTGTCCATTTCATGGTTGGTCCTATAATTTTGATGGAAGTGTAAGGGGGATCCCAAATAGGGATACCTTTGGTGATACGGATTTTTCTAAGATGGGTTTAAAACCCTTAGAGATGGAACTATGGCATGGACTTATATTTGTCCGGTTTAAGACTGGTGAACAGAAACCCATAGCCAATATATTAAAAAGGTTTGATCAAGAGATCAGTTATTACAAAATAGATGAAATGGAACCTGTAGAAGGAAGTGAATGGTCGGATTTAATCGATGCCAACTGGAAATCAGTTAGGGATGTGGATAATGAGGGCTACCATGTTCCACAAGCACATCCTGCTTTATTTGATTTGTATGGTCAAAACTATAAAGATGAACCCTATATTAAGGGAACTTCTAGATCGGTTGGTACCTTTAATTCAAAAACTTCAAAGAAGTGGAGTGTGAAAAGTTACCTAAAAATCCTTGAAAATGAAAACTGGTTAAATCTCCCTCAGCTCCAAAAAAATTCTTGGGTTTATTTAGGCATGTTTCCTAATTTTGTACTGGGGTTGTATCCTGATTGTGTGATTTATTATTATGAATATCCTCTGTCAGCAAAAAAAACAATTCAGCAGGGAGGCGTGCTAAGGCATAAAAGTGAAACAAGAAAGAACAGAGTAGCAAGATATTTAAGTGGCCGTATTGATAGAGACACTGCCAAGGAAGACCAAATGCTCGTAGTTTGGTCTTCTGAGGCAGTAAAATCTTCGGCTTTTTCAGGTATGTGTTTATCTGATCTCGAGTCTGGTGTTAAGACATATCATGATCATCTCAAAGAGCTATTACCTGTGTTAAATAAAGAAAATGAGCCCACTAAAAAATCTTTTTCAAATCTTAATATCAGACTATTGGATGAGAAATCTATTTTGGGGTGATTTTAAAATATACGTCAAACATGAACGGTAGGATTTTAGGATGAATTTTTCAGAGCAAGACAAAAAGGGTTGGAAGCTTCTTAGTTTACCCTTTGTATTTTCTTTGCTGCTTCTAGCTATTCCAATACTTACAATGTTTACGTTAAGTTTTTGGACCCAAGATTACCTGGTATTGAGGAAAGAGTTTACATTGGATAATTATAAAGAAGCTTGGTTCGAACCGGTTTATCAAAAACTCTTTAATCGCTCTTTAATAATATCTATGACTGTTACTTTGTTAACAATTAGTTTTGCATTCCCGGTGGCGTATTTCATTTCTTTTTATGGAGGAAGGCGTAAGGCTCTATGGCTTTTTTTTATTACGATACCTTTTTGGACGAGTTATCTTTTAAGAATGTTTTTATGGAAAGTAATATTAGGATACAATGGAGTTTTAAATTCTTTCTTTAAATGGTTAGGAGTTATTACTGAACCGCTAACATTTTTGCTTTATAATAGTAATGCAGTGATTATTGCCTTAACTCATGGTTGGGCACCATTTGCAATACTTCCAAT
>JBJLFU010000014.1:0-25785 GCA_045565235.1 Paracoccaceae bacterium | reverse complement strand
TCCTCTGTGTTATAGATAGCAAAGGAAGCCCTACAAGTAGCAGACAATCCAAGATAATCCATCAAGGGTTGTGCACAATGGTGACCTGCCCTTACTGCAACTCCTTTCTGGTCCACTATTGTTGCGACATCATGAGGGTGTAGCATATTATTTTTTATGATAAAGGAAAATATGCCCCCTTTTGGAATACTAGTACCCTGTATTGTAAGAAAATCTAGTTCCGAAAGTCTAGATTGTGCATATTCAACTAACTTATTTTCATATTCAAAAATATTTTCCATGCCCAATGTCTCTATAAAATCTATCGCTGCACCTAAACCTATCATTGGAATGATTGGTGGTGTGCCTGCTTCAAACTTGTGGGGCGCTATATTGTAAGAAATACTATCTGTCCCAACGCGATTGATCATAGACCCACCACCAATAAAAGGCTGCATCTCCGAAAACCGCTCCTCTTTTACGTATAATGCGCCCGATGCAGAAGGTCCATATAGCTTATGCCCAGTAAAAACATAAAAATCACAACCAATATCTTGAACATTAACAGGTAGGTGTACTATAGCCTGAGAGCCATCAACTATAGAAATAATATTCCTTTTGCTAGCTTCAGTACAAATTTTTTTCACATCAACTATACATCCTAAAACATTCGACATATGAGTTATAGATACTATCTTTGTTTTTTCATTCATGGATGAAATAACATCTTCCGCCAATAAAGCACCGTTAGATCTTGGTTTAACCCATTTCAGTTCTATACCAATTTTTTCTCTTAAAAAATGCCACGGAACGATGTTTGCATGGTGTTCTGCGATTGATAATAGTATTTGGTCCCCTTTAACCAGATTATGTTCAGCCCACGAGTGGGAAATTAGATTAAAGCCTTCAGTCGATCCAGAAGTAAACACTATTTCTGAACTGTTCCTTGCAGAAATAAATTTCTGAATTTTTTCCCTAACTAATTCAAACTTCTCCGTAGCTAAATTGGACAAATAATGAAGGCCACGATGCACATTAGAGTATTCCAACTCGTAACCCTTGGTTATTGCCTCAATTACCGTCCTAGGTTTCTGTGCAGAAGCCCCATTATCCAAATAACAAAGAGGCTCGCCTCTTATTTTTGTTTGTAGAATGGGAAATTCCTTTTTGATCTCTTTCAACTCAAGCACTTGAACCAGCTTTCTCTAAAAAATTAAACCCTACAACTCCAGCTAAAGAAATAAATAATGCTAGAACCAAAATAAACAAGATTATGCCTACGATTAACACCCTAAATGTTGACTTAAATCCATGCGTCCTAACAGCACATTCTGATAGTACCCACATTATCCAAAAATTAGTGATTATTATTAAATAGCTGGCTAGTGTGATGTTTAATTGTATCACCACAAATAATCCTATATTTATAAAAATTAAAATAAAATGTATCCAAGTAACACCTTTCAAAACATTTAAAAAAGATCCTGACCCAGAAAATAGCCGTCCGCCGTATGTTAACAAACTAGTTATAAAAAAATACTTTTATTATTTCGATTATCGATAGGAATACTGGCCGATTTAGAACAATGTCAATGTAAGGCTCTAATAAGTTTTCCTGGCTTTGGTTTGTTGAAAAGACAACAGAATTAAAAGTATGGGTTAATAAAGTATTTGTGATAGAAACAAAGAGTACCGCTTCAATAACTACACGCCACTCAAGTTTCATTTTCACCACATAGTCCAAAACAACTTTTGGTGAGAAAAAACTTTTAAAAATTAAATCTATAATAATCATTTAAATACCCTTGTTAAGAACTTAAATATGACAAGAGGAAATAGGTAAATGAAAGACTGATAAATATCGGTCTATGAATATAAACCCCTTCAGCCGTACACAAAAGCAAAGAAAAGATCCATGCTGTAATTACCACCATTAGGTATTGAATTAAATTAACAAGAAAAATATTTTTCAAAAGTACTTCTAATAATGCATATATTAATATTATTGGCGAACAAATGATAGCAGACCAAAAAAAAGCCAGCCTAGATTCAAAGAAAGAAGCTTTTCCATTAAAAGGTAGAAATAATATATGCAAAACGGCTGCTATCAAATAAAGAAAAAGTGGAACAAAAAAGATTGAGGCAAACAGATCTATACCTATCATGGGTAGTAAAGGACTAATAGTAGCTTCCATACTAGAACTATTATTTACTACCTTTCCTGGCAACCTCTCAAGAAAAAGAACGATTGAAATAACAAAGCCATAAGCCAAGAGAGTTGCCTCAGACTTACATTTTGCCTGTTGGTTAAAAAAGGAACCTTTAAGGTCAAAATAGGATCGAAAAATATCAGGTACAAACCCTTTTAGAAGTGCTCTAAAAAAGCTCCTTGGAATAGGTTTCCATATATAATACATTATTTCATTTTAAGTTAGGACTTTCTGAATTTCATTCCTTACAAATTCGGCAAACTTAAGATCGTCAATTTCTTTTATCACTTCTTCAAGATAAGCCTCAATAAGAATCTTCTGCGCCATCTTTGCACCTATCCCCCTTGATTTTAAATAGAAAAGGTGTTCTTTATTTATAGATCCAGAAATAGAGCCATGCGAGCAAACAACATCATCAGCATATATTTCCAGCTCTGGCTTTACCAAGAAATCACTCTCTTCATCTAGTATTAGTCCATTACTCATTTGATAGCCATCCGTCTTTTGAGCAGCTGATTCAACAAAAATTTTACCCTGGAAAACACCCCTCGCACCCTTTGACAACACATTCTTTATTATTTGCCGACTTTTACTCGAGTGCCCGTTGTGAGAAATGTATACTGTATTATCACAGATAGAACTTTTTTTTCTGCCAATCCCTAGACCGGCAACCGTTACCGAACATTCGGAGCCTTCAAGGTTTAAGAAGGTCTCATTTCGAACAGCATTATTACTCAAATTAATACCCACTGTATTTACTACCGAGGAGCTCATGCACTCTATAAAGAAATGTGTAATAATTGGACTGCGTAAGGAATTATTTATAAATCGATTATGGTTTAATATGGAACAACTTTCAAGAAAACCTTCCATTACAACATTATACTTTACGAAGCCAGAGAAATGCTCAATTATATCTAATTGAACACCCTCAGCAAGCTTGATAACATGTCTTATGGACGCTTTTGAAGCTTCATCACCATAATAAAAAATATGCAATGGCTGCCCCGGAGATTTTTTACAATCAAACAGCAATCCTTGAGCAACCTCAGAACCATTTTGCAGTGCAAATGGTCTTTCATATGAACATCGTGCCTTACTTTCTGATTTGCCAATATAATCTGCTGCCCAGTGATATTTATTATGCTTAGCATTCGCAAAATCAGAGATCTTAGACCCCACTAACTTTGAACTTAATCTTTTTAAAGAACTTTGATCCACAATTCCGTTAACGAAATTAACTTGAAGCCCAGCTTTATAAGCGTAGTTCTTATCATAGTTTTCAGATAATTCAGGGCCAGAAATCTTTAAGATCTCATTATTATTCCACAGCTCAGGTGAAACAAATTTCCAATATTCTGATCTTCTTGAAGGCATACCAACCTTATCAAGGTCTAGGTGACATTGCTTTTGATATTTTGAGGCCCAATTAGCTGTTTCACTGGCTTGACCTGACTTATTTGTAGGCTTTATTTGTTTATTTTCCATTTGGCCCACTAACTTTATTGTTCTACAATCAAATGCTCATAGCCTTCTTGCTCAACTTCCAAAGCTAGATCAGGCCCACCTGTCTTAATTATCCTTCCAGCTGCCATAATATGGACATAGTCAGGTTTTATATGATCTAAAAGACGCTGATAATGAGTAATAATTAAAAACGACCTATCAGCTGATCGAAGAGCATTAACACCTTTAGATACTTGTCTCATAGCATCGACATCAAGGCCACTGTCAGTCTCGTCTAAAATACATAATTTAGGCTCTAAAATAGCCATTTGAAGAATTTCATTTCTCTTTTTCTCACCTCCTGAAAATCCTACATTGAGGGGCCTTTTTAGCATTTCCATATCGATATTAAGATCCGAGGCCTTTTGCTTGACTAACTTCAGGAATTCTGCCGGGTTAAGTTCTTTTTCTCCTTTAGCCTTTTTCTGAGAATTTAGCGCAGCTCTAATGAACGAAAGATTACCCACGCCAGGAATTTCAAGAGGGTACTGAAAAGCAAGAAAAATGCCCCTGCTGGCTCGATCCTGTGCCTCAAGCTCTAAAATACTAGAATCTTCCAGGAATATATCCCCCTGAGTAATCTCATACCCTTCTTTTCCACATAAGGTGTGAGACAAGGTTGATTTGCCAGATCCATTAGGTCCCATAATAGCATGCACTTCACCTGCTTTAATTTCTAAACTGAAACCCTTTATAATATGTTTATCTACATCAGAAATTTTTACCTTTAAATCTTCAATCGCTAACATGACTAACCCACTGATCCCTCTAAACTGATCGCTACTAATTTTTGAGCCTCTAAAGCAAACTCCATTGGTAGCGCTTGTAAGACTTCTTTACAAAATCCATTAATGATCAATGCAACTGCGTCCTCTTCATCTATGCCTCTCTGCAGACAATAGAATAACTGATCATCATCAATCTTGGAGGTCGTAGCTTCATGTTCAGTTCTGGAAGAACTATTTCGGTTCTCAATGTAAGGGACCGTATGTGCCCCACATTTGTTACCTATTAAAAGACTATCACACTGGGTAAAATTTCTACTCTCTTTAGCTTTTGGATGAATCTTAACCAAACCTCTGTATGTATTTTGAGCTTTACCCGCAGAAATTCCCTTGGATACAATCCTACTCCTAGTTCCCTTACCTAGGTGTGTCATTTTTGTTCCTGTATCAGCTTGTTGAAAATTATTAGCTATTGCTACAGAATAAAATTCGCCTTGGCTATAATCGCCCCTAAGAATGCATGAAGGGTATTTCCAAGTAACAGCGGAACCTGTCTCTATTTGAGTCCACATCACTTTAGACCTAATCCCTCTACAATCGGCCCTTTTCGTGACAAAGTTGTAAATGCCACCCTTTCCATATTCATCTCCAGGATACCAATTCTGCACAGTTGAGTATTTTATATCTGCGTCATCGAGAATTACTAATTCTACTACCGCTGCATGAAGCTGGTTAGTATCACGCATGGGAGCTGTACAACCCTCCAAGTAACTTACTTTTGCTCCCTTATCAGCGATAATTAACGTACGCTCAAACTGGCCAGTATTTTCAGCATTAATTCGGAAGTAAGTACTTAATTCCATTGGACATTTTACTCCCTCAGGAATATAAACAAATGACCCATCAGAAAAAACAGCTGAATTTAATGTAGCAAAGTAATTATCTGATCTTGGTACAACTGTCCCAAGGTATTTTTTAACAAGATCTGGGTGTGTATGAATTGCTTCTGATATTGAACAAAAAATTATTCCTAACTTTTCTAACTCGTCCTTAAAAGTTGTTCCAACAGAAACACTGTCGAATACTGCATCTACAGCTACTTTTGCTTTACCTACTGGATCAATAGGTTTTGACCCAACCACGCCAGCAAGAAATTCCTGTTCCTTTAGTGGAATGCCTAATTTTGCATATGTTTCCAGCAGCGCTGGCTCAACATCTGCTAGAGACTTTGGTTTTTTACTAAGAGATTTGGGTTTTGCATAATAATATTGATCCTGATAGTTAATTTTTTTATATTTTAACATAGGCCAGTCCGGCTCAGACATTTGGGTCCATCGCCTGTAAGCTTCTAACCTCCAAGTTGTCATCCATTCTGGTTCAGAATTTTTATTGGAAATTAATCTTACTATATCCTCAGAAACACCTTTAGGAGCATATTCCATATCAATTTCAGTACTAAATCCATATTTATACTTTTCCCCTAAGGCTTTCACTGAGTCCACAGTCTCTTTATCAATACCGTCTTTTATATTTAAATTAGTTTCCACCATATTCTCTCTCTTTTCTGATACTCAATAGATTTATGCTGCTTGGCTTTTCCAATTCTTTACCTGTGATGACCAAACATCTACAAATTTTTCTAAGTCTGTATTGGAAGTGCTAAGTCCTATAGAAACTCTTATACCGCATTCACTTGATTCCTTTGTGTATCCCATTGAAATTAACCCTCTACCTATGCCAGTTTTCCCACTTGCACAAGCCATACCGGAGGAAACTGAAAAACCTTCAAGGTCTAACCCCGCTACTTGCTCGTAACCTTTCCACCCTGGAGTTAGAAGATAGCTTGTATTAGGCAAGCGGTTGACTTCCTCACCTACAATAATAGTTTCTTTACTTACATCTTTAACCATACTCTCTAGATAATTACGCTTCTTACTAATTTCAAACTGTGCACCTGCCATCATTTCACCTAAACGATGTTCAACTGCAGATGCGAAACCCAAAATGTTTGCCAAATTCTCTGTTCCTGACCTTAGTCCTGTCTCTTGTCCTCCCCCTTTGATTATTGGTTCTATCGCTGCTGGATCACTTATAAACAGAGCACCAATGCCTTTAGGTCCTCCTATCTTATGAGAAGATATAATAGCAAATTCATAAGATAGCTCTGAAAAATTCATAGGTATTTTGCCAAAAGCCTGTACAGCGTCAGTAAAAAATATGTTATCAGGAATATACTGAATTATTCCAGTTTCTGAGTTTGCTACTTGGAGACTTGAGTTTTGAGGCTCTTTAACCTCGACGAAACCATTTTGAGAGACAGGCAGATTTTCCTTAGCCCATACGTGCACGCAGTCATGTTCAATAGGTGCACATTTAAAAGCCCTTGAATGAAGTATCATAGAGGCACCTTCGGTAGCCCCAGATGTAAAAACTACTAAATTACGAGAAGGTAACCCAACCAGTTCAGCTATTCTATCCCTTGCACTTTCTAAAGCACTTCTTGCTTCTCTACCTTCAAAATGAATTGAAGACGGATTTCCAAAATTTACGAATGCTTGTATCATGGCCTCTGAAGCAGCTTTTGACAACGGTTCAGATGCATTCCAATCTAGATATACTCGCTCCATGTTATCTTTCGTTATGAATCAGAAATAGAAACAAAATTTGGTACAGCAGGGCAAGGGTTAAGCTGATCATTTGTTATATCTGAAAGACGCATTTGGTGCAAAAATACATACATATTTGCAGACAATTGCTCCCACATTTTACTAGATAAAGTTTCTTCTTTTGTCTTTATTTTACTCTGGTCTGAAACTTTATTCTCTGTAGCCAAATCTAAATCTTGATCTACTGCTCTAAGTATATCAGTTATCCGAAGTGATTCTGGAGATTTCGAAATAACATAGCCTCCAGCAGAACCCCTAAACGATTTAACTATTCCAGCTTTTCTTAATTTAACAAATAGCTGCTCTAAATAAGGTAGAGATATATTTTGCTTATTAGCTATCTCGGAAAGGCTTACTCTGTTCTTAATTCCTCTACCTGAAAGGTCTACCAGCGCTATTAATGCGTACTTTCCTTGAGTATTTAACTTCATTGCTCCTGGAACCTAAATAGTTGACTAAAACTCATTAAACACGTAACCCAATCATATGTGTAACGTTTATTTTATTTTAGAATCATTCTAGAATACTGGTTACAAATGGTCAAGAAGCTAGAAACTAATATGGAGTATAAATGCCTGAAGTAATCTTCCAAGGAGCCGATGGTCGTTTAGAAGGTAGGTTCCACCCACAGGGACAACCCGATTCACCGATAGCAATCATTTTACATCCACATCCTGAATATAGTGGTACAATGAATAATAAAGTGGTTTACAACCTTCATTATGGTTTTTTTAATATGGGGTTTTCTTGCTTAAGATTTAATTTTCGAGGAGTGGGTAAAAGCGAAGGATCTTTTGACCAGGGCATAGGAGAATTGGCTGACGCGACCTCTGCTCTTGATTTCCTGCAATCACATGTACCAAATGCCAGAGCCTGTTGGGTAGTGGGCTTTTCATTTGGAGCTTGGATAGGAATGCAAATTTTAATGCGAAGACCTGAAGTGACAGGGTTTGTTGCTATATCTCCACCGGCAAGTACATACGATTTTTCATTCCTTGCTCCTTGTCCTTCGTCAGGATTGATAATTAGTGGATCAAATGACAAAGTTGTCCCTTCCCAGAAAGTAACCGACCTTGTAGCCAAATTACAGCAACAAAAAGGGATTGTTATAACCCATGAGGTGATTGAAAACGCAAACCATTTCTATGATCAAGGAATGAGCCAGATGTTAGAAAAAACAAAAAATTATGTCCAAAAACGATTAACAGAAAACTCCCGTTAGAAATTAAAAATGGACAAAAATATAGAGACACGATCTGAGTTCCTTCGAACACTTAGTTCAAGAGGTTTTGTAAATGATTGTACAGACCTAAAAGGATTAGATGAATATTGTTTAAACAATAATGATTCAATCGCATATGTTGGCTATGATGCTACAGCTCAGTCCCTTCATGTTGGACACTTGGTAAATATAATGATGCTGCGTTGGTTCCAAAAATTTGGTGGAAAGCCTATTACCCTTGTTGGAGGAGGAACAACCAGAATCGGCGACCCATCATTTAGATCTGAAGTGCGACCAGTTTTGAGTATCCAAGAAATAAACTCTAATATTAAATCCCTCCAGACAGTGTTTAATAAATACTTGGTTTATAACGAAACATTTAATGAAGCTTTAATGGTAGATAATGCTAAATGGTTAACAGAACTAAATTACTTAGATTTTCTGAGAGATTTCGGAAGACATTTTTCGATTAACCGTATGCTTTCTTTTGAGTCAGTTAAAACGCGGTTAGAAAGAGAACAATCCTTAAGCTTTTTAGAGTTTAATTATATGTTATTACAGGCCTACGATTTCTGGGAGTTAAATCGGCGTTTTAAATGTTGCATCCAGATCGGAGGATCAGATCAATGGGGCAATATTGTTGCTGGGATAGACCTAATACGGCGTCATTCCGAAAAATCAGTCTTTGGATTAACATCTCCCTTAATAACAACAGCCGATGGAAAAAAGATGGGTAAATCTCTTGGTAAAGCTATTTGGTTAAATTCAGAACTACTCTCCCCATATGATTTTTGGCAGTTCTGGAGGAATACCGCTGATAGTGATGTCTCTAAGTTTTTGTTGTTGTACACGGAGTTACCATATGAAGATTGTCTCCGATATGGCAGACTAAAAGGCCAAAAAATAAATGATGCGAAAATTATTCTTGCAGATAAAGTCACAGATCTATGCCATGGAACAAAAGCGTCTTCAACTGCCAAGGCTACCTCAACAAATGTATTTGAGGAGGGCCTAGTAGACCCTAATTTACCAACAAAAGCGATTTATCAGACAGATTTAAATCCAGAAATAACAATAGTACAACTATTCGTAAAATCAGGTTTAGTAGATAGTGGGAAAGAAGCCAAAAGGTTGATTTCTGAAGAGGGAGCAAGGTATAACGATAAATTAATTAAGTCAGCTAATCTCAAGCTCTATAAGAATGATTTTGGTGATCCAGTCAAACTTTCCGCAGGAAAAAAGAGGCACGTACTTATTAAGCTAAAGGCAGGTCATTGAACTCTAATCTAATCACGAGTGAAAATATGTACTTTTTCCATGAAATCGGGACCGGAACTTAACATTCCATTATTTTCTTGGTCACCTTTTTTTATGGCATCCACTACAGGCATTCCAGATATAACTTTACCAAACACAGTGTACTTTCCGTTTAAGAAATGGCCGTCCTCTAGCATTATAAAAAACTGACTATTGGCCGAATTTGGGTCTTGAGATCTTGCCATTCCCACTATGCCCCTGTCGAAAGATTGATTGGAGAATTCAGCAGTAAGATCCATTAATTTTGACCCTCCCCGCCCTACCATTGTTGGCTGATATCCATTAGTAACGTTACCAAACATAACATCCCCTGTTTGAGCCATAAATCCGTTAATTACTCTATGGAACGCTACTCCATTATATTGATTATCTGAAACAAGACTTTTTATTTGATTAACATGGTTAGGAGCCAACTCTGTAAGAAGCTCAATTTCTATGGTGCCCACAGCTTGTCCTGCTACTTCAATTCGCATAATATCCTTCGCTGAAGCTGAAACAAAAAAACTAAAAAATATTACCTTAATTAAAATGAGCCTCATGAAATATCCCTTCACTTTAATTTTTCTATTTAATGGATGCTGAAATAATCATATCAGGATCTTGCACTGTTCCATTGAGGTTTGAGTCACCCTTCTTTATTCTATCCACAAACTTAATCCCTTTAGTTACTTTTCCAAATACTGTGTAATTTCCATTTAAAAAATGTCCTTCGGCCAACATTATAAAAAATTGACTATTAGCTGAGTCTGGATTTTGAGACCTGGCCATTCCTAAGACACCTTTATCAAAAGGAAAATCTGAAAATTCTTGAGCTAAATCGTCATTCTCTGAACCACCAGTGCCACACCTTTCAGGAACATAATTCTTTTCTTTATTACCAAATAAAACATCACCTGTTTGTGCCATAAAACCATCAATAACCCTGTGGAATACCACATTATTATATGAACCATCATTCACCAACTCTCTAATTCTATTAACATGCTTGGGTGCGATTTCTTGAAAAAGCCTGCAAACAACTGTACCGTCTTTCAACTTTAAGTACAAAGTTGGGCCCTTGGGAAGTTTTTTTACCATCACACGATTCCTCAGATTTTATTATACGTATTAACCTAATTTTTTATATTTAAAACAGCTAATAATCTTTTTTGGACAGAATTAGGTACAAATTCTTTTGTTTCACCACCAAATCGAGCTACTTCCTTAACAAGTTTCGATGCTATTGATTGAAAGTTATTATCAGCCATAAGAAAAACAGTATCAATTTCATCTGAAAGAACCCTGTTCATTCCGACCATTTGGAACTCATATTCAAAATCAGAAACAGCACGCAAGCCTCTTATTATAACATTTGCATTAACATCTTTTGCACAATCAATTAATAGGTTTTTAAAGGGATGAGTAACTATTCTAACATCGTACTCTTTTGCAATAGGTATAATTTCCTCGTCAATCATTTGAACCCTGTCTTCCAAACTAAACATTGGTGATTTGGCATTATTAATAGCAACTCCTACTATCAATTTATCTACAAGCCGGGAAGCCCTCTTTATAATGTCAATATGCCCTAACGTTAAAGGGTCAAAAGTACCTGGATATAGACCTATGCGCATTTAAATCACCAATGTTTTAACGATCGCGACCCTATCAGTGCTCAACAGAATTTTCAAACAAAATTCTTTTTAAAAATACTCCGGTAAAACTTTTGCCTACCTTTGAAATTTCTTCTGGAGTGCCCAAGGCAATTACTTGTCCACCGGCATCACCGCCTTCTGGTCCTATATCAACAATAAAATCAGCTGTTTTAATAACATCCAAATTATGTTCAATAACGATGACTGTATTGCCTTGATCAACCAATTTGTGCAACACGCTCAATAAGTTTCTTACATCTTCAAAGTGTAGACCTGTGGTTGGTTCATCTAATATATATAAGGTTTTGCCAGTAGACCTTTTAGACAGCTCTTTAGATAATTTTACCCTCTGAGCTTCACCACCAGAAAGTGTAGTAGCTGATTGGCCAACTTTAATATAACCCAAACCTACCTGAATTAAGGTCTTCATCTTCTCACGAATTACAGGCACTGCTGCAAAAAATTCTCCTGCCTCCTCTACAGTCAAATTTAAAACATCCGAAATACTTTTCCCTTTGAATTTAATTTCGAGAGTTTCTCGATTATACCTTTTACCCTTACAGCTTTCACACATCACATAAACATCAGGTAAAAAATGCATCTCAATTTTGATTACACCATCACCCTTACAAGCCTCACAGCGCCCTCCTTTGACATTAAAAGAAAATCGTCCCGGATTATAGCCTCTGACCCTAGCTTCTGGTAAGCCAGAGAACCATTCCCTAATTGGTGCAAAAGCACCAGTGTAAGTGGCTGGATTTGATCTTGGGGTCCTGCCGATTGGGGATTGGTCTATATCTATTACCTTATCCAAATATTTGATACCATTGATTTTTTTCACCTCAGCAGGGGTTACTCTAGATGAGTTTAGGTTTAATGCCACAGATTTAAACAAAGTTTCAATTACTAAAGTTGACTTACCTCCTCCTGACACTCCAGTTACGCAAGTAAAAACTCCCAGCGGAAAACTAATATCAATAGCCTTTAAATTATTCCCTTTTGCTCCCAAAATATCAAGGAATAAGCCATTTCCTTTTCTTCTAACCAAAGGCACATCTATTTTCATCGCACCTGATAAATATTTCCCAGTTATGGAAAGCTGGTTAGATTGAACTTCGCTAGGAGTTCCAGCTGCTACTACATTACCTCCATTAATTCCAGCACCTGGACCAATATCAATCAAATGATCAGCCTCAACCATAGCTTCTTGATCATGCTCAACAACTATTATTGTATTTCCCTGATCCCTGAGGTTTTTAAGAGTTGCTAATAATCTAGCATTATCCCGTTGATGGAGACCTATAGATGGTTCATCAAGCACATAGAGAACTCCAGTTAAGCCTGACCCTATCTGACTTGCCAATCGTATCCTCTGGCTTTCCCCTCCAGATAGAGTACCAGAAGTTCTATTCAATGTTAAATAGTCTAAACCCACATCTTTCAAGAAACTCAATCTTTCTTGGATTTCCTTTACAATTGGCGCTCCAATTTCTTGGCTCTGCTTACTTAATGTTCCAAGAATACGCTCAAAAGTAAGAAAAAGATCCTTTATTGAAAAGCGTACCATTTGCCCTATATTCATGCCAGATATTTGGACAGCCAAAGCTTCTCTGTTTAATCTATGCCCCTGACAGGAGGCACACTCTCGGTCGCTCCTATACCTTTCAAATTCTTCCCTTATCCAACTACTACCAGTTTCTACATATCTTCTGTCAAGATTAGGGATAATACCCTCAAAAGGTCTTTCTACCTCATAAACTCTACCATTTTCATCATATTTAAAAACAGTTTTTTTACCATTTGAGCCATTTAAAAATAATGCCCTAACTTCAGCCCTTAGATCCTTCCAGGGCGTGTTTAAAGAGAAATCATACGCTGATGCTAAAGACATTAATGTTTGCTTAATATAAGGGGAATTTTTTCTTGCCCAGGGTGATAATGCACCTTGAGAAAGTGTTAAATTTACATCAGGGATAATAAGAGATTCATCAAAAAATGACTCTAGCCCCAAACCATCACACTTTCTACATGCCCCAGAAGGAGCATTGAATGAAAATAGGCGGGGTTCAATTTCTGCAATTGTAAAACCAGATACTGGGCAAGCAAAATTTTCAGAGAATACAATTCTGTGATTCTTAGTTTTGGATAACACTTCAACAACAGCAATCCCCTCAGCCAAATCGAGCGCTGTTCGAAGGCTATCAACAAGCCTACTTTCTATTCCACTTTTAATTACAAGCCTATCTACAACAACATCAATGTTATGCCTAAGGTTTTTATCTAATACTGGAATATCTTCAAATTCATAGAACTTCTCATCGATTTTCACTCTTTGAAAACCTTTTTTTTGAAGCTCTCCAAGTTCTTTTCGGTATTCCCCTTTTCGATCGCGGACGATAGGAGCAAGTAAGAAAATTCTCTCATTTTCTTCCATCTCCATAATTTGATCTACCATATCCGATGGCTGCTGAGCTTTAATTGGTAATCCCGTCGTAGGACTAAAGGGGATACCTACCCTAGCAAATAGTAATCTCAAATAGTCATATATTTCAGTTACTGTACCAACCGTTGATCTAGGGTTTTTGCTTGTTGTCTTTTGTTCAATTGAAATTGCAGGAGATAAGCCTGAAATATGATCTACGTCGGGTTTATGCATTACGTCTAAAAATTGACGAGCATAAGCACTTAAGCTTTCAACATATCTCCTTTGACCTTCAGCATAGATAGTATCAAAAGCAAGACTAGATTTCCCAGAGCCTGATAATCCTGTGATTACTGTAAACTGATTTCGAGGAATATTTATATTAATCGATTTTAAATTGTGCTCCCTAGCACCTTCAACCCTTATTTCATTCCGTTCAACCATTTAAATATCCGATCATTATTTATTCTTTGCAGAGAAGAAAACTATTATCATTGTTAAATATTCATAATTTTTGAATAGTAAACATCTTTGGGAAAAATTAAGGTTTAAATAATTAAAAAAAAACTTAAGTTAATATCGAAAGAGTTTTTGGAGGGAAATATGGCAGGCAGTGTTAATAAAGTTATAATATTGGGGAATTTGGGAAAAGACCCAGAAGTTCGAACTTTTCCAAATGGAGGAAAAGTATGTAATTTTCCAGTGGCAACTTCTGAAACATGGCGTGATAGAAATTCAGGCGAAAAGCAAGAACGAACCCAGTGGCATAATATCGCAATATTTTCAGAGCCCCTAGTAAATATTGCTGAGAGATTTCTTAAAAAGGGATCAAAAATATATGTTGAAGGTCAACTCGAAACTCGAAAATGGCAGGATAATGCAGGCGCAGATAGGTACAGCACTGAAGTAGTTTTACGTCCATATAAAGGTGAGATAACTCTTTTAGATAATAAGTCTGACATAGATAATACCCAAAGGGACTCTTTATCGGGATCAATAACCTCAGGCATCCCTCAAAGTACTGATGATGCTCCAAGTTTTGCAGCAGATGATTTTGATGATGAAATCCCATTCTGAAAAAGATAGAGGCTTTTAAGCTATCATTGGGATATAAATTGTATTAGAATATTTGTTAAAGGTATTATGAATAAATTTAAGTCAAAACTTCATTGGGAACCTTACTATAACTATGAAATATGAGTCGAATACCCCTAAAGATAATTCAATAGAGACTATCCAAATTCAAGACGAAATGAAAACGTCATATTTGGATTATGCTATGAGTGTAATTGTAAGTCGGGCTATTCCTGATCTAAGAGACGGATTGAAACCAGTCCACCGCCGCATTCTTTATGCGATGTATGAAACCGGTAATTCCCATGATAAACCGTACAGAAAGTCAGCTCGTCCAGTAGGTGATGTGATGGGTAAATATCATCCACATGGTGATAGCGCTATTTACGATGCGCTAGTGCGTATGGCTCAAGAGTTCTCTATGTCTGCATTATTAATTGACGGGCAAGGCAACTTTGGCTCAATTGATGGGGACTCTGCTGCTGCCATGAGATACACAGAGGTTAGATTGGCTAAAATTACTGAAGGTATTTTATCAGATATAGATAAAGAAACTGTTGATTTTCAAGATAATTATGATGGAAAAGATCTTGAGCCAGCAGTTTTACCCGCCAAATTTCCTAATCTATTTTTGAATGGGGCTGGCGGTATAGCAGTTGGTATGGCAACAAACATACCTCCCCATAATTTGACAGAACTGATAGCCGCGACAAAAAAATTAATAACAGAACCAAATAGTACTTTAGAAGAATTATTTCATATAGTTCCTGGTCCTGATTTCCCAACGGGAGGGTTGATACTCGGGTACGGTGGAGCGCGCAGGGCCTATTCAGAGGGAAGAGGCTCTATCTTAATAAGATCAAAAACAAGCGTTGAAACAATTCGTAAGGATCGCTCAGCGATAATTGTTACTGAGATTCCATATCAAGTAAACAAAGCCAGCTTGATAGAGAAAATAGCTGACCTTGCAAAAAATAAAAAAATAGAGGGTATTTCGCATATTCAAGATGAGTCTGATCGTTTTGGTATTCGCATAGTGATTGAGCTGAAAAGAGATGCTACAGCCGAAGTAGTTTTAAATCAGCTATTTAGGTTTACTCCATTACAGACTAGCTTTGGCTGTAATTTACTCGCACTTAATAAAGGACGACCAGAACAGCTTAATTTGAAAAAGTACCTTGAGGAGTTTATTGAATTTCGAGTTGAAATTGTGACAAAAAGAACCATTTACGACCTCAAGCGAACACGAGATAGAAGCCATTTATTATGTGGTCTTGCTGTAGCTGTGTCAAACATTGACCAAGTAGTTACTCTTATTAGGAATTCAAATGACGGTACAGAAGCCAAGAAGCAGCTGATGGAAAAGGAGTGGCCCTCAAATGATATACTCCAATATTTAGAATTGATAGACGACCCATCTCATAGGGCAAATAAAGATGGATCTTACAACCTTTCTGAGAATCAAGCTAAAGCAATACTAGATCTAAGATTACAGCGTCTCACTGCACTTGGCATTAAAGAAATTTCCCAAGAACTTTCTCAACTCTCAAAAAATATTAAAAATTTCTTAGAGATACTACAATCAAGAAAGATCATACTAAGTATCGTAGTTGAAGAGTTAGATGAGTTGGTGGAAAAGTATGGTGTTGAAAGACGATCCCAAATAATTGAATTTGAAGGTGACACTGAAGATGAGGATCTTATAGAAAAAGAGGAAATGGTAGTTACCGTCACTGGAGGTGGGTACATCAAAAGAACGGC
Organism: Paracoccaceae bacterium; assembly: GCA_045565235.1. GTDB lineage: Bacteria > Pseudomonadota > Alphaproteobacteria > Rhodobacterales > Rhodobacteraceae > CACIIZ01. The sequence continues at coordinate 9,269 of JBJLFU010000014.1, read as the reverse complement.
TTTATCGGAATATAGAGAACAGAAACGTGGAGGTAAAGGGGCTCTGGGAATGAACCCTAAAGAAGAAGATGTGGTTACTAATTTATTTGTCGCAAACACTCATACGCCTTTGTTATTTTTCTCTACAGATGGAATTGTTTATAAAATAAAAACATGGCGTTTACCAATTGGGGGAAGAAATTCAAGAGGTAAAGCAATAGTAAATATTCTACCCATAAATACAGGAAAGTCTGTGGCTGCTATATTGCCAGTAGACGCACCAGAGAAGGCTTGGGACAACTTACAAATATTCTTTTCAACATCAACTGGAAGTGTTCGACGCAATGCATTATCTGATTTTACCAAGGTTCAATCTAATGGAAAGATTGCAATGAAGTTACCAGCCGACACTCATTTGGTTGACGTAAGAATTTGTGCAGAAACAGATGATGTTCTTTTAACAACTTCCTTGGGTAAAGCCATTAGATTTCCAGTGTTGGATGTTAGGGTATTCAAAGGAAGAGATTCTACAGGAGTAAGAGGTGTGAGGCTTGCGAAAAGCGACCTAGTTGTTTCAATGGCAATAATAAGGCATGTTGAAGTTTCTTCAAATGATAGATCAGCCTACTTTAAGATGCGAAGAGCAATAACAGGGGAAGAATCAACAGAAGAGGATTTAACAGAAAATTATATTACAATATCGAAAGATAGATATACAGAGCTATCAGCATCTGAGGAATGGATTCTAACTTTAACATCATCTGGTTTTGGGAAAAGATCCTCAGCTCATGAATTCAGAGTTTCCGGTCGCGGAGGACAAGGAATTACTGCTGCAAATTTACTCAGAAGAGACGATACCATCGTCGCTTCCTTCCCTGTTGAAGATGATGACCAAATAATGCTTGTGACATCTGCCGGACAAGCTATAAGGTGTCCCGTGTCCGATATTTCTAGACAGTCTCGGACAGCGTCAGGGGTTAAAGTTTTCAATACATCAGAAGATGAGAAGGTAGTATCAGTGGCACTAATAGCTGAAAAGAATGATACAGAAACATAATCTGATATACTTTAGATACTGGAACCTAAATTAATAAGCCATGACGATTTCCCCAATAAAAATCATAGGTGCTGGCCTAGCAGGTTGCGAGGCAGCATGGCAATTAGCCGATAAGGGTTTTTTTGTAGACTTATATGAGATGAGACCAAAGAAAAAAACAGCTGCCCATAAAACTGACAAATTCTGCGAGCTGGTTTGTTCAAACTCTTTTAGATCTAGCGATGACCAACGAAATGCTGTAGGACAACTCAAGTGGGAACTTAGATCAGCTAAAAGCCTAATAATGGAAACAGCTGACAAACACGCCGTACCTGCTGGAGGAGCTTTAGCTATTGACAGAGTAGAGTTCTCAAATGAAATAACAAAAAAAATCAATTGTCATCCATTAATAAAAATTAAACAAGAGGAGTTTAGTAACTTATCATCAGAAAATGGCACCACTATAATAGCTACAGGACCTTTAACCTCCAATACCTTAGCCGAAGAGCTTAAAGCTATTACAAGATCTGAGAATTTATCTTTCTTTGATGCTATTGCCCCAATAATTTATGTAGAAGATGTAGATTTAAATAAGGCATGGTTTCAATCGCGATATGATAAGGGGGATACTGATTTAGAGAAAAAGGCTTACCTAAATTGTCCTATGAATAAACAAGAGTACGAAGCATTTGTGAGCTCTTTGCTAACAGCGCCAAAAATGGAATTTAAGAAATGGGAAAAAGAAACTCCATACTTCCAGGCCTGTCTACCAATTGAGGTAATGGCTAGCAGTGGTATTGATACATTACGGTTTGGTCCCATGAAACCTGTAGGGTTGCGCAACCCCCATGACCAGGATCGACGACCACATGCTGTTGTACAATTAAGACCTGATAACTTAAGTCAGACACTTTATAACATGGTAGGCTTTCAAACAAAAATGACCTATTCATCACAAATTTCTGTTTTCCAGAAAATACCTGGCCTTGAAAAGATTACATTCGCTCGTTTAGGAGGTATACATAGAAATACCTTCATAAATGCGCCAGAGATTTTAAGCTCTGATTTAAGCCTTAAGGATTCTAGTAATATTTATTTTGCAGGTCAAATCACAGGTGTAGAGGGGTATGTAGAAAGTACAGCCATAGGTCTGCTCGTGGCATTATTTCTTGTGAATAAGATGACTGGTAAGCCACAATCATCTCCACCTAGTACAACCGCTCTTGGCAGTCTCCACAAATATCTATTAACAAAAGATAAGAAAGACTTGTACCAACCAATGAATGTAAATTTTGGGCTGTTTAAAGAGCTTGATTATAAACATACAAAAAAGATGCCTAAAGATAATAGAAAACTTGCGTACACCAAAAGGGCAAAACTAGATTTTACTAACTGGTTCATGTCTAAGACTAAATCGCCCTAAGTCAAACTAAGAGAAAATAGTATAATGTTCAGCTCAAGATTTGCACCGTCCCCTACTGGCTTACTGCATTTGGGGCATGCTTATTCAGCTCTTTTAACGGAAAAGCTTGTTTTGGAAAATCATGGAGTATTTGAGCTAAGAATAGAAGATATAGATCAGACTAGATGTACCCAAGTTTTTGAAGAACAAATATATAATGACCTAAATTGGCTTGAAATAAAATGGGATAAAGTTCCAGTAAAGCAATCAAGTAGATTAGATTTATACTCTAAGTATATAAAAAAACTTGATAATATGGGTTTATTATATTCATGTGAATGTACAAGATCAGATATTAAGAATGCTCTTTCAGCACCTAATGCCTTGCCAAGAAATTTACAGTCAGAAGTCTATCCTGGATTGTGCAAAAAAAAAGATCTTCCACTCAATGGCAGAAATATTAGACTTGATGTACTTAAGTCTAAAGAATATTTAGGAGATAAAGAGCTTAAATTTATTGAAAAAGGAGTTGGAGCAAATGGCGAGAACGGTGTTCAGTTTTTTTCAATAGATTGGTTATACTATAATTATGGTGATTTTATTATTGCCAGAAAGGACATAAAAACATCCTACCATTTGTCAGTAACAATTGATGATGCAATTCAAAATATTACTCATATTTCTAGGGGAAATGATTTATTCTATATCACTACTTTACACGTATTATTACAGAGGCTGCTAAGTCTAAAAACCCCAACGTATGTCCATCATGACTTGATTTTGGACAAAAAAGGGCAAAAGCTTTCTAAAAGTAAAGGTGCTGAAAGTATACTTAATTTAAGAAAATCTGGTAAAACTATTAATGATATTAAATCTACTCTTGGCTTGGCAAAGTAACAAAAAAATCTTGATCAATTTCAGAAAAAAAACAGGTATCACTTCCCGTATGACAGGCAGGACCACATTGATCTACTAAGATTAAAAGTGTGTCACCATCACAATCAATTTTTATATCTTTAACAAATTGCCAATTGCCAGAAGTTTCACCCTTAACCCATATTTTTCTCCTGGACCTCGACCAATACGTGACTTTCCCCGATTTTAGAGTTTCATGCAGACTTTCTTTACTCATCCAAGCCAACATCAAAACCTGTTTACTTTCGAAGTCCTGTGCAATAGTAGGAATTAATCCATCTGAGTTAAAAACAACTTTTTTATGTACACTTTTCATATAAAAAATCTATAAAATAATTATTATTTATACTTATTATATATAGTAATAAAGATAATATATCTATTTAAGAACTAATAAGGTACTTTATAACTCAATGAAACTATATACTGAAAAAATCCTTAAATTAACAACGGAAATGCCTCATGCTGGTAGAATTGAGAATGCAGACACAGTCGTGTCAGTTAGGTCTCCTATATGTGGCTCATGTGTGACTGTTTTTATTAATAAGAAAAATGGGAAAATTTCAGATTTTAAGCAAGAAATAAAGGCTTGTGCACTTGGCCAAGCATCAGCGTCTATTCTTGGTGGTAATATCATAGGATTAGACTATTCAAACATCTGCAAATTACATAAGTCTGTAAAAGATATGCTAGAAAAGGGCTCCCCACCTCCACCTCCACCATTTTCTAATTATGAATTGTTACGTCCAGCTTGTGAGTTTAAAAATCGTCATGCTTCGATAATGTTAATATTAGACGCTACCAGAGAAGCCCTACAAGATAGATAAAGACTTTCTTACTAAATGTTAAAAAAAATAACTATTATTAGATAGTTAACAAAAAATAACGTTAACCCTACAATCCCTGTTTTACTTATAGCTAGAGCTTTCAAAATTATTCTATTTTGCATTCCAATTCCTTTCGCACCTCTTTTGTTCATCTTTTGTTCTTTATATAGATTTTGTCTGATTGTAAAGATATTTTTAACTAGCTCTGATGAGAGATAATGATTCCTCTCTTCCCATTAAGAATAGAAGTAGGCGAATATTACTTCCTTCCACTCCCGTCAAATCAGGATTATTCATTACAATTTTTCTTGCGTCTTCTTGTGCCCAGGCCAATATATCTGAGTGAATCCCTAAATCTGCAAGCCTGAATTTTGGAGCGCCTGATTGCTGAATTCCTAATGGATCACCGCCTCCCCTCATCTTCAAGTCCTTTTCAGCTATATTAAAACCATCATTGTTATTTCTTAGAATTTCTAACCGCTCCTTTCCTGATTTACTTAGATTTTTTGAATAAACCAGTGTGCAACTTGATAGCACGTCTCCTCTACCGACTCTTCCTCGAAGCTGGTGCAGTTGCGCTAATCCAAATCTTTCTGCCCCTTCAATAATCATTATAGAAGCATTTGGGACATCAACCCCAACTTCTATAACTGTTGTAGCGAGTAATAGCTGGGTTTCTCCATTTATAAAAGAACTCATAATTTCCAGTTTTTGTTCTTCAGAGATTTTGCCATGAAGAATTTTCACGTTAAGATTTGGATTATGGGCCTTTAAGACAGAAAAACGTCTCTCTAACGCCACTAATTCTGTATCTTCATTATCCTCAATTAGTGGACAAACCCAATAAGCTTGTTGCCCTGCTAGACAAGCGGCGGTAAGCCTTTTTAATAAAGGCTCTATTTTGGCTTCAGAGATAATAGCTGTATTAACTTTTTGTCTATTAAGAGGTTTTTGATCAATAGTGGAAACATCTAAGTCTCCATAGTTTGATAACTGTAAAGTTCTAGGGATAGGTGTAGCTGTCATTACTAAAATATCTATTTCATCTCCCTTATTTATGAGGTCAAACCTTTGTTTGACCCCAAATCTATGCTGTTCATCAATTATAGCTAGTCTTAGATTTTTAAATTCAACATCTTTTTGAAAAAGTGCATGAGTGCCAACTACAATTTGTACTTTTCCCGTTCTTATTCTTTCAAGCTTATCTTGTCTAATTTTTGGTTTCATTTTTCCTGATAAAATTATTATTCCAAGATTAATATCCTCTATATATTCAGCCAAGTTTTTGAAATGTTGTTGTGCTAGTAATTCAGTAGGAACCATTAGTGCACATTGCCCATTATTTTCGGCTACAAACAACATCGCAATAAAAGCTACCAAAGTTTTTCCAGATCCCACATCACCCTGCAATAATCTAAACATTCGCTTGTCACTGGATAAATCAGATTTTATTTCACCAATGCATTTAATTTGCGATTCAGTTAATTTAAAAGGTAGTTTATTTACCAGTAAACTAGATAGTTTCTCCATAATTGGGAGTCGGGTTTTTTTCACTTCTTTAACTTTATTTCTTGAAAGCGCTAATGAAATTTGATGACTAAATAAATCGTCATATGCTAAGCGAAGACGGAAGGGCGAACTAAGCAAAAGGTCATCTCCAGACACAGGTTCATGAAGTCTGCACAGGCTCTCTTTAAAAGTTCTCCAACCATTTATAGTTAATCTAGAACTTTCTATCCACTCGCGATTATTTAATTCATTTGGGAGCATAATTAGAGTTTTTTTAACAGAGCGGCAAAAAAGTTTCTGAGAAATTCCTTTTGTCAAGCTGTACAAAGCCTCAACTCTGGGAATACTATTAACTTCATTTGATTTGACTACATAATCTGGATGTATTATTTGCAATTCATTTTTGAACTTCTCCAGTTTTCCTGAAATCAGACGGTCTTCATTAATTGGGAAAGTAGATAGCAACCAATCACGCTTGGCATTAAAAAAAACAATTTTTAATTTACCTTCGCCATAGCTAGCCTCTATGTAAGAGGGAAGCCCAAACCTTCTGAATTCATGCTTAATGATAGTGACTTTCACTATGACATTATGATTAATATCATCCATAGAAATGAATTCTGCTATTTTCCTAACCTTTATTCCAATTGGAATAGAATATAGAAAATCTAGTGGTTTAAGAACACCAAGTTTACTTAGGTTTTTAACAGTTCTTGACCCAATACCTTGTATTTTAGTCAAATTACCAAAAAGAGAAAAAAGGTATTCAGGTCTATTTATTAATTTTAACATTTTTTATTCTTGAACTAATCGATGACCTTTATCATTGACGTAATCAATCCATTCTCCTTCCGTCAAGATTTTAACTCCTATCTCTTTGGCCTTTGTAACCTTTGAGCCAGCTGCACGGCCACAAACTAACATATCTGTTTTTGATGATATAGTATTAGAAACTTTTGCTCCCATCTTTTCAGCAGATGACTTTGCTTCTGATCTAGACATACTCTCTAAAGAGCCTGTAAATACTATAGTTAAGCCAGAGATTGGCCCTGATACATTTTTGGATATCAATCGAAGCACATTTATTTCCAAAGATAGTAATTCGACTAGCTTTTGATTTTCGCTTTTAGAAAAATAAAGTTTTAATTCTTCAGCACTTTTCAAACCTATACCATCTATATTGTTTAGTTCGTCAAACTCAGCGACCCTTCCTTCAGCGATCTTTAACATTTTCTTATTAAATTGCACCCACGTCTCATAATACCTAGCCAATATTAAAGATACTCCTTCGCCTACGTAACGAATACCCAAAGCATTAATAAATCTTTCCAGACTTAAATTTCTGCTGTTGTTTATTGAAGCAAAGAGTTTCTCTGCAGATTTCCTACCCCAATTCTCCAGTTTCTCTAATGGTTTAGAAGAATACCGGCCATGATTTGATTCTAACCTAAAGATATCTACAGGGGTTGTAACCCATCCCAAATTATAAAAATTTAGGATTTGCTTTTCTCCAAAACCCTCAATATGACAACAACTTTTGGATGCAAAATGTTTCAGGCGCTCAACTACTTGCGCACTGCAAGAAAGTCCTGCATGGCAACGAGTAACAGACTCATTTTGTAATTTCACAACTTTGCTACCGCATGTAGGACAATTTAGAGGAAAAAGAAATGGCTTAGAAGCATTTGTCCTTTCTGCAAGGTTTATTGATTTTATCTTTGGGATTACATCACCGGCTCTGTAAACACTAACCAAGTCACCTATTCTAATATCAATACCATTTCGGATAATTTTTCCAGAATTATCATAACCCTTGATAAAGTCTTCATTATGGAGAGTTGCGCTTGACACAACAACTCCCCCAATCTCCACCGGTTCAAGCTTGGCGACGGGCGATAAAGTACCTGTCCTACCGACTTGAATTTCGATTGAAAGCAACTTGGTGAAGCATTCTTCTGGAACAAACTTATGAGCAATAGCCCACCTTGGTGAATTTGTACGGGCTCCTAATCTTTCTTGGTAATTAAAATTATTAACTTTATAGACAACTCCATCAATTTCATAATCAAGGGTTTCTCGCCGCTTTGAGATTTTTTCATAGGCTTCAATTAGCTCACTGACCCCATTACAAATTTTGCTATGATGATTTATCATAAACCCAAAATTACTCAAAATACTCATCAGTTTTTCTTGTGATGGCACTAAACTATATCCCATTCCTTCTAGGGAATATGCAAAAAACCTTAGAGGCCGTTTCTCAGTGACCTTACTATCCATTTGCCTTAAAGATCCAGCAGCAGCATTTCTAGCATTGGCAAAAGGCTTTTGACCTTTAGTTTCTTGAAATTCGTTAAGTTTAATGAAATCACTTTTCAATATATAAACCTCACCCCGGACCTCTACGAAATCTGGCGCATTAATAATCCTTTTAGGTATATCATTAATAGTAAGGGCATTATGTGTAACATCTTCTCCTATTTTCCCATCACCCCTGGTTGCCGCGGTAACTAAACGGCCATTTCTATATTTTAAAGCTAAAGATAAACCATCAATCTTTGGTTCGGCCATATATTTTACGGAAGTAGAAAGTTCTATGCCTAGGAATCTTTTAATTGATTCATCAAACCTAATAACATCAACTTGGTTGAAGGCATTAGATAAAGAAAGAAGTGGTATATTATGTTTAACTTTCTCAAATGTAGAAGAACCAGTGTGTCCAATACGGGTGGATGGATCATCATTCGGAACAAGATTCGGATATTCCTTTTTTATCTTTTCAAATCTTTTGACTAGACTATCGAATTCACTGTCAGATAGTACTGGGGAATTATCTAAAAAATATGCCTTTCTAGCGAGCTCAATTTCACCTGCCAACGAGTTAAGAGTATTTCTAATTTTTTTTTCGTCTAAATTTTTCAATTCTTCTAACTCAATTCTTGGAAATTCTTAACTAAACATATTCATAATATGATTATATCCATCCAAAAAGGTATGCAATATCGTAAATCTGAATTATGCGGCTATAAAAATAGAAAAAATGATTTTTAATTTTATTGGAATTGATATAATTGAGAATAAATTCCAAAGAACTTAAGTAGGATTAACTATGGTGAATTCTTTAGGTATAAATAAAAGCCCTGATCAAACTAGGGTAGTAGTCGCCATGTCTGGTGGGGTTGACAGCTCGGTGGTAGCCGCTGCCTTGAAACGGGAAGGTTATGAAGTTATAGGCATAACAATGCAACTTTATGCAAGTAACTCAAATACTACCAACCCTGGGAGGTGTTGTGGGGGCATAGACATTAAAGACGCAGCAAAAGTTTCTAGAGATCTTAATTTCCCCCATTATGTGTTTGATTATGAGAAGGAATTCAAGACTGGTGTTATCGATGATTTCACAAAATCGTATGTAAATGGCATAACTCCAGTTCCATGCATTAGATGCAATGAGACCGTAAAGTTCTCGAGTTTACTTAAAGCAGCTAAGAATTTAAATGCAGACTGTATGGCTACTGGTCATTATGTCGGCAGAGAAAATGGAAATAAAGGCATCGAATTGCATACAGCCTTAGATAAATCTAAAGACCAAAGTTATTTTTTG
>JBJLFU010000013.1:0-27976 GCA_045565235.1 Paracoccaceae bacterium | reverse complement strand
TTAAAGAATCGCGCAGGATTTATAAGGATGCTTTTTATTGGCCTATTATTGCAATTTATTCTGCAGCGGTATCCTAAGGGAATATTACCAGAGAAAAGACCCGCAGTTTCTGGTAAAATCTAAAGTGAGTGGGTAAAGGGAGATATTTTATGATGAAAAAATTAATTAGTTCTGTAGCTATCTTGTTTGGATTGAGTACAGTTACTGTTGCTGACGTAAAAATTGGCAACCCAATGGCACGCACAGGACCTATCCCTGAGCTTGTAAAACCAATGTCTGCAGCAGTGGATCTTGCTGTTGAGCATGTGAATGATCAAGGTGGCTTGTTTTCTGATGGTCAAAAATACATAGCTGTAAAAGTGGATAGTGCTTGTGATCCTGTTGCAGCAGTAGATGCTGTTACCAAACTGGTAAATGTAGAAATGGTGACTGGAATAGTGGGACCGGTTTGCTCTGGTGCTACTATAGCTCAGGCAGAATCTGTGTCTATTCCTGCGGGAGTCGTTACTTTATCTGTTTCTGCATCTTCTCCTGCGATAAGTGAAATGGAGAACAACACTGACTTAGTATTTAGAACAGCAGCATCAGATGCTTATCAAGGGATAGCCTTGGCAGAGTTAGCAATGGCAAAAGGCCTTAAAGAGATAGCAATTTCTTATGCTAACGATGATTATAATGCTGCCATAGCTGGGGTTTTTACCGAGGCATTTACTTCTATGGGTGGTAAGATTACTGGTAATGAGGCACATGAACCGAATAAGGCTTCCTATAGGTCTGAGGTGAATACCCTTGGTGCTGGATCAAATAATTTAGCCCTCTTTGCTTATTATGGTTCTAGTGGAATTACAATTATGAGAAATGCTATGGAAACAGGGGCATTTGAGAATTTTATAGGAGCAGATGGTATGCTGGCGCAGGAAGTTATTGATCAGATTGGAGCTGAAAATTTAGGAAATGTTACTTTTACTACCTCAGCTTCTGATTCAAGTACGGATGCTTTTAAATCATGGAAAAAGCATGCTGATGCTGCTAATGTTCCAGCATCTGATCCATTTGTTCCTAATTCTTATGATGCTGCGTTCTTAATGGCTTTAGCGATAGAGAAAGCAGGCTCGGCAGATCGTTCAAAAATAGCCACTGCACTTCGAGAGGTAGCAAACGGACCGGGTGAAAAGATACTTCCTGGAGAATGGGAAAAAGCTAAAAGTATTATAGCATCTGGTGGATCTATAGACTATGTGGGCGCTGCTGGACCTCAGGATTTTGACAAAAACGGTGATGTAGCAGGTTTATTTAGTAAAAACACTGTTGTTGATGGAAAATGGAAGTCTGTTGTAATAAAATGAAGTAATTCAATTTCAATCGAGCCCCAAGCCTTTTTTGGGGCTCGATTAATTCATGATGACAGGCTTATCTGAATCTGGTCTATTTCCTCTTATCCATAGTGGAAATGCTTTTGTTTCCCAATCAGCTTTGATATAAATTTTATAAAGAGCGTTTAACCATCGCCTAAGATTCTCAATTACTAGGTCAAATTTAGCTTGCTTAGGTGAGGTAACTTCATCCGTCGTGCTCTGTCCTATGAATAGGAGCTGAAAGTCATTTTTATTTCTACCAACATGAATGGTGGTTACAAGCCAAGACGGATTTTCTGCTTCCACTTTTACAGCCTTCAGTTTTTTTTTATCTATCTCAGCTTTTTCTTGAGCAAAAGATTGCTCAAACTCAGCAGTTATTTGGCTATCGGAATTCATTTCTAATTGATTGGCTAAAGTTGGGATTAATCTATCTAAAAGTCGCCTGGACAACCATAGTCTTTGGACCCTTCCTTTTTTATCAGATGAATTCATAGCTATACGGTCTTCCAACGGTTCAAAGTTCATGGTTACAGTAAAAATAATTAATATGTCCAAAGCTTCTCTTTGATTTGTTCCCATTATTTTTAAATATCCAGAAATACTATTTTGAGGTAATTTATATTAAGCTATTTTCTCAATTTGAGAACATAATAACACCATTTGTTTCAAAGCAATACTATATCCATCAACACCAAATCCAGCTATAACTGCTGTTGCTTTCTGGGAAACATATGAGTGATGTCTAAAGGACTCTCTTTTATGAATATTACTTATATGCACCTCAATGACTGGCCCTTCAAAAAGAGTTAAGGCATCTAGAATTGCAATAGATGTATGTGAGAATGCGGCAGGATTAATGATCAAACCAGAAGCTTCCTCTCTAGATGCATGGATCCAATCAATAAGTTCATGTTCAGCATTGCTTTGTAGGAACTTTAATTGTAATTCATTTGCCTTTGCTATTTCAAAGCAATTCTCTTCAATATCTTTAAGGGTTTGAGTTCCATATAATTCAGGCTCTCTTTGCCCTAAAAGGTTCAGGTTAGGCCCATTTAGTATGTAGATCAAATGGTTCATAATTTACTCCTTAAAACTGACATAGAATAGCCGCATCCTTTCGACAACTAATTATTAACAAATATTAATACATAATAAATAATACCCTTGAATTATTATGTAACTAGATTTCTTTTTTTATACCGTTTATCTCTCCAAAGGCCCTCTTTGATAACTAAATTTAGTCTTCTCACAGCTTCTATAACTTGATTTTCGTCATTAAAAAGAGGGTTAAATCCAAAACGAACAATATTTGGCTCCCTATAGTCACCTATCACGTTATTATCGATTAAAGCTTGCATTTTTTCATAAGCATTTTCTGTGCTAAATGAAACCTGATTGCCTCTCATGCAAGGATTTCTTGGGCTAATTAATTGTAAGTCCAAGTTTAGTTTCTCTATTTCCTCAATAAATAACGTAGTTATTTTCTTTGCTTTTTTCCTAAAAGATAACATATCTACAGTTTTCCACATCCTTAAGGCAGCCTTCAGAGCTGCCATTTGTAATACTGGTGGTGTTCCAATTCTAAATTTTTTTATGTCTGAAGCTGAAACAAATGAAAGATCAAATTTAAATGGAAACTTGTGACCAAGCCATCCGGTGATTTCAGGTTCTATTTCAGGTATATGTTTAGGGTTTACATAAATAAATGCAGGAGATCCTGGTCCACCACAAAGGTATTTATAGGTACAACCAACTGCGAAATCTATATTATCTTGTTGGACATTTAAACACAGGGCGCCTACTGAATGGGCTAAATCCCAGATTGTTACGATGCCATTTTTCTTAGCCAAAGAAGTTAACTTTGACATATTATGAACCGAACCTGTACGATAATCTACTTGGGTTAACATAAGAACGGAGACGTCACCCTTCTGGATCTCACTTTCCAGCTCATCTGTTTTAACTAAGCGCACAGGAGGCATATTTTTTTGTTTTAGAAGAGAATTAGCTATATAAATATCAGAAGGAAAGTTCCCCTCATCACTGAGAACTACACCATCACTATTAGCTATTTGAAGGGCACTATATAAGGCCTGGTAAACTTTTAAGGAAAGATTATCACCAACAGTGATACACTTTTTTTCTGCTCCTATAAGTTCTGCAATATCATCACCTAGTGTTTCTGGTTGATTCATCCAGCCAGACTGATTCCAACCTTTTATTAGAAGTTTACCCCATTCATCATGGACTACATTTGAAAGTTCCGCAGCTGCGGCTTTAGGTAACGGACCTAACGAATTACCATCCAAATAAATCAAATCCTGTGGAATTTCAAATAAGGAACTATATTTTGAGAAAATATCATTTTCCAGCAAACCGATTGACCTTTCAATTATTCAAACTAGTGGATGGTGACTTGAAATAAAACTTTTTATTATGTCAACCATGGTAACTGTCTCTTATATAGGTGATATAATGACTTTGTTACCTGTTTTATTATGACATATAGTTTCTCTCAGAAAAACAATGAATTTGTTCTAGAAAATAGTATTAAACTTTATTGGGATTTGTAATTTTCTGCTTACCCTCCCAGGTTCCCATGATATAATAAAATCTTGATATATGCTATAAATAGTTGCCAAATATTTTATGATATTAAAAAGCAAACTAGGTCTATGAAAAATTCATAGGTATCGTGACTGGTCCATCATTAACTATTTTAAGCTTCATGTGAACTCCAAAAATCCCTGTTTTTATTTTTATATCCTTGTTTTTAATTTGTTCTACTAATTCATAAAAGATTTTCTTCGCTTCTGCTGGGCACATTGCTTTGCTGAAGTCTGGACGGCTACCACTTTTTGTATTTGCGGCTAAAGTAAATTGGCTAACCATTAAAACTGAACCATTCACATCTAAAAGTGATCTATTCATTTTTCCAAAACCATCATTAAAAACCCTAATTTTTGATAACTTTTCAGCAACTTTTTCACAAGTATTATTGGTATCTCCAGGCATCGCACAGACTAGAGTTAAAAGCCCTAACCCGATGGAACCAATAGTATTTTCTCCAACCTGTACTGAAGCAGAAGATACTCTCTGAATATTAACTAACATGTTACAAATACTAACTTTCTAAATTCTTTAAATAGTGTTGAATCGAATAATCTATATGATAGGCTAAAGTCTTTTCGTCAGGCTGAATTATCAATGACAAACCCACTTTTTGAGAAACTTTTCAGTAAACATGAAAATAGTGAAAGAATATTTCTTTCCTTCATAGATGGGAGCTTTCTTACATACGGAGAATATATAAAGATCGTTAGTCAATTTTCGTCTTCATTTAGGGCCATGGGATTAAAACCTGGTGATAGGGTAGCTTTAAAGATAAAAAAATCCAAATTTTTTCTTGGCATTTATGGAGCATGTATTCATCAGGGTCTAATTTTTTTACCAATCAATGATAAATATACAACTGAAGAGACATTTTTTTTTCTTAAGGATTCGCAAACCAGACTTTTAATCTCTACTGGGCAGGAAGTGAATAAGTTAAAGAACACCCCTGATAGTTTTTTCCATACTGAAACACTTGAGAATAATGGTACTGGATCATTATCAACTTTAGCAGAACCTTACAGAGGTTTAGCTAATCCTAAACGCAGAACCTCAAAAGATATTGCTGCTCTACTATATACTTCGGGAACTACTGGTAGGCCTAAGGCAGCTATGATTACGCAAGAAAATCTAATTTCAAACGTAAAAACGCTAACAGAATATTGGAAATTTACAGCTGAAGATGTGCTTATCCATGCTCTCCCTGTTTATCATACCCATGGTCTTTTTGTGGCTACGAACATCGTTTTGTTTTCAGGAGCAAGTATGTTTTTTTTAGAAAAGTTTGATACTGAAATGATCCTGAGTCTTATGCCTAAAGCGACAACTTTAATGGGAGTCCCTACTTATTATTCTAGGCTTTTAGAGACCTCAAAATTAAGTAAGGATTTAATCAAAGGTTTGAGATTGGTCATTTCAGGAAGTGCACCACTTACTAAGAAATCAAGTGATAGGTTTTTTGAAAAAACTGGTAAAAGAATACTTGAAAGATATGGAATGACTGAAACCAATATGATCAGTTCTAACCCTTACTTTGGTGATCGAAAATCAGGCACTGTTGGTTTCCCTCTTCCAGGGATCAAGCTGAGAATTTGTGATCCTGAAACTGGTATTAAGTTACCTAAAGGGAAAGTAGGAGAAATCGAAATAAAGGGGAAAAATGTATTCAAAGGATATTGGGGTTTACCAGAGAAAACTAGAGAAAACTTTAGGTCAGATGGGTTCTTCAGAACAGGTGATTTAGGAAAATTTGATAATGAAGGTTTTTTAGAAATTTCAAGTAGATTAAAGGATCTCATTATTACTGGTGGTCTAAATGTTTACCCTAAAGAAGTTGAAAAAATTTTAGACAGTTGTCCAAAAGTAAAAGAGAGTGCAGTCATTGGGTTAAGACATTCTGATTTTGGAGAAGCTGTGGTGGCAATAATCATAAGTAATAATAAGAATAATGGGCTAGATCCAAATTACCTGAAATCCTACTTAGAAAGTAAATTGGCAAAATATAAATGCCCTAAAGCTTATATCTTTCAGAATTCTTTACCTAGGAATCCTCTTGGAAAAGTACTAAAAAGCTTATTGAGAGAAAAATACATGAATTTCTTTAATAAATAGAAAGTAAGATGAGTTTAAATAACATTTTAAATAAGGTAAAGGTTGCTGAAAAGCAATGTTATAGGGAAAAGGGATCAGTCAAGCTAATAGCCGTGTCCAAAGTGCAGCCCATAGAAAGAATTGAACACGTTTTGGCTAAGGGTCATCGTGTTTTTGGAGAAAATCGAATACAAGAGGCCCTGAAGAAGTGGCCCCCCTTGATAGAAAAATATGGAAAAGTTGAATTGCATTTAGTGGGCTACCTGCAAACTAACAAAGTTAAAGAAGCGATGCAAAACTTTCAGGTAATTCATAGTCTGGATCGGGAGAAATTAGTTTTCAAAATTGAGGCTGAAGCTCAACGGCTTGGAAACTGCCCAGAATTATTTATTCAAGTTAATACTGGTAATGAAATTCAAAAAGCTGGGGTCGCATTAGAAAAGTTAGAGGAGCTCTATAAACTAGCAAAAGATAAATATTCTTTGCCAGTTGTAGGGTTGATGTGTTTACCTCCATTCGATGAGCCACCTTTAGGACATTTCCTAAGTCTTTCTAGGTTAAAGTCTGATTTAGGTTTGCCTAGGCTTTCTATGGGAATGAGTGGTGATTTTGAAGAGGCCATTAGGTCAGGTTCCACTGATATACGGGTAGGTTCTGCATTGTTTGGATTGCGAAGTTAGAAACTAATATTTGAAGAGTATATGACCACTTTTCTCTTTCTTTGTTTTAAGGTATTTTTTGTTTTCAGCAGTAACCTTGGTAATCAATGGAAGCCGATGTACTACTTTTATACCATGATTTTCCATATTATATATTTTTGAAGGATTATTGGTTAAGAGATTTATTTTTTTGATTCCTAATTTTTTTAAGATTTTTGCACCTACTGATAAGTCCCTCTCATCGTCTTCAAAACCAAGTTGATGATTAGCATCAAAAGTATCTAGTCCAGAATCTTGTAATTTATAGGCCCGCATCTTATTCGCCAATCCTATGCCTCTTCCTTCTTGGTTTAAATAAAGAATAATTCCATTCCCAGCACTTTTGATTTGGGTAATAGATTTAGCAAGTTGATCTCCGCAGTCGCACTTGAGTGAATGCAAAATGTCTCCCGTAAAACATGCAGAATGTATTCGAGTAAGTATAGGTTTTGAATAGTTTATGTTTCCAATTTCTATTGCATAATGTTCTGAAAGGCAGAAAGGGTGTCTGAAAACTGAAACTTTAGCTGAAAGTTGATTACTTATGGGCACATAGCCTGAACTTATGAGGGTGGCCTCCCAGTTAGAAGCTTTGGAAATTACTGACTTAGAGATATTTTGATAAAGTAAACCCTCACTGATTAACTCTTTAGCTCTATCTTCAGCTATAGGCAAAACTAAAACAGCAGGTAATAACTCAGCTTCTTTGCAAAATTTTATGCCAATTCTTGCTATGTCTCCATTAGCGTAGCGGAAACTTTCATAAGGCCCCTTCATTGGGTAGTCCAAGTCAAGGGCAGGATCTGCAGTAGCCTTTATCCAATCTAGAGAAATATCTTTTGGTATTTTAATCCTGGCTATATCCTCCTCATATACTCTGATTTTAAGTAAATTAGCTCTGTTTTTTGTAATAGAGATATAAGGTTCGCATTCTGGTTCAGATAAAGTGCTTTCTATTTTAGCAAAATTAGAAGTGGTTAGCGTCTCAATTGAAAAAATCAAAGCATTTTGACTATCATTTCCTATAATAACTGGAATACCAAACCTCAAATCACTGATTTGTCTTATAGACTGGGTTTGTTGGTTTAGGTAGGAATGCATCTTAAGCTTTCAAAATTAAGGTCTTAATAATATAACTATCTAGATAATAAACAAAATACGAAAAGGTTTTCTAATTTAAAGACTTTTCTACCACATATTTTGAGAAATACGATTAAAAGTAATAATAAAATGAATAAAAATATAGCATTAATAGACAAAGATCTAACTCTTTATTCAGCCCTTTTAGAACAGGATAATTTATATGCAAGCAATTACTTTTGGAAGAATTTTGAAAGTTATGAATTATTTTGTCAATTGAGTAGGACTAAACCTTTTGATTTAGTAATTTTAAATGAGTCTACTTTGAACGTTGAACAGCTGGCACCAGATCATACTATCTTTTTGGATTCATCAATCTGTCCAATAATTATTCTTTCTAACAGTAATGAATCAAAATTTACTGACCCTAAATATGCTCAGAGCACCTATTTTAAAATAGTGCAAAAGCCATTTAGAATTATGACATTACTGAGCAGAATGGGAGAATTATTTGAAAATCAGGGTATCTCTACCATTCAAAACTTAAGGATTGGACCTTTTCTTTTAAAACCATTCGAAAAGGTGTTAATAGGCAATTACGGAGAAAAGCTAAATCTAACAGATATAGAGGTTAAAATATTAAGAATATTTTCTGCAAATGGAAATGGTTTTGTTAAAAAGGAAATTCTTATGCAGGAAGTATGGGGAATAAAGAATTTTCTTGATACACATACATTAGAAACACACATATACAGACTAAGGAAGAAGCTTCGGACCCAGTTTGAAAAACACTTGGTTATTAAAAGTAAACCAGGGGCCTACGCTATTGATTATAAAAAGTGAGAAATTTAGTGAAGATTATTACATGGAATATTAACTCTATCAGACTTAGGAGTAACTTAATTTTTAAATTGCTTCAAGAAGAAGCGCCTGATATTTTGTGTCTTCAAGAATGTAAAAGCCCATCTGCGGAAATGCCTTTTGATAATTTTAAATCCTTAGGATACTTTCATTGTTTTTGCTGGGGACAAAAGAGCTACAATGGAGTAGCCCTGATCTCTAAGGTTCCACTGCAGAATGTAAGTAGTATAGATTTTATGGGATCTCATCAGGCCCGGCACATATCAGCTATTACAAAAACGGGGATAACTATACACAATTTTTATTTTCCTGCTGGCGGAGATATTCCAGATAAAACTTTGAATAACAAATTTGCTTTTAAGCTCGATTATATTAAAGAAGTATCTAATTTTTTTAAATCTCAGACTATATCCAAAGCTATTTTAGTGGGTGACTTGAATATAGCACCAGGAGAAAACGATGTTTGGGACCATAAGAAATTATTGAAAATAGTTAGTCATACTCCTATTGAGATAGAGAGTTTGTTAAACTTATCTAAGTCAGGGCCATGGACTGATATATTTGGGAAAAGGTCTGGTGATGAAAAACTTTTTTCTTGGTGGTCATACAGATCCAGAGACTGGGAAATTTCAAATAGGGGGCGCAGGTTGGATCACATTTGGGTAACAAATGATCTGCTAAAACAACTAGAAAACTCATATATTCTTAAAAAAATCAGAGGCTGGAATACACCTTCTGATCATGCTCCTGTAGTGGCAGAGCTAGTATTGTGAGTCAACCTGACTTCAAAATAGAAGATAAGCTTGCCACTATTACTTTACGGGCAGAATCTAGAAAAAATGCTCTTGACCTTAAAGATTTATTTCTCATTTCAGAATTTCTAAAAAGAATAAAAAATAAAAGGTTAAAGTGCTTAATCATTACTGGAGAGGGAAATACTTTCAGTTCGGGTATGGACTTTAAAGAACTAGCAAAAGGAAACTGGGAAGAAAATCCAATTTCCAAAGTTTGTGACTTAATTGAAACCCTGCCATTTATTTCAATATGTTTTTTAAATGGAGGTGTCTACGGTGGTAGTATAGAATTAGCACTATCCTGTGATTTTAGGATTGGTTTTAATTCTACTAAGTTAAAGATTCCTGCAGCTAATTTTGGAATACATTACGGTGTTAAGGGAATAAGTCGCAGCATAGATGCTTTTGGATTGGCATTAGCAAAAAAAATACTACTACTGGGCCATATTTTAGAATATGAAGATTTAATAAATACAGGTTTCCTAGATTATTATGCAGATGATTTTGAGGCATCTTATGAAATATTAAGAAGCATAGTAGATGAAATATCAGAAGTATCTTTCGATTCTATAGCGAATATGAAAGCAACAATAAATGACTTAAGGGCGGGTAGTATTAATAGTTTTATTGAGCAGGCTAGGTTTACTAGTGGTTTCAAGACTGGTTTAATAGCTGAACAACTAAAACTTTATACAAAAGAAATAAAATAAAATTTTTTTATCACTGATTATTCATTAATTGTGTTATAAAATTCCATAAGCTCTGCCGAAATAAAAAACAGATCATCGTTTATTTGAGAATTAAGTCTAAGGTTCTCTAAAACTATTTTTGTTTTCTGATTATCATTAATTGGAATTTCCCAGCCAATAATAGTAATAGGATCAGTGGAGAAATATAAAATAATCCTTGCTGAAGAAAAGTTGTTTTTAATTTCTGAAAGTTCTAAAGCTACTTCA
Organism: Paracoccaceae bacterium; assembly: GCA_045565235.1. GTDB lineage: Bacteria > Pseudomonadota > Alphaproteobacteria > Rhodobacterales > Rhodobacteraceae > CACIIZ01. The sequence goes on along the minus strand of JBJLFU010000013.1, from coordinate 17,528 downwards.
TTATCTGAGGAATATATTTTGGTGTTGATGGTTGGACTTAGTAAATCCAGATTTCGATTGCTAAGGTACTTGAGAGGTGTTTCGTTAATGGGATATCTCAATGGTTCAGTATTAGACTTATAATCGATAATCGCTAACATCCCATTGCTGGCAATTATTAAATGATCCGCTTCAGAATCATTATATTCGATCCGCAGTTTTCCTGGCTTTTTTAATTTAATGCTACCTGTATTTTTATTTCCATAGGGATCTATTTGGGAGATTTCTGCTTCTAAGGATTGTATCCCATTTAAGTAAGATTCAATGGTTTTGATTTGATCAAATTCAGACCCAAAACAATAGTTACGAACCAAACAAAAAATGATACTGAGCGAACAAAAGTAAAAAATTGCTATTTTTTTATCATAGGTCATATAATATATTGTTTTAAACTTCAGAAATTAAGATTTCTCTCTTCCCAACATGATTAGCTTGTGAAACTATTCCTTGTTCTTCCATGGTTTCCACTATTTTGGCTGCTTTATTATAGCCAATAGACAGGCGTCTTTGAATGTACGAGGTGGAACATTTTTTGTCTCTGGCTACTATTGCAACTGCTTGGTCATAAAGAGCATTATCTTCATTCCCTTCTCCATTTTTCAGTCCCATTGCTAAATCTAACTTACTTTGGGTTTCTTCATCTGGGCCCTCGATTATTCCAGAAATATAGCTAGGAGATGCTTGATTCTTGAGGTGACTTACTACTTCTTCAACTTCCTCGTCTGAAACATATGGGCCGTGGACTCGTGTGATTTTTCCGCCGTTAGCCATATAAAGCATATCCCCCATTCCAAGTAACTGTTCAGCGCCCATCTCACCCAATATGGTTCTACTATCAATTTTAGAAGTTACTTGAAATGAAATTCGAGTTGGAAAATTCGCCTTTATTGTACCTGTTATCACATCTACTGAGGGTCTTTGAGTGGCCATAATTAGATGAATACCTGCGGCCCTAGCCATCTGAGCTAATCTTTGTATACAAGCCTCAATTTCTTTCCCAGCAACCATCATAAGGTCAGCCATTTCGTCTACAATTATAACTATAAAAGGTAAGTGTTCTGGTTGTATTGTTTGGTTTTCAAATTTTGGCTCACCCGTATCTTCATCAAAGCCTATTTGGACACTACGGATGAATTCTTCGTTTTTACGCAAAGCCTCTTCGACTCTTAGATTATAACCTTCAATATTTCTAACCCCCATTTTTGACATCTTTCTATAACGTTCCTCCATTTCTGCAACTGCCCATTTAAGGGCAATAACTGCCTTTTTGGGATCAGTAACCACAGGGCTCAATAAATGTGGTATCCCATCGTATACTGATAATTCGAGCATTTTAGGATCAATCATTATTAATTTGCACTGTTCAGGTGTGAGTTTATATAGAAGTGAGAGGATCATAGTGTTTATTCCAACAGACTTTCCTGAGCCAGTGGTCCCGGCTATTAATAAGTGGGGCATCCTAGCAAGATTAGCAACTACGGGTTCTCCACCAATATTTTTTCCTAAGGCTAAAGGTAATTGGTAATTACTATCTCCATAGGCTCTAGAAGATAGTATTTCTCTTAATAGAACTTTTTCTCGAGTATCATTAGGTAATTCTATTCCTATGACCGACCTCCCTGGAATAGTTGAAACACGAGTTGCTAAAGCTGACATCGATCTAGCTATATCATCGGCTAAACTAATTACTCTGCTTGCTTTAAGACCAGCTGCAGGTTCTAATTCATAAAGAGTAACCACCGGTCCAGGTTTTACAGATAATATCTCCCCTCTTACTCCATAATCGTCTAATACATTTTCTAACATTCTAGCATTTTCATTTAAGGCATCATCAGAAAGTAGGTTAGTTCCTGTACTAGTTGGATTCTGTAATAAAGATAATTTTGGGTTCTCATAAGTATCTTTATTTTCCATAGAGAAAGATAAAAAAGGTTGTTCTTCTTGCTTGGCTACCTCACTTTTTGATACCATTTTTTTATTTGGGTATTTAACCTTTGATCCATTATTATTCGTACTGTTTGACTTATTATGTAAAGAGCTCTGATCAATTGGTTTCCATGGACGGTCATCCTTTTGAAAGAAACCCGATTCATTCAGTCCACCAAGAGCTGGAACATAGGGGTCACTTTCACTCTTATAATGCATTCGAGATGACATTATAGGCTCCTGGTAATAATTATCATTTTTGACATAGGAACTTATGGAAGGACTTTCATTATTACCTTTATTTAACTTTCTAATCTGTGAACCAATGATTTTGGATTTAAAAACTGAATTAATTAAGTAATGGCCTACTCTAAGTCCATCTAGCAAGCTCAAAAAAAACAATTGTATCAATCTTTTAACTTCTTTAAAGTCCGTCCCAGTAAGAAATGCTGTAAGGAAAAATGTCAAAAGTGCGCATGATACTGAAATGATATGCAATAAAGTATTAGAATCTAGAAGGATAGTTTTTAGGATATACGCAAGGATCGTATCGCCAAATATACCGCCAAGGCCGTAAGTGAATTGCCATTCACTTGATGGTGGATACGTTGAAAGAAATATGGCACTAGTTGCTAGTGGAAGTGGAAAAAAAATAAGCCTGCTTATCATTTTTTTCTTACTATCATTGAACGTTAATCTCCAGCTCCAAACTAAAATTACAAATATTAAAAGTTGGTAAGATATTCCCAAGCTAAGGTGTAGCGGATCAGCTATATGGCTTCCTAAGTTTCCAAAGATGTTCTTGGCTGATTCACTTGTAGCTGATCTAAAAGAGGGGTCACCAATGTTGTAGCTAAACATAATTAAAAAGAGGCTTATTGCTATAAAGAGGAGTAGAAAACTGGAAAATCGGAGTAAAATTTTTTGCAGTTTGTTTATTATAGTGGACGAAAAAATGGGTCCTCTTGTTGGTGGAGAATTAATTACTGACATAGGATTCAATCTCTTCATTAGGGTTTAATTTTAAAGCCTTAGCGATTTTTATTAGTCCCAAGGTAGTTTTTTCAATCGAATGTACCAATGCTACTCTAATATAAGAATGACCAAGACTATCTATGTTTGGACAGTTTTTTTCATAGTGTGTTAAGTATGAACCTGGCAGACATTTAACCCCAAAAGACTTCCATAGTGAAAGCGTAAGCTTTTCACCATTAGAAACCTTCAACCACAAGAAAAAACCGGCTTCTGGTGGGTAATATTCCTTAAGGTTTCCAAAAATCTGATCAGCAATTTCATATTTCTTTTGATACAAGTGACGATTTATTTCAACATGCTTTTCATCGTCCCAGGCAAGTTTGGATACTTCCTGTATTGGCATAGGCAAAGGTGCTCCACCATAAGACCTGAGCTTTTTTAGCCTTCCTATGGAAGTTTCACCACCACATACATATCCAGATCGAATACCTGGCAAATTTGATCGTTTTGATAGGGAATTGAAACTTAGAACTTTTTCTGGATCATTCCTAAGAATACTTGATGCTTGTAGTATACCTATAGGTTTTTTATCTCGATATATTTCAGAATAGCATTCATCTGAAAAAATCTTAAAGCCATATAACTCAGCTAAGGCAAATAAAGCCTCCCAATAGGCCAGGTCAGCTACGGCTCCCTGAGGATTAGATGGTGAACATACAAATAGGATTGTAGTCCTATTGAGGATTTCAGGCGACAGTTTTGAGAAATCAGGTAAGAAATTATTGTCAGGTGTCGCTGGTACAAAAATGGGCTCTGCATCAGCTGCCAGAGTAGCTGCTAGATAACATTGATAAAAAGGGTTTGGTATTAGAATTACTGGCTTTCCTTTAGAGCCTTTTTTATCGCAAAGGCATAAGGTAGCATTAAATATACCTTCTCTTGATCCATTTAAGGCTATCAAAGCTGATTCTGGACTTGGGGGTTTCATTTCATATCGCTTAGATAACCATTTGCTTATGGTCAATAATAATTCCTCTGATCCAAAATTGGGAGGATAATTGTTAAGATTTTTTGGATTTTTTGAAATTCCTTTTGCAACAAAGGAAGGCACAGGGTGCCTTGGAGCTCCAATTGAAAAATCTATAGAACCTTCTTTATCTCCAACTTTCCCTAAAAGGTTTCGGAGCCTAGAAAAAGGATAATCGGGAAGGTTTGAAAACCGCTCTTTATTAACCATTACTGCCTCAATTTTGGGAATCTTCGTTCCGCTTGAGTGAGATATTACCTTTAGTTCGTACATAGGTCTAGTATTTTAACTAAGGGATCCCAAAAAGCCAAAAATTATCTTTCTTTTGGCTATCCTAAAGTCTTTTCTAGCAATTTTGCTGTTTGTAATATTGCTTCATCATGATGAGTTTTAGCCAGTAACATTAATCCGCATCTTTTTGTTTGGGTAGGAATTGTTATAGAAGTCAGGCCCAGCAAATTGGCCACACGGGTATTTCTTAGCGACATTAAATTACATCGCATAAAATAGTCTTCGCTATCCAATAAATCTATCAACTCTGGTGGTAAGATGGGGCAAGTCGGACTTAGTATTGCATCAATTTTCTCCATTTTATTAAGAAAACTCACTCTTAGTTTGAGAAGCTCTTGCCAAGCTTTATCATAAATTGTTTGATCTATATCAATGCCACCTCTAAATCTAGCAAGTATGGGTGGATACATTTTTTCTGGGCTTTCTTCAATAACGGTTTTCCAGGTATTGTAAGCCTCATATGGAAATAGAGTTGATGCAAGAGACACTGCTTTAGTGATCTCATCAAATTTTTCTTCGTATACAGAAGCACCTCTTTTCCTTATATTCTGAATAGTTAAATCAAAACTTATTTCGATTTCTGGACACAAGTCTGAAGTTAAAAAAGACGTGTCTATAATAAATTTTTTTTCGCTCAGGTAGCTTTCTTGCAATTTATATAGCTCTTCTCCTTTCAAAATCTGATAAAGATAGGAGCTATCTTGAACTGTTCGTGTTATAGGTCCTGCGGTGTCAAAGCTTGGACACAATTTAAGGGCACCATTTAGACTTAAAATATTATGAGTTGGCTTGAATCCTACTAAGTCATTCCAGGCTGCAGGAATTCTAATAGAACCGCCTGTATCTGAGCCTATACCTGCAGAACAGAGATTCAGAGCAGTTGCTACGGCCGCACCAGAAGATGATCCTCCTGGGGCTAACGAATTTTTTGAGGAATTCGGGGGTGTAGCTGTCTTAGGGTTAACCCCAAGGCCCGAAAAAGCTAATTCGGTCAGATGAGTTTTTCCTAAACTAATCAAGCCAGCGTTCTGAGCATTTTTTACAATTGTGGCATCTGTTTTTGCTATGCGCCCTGTTAGTAATTGACTTCCACCTTCACAAGCTTTTCCTTTTATATCAAATAAGTCTTTCCAATTTATGGGTATTCCATCTAAGAAACTTTTTCTAAGACCTCTTTTCTGCCGATTCTCTGACTCTTTAGCTTCTTTTAGGCATATTTCATTAAAAACTTCAGAGAAAATATTATCAGATTCATTATGATTGTTAATATTCTGCAAGTAATTTTCTAAAAGTGTTAGTGGCGACAGCTTATTTTCCTCAATCGCTTTGGCTTGCTCTGAAATGCTTTTGAAAGTATAATGATCCAAAGTTAAACTCCAACTAAATAATTTTAGCCATCTTAAATAACAACTATAACTTTCAGTATTTCAGCTAATTCCACAAATGAATAGTAGAAAAATGACCCAAGAAAAAACTAATGTCATCATTTTTGGGGGTGGAATTGTGGGTAGTCTTCTTGCGTTGATACTTGCAGAAAATGGAATGAGGGTTGTTTTAATTGAAAAAAAATCCTTAGAGGATTTAAGTTCTGATTATTATGATGGACGGTCTTACGCTTTGAATGCAGGTACTAAAAACTTACTCTCATTTCTGGATATTTGGGATGAAATAAGAGAAAAAGTGCAAACTGTATCGAAGGTTTTATTACAACAGGGCCTAGAAACTTCACGTCCCCAACCTCTTGAATTGAAATTATCTAACTATGAAATTGGTGCATCTTCTATTTTCCATATGGTTGAGGACAGATTTCTGAAAAACGTCATTCTTAAAAAAATTAAAAAATCAACTAATATTACTCACTTAACGTCCAAAATTGTTAAATCACAAAGGGTAAAAGGTAGTTTGATAGAAATAACCTTAAATGATGGATTTATCTTAAAATCTGAAATTGCTATTGGCGCTGATGGCTTCCCCTCAAGATCAGCAACTAGGGCGAAGGTACGTAGTTCCGGATGGAATTATAATCAGTCTAGCATAGTTGGAGTGGTAAGACATGAAAACAATCATGAAAATCAGGCAATTCAGTTTTTTCTACCAGCTGGACCTTTGGCAATTTTACCGCTCACTGGGAATAGATCCTGTTATGTCTGGACTATGGATACTAAAGAGGCAAAATTAATAAATAAACTAGATGGTGAACAATATTTGGAGAAATTAACAGAGGTCTTCAATAATTTTAGAGGTAAACTTACATTAGATACTCCAAAAAGTATATTTCCTCTCTCTTTAGCTATGGCTAGAAGTTTAGTTAAAGAAAGATTTGCCCTTGTAGGTGATTCAGCTCACAACATTCATCCCATTGCTGGACAAGGCTTGAATTTGGGAATTCGGGATGTTGCTTGCTTATCAGAAGTTTTAATCTTGGCAAGCAGAAATGGTGAAGATATTGGGGGAGCAGTTGTCTTGGATCGTTATTCAAAGTGGAGACATTCTGATATTTTGGCATTGTCGCTGTTTACAGATGTGACTAACAAAATTTTTTCCAATGATAATGCTATACTCCAAATTTCTAGGGGATTAGCCTTCAATCTAATAAACAGATCTCCGATCATAAAAAAATATCTCATGAAAGAAGCCTCTGGATCTATAGGCGATGTGCCAAAACTACTAGAGGGCAAAGAGATCTAATACTTGCTATCGGGGGCTACGTTTTGCCAAAATTCTTTGCAAAGTTCTTCTGTGCATACTGAGTCTTCTTGCCGTCTCTGACACATTTCTGTTACATAACTCAAATACTCTTTGAATATGTTCCCACCTTACTCTATCAGCAGACATAGGGTTTTCGGGTGGTGGTGGCTTTGGTTCACTTTTCGAAAGCAGTGCTGAGGTAATGTCTTTGGCATCAGCAGGCTTTGCTAAGTAATCTACTGCTCCTATTTTAACAGCAGCAACAGCTGTGGCAATAGCTCCGTAGCCTGTTAAAACAACAATAGAAGAATCAGGTCTTGTCTCTCTTATTTTTTCTACTACATCAAGTCCATTTCCATCGCCAAGCCTGAGGTCTACGATTGCATATGCTGGGGGGGTTTTCTTAACATGAATAAGACCTTCGTTTACACTAAGAATAGCTGTTACTGTGAAGCCGCGCCTTTCCATAGCCCTCCCGAGAGTTCTAGTGAACGGCTCATCGTCATCTAAAATCAATAAAGAAGTATCTGCTCCGAGGTCTGATCTCTCTAAATTATCCATGAGACGGATATAAGGACAGATATAAAATTTTCAAGTTCAGATAAATTGTTTAGTTATTTAGTTGTATATCTAAAATACATTTCATGGTTGCAGCTAGATCCTGTGGGTTCTCTTTTCTAGTAAAATAGGTTTGCACGCCATCTTTAGGTAGGACGAAATAAGAAAATGTGCTGTGGTTTAAAATATAATCATTTCCACTATTTCTAGGAATTTCAGAATATATTTTGTAAACATTTTTTACAACCTCTAATTGGTCCTCAGAACCAGTGAGTCCTAGCATATTTGGATGGTGAAATGCCGTAAAATCTCTCAATACTGATGGAGTATCTCTTTTTGGATCAAGGGAAATAAAAACAGGCTTAACCTCATAATTTTCGATTTGGAGCAATTCAACTGCTTCAGCATTTCTCATTAAATCAAAGGGACAAATATCTGGGCAAAACGTATAACCAAAATACAAAAGAGTGGGTTTATCAAAAATACTATCATTGGAAATTTCCTGCCCATGTTCATCTATTAAGGAAAAATTACCGCGAAAATCTGCAAATGTACTAGCATTGGAATTTAAATTACATGTAGATAGATTATTTGTACCTGAGCCTTGCTTTGAGATTAAAAAAACTATCAACAAGATGCTAAAAAAAAACGAAGAGCCAAGAATAATGAATTTAGTATTGTTAAATGTCATGCTAAGATCCTATTTTATGGTTTCCTATTAGATATTCATTAATTGAACTACTTTCAAAAAAGTTTTCAAGAAATTACATGAGTATAATAATATCTGTAAAATTTTTATTGATTGGATTAGTTCATGAACGAAAAAATTAATGAGTCCTTTCCCAGATCTGCCCGAGGTGATTGGATAAGATTACTAACATTAACGCGTATAAGGTGGTTGGCAGTTTTTGGTCAGTTGATAGCAATATTGGTAGGGTACTATGTCTTAGACTTGAGTTTCAATCTAAGCGCATGTTTAGGATTAATCTGCTTGTCTTTGATAATAAATTTAGCAAGTGCTTTTTATTTCCCCAAGACCAAGCGTTTATCTGCATACCAGAATACCCTTGTGCTTTTGTATGACCTTTTGCAACTTGGTTTCATGCTATTTTTTACTGGGGGTTTGACGAACCCTTTTATAGTTCTAATCTTGGCTCCAGTAATTGTATCTGCAACTGTTCTAAATTTGAAACATACCATTTTGCTTGGAATTTCAGCAATAATTATTATTACAGGGCTTTCCTATTTTTATATTCCTCTTAGAAACCAAGATGGAGTAGTGATGGAACCGCCTGATTTACTACTGCTTGGAAATTGGCTAGCTCTTTTAATAGCTATATTATTTATCGCTGTTTATTCTAGAAGAGTGGCTATGGAGACATTTTCTATGTCGCAGGCTCTTCAGGCAATGCAGATGGCATTAGAAAGAGAGTATAGGCTAACATCTTTGGGAGGATTAGTAGCTGCTGCAGCTCATGAATTGGGAACTCCCCTGGCAACAATCAAGCTAGCTTCTACAGAGCTCCAACATGGTTTTTCCAGTAAGAAAGAACTTAACCAAGACTTAGATTTGATCAGTAAACAAGTGGACAGATGCAAAGACATCCTTAGCAATATAGGGAGACGGGGTAAAGAAGATATCTTCCTTAGAAATATGCCTATAATGATAGTTTTGCAAGAGGCTGTAGATCCTCATCTCGATAAAAAAAAAGAAGTGATTTTTTCTCTTAATAATAATAAAGGAAAAGCATTGGAGGACTTCAACAAGGATCCTCAGCCACTAATAGCAAGAAAACCGGAGTTAATTTATGGACTTAGGAATATAATACAAAATGCTATGGATTTTTCTTCAAATAAAGTTTGGCTTGATGTTAAATATGATAAAAGGTTGATCATTTTTGAGATTTCTGATGATGGGCCAGGATTCCCTACACATCTTATGGATAGGATAGGAGATCCATTTTTGATTGAAGGAGTTGAGAATAAATATTTTGATATTAGCAGACCCCACTATGAAGGTATGGGATTAGGGTTATTTATTGCTAAAACGCTTCTTGAACGTCTTGGGGGCTCTGTATCTTTCAATAATAAGAATAAGCGTGGAAATAAACATAAGGCATGGAAGGAAGAAAACCCCAGTTTAAAAGCGGATATGAAAGGAGCTATTGTTAGAGTACAATTTAGACTGGGTGATCTAGAAGAAAAAACTAGGTGATTTGATTTTAATTTAAAAACTTTCTTGTTAGGCAAAAATTAAAATGGAAATGCAAAATAACAGATTTGATATAGGAAACCAAAGTAGTCAAAACATTCTAGATATGGCGTGTAAAATCTCCTGCAAACCAACAGCCGGAGACGTAATCCTTTTAAAGGGTCCAATAGGATCTGGCAAAACCTTTTTTGCAAGGAACTTTATACTTGAAAGCTTAAAAGCCTACCAGCTCTGGGATGAGGTTCCTTCTCCATCTTTTAGTTTAATTCAAGTTTACGATATGATAATTCCTCGGATCTGTCATGTTGACCTTTACAGACTTTCTTTGAGAAGTGAAGTACTGGAGCTAGGTTTGGATGAGCTTTATGGAGACTCAATTACTCTTATTGAATGGCCAGATCGTTTGGAAAATAGATTACCTGAAAGATATGTTCAGATAGAATTCTCTTTGGATGACCATCACGAAAATTTGAGAAACTTGTCAATTCTTTTTGTTGGCCCAAATTGGAATCATCTTTCAAGTCTTTTTGGTGAAATATTTTAAAATTATAAAAAAGGAAAAAAATTGCATTTTGTTTACTATGATTTTGAAACAACTGGTAAAAACAGTGTTTGGGATCAAATAATTCAAGTTGGTGCAGTACTTACCAACGAGAATTTAGAAGAAATTGAGACATATGAAAGTACTTGTAAATTAAAACCTGGCACCATTCCCGAACCTGGGGCATTAATGGTAAATGAACAAATACCAGGTCAAGGAAATCAGATTTCTCACTATAGTTTTGTAAAATCAATGTGGCAAAAATTCACTGATTGGATAAATCTATATGGTCCTATTGCTTTCATAGGATATAATTCAGTAAATTTCGATGAGGAGTTTTTGAGAAGAACGCTGTATAAGAATCTTTTTCCTCCATTCTTAACAACAGCCCAAAATTTTGGTATTCCTGGGAGGAGGGGTGACATAATTAATTTAGCTAGAACTACAAATGTTTTTTATCCTGGAACATTAAGAACTACATTTAATGAAAAGGGCAAAGAAGTTTATAAATTGGGGCAGCTCGTTCGAGATAATGTTTCATCTGGTATAGCTACTACGCTAAAGTTTCATGATGCTCTTGATGACGTAAGAGGGACTATTGAAATTGCTAGGATAGTTAAGAATAAAGCTCCCAAACTATGGGAATCTGCTCTCAAAACTATGAACAAAAAGGATGTAATAGAATTTGTAAATAGGGAAAGGCTAGTTCTATCTAGCGAATTCTACTTCGGTACATCTAGGACATATTTGGTAGTCTTTGTATGTGAAGGTCTTAAAGGGGCATTAAAAACTTTTGATTTAAGAAATGATCCAAGCCAATTTATTGGACTGGAATATCAGGAGCTAAAAAAAATAATTCGGGGAGCTAGGCCGAAGATTATTAGATCTATCATTCCAAATAAACATCCAATTCTTTTGCCAGCTGAACCAGAATTAATTAATTTGATTAGTGGGTATGAGGACATTGGTATTGATGAATTAAGAAGACGAGCCCAAATAATAACAGAAAATCAAGATTTTCACTCCCAATTAAAGAGATTGTTAGTCGAAGACCAAGAAGAAACTGAACAAAATCAGTTAGATAAAGAACCAGAAGAGTGTATTTATAGTTATGGGTTCGCAGGTCCCCAAGAAAAAGATCTCATGATGAAATTCCACTCTAGTAGTTGGCAAGGAAAATTGGAGATTGCAGATCAATTCAAAAACTTGCGAAATAATGATTATCAATCATCCCAAAGAGGCCATATTTACAGTGAATTTGCAAAGCTGATTGTTTATGAAGAAAATCCAGCTAGCCTTGCTGATGAAGAAAAAAAAAGGATAAAGAAAAAATTAGCGGATCGTATATTTTTTTCTGATAATGATAATGTAAAATCTCCTTGGAATAATATAGGAAGAGCACATATACAGTTAGAGAGCCTCGGAGTAAATCTCGAGAGTGAGGGTAAAAAAGATGATAGTAGAGAGTTACTGATGTTATATAAGATAAAAGACCTGATCGAAAAGATTGAAAATGAGTTTGGGGAATCATAAATCAAAAGAAAAACAGAAAACATCGAATTAAGGAGAAAGCAATGGCAATCACTAAAGTAACAGACGATAATTTTGAAGCAGAAGTTATAGGTTCATCTATTCCCGTTGTAGTCGATTTCTGGGCAGAGTGGTGTGGCCCCTGTAAGCAAATTGCGCCTGCACTGGAAGAATTAGCTTCGGAATATGAGGGCCAAATTACAATAGCCAAGGTTAACGTCGATGAAAACCCTATTTCGCCCAGTAAATTTGGAGTAAGAGGAATTCCTGCTTTATTTTTGTTTAAAAATGGTGAAATGGTTTCGTCTAAAATAGGGGCCTCGCCAAAGTCCTCTCTTCAATCTTGGATAGAGGAAAATAAGTAACTTAAAATATCACTATGATCTTGAGGAATTGTATTCAAGAAACTTTCCTACAAGGTATAATGAGCCAGTTATTAAAATTCTCTTAGGAAGTATTGGATCTTCCGTCTTGATAATTTGCAGGGCCTTTTTAATATCTGGAGCAGTTATACTAGGTATTTTAAGTCTTGAAGAAATTTTGGTAATAGTTTCTGGGTCCTGAGCATTGTTTTCATCTGGAATTCTTATTGCTATTAATTTAGTAATGCTTGCTCCGAAAGGCTTTAAAAATTCTTCCAGGTTTTTGTTCTTCATTATCCCTATTATTATAAAAAAAGCGCTTGGAGTCTGTTTATTAGACCAATCTGCTAAAACCTTCCCTGCTGAGGGATTATGGGCTCCGTCTAGAAATAATTCGGCGTTAAAACCAAGGTTTATTGGGCTCAATGAACCTTTGGTAATTCTTTGCAATCTTCCTGGCCATGAAACTTTTCTCATGGCATTAACCAAAGAGGTCTCATCGCAACCAAGTTCTAGCAGAGCAGCGATTGCTACGCCTGCATTTTCTACCTGATGACTCCCTTCTAGAATTGGCTTTGGTAAGGAAATAGTCCTTTCTTTGGTAGAAAATAAAAGAGACGACTTATTACATTGTGATTGAAAGTCTTCATCTTGAGTAATAGTAAAGCAATCTAATTTATCTGCCTTACTTTTTAATATGTTCAGGACAATTTTTTCTTGCTTGGCAAAAATAATCCTTCCTCCACACTTAATGATCCCAGCTTTTTCAGCAGCTATTTTTTGAAGGCTATTTCCTAAAAATTCTTCGTGGTCCATAGAAATAGGAGTAATAATTCCCAGTCTAGGTTTTTCTATAATATTTGTAGAGTCTAATCTTCCTCCAAGGCCTACTTCCAGGATGGTCCAATCTGCTTTATTTTTCGAAAATGCTAAGAAAGCAACTGCTGTTAGAAGTTCAAAAAAACTTAGATCCTCACCTTTATTTTGTTCAATACAAATTGAGAGAAGACTATCGAAATAGTCACTACTGATTTTTTTTCCGGCTATTAGTATTCTTTCTTTGATGTCAACCAAATGAGGTGAAGAAAAAACATGAACTTTATCCCCATTCGCTTCCAATCCAGCTCTTAGGAAAGCTATAGTTGATCCTTTTCCATTAGTCCCAGCTACATGGATAATTGGTGGGACATTTTGCTGAGGATTACCTATTTCTCTAAGGAGTCTCGAAATTCTTATTGTATTCAGACCTAGTCGTTTTGGAAATGGCTTGAAGAGCAGTTTAATTTTCTCCTCATTGTGTATCATTTTTAATTTCAGTATAGTTTCAAGGTCTAGTTTAGTTGTGACTCTTATAAAAAAGAATTTATTTCTTAACTCTTTCTTATATTGCCCCGAATTGCGCGTGGCTTTTTCATTAAAATATGAAGTAGAATTATTAATTCATTTTTGATCTTATCTCTAGTTAAAACCTGATCAATCATACCATGTTCTAATAGGTATTCTGACTTTTGGAAACCTTCAGGTAGTTTTTCTCTTATAGTTTGCTCAATAACCCTTGGACCTGCGAAACAGATGAGGGCATTGGGTTCGGCTAGTGTTATATCACCTAGCATTGCGTATGAAGCGGTGACACCACCAGTAGTAGGATTTGTTAACACCACAATATACGGCAATCTAGCTTCCTTCAGTGATTGAATCGCTACTATAGATCTGGGCATTTGCATCAAAGATAAAATACTTTCTTGCATTCTGGCCCCTCCAGCAGCAGAGAAAAGCACAAAAGGTGTCTTATGCTTTATAGAATTATTGATCCCTGCGATGATGCTGTTTCCTACTGCCATTCCCATCGAGCCACCCATGAAGCTGAAATTTTGTACAGCAACTGTCACTTTCAGCTTACCGATATCTCCCATGGAAACAATCATTGCATCTTTTTCGCCCGTACTCTTCCTTGTTTCCTTTAATCGTTCAGTGTATCTCTTTGTATCTTTGAATTGGAGAGGATCTTCTAAAACATCATCATATTCGATTAATGAATAAATTCCTCCATCAAAGAGAGAAATTAGTCGCTCTTGTGGTGATATTTGCATATGGTGCCCACACCCATTGCATACATATAGGGAGTCCTTTACTTCCCTATGGAACAACATCATCCCGCAAGCAGTACACTTAGTCCAAAGGTTATCTGGGGTATCCTTTTTAGAAAAAATAGCATTAATTTTTGGACGGACGTAATTCGATATCCAATTCATTTATTCCCCTTTTCTTATCATATCGAAACATATGCTTTACAAAGCATTTTTGCAACGATTTTACAGTTTTGCTGGATCCATTATTAAGGTTTGACTAGTCTTTAATTTTCTTTTGGCTATAATTATGTTTTTATTCAGGAAGTCATTGGTGGAACCTACTAAAAAAAATGCGATAAGATATATAATTTCAAGGGGGCCAGTTGCTGCGGCACTAATTCTTCTCTGCTTTCTTTTCTCATGTGTGAGTAACCAAATATTAGATATAAAAAAAAATGGAGAATATGAAATTGGCGACTCTTACCTCTTAGTGAATGCACCTAAAGGTTATTGTATTAATCAAGCCACTCGTACACCTTCTAAAAATAGTCTGCAATTTTTTCTTACAGATTGCATAGATACTGTTTCATCTGCGAGTTTGAAGCGAAGACCAGTTTCATCAATTATTTCGGTAAATGTACTTTATAAACCTGGATTAAAATCTTTTGTTAACATATCCGGCTTGGTTAGAAATGCTGGTGGAATAGAGAATTTGCAATCAGTTTTTAGCAATAGAGCCATAAAAATTAGAAAATCCTTATTGAAAGACAGTGTGCTTTTTTTGTCCCTAGAAAACTCTAACCGTGACGTTGGGTTAGATACTGGAAAATCTTTTTTTAAAGCTTTGACCTTGCGAAATAATGTTTTAATAACAGTTACATCTTATGGATTTTCTCAAAAACCAACCAATCGTGAAGCACATAGGGAACTCGAAAATAAGCTTAAAGCTGTGATAAAATCTATTAAGATTTTTGAATCGGATTCCAGTGTTTCATTTTAATTTCTAATAAACTTAAAGTAGGAAGTGCAATATGAATCAATACCCCAACCTTTTTAGGAAACTAGACCTTGGTTTTTTAGAATTGAAAAATAGAGTTATAATGGGATCAATGCATACTGGTCTTGAGGAGCTTGGGGATTGGAATAGAGTAGCTGAATTCTATAAATCTCGAGCAATTGGTGATGTTGGATTGATAATTACAGGTGGGATAGGTCCCAACATTGAGGGTTCAGTTTTACCAGGTGCATCAATGATGGTTGATGAAATAGACGTTAAAAACCATAGAATAGTCACTCAAGCCGTGCATGGTGCGGGTGGTAAAATTGCTATGCAAATTTTACACGCTGGCCGATATGCTTACTCAGATAAGGCTGTTGCTCCAAGTCCAATAAAAGCACCAATATCTCCTTTCACCCCAGCTGAATTAGATGAAGGTGGAATTGAAAAGCAGATTTCCGATATAGCCCGTTCAGCTTACCTGGCAAAAAGTGCAGGGTATGATGGTATAGAGGTTATGGGCTCTGAAGGATACTTAATAAACCAGTTTTTAGTTTGTCATACTAATAAAAGATCAGACCGTTGGGGTGGAACTTATGAAAATAGAATAAGGTTTCCGCTGGAGGTTTTAAAAAGAATTAGAAAAGAAGTAGGTAAGAATTTTCTCATTATTTACAGGCTCTCTCTTATTGATTTAATTCCAGAAGGATCTTCTTGGGATGAAGTGGTTCATTTGGCTAAAAAAGTAGAAAGTGCTGGAGCCAATATAATCAATTCAGGAATAGGGTGGCATGAGGCGAGAGTGCCTACTATAGCTACATCAGTTCCAAAGAGGGCTTTTTCATGGGTTACGCAAAAGTTATACGGTGAGATATCTATCCCAATAATTGCTACTAATCGGATCAATTCCCCTCAAATAGCTGAAGAAGTCTTAGCGGAAAAATGTGCTGACTTAGTTTCCCTTGCAAGGCCATTTTTGGCAGACCAAGATTTTGTGAAAAAGGCAAAGATAGGAAAAGATAAGGAAATAGTACCATGTATAGCATGCAATCAAGCCTGTTTAGATCATACATTCTCAATGAAACTTACGAGTTGTTTGGTAAATCCAAGGGCATGTAATGAAACTGAATTAATATACAGGAAAGCTGATAAGTCTAAAAAGATTGCCGTCGTTGGGGCAGGACCAGCTGGGATATCATTCTCAATAACTGCTTCTCAAAGGGGCCATGCTGTAACGCTATTTGAAGAAAGACCTGAGATTGGAGGACAATTGAACTATGCAAAGATGATTCCTGGTAAAGAAGAATTCCTTGGTTTGGTTGACTTTTATAAAAACGAAATCAAACGCCTTGGCATAAATTTGAGGAAAAATTTTAAAGTTCAAAAGGAAGATTTGTTAAATTTTGATAAGGTTGTTCTGGCGACGGGCGTTAAACCAAGGGAGATCAAGATACCAGGTTCACATTTAGCCAAGAATTTATTCAGTTACCAAGAAGTATTTGAAAAAAGTACAAATATAGGAAAAACAGTGGCAATTATTGGTGCAGGAGGTATTGGTTTTGATGTGGCTGAGTATTTAGCAAGTAGTGGGAGAAGCTTAACCCTGGATTTAAAAAAATGGTTATCAGAATGGGGAGTGGTAGACCCTGCATTGGAACGTGGAGGCATATCTTTTGATAAGACAATCGGCTCAAAAGCTGGTGATAGAGAGATTTTTCTTCTGCAACGTAGAAATGAACGGTTGGGTAAACGCTTAGGTAAAACAACAGGCTGGATACACCGAAAATCCTTATTAAAAAAAGGGGTCCAAATGATAGCTGGTGTAAATTATGAAGAAGTATTTTCGGAGGGACTGGTTGTTAGTTTTGGGGAGGAGAAGAAAGATCGTAAAACCCTAAATGTAGAGACTATTATTGTTTGTGCTGGACAGGAGTCAGAAACAAAGTTAGCTAAATCTTTAGCTGGATCTAGAATTGATTTTCAAGTTATTGGAGGTGCTGAAATTGCTCATGAGTTAGATGCGAAGCGAGCTATTGACCAAGGTTGTAGACTAGGGGCTCAAATATAAAGTTTAAAATCCTCTGTTGCCTTTAATAGTGCTTTTGTTATCTCTGGTTCAGACATTGCATGACCAGAAATATCGGCTAAAATTAATTTAGATTTATCCCAAGCCTTGTGAATATTGAATGCCGTTACAGGTGGACATACCATGTCATATCTACCTTGCACAATGATGGATGGTATATGGTTAATTTTATGCAAGTCAGAAAATATTTGATTATCTTCTTTTAAAAATCCTTTATTTATAAAATA
>JBJLFU010000012.1:0-30529 GCA_045565235.1 Paracoccaceae bacterium | reverse complement strand
ACCCAGAATCTAGTTGGGGAAGAACTGGATTTTGATAAACATAAAACATTTACCCCAAAGGGTTTTGTTCGGCCAATAAACACATTTAGAGTAAATGGCTTTAAAAAAACAGAGCACAGAAAACTTAATCGTAAGCTGTCCAGATCAGGAAAGCGAGTGGAAATAAATGTAATTGATAGTTCTGATATCAGGGCAGCTCTTGCAGAGTTAAAACAAATTCAAGATGCTTTTGAAAAAGAATATGCAGAGATCTATGATGAGAATTGATATTTATCCGCAAGTTCTTTTTAACAAACAGTTTTTAGAAAAACCCCAATAAGAATGAGGATCTCAAAGTTTCTCCAAGAAATCATTTATGTGCCAATTTTACATTGGTTAGATTGGTATGAAGATATCAAGAGAGGGGTTAGTACACAAAAAAACTTTGAATTATCTGAACTAGGACTTTCGGGCCATCTAGGTAACAAATATCAACCGCTAGGTTATAGAAGGCTTAAAGAAGTGATTAAATTAGGCAGAATAATGAATCCTGGATCAACATTCGTAGACGTTGGATGTGGACTTGGAAGGCCCATTCTTATGGCATTAGAACTTGGGTTTCAGCATGCAATTGGAATTGATATTTCCAGTGAATTGATCAAAGGTTGCAAAAAAAATATTCACAACAAGTCAAAAAGGGTTGAGCTTTTCCATTGTGATTCTAATGATTATAATTTTCCTCCCGGCAATTTAACAATTTTTCTTTTTAATCCTTTTGATAAGTCGCGTATAGCAAAGCTAATCGATAAATTAATAAGCATTGAATATCGGGGTCTAATTATTTACTTCAACCCTAGGCACGCAGTGATTTTTAAAAAGAAAAGACTTATTACTGAGTTACGTTGGCAGAATTTCGGACTGTTTGAAGAGCGGTGTCATTTTTATGAGATTTAAAAAAAATTAGCTAATCAGAAATGATAGAAAATAAAGTAACTCAAGGTATGTTAAAATAAGGATATTACTTCATCTAAAAAACTGTTTTAAACAAAGGGTAAAAAATGAAGAATTCTCCATTTTAGATAGTTTTGGTACACTCAAGTATTGTCCAAGCTACTTTAAATGGTAAAGGCATTGATATTTTTTGACAATTATCGAACCGCATAAGCAGATACTTACGTTATTATCGATTAGTATTTCTCGTTCTTTACTGTAAGAATATAAAACATTGGATATTTCTAAACCTTTTGCTTTAAGTTAAGTAAGGCTTAAAGGCTCATCAATATTTACTTTAAATAGTGTCATAGTAAACGTTTAATGAATAAAATATCCAAAAATAATAAGCCTATTGCTCTTATTGTCGGAGCGGGAGATTATCTAGGTTCTGCTATTGCAAAAAGATTTTCCAAAGGTGGTTTTAAAATTGCTGCTTCCAGAAGAAGGGGAGATTTAAAAAATTTGATAAAATCCATAGAAAAGTCTGGGGGTGAAGCTGTTGGTTTTCACTCTGATGCTAGAAGTGAAAATGAAGTAATTGAATTAATTAGGAATATTGAAGGTCAATTAGGCCCAATAGAGGTCTGCATTTACAACGTGGGTGGGAATGTAAGCTATCCTATTTTAGAAACAACGAGTCGTGTTTATCGTAAAGTTTGGGAAATGTGTGCACTTGGGGGTTTCCTTGTATCAAAAGAGGTTCTAAAATATATGTTATCTAGAAAATATGGGACTATTCTCTTTACTGGAGCCTCTGCTAGTTTAAGGGGTAAAAAAGGTTTTTCTGCTTTTTCAGGTGGTAAGCAAGCCTTGCGTGCTCTTGCTCAAAGCCTAGCGAGAGAGGTGGGGCCAGAAGGAATTCATATCTCTCATGTCATTATCGATGGTTTAATAGAGAATGATAATACAAAAAGATTATTTCCAGATGATTTTCTCTCTAGGCCTCCTGATGGTATTTTACAGCCTGCTGAAGTAGCCCAGATATATTGGCAGCTTCATCAGCAAGCTAAAAACGCATGGAGTTTTGAAGTTGATCTTCGGCCCTATTCGGAATCTTGGTAGTTTCTTTTTATGTTATCTTGATTGAGCTTATTTTCTCCTACTCTAGTTCAATCAAAAGGTCTTTCGCATCAATTTGACTACCAGCCTTAACGTGTATACTTTTTATTTTACCTTCTTGTTCTGAATTTAGAGAAGTTTCCATTTTCATGGCCTCAATTGTAAGTAAAACATCGCCTTTTTTTAATATTTGCCCTTCGTTTACTGTTACGATCGTTACAGCTCCTGGCATTGGGGCAGCAATATGCTTAGGGTTTTTCAAATCCGCTTTTGGCTTTTGATTGTGTTTAAGTTCCGCACTCCCTGAGTCGGGGATTCTGATAATCCTAGGTTGGCCATTTAGTTCAAAAAATACCTTGCGATCACCTTCCTCATTGATTTCACTTATGGCTTGAAGTCTTATTTCAAGTGTTTTTCCAGGATCAATTTCGACACTTATTTCCTCACCATTTTGCATTCCATAAAAATAAACGTTACTAGGTAAACACCTCACGGGACCAAAATTACTGTTGTACTTTAGATAATCGGCAAAAACTTTTGGATACATTAAATAGCTGCAAAAATCTTCGTCATTGATTTTGGTCAGTGATAGATCTAGACATGCTTTCTTTCGCACTTCATCTAAATCATGTTGCTTTATTTTTGAGCCAGGTCTTTCTGTATAGGCTTGCTCTTTACCCAAAGCCTTATTAATTATTTTTTCTGGAAAACCACCAGGTGGCTGCCCTAAGTTCCCTCTTAGCATGTCTAAGACAGATTCTGGGAATGCAACATCGATACTGGGGTTTTCTACATGCTCTCGTGTTATTCCTTGAGAAACCATCATTAGTGCCATATCGCCTATTACCTTGGAGGAGGGGGTTACTTTAACAATATCCCCAAAAATCTGGTTTACCTCAGAATAGGTCCTAGCTATCTCAGGCCACTTGCTTGAAAGGCCTAGATTTTTTGCTTGGTTGAGTAGATTAGTGAATTGACCGCCTGGCATTTCATGGAGATAGACTTCTGAAGCTGGATAACTCATGCCTTCATCAAATGCACTATATTGCTGCCTCACATTCTGCCAATAGTTAGATATATCTCTGACTTCTTCTACCTTTACGGATGACATCCTTTCAGTATTTCGAAGTGTTTCAAGCACTGAACCGAGGCAGGGTTGTGATGTACCACCAGAAAAAGCGTCCATGGCACAATCAATGATATCCACGCCCGCTTCAGAAGCTGCAAGCAAAGTCGCTATCCCTGCCCCGCTAGTATCATGGGTATGTAAGTGAATGGGTAGGCCTGTTTCTTCCTTTAGTTTATTAATTAAAACTTTTGCGGCTGAAGGTTTCAACAAACCAGCCATATCTTTTATCCCTAATAAATGTGTCCCAGCTTTTTGAAGTTCTTTTGCCATTCTTACATAATATTTGAGATTATATTTTGACTTGGTTGGGTCTGAAATATCTCCAGTGTAGCATATAGATGCCTCAAGAAGTTTCCCTGTGTCTAAAACGGAGTCCATAGATAGTCTCATATTTTCAACCCAATTAAGGCTGTCAAATACTCTAAAAATATCGACCCCAGACTTAGCTGCCATACTTACAAAATACTTTACATAGTTATCAGGATAATTTGTATAACCTACACCGTTTGCTCCTCTCAAAAGCATTTGTAAAAGGGTACTTGGCATTGCATTTCTAAGGTCCCTAAGCCTTTGCCAAGGACATTCATTAAGAAAACGGTAAGCAACATCAAATGTTGCACCTCCCCAACATTCAACTGAAAATATTTCAGCAAGATTAGCATTATATCGAGTAGCTACTTTAAGCATATCAATTGTTCTCATTCTGGTTGCTAATAGGCTTTGATGTCCATCTCGCATTGTTGTGTCCGTTATTAAGATTGGCCTTTGGGCAAGTGCCCAAGATGCAACTGAACCTGGCCCTTTTTCATCAAGCATTTTTTTCAAATTTAAGGCAGAACTCTCTTCCCTATTTTTTTCAGGATTGCGGAAGGAAAAAGTCGGGATAGAAGGTCCAGGTGTCTTTCCTATTTCAGGATGACCTTGGATACTTACGGATGCTATGTAATTTAGTAATTTAGTTGCTCTATCTTGGCGCTCTGAAAATGCAAAAAGCTCTGGTGTGGTATCAATAAATTTTGTGGTGTACTGGTTATTAAGAAATGTCTTATTTTTTAGAAGGTTTTCCACAAAGGAAATATTAGTTGAAACACCTCTTATTCTGAACTCCCTAAGAGCACGGTCCATCCTAGAAATTGCATTTTCAGGTGTTGGTGCCCATGCAGTTACTTTTTCCAACAAACTGTCATAAAATCTAGTGATGATCGCTCCTGAATATGCAGTGCCTCCATCCAATCTAATGCCCATACCAGTCGCGCCTCTATAAGCAGTTATTCTTCCATAGTCTGGGATGAAATTATTCATAGGGTCTTCTGTAGTAATACGGCATTGCAAGGCGTGGCCGTTGCATTTTATATCCATTTGGTTCTCTTTTCCGGTAGCCTCTTTGATGGAATAGCCTTCAGCAAGCATTATTTGAGCTCTAACAATATCAATACCAGTAATTTCTTCTGTAACTGTATGCTCAACTTGAATTCGTGGATTCACCTCTATAAAATAAAAATTATCAGTAGATAAATCCATTAAGAATTCTACTGTGCCAGCGCATTGATAACCTACCATTTGACATATTTTCTTAGCCATCATGCATACTTCGGTTCTTTTATCATGCTTAAGATATGGAGCAGGAGCTCGTTCAAGGACTTTTTGGTTTCTTCTTTGAATTGAGCAATCTCTTTCCCATAAATGGTAAATATTGCCTTTTTCATCACCTAAAATTTGGACCTCTACATGACGCGCATTTTCAATATACTTCTCCAAGAAAGCTTCTGAGTTTCCAAAGGCGTTTTCGGCTTCTCGCTTCCCTTCTAAAACATTTTTCTCCAACTCTTTGGTATCGCGGATGAGCCTCATACCTCGACCGCCTCCTCCCCAAGAGGCTTTAAGCATTACAGGTAATCCCAAATTTTTTGCTATATTAATTAGACTGGTTGTTTCTTCAGGTAGTATTTCACTGGCTGGTATAACTGGGACGCCAGCTTTAATAGCTATTTTCCTAGCCTCAGCTTTATTTCCTAATTCCTTCATGATCCTAGGTGGTGGACCAATAAAATTGATCCCAGCTTTTAGACAAGCCTCTGCAAAATCAGGTTTCTCTGATAGCAGACCATAGCCTGGGTGGATTGCATCGGCATGCGCCATTTTAGCAACTGATATTATTTCTTCGATATTGAGATATGCTGCTACAGGTCCTAAACCTTTACCAATTTTATAGGCTTCATCAGCCTTGAATCTATGGAGGGAAAGTTTGTCTTCTTCTGCAAAGATTGCTACTGTTGATTTTCCCATCTCATTCGCGGCTCTCATAACTCTTATGGCGATTTCGCCTCTATTTGCGATCAAGATTTTCCGGAATTTCTTCATTTAACGTTATCCCTAGCTGAAACCTAAAATTCATATTGGATCATATTGTACTATATCCTTAAAAATCTTTTTGTAACAAAATATTTCTTGAAAAAACTATTGAGAAGTATTTTTGAGTTATGAAATTAATGAGGATCAACTTTTATTAATGGACAAGTCTTTCAATTTGTTTCGGCCTTAGGTAAGTTTCATTCATGAACAAAAATAATAAAGAAAATGAAGCCAACTTTTTGGTTGATTTAGCTGAAAACTATGGAAGTAATATGAATGACTTTGTAAAAAATAGTGGTCTAGCTGAAAAAGCTTTGCAAAGACGGTCCCAAAGTTATTTGACAGACCTTAATGAGAAGCAGAGGGAAGCGGTAGAAAAAGTAGATGGACCACTTCTGGTTTTGGCTGGGGCTGGTACTGGAAAGACCCGGGCCTTAACAGCTCGAATAGCATTTCTTATAGATAAAGGATACGCTCAACCGAACCAAATATTAGGCGTAACATTTACCAATAAAGCCGCTCAGGAAATGAAGCAGCGTATTGGAAAGTTTCTGGGTTCTACGGTAGAAGGTATGCCTTGGTTGGGTACATTTCATTCGATTGGGGCTAAAATCTTAAGGAGGCATGCTGAGCTGATCAAGCTAAAGACAAACTTCACTATTTTAGATGTTGATGACCAGTTAAGATTACTTAAGCAATTAATAGCTCTTGAAAATGTGGACGAAAAACGGTGGCCGGCAAGGAACCTTGCGGGCCTTATTGATAATTGGAAAAACCATGCTTGGTTACCTGATAATTTACCTCAAGGCGAAATGAGTGCATACGATGGAAAAGGGCATAAACTTTATAAATTATACCAAGACAGATTAAGAATATTAAACTCTGTTGATTTTGGGGACTTGATTTTACTTCCTATCCGTCTCATGCAGGATAATCCTGATCTATTAGATAAATATCAGCAGAATCTTAGGTTTATATTAGTAGATGAATATCAGGACACAAATGTCGCGCAGTATCTATGGCTTAGATTACTTGCTGAAGGTCACAAAAACATTTGCTGTGTAGGGGATGATGACCAATCAATTTATGGTTGGCGGGGGGCTGAAGTAAAGAATATTCTTTCTTTTGAAAAAGATTTTCAAGGCGCAAGTGTAGTTAGGCTAGAACAAAATTACAGGTCTACACCCCATATTTTGGCTGCAGCATCATCCTTAATAGCTGCAAACACAAAGCGGCTTGGAAAAACACTTTGGACGGATTCTCCTTCTGGAGAAAAAGTCAAACTAGTAAGTCATTGGAATGGTGATGAGGAGGCCAGATGGTTAGGCGATGAAATAGAAAGCTTGATTATAGGAACCAGGGGTATGAAGCCCTATAAATATAATGAAATAGCATTGTTAGTTAGGGCCTCATTTCAAATGCGTGTTTTTGAGGATCGATTCATTCAGTTGGGGTTACCGTATAGGGTGATTGGGGGGCCAAGATTTTATGAAAGGAAAGAAATTAGAGACGCAATAGCTTACTTCAGAGCGAGTATTAGCTTTGACGATGGTATGGCTTTTGAACGCATAATTAACACTCCAAAGCGTGGTTTTGGGGAAAAGTCTTTGCAATTAATGAATATGGTTGCAAGAGAGCATAGTATCAGTCTAATGGCAGCCGCTAGAATTGCCGTAGATGAGGGTATGCTCCCGTCAAAGGTTTCTGTTGATCTGGAGATATTATTAAATAATTTTAAGCGTTGGAATTTAGACTTTTTGGACGACGCCAAAGACCATACTAAGGTTGCTGAAAATATCTTAGACGAGTCAGGATACACTGAAATGTGGTTGCTAGAAAAGTCAGCTGATGCTCCAGGTCGGTTAGAGAACCTCAAGGAACTGATCAAGGCCCTAGGTGAGTTTGAAAACATACAGGGGTTTTTGGAACATATATCACTTATTATGGAAATGGAGTCAGATAATAATATACCTAAAGTTTCAATAATGACGTTACATGCTGCCAAGGGGCTCGAATTTCCAGTAGTATTATTGCCGGGTTGGGAAGATGGCTTGTTTCCCTCACAACGTTCTATGGACCAAAAAGGACTGAAAGGATTAGAGGAAGAAAGGAGGCTGGCTCACGTTGGAATAACAAGAGCAGAAAATTATTGTATTATAAGTTTTGCAACAAGCAGAAGAATTTTTAACCAATGGCAAAATTGTATTCCTTCTCGTTTCATTAATGAGCTAAATGAGAGAGACATTGAAATATTAAATACTGGTAATAATTTTGGTTTTCAAATTTCAGATACGTTTTCACAATCCATGACTTCTAACAATATAGGAGCTAAAAAACAACTAGATGCAGGTATGAGGTATGATACTCCTGGCTGGCAAAGAATGCAGCAGAATTTCAAAAAGAAGAGCATGGCGCCTAAAGCTTTGGGTAACTTTCAAGAGGTAACTACTCCCCATAACCTTAGCGTCGGAGTAAGAGTCTTTCATCAAAAATTTGGTTATGGAATAATAGAAATTGTGGATGGAGATAAAGTAAGGGTTGCTTTTGAAAAAGCAGAAGCGAAAGATATTCAAGCCTCTTTTTTAGTTCCTGAAGACAATATTTAAACATAAGCTATGAACATTAAGTATAACTAAAATTCTTAAGGCTAACCCATGAGGCATCTATACATTTGTTTTTGAAGTATTTTCCCATATTAGCATGGTCAAAATCATACACCTATAATGATTTAGCGGAAGATGGATTAGCCGCTATTATTGTTACCATCATGTTAATACCACAATCTTTAGCATATGCTATGTTAGCAGGGTTACCTCCTGAAATGGGATTGTATGCGTCTATTATCCCTTTAGTTTTGTATGCAATCTTTGGAACATCCAAAACTCTGGCAGTTGGACCTGTTGCAGTAATTGCGCTGATGACTTCAGCATCTTGTAGCCAATTCGCGAATCCGGGTAGTTCAGAATACATAATATTTGCAATTATTTTAGCCCTTATGTCAGGTATAATCCTCATCCTAATGGGACTTCTTAAACTAGGCTTTATTGCTAATTTTCTTTCTCATCCTGTGATTTCTGGTTTCATAACGGCATCAGGTTTGATCATAGCGGCAAGCCAATTAAACCATATCTTGGGGATTGAGGGTACGGGAAGTAATCTTTACGATATATTATATAACCTTATTAGTAATTTAATGAACATAAATGTTTACACTGTATTTTTAGGTTCTTGTGCGATTATTATTTTGTTTTGGTGCAAAACGAGATTAAAAAACTTCTTATTGGCTCGAGGTTTCAAACCTTTGATGGCAAATATATTATCAAGGACTGGGCCAGTGTTTGCGGTTGTCCTAACTTCTTTAGCAGTCTGGCTATTTAATATGGAAACTAGACAGGTAGCTATAGTAGGTAGCATTCCAGAAGGGTTACCATCTTTCGCTATCCCCTCTTTCATTGCTACTATCTGGAGAGAATTACTACCTGCTGCTATTTTAATTTCGTTAGTTGGATATGTTGAAACTGTTTCTGTTGCTCAAACACTTGCCTCAAAAAGAAGGCAGCGTATTGATCCAAATCAAGAGTTAATTGCCTTAGGATTTTCAAATGTGGGTTCTGGCATATCTGGGGGCTTCCCTGTAACTGGAGGGTTTGCTAGATCTGTAGTGAATTTTGACGCTGGCGCTAAGACCCCAGCAGCAGGGGCATTCACAGCAATTGGAATAGCCTTAGCTACTTTGTTTCTTACCCCGGCACTCTTTTATCTACCGAAAGCAACCCTTTCTGCAACGATAATTATTGCTGTATTATCTTTGGTTGATTTCAAAGCTGTTTTCAGAACTTTTTCGTACTCTAGACCTGATGGTCTGGCAATGGCTGGAACTATTTTAATAACACTTTTATTGGGAGTGGAGATTGGAATTGTATCTGGAGTTGGGATTTCTTTATTAATGTATCTTTACCGGACATCAAGGCCTCACATAGCCAGGATTGGCCAAGTACCGGGTACTCAACACTTTAGAAATGTTAACCGGCATTTAGTTATTACTAGTGAGAAGGTAATATCGCTTAGAATTGATGAAAGTTTGTATTTTCCAAACGCAAGATTTTTAGAAGATAGTGTTAATAGTTTTGTAGGAAAGGAACCAGATGTTACGGATGTTATTCTAATGTTTTCAGCTATAAATTATTTAGATGCTAGTGCATTGGAAAGTTTGGAGGCAATAAATAGAAGGCTGGCGGATGCAAAAGTTAATTTGCACTTAAGTGAAGTAAAGGGGCCAGTAATGGATCAACTAAAACGGACCCACTTTTTGTTAGAACTTAGTGGCCAAGTTTTTTTGAGTCAATTTGATGCTTTTAAATCTTTAGAACCAAAGCTTGCTGAAAAAACGCTCAATTTTAATAAGATTTCTTAGCAGTAAAATTCGTAAAGATGAATTGAGCTTTTGATAGTCATTTATTGGTTATTATGATATTTCAATATCTTGGCTTGTATTGGTCTGTTAAGTACTTGGGACTTATAAGTCTATGAACCCATTCAAAGTGTATTATAGCCGAGGGTAGAGATTAAAAATGCGTAATGGAAAGTGCGTTAGAAAAACTAGCGAAACGAAAATTGAAGTATCAATAAATTTAGATGGCACTGGGAAGTCTGATTTAGTTACAGGAATAGGGTTTTTTGATCACATGCTTGATCAGTTGGCACGCCATTCCATGATAGATTTTAAAATTAGATGTATGGGGGATTTACACATTGATAATCACCATACGGTAGAGGATGTTGGAATTTGTATCGGCAAAGCGCTCAGTGCCTCTTTGGGAGATAAGATTGGAATAAAACGATATGCTTCAACACTTTTACCCATGGATGATGCATTAATTCAAGTAGCTCTTGATCTCTCTGGTCGCCCATACTTTTCCTGGGATGTAAAGTTTCCAACCAATAAAGTTGGAATCTTTGAAACTGAGTTATTTGAGGAGTTCTTTAGGGCATTAAGTTCAAGCGCTGAATTGACTTTGCATGTAACCAAATTAAATGGGGTCAATAGTCATCATATTGGTGAAGCTGTCTTCAAGGCAGTGGCCCAATCGCTAAGAGGTGCAGTAGAAATTGATCCTAGAAGGAAGAATAAAATTCCGTCTACAAAGGGTTCTTTATAAATATGAATACTATTATAATAGACTATGGCTCTGGAAACTTACATTCAGCTTTGAAAAGTTTTCAAAAGGTAGCAAATATTAATAACAAAGGATCTGTTCAAGTATCAGACAACCCTGAGGTTATAAAAAATGCTGATCGAATAGTCCTTCCTGGTGTGGGTAGCTTTAATGACTGCATGGCAGGTCTAGTATCCAAAACTGACTTAATACCTATTCTAAAAAAAAGAGTATTGAACGATGGAATTCCTTTTTTAGGAATTTGTGTTGGATTACAACTTTTAGCAGACATCGGGCATGAGAATGAGGCAAATAGTCCAGGGCTTGGTTGGGTTAGCGGTAATGTTAAAAGAATTACACCCTCTAATTACGCCTTCAGAGTACCGCACATTGGATGGAACTCATTAGTTTTTGATAAAACACATCACTTAGTCGAAGGTTTGCCAAGACTGATAGATATGTATTTTGTCCACTCATATCATTTGGACTTGAAAAATGAAGACGACAGGGTCGCTTACGTTCACTATTCAAGCAAAATAACGGCATTAGTTGCGAAAGGGAACGTTGCTGGAAGCCAATTTCATCCAGAGAAAAGCCAGGCCGCAGGTCAAAAATTTATCGAGAATTTCTTATTTTGGAACCCTTAATTGACCTTAACCCAATTTTGGGCTTTACAGATCCAAAGTATGCACCCGCTTACGCTCAAGGTGTTTCCACTTAATTCCATTTTTGATTTATATATTTTCTTTGATCCATCGTCTTTTGGGTCACTTGGATCCCAAATCTTTCCGCCGCCATATTTTCCACTTCCTTCGTCTGTCATATCCCAGACTATGTTCTCACCAACAATTTTAGTGGCTTTATTTTTAGAACCATTTTTTAGATATGAGCCTTTAATTGTACCACATGTTAATTTTTTGTCATTAGAACAAGACCCAAATTTAACGTGAAGATAGGATCCCTCATCATTTGGTTCAGTTTTATAAGTACCTTTCAATACATCAGCTGTAACTACCGATGAAGAAAATAAAATGAATACGCCTATACTTAACAAATATTTCATAACGATCTCCATAAATTTAATTTTTTGTAGTTTATAAGGCATTGCCACTCTAAAGACAAGAATATATGACTATTAGTTGAGAGGCTAATTAATGATTTTTTATCCAGCAATTGATATTCAGAGTAAAAAATGTGTCAGGTTGAGACAAGGTAAAGTCGATAGTAGTACTATTTTCAATTCAAGCCCTTTGATCCAAGCACAGCAGTTCATCAGTCAGGGTAGTGAGTGGTTGCATGTAGTGGATCTAGATGCAGCAATTTCTCGATCAAACATAAACCAAACGGTCATCGAAGAACTAGTATTCAAAACTGACATACCCATACAGTTAGGCGGAGGAATTAGGGAGATTGAAACAATAGAGTTTTGGCTTAATTTAGGGGTAGCAAGGATAATTCTTGGTACTGTAGCACTTGAAAATCCAGATTTAGTGCAGTTGGCGTGTGATAAATTTCCAAATAGAATAGCAGTAGGAATTGACTCCAATGAAAGTAAAGTGGTAATTGAAGGTTGGCAAAAGGAAAGTCAGATATCAACTAGTGAACTAGCTAGGGCCTTTGAGGATGTAGGTGTAGTAGCCATTATATATACGGATGTTCAAAAGGATGGAATGATGTTAGGACCGGATTTTAGCGGTACTGCCGAGTTAGCTAACTCAGTTACAATTCCTATAATAGCTTCTGGTGGTATTTCTTCTATTGACGATTTACAAAAAATAAAAACTAGCTGCCCGTCACTTAATGGAGTTATATGTGGTCGTTCTATTTATGAACAAAAGTTTAGTATCAAGGAAGCTAAAGAAGTTCTAAATTGTGATGCTGAAAATTAGAATTATTCCTTGTCTGGATGTTAAAAATGGTAGGGTTGTTAAGGGTATAAATTTCTTAAATCTGCAGGATGCTGGTGATCCAGTTCTGATTGCAGAGTCCTATGATCAGGCCGGAGCAGACGAGCTTTGCTTTTTAGATATTGGAGCCACTCTTGAGAACCGGCAGGTGACATTGGATCTAGTACGGCGGACTGCAGAAAAATGTTTCATGCCAATAACTGTTGGTGGTGGCGTTAGGACGATTGCTGATGTAAGAAATTTACTACTGAATGGTGCTGACAAAGTGAGTTTTAATTCATCTGCTATCCGTGAACCTGAAATAATCTCTCAGAGCGCGAATAAATTTGGGAGTCAGTGTATTGTTGTAGCAATTGATGCCAAGCAGATAAGGGATAAAAAGTGGGAACTTTTTACTCATGGAGGCACGAGAGCTACTGGAATCGATGCGGTCACTTTTGCTAAGGACATGGTCTCGAGAGGTGCAGGAGAAATTTTAGTTACTTCTATGGATAGAGATGGAACCAAGGATGGGTATGATATTGAGTTGACAAGACAAATAGCAGCTGCGGTGAATGTCCCTATAATAGCTTCTGGTGGGGCAGGTTCTGTCGATCATTTAATAGAGGTTATTAAGGAAGGTCACGCTTCTGCAGTTTTAGCGGCTTCAATTTTTCACTTCGGAACACTTACTATAAAAGAGGCAAAAGTGAAGTTAAGAAAGTGCGGCATTCCAGTTAGGATTTAATGAAATGAATTTAAAAGAATTGATAGGGATTATAAAATCTCGAAAAAATAGTGGGGCAAAAGATAGCTACACTGCCTCCCTTTTAAAGAAAGGTTTGGGTAGATGTGGACAAAAATTTGGGGAGGAGGCAGTAGAACTCATAGTAGCATCGATGGAAGGAGACCAAAAACATGCGAAGCAGGAGGCGGCAGATGTTTTGTACCATTATTTGGTACTGTTGGAGGCTCAAGATATATCATTAGATGAAATTTTAATTATATTAGAGCAAAGAACGAAGATGTCAGGCTTTGAGGAAAAGTTATCGAGATAAAAAGCTGATGTTAAAATAATTACCCTACAAAACTTAATTTTTATTATGGATTAAAGTGCTATTTGAGATAGTTTTTTTTAATTATCTCTTAAACTCTTCAAGCTTTTGAGTGCCTTTTGGAAATGTGGTTTGTTTAATTTAGCTACTTCGTCTATTGAACGGTCAGTGTTTAAGCCTATATCATTAACTATGATACACAAAAAAAATCTATGAAACTCTTGTCTATGATAAGTCATATGGTGCTTTAAGCTTAGGTGCTGTTCTGCTAAGCCTTTCTTTAATGATTGCCGGACAAGGTTTCAGTAGCATTAATGGAGTTACGGGCTTGGAGAAGTTTGAGTTTGAATCGATAGATGGTGGTTTGATTAATTTAGGGGATTTTGGGGATCAGGCCGTACTCGTTACTAATACTGCCTCTAATTGTGGTTTTACAAGACAATATGATGAACTGCAAAAACTTCATGAGGAGTTTTCTACCTTTGGTCTAGTAGTTTTAGCTATACCGTCAGAAGATTTTTTTCAGGAGTTTGGTGATAATAATAAAGTAAAAGAGTTCTGTGAGGTTAATTTTTCCCTTACTATCCCTATGACTACAATAACAAAGGTCAAGGGTACTAACGCTCATCCTTTTTACAGGTGGTTAGCATCAGAACATAATTTTCGCCCTGCCTGGAATTTTAATAAGGTTCTTTTTAACAAGGAAGGAGAGTTTGTTGATAGCTTTGGTGCGTTCACAAGCCCAAATTCAAGAAAAGTAAGATCCAAAATATTAGAATTATTACAAAATTAGATAGTTTAACATTTACGTCTATCTTAAAATGTTTTACTTTTCACCTATTAAACAATATAACGTATTTTTGGTTAGTTAAATAGAAGTAAGGGAATAAAATGAAAAATTTGGTAATTCTGGTTTCTTTGGTAATCTTGTCTGGATGCTCTACTTTTGACGTACCTCTCATACCTTGGTTCTAGTACTTAGGAACTTTGTTTTTATGAGATGGTTTAATTGTTTTAAGAGCCTACTCTAGATTTCAATCTAGTTATTCCGCTCTTCTTGAGTGATTAGGAAACATATTAATATTCAAAATTTCTTAAATTATAATAAGCCATCCAGGTGGATTTGGTTTTGACTGAATAAATGTAATGAAAAGTTCGAGAGCTTAATTCTCCTTTTTTCTGGCAAACTGGAGACTAGAGCGATTTAGTTAACACGATTGCTTTCAAGTAGTTTTTGACTTTGCACTTTACTAGAGCTCTGTCTGAGGATAGCTACTTTAATTAAGGGCGTTAATAAAAAGTATTTTAGTAGGTCTAATTTAAAGTTAATGGAAAACAATAGAGTAAATTTTGTTTGAGTAATCGATACTAGAGAAAACTACTTGGGAGAGTTCAATGAAAGTAATAGGGCATTTTATTAATGGTAAGGAAGTAGCGAGTAAGTCTGATAGATCAGCAGATATTTTTAATCCAGCCACCGGTGAAATTCAAAATAGAGTATCTCTTGGGTTAGCTTCTGAATTAGATGATGCTGTGCAAAGAGCTATGAAGGCCCAACCTGAATGGGCAAGTACTAATCCTCAGAAGCGGGCGAGAGTAATAATGAAATTTATTAGTCTCCTTCATCGTGACATGGATGAGTTGGCCCGAGTACTTTCGTCAGAACATGGGAAAACTTTGCCAGACGCCAAAGGTGACATCATTAGGGGATTAGAAGTGGCAGAATTCTGTATAGGTGCCCCACATCTTATGAAAGGTGAATTTACTGATAGTGCAGGGCCTGGTATTGATATGTATTCGATGCGCCAACCTCTAGGCGTTGTATCGGGAATAACACCATTTAATTTTCCTGCGATGATTCCGATGTGGAAGTTTTGTCCTGCTATCGTTGCAGGAAATGCTTTCATATTAAAACCTTCAGAAAGAGATCCTTCAGTACCCATGATGTTAGCTAATTTAATGCTGGAGGCGGGATTACCAGAGGGGATACTTCAAGTAGTAAATGGTGACAAAGAAATTGTTGATGCTATTTTAGATAACCCTAATATTTCTGCTATAGGTTTTGTTGGGTCTACGCCTATAGCGGAGTATATATATTCGAGGGGATGCTCAAATGGAAAGAGGGTTCAATGTTTTGGTGGAGCCAAAAACCATATGATTGTAATGCCTGATGCAGATTTAGATCAGGCTGCTGATGCACTGGTTGGTGCTGGTTATGGAGCTGCTGGTGAAAGATGTATGGCTATTTCGGTAGCCTTGCCTGTTGGAAAGGAAACAGGTGATAAGTTAATTGAAAAACTAATTCCAAGAATAGAGTCGTTAAAAATTGGTCCTTACACTTCGGAGGATGAAGTAGACTTTGGACCCGTTGTGACGCGAGATGCCCAACAAAGAATATTAGGGTTGGTTGATTCAGGAGTAGAGAGTGGAGCAAAACTGGTTGTTGATGGAAGAGAATTCAAAATGCAGGGTTATGAAGACGGCTTCTTTGTGGGGGCATGTCTTTTTGATAATGTTAAGACGGATATGGAAATTTATAAGCAGGAGATTTTTGGTCCAGTTTTATCTACCGTAAGAACAGAAAATTACGAAGAAGCCTTATCCATTGCCGTTGATAATGAATATGGAAATGGAACTGCAATATTTACTAGGGACGGTGATACCGCGAGAGACTTTGCCAATCGAATAAATATTGGTATGGTTGGAATAAACGTGCCGATCCCTGTTCCATTGGCCTATCACACATTTGGTGGTTGGAAGAAATCAGGCTTTGGTGATCTAAATCAGCACGGGCCTGATGCTTTTCGTTTCTATACTAGAACTAAGACAATTACTTCAAGATGGCCTACTGGTATTAAAGAGGGAGCTAAATTCTCCATCCCCACAATGGAATAATATTTAAAAAGATACCCAGATGGATTTTTCACTTTCGTCAGAGCAAAAGCTAATCTTTGAAACAGCATATGAATTTGGTCAAGAAGCTATAGCACCTTATGCTCTAGTGTGGGAAGACACCTTTATTCCAAGAGACCTCCTCAAAAAGGTGGGTGAGCTCGGTTTTGGATCTTTGTATGTCCCAGAGAAAGATGGTGGTGCAGGTTTGTCCAGATTGGAGTCCACCTTAGTATTCGAAGCTTTAGCGATGGCATGTCCTTCTGTTTCTTCCTTCATTTCTATTCACAACATGTGTGCGTGGATGATCTCGAAATATGGAAATGGTTTGATAAAAAGAGATTTCCTAGAACCTATGATTAAAATGGAAAAAATTTGTTCATATTGTTTAACGGAGCCAAATTCTGGTTCTGATAGTGCCGCACTTAGTACTAAAGCTGAAAAGACTAATGATGGTTTTAAGATAAATGGTTCTAAATCCTTTATTTCAGGAGCAGGGTTTTCTGATTTCTATCTTTGTATGGTTAGGACTGGAAGTCATGGGCCAAGAGGTGTCTCTGCAGTATTGATTAAAGAAGGAACTAAAGGTTTAAGCTTTGGTAGTCAGGAGCAGAAAATGGGGTGGAAATCTCAACCCACCTCACAAGTAATATTTGAAGATTGTAAAATTTTAGTAGATCATCTCTTAGGAGAAGAAAACAATGGTTTCGTTTACGCAATGCAAGGATTAGATGGAGGGCGTTTAAATATAGCGGCTGCAGCATTAGGTGGAGCACAAGCTGCATTTAATAAGGCTAAGCAATATATGAGAGAAAGGATAGCATTTGGTAAAAAATTGAATGAGTTTCAAGGGCTTCAATTCAAAGTAGCTGACATGGAAATTGCAATTAATGCTTCTAGGACTTTTTTAAGGGAAGCTGCATGGAAACTTGATAACAAAAAACCGGATGCCAGTGTACACTGCTCTATGGCGAAGAAATTTGTTACTGATAATTCTTTTAGAGTAGCAAACGACTCTCTTCAATTACTTGGTGGTTACGGTTACTTGGCTGATTACGGAATAGAAAAAATAGTTCGTGATTTACGAGTTCATCAAATTCTTGAGGGGACAAATGAAATTATGCAGATGATGATAGCTAAGCACTTCCTTAGATAAAAGGCTCTGTCTATGGCTGATGTGATTATTAAGAAGAGGGGTAAAGTAGGACAAATTACCCTAAATAGGCCTAGCGCCTTGAATGCTCTAACTTATGATATGATTACTCTAATTGAAAAGGCCTTGATAGAATGGGAAAATGATAAAACTGTTACAGCTGTGTTGGTAGATGGGGAGGGTCCTAGAGCATTTTGTGCAGGTGGGGATATTTCAGAGTTATATAAACAAGGTCAGATTAAAAACTATGAGTTTGGTCAAAATTTTTGGGCAGATGAGTATCGTTTGAACGCCCGCATAGCTAGCTATCCTAAACCCTATATTGTTTTTATGCAGGGATTCACGATGGGTGGAGGGGTAGGAATTTCCTGCCATGGTAGCCATCGAATTGTGGGTGAAACTAGCCGCATTGCAATGCCGGAGTGTGGTATCGGGCTGGTGCCTGATGTTGGTGGATCGTTTTTATTACGCCAGAAATCTGTAACCCTGGGTACGTACCTAGGAACTACGTGTAGTCAAATGGAAGCTAACGATGCAATTTTTGCTGGCTTTGCAGATTATTTTATTCCAGAGGAAAAATGGATAGAAGCTAAATCACAATTGATTGAAACAGGAAATCCTAGTTTTTTTAAAGGCCTGAGTATAAATTTACCAGAGTCCCATTTATCAAAACATTCAGATATTATAGAAGAGGTCTTTTCAGAAACTAGCCACTCATCTTTGGTAAAAAAATTGGCTCAACATCCTCAATTTTCAAATGCATTAGCTAGACTAAAAAAAGCTTCACCACTCTCAGTTTTAGTAACAATTAACATGCTCAGAATGCCAGAAATTTCTTACTCAGTGAAAACTGCTCTTGAGATTGAATACCGTTATACGGCTAGGGCTCAAGAGCATACTGATTTTCAGGAAGGGATAAGGGCTATGGTTGTAGATAAGGATAAAAACCCAACTTGGATGCATCCCTCACTTGATTCTGTTACACAGAAGGAAAGCTTAAGGTTCTTACAACCTCTAAATTCAAAGCTGGAATTAAGATTTTAATTCAATAGGAGGATATTATGAAAGTAGGTTTTATTGGCCTGGGGAATATGGGTTTGCCTATGGCAGAGAAACTCTATTCTGAAGGACATATAGTAACAGGATTTGATTTGCGCAAAATTGTTAAATCTAGATTTCCTATCCTTAGGGAAATAAAAGAGGTCGTTGTAAATAAAGATGTCATAATCACTATGCTGCCAAGTGGTAGTGAGGTAGTAGATGTTCACAAAAAAATTATACCCGAATGTTCAAAGAGTACAGTGATAGTAGATTGCTCGACCGTTGATATAAAAAGTGCTGATTTTGTAGCCAGCTTAGCAAAAGCCTCTAATTTTCTTTCTTTAGATGCCCCAGTTTCAGGTGGAGTAATAGGAGCAAAAAAGGGAGAACTTACATTTATGGTTGGAGGAGATAAAGAGGGTTTCGATATTATCAAGCCACTTTTTGACCTGATGGGAAAAAAAACCGTTTATTGTGGAAGCTCAGGAAGTGGTCAGGCAGCTAAAATTTGTAATAATATGATTCTAGGTATCTCAATGATCGGCGTATGCGAAGCTTTTGCATTGGCGGATAAAATTGGTTTAGATAGGCAAAAAATGTTTGAAGTTTCCTCAAACTCTTCTGGGCAATGTTGGTCTCTTAATACATATTGCCCAGCTACCGGTGTTGGACCTGAAGCACCATCTGATAATAATTATTTACCTGGGTTTGCTTCAGAATTAATGGTGAAAGACCTTATGTTAGCCCAAGCTGCTGCTCACCAAGAGAACGTACATACTCCATTAGGAAAACATGCAAGTACAATATATCAACACTTCTTGGAGAATGGGGGTTTGGGTAAAGATTTTTCAGCTATTTTGCCCTTTTTAAAAGAAAAAAATAGGTCTTAGTTGGAAAACTGTGAAAAAATATGCATAACGTTAATCTGTTTGCCATCAAAACTAGAACTCCTCTCTTTGAATATCTTTATTATGGATAATTTTAGAGCATAAAAGATACCTGCTAAGTCATTTTCAATTCTCGGCACATAAAGCCTGCCTAACTGGTCCCTATAACTTTGATTTCCTTCATGAATTCCTAGGTAAAAAATCCCACCTTCTTTTAGTAGGTTTGGGACCTTATGTATTAAAGAATCTTGGTCAGTTTTTTCTAAGTGCTGTACTGAAAATGAAGCCCAAATCCCATCAAACTTTTTATTTAAACTAAGTTTTGTTATATCCATTTGTAAGGATGAAATCCCCTTAACTGTTTGCAAATGTCTTAGCATTTCTTTCGAAGCATCTACGGCTGTAATGGTTAGACCATTTTTTCTAAACCAAAGAGCTTTTTCGCCTGTCCCACATCCTAGATCTAAGATATGGCCAGTGGACCCCACATACTTTAGAAATGTTGTTTGAGCCTTATCCTCACCCTCTTCAATTCTCCAGGCTGAATATTTGGCTGCATTCTTATTATAAAACTTAATAGTTTCATTATCCACATTTCATCTCCAGGCAAATCTGATTTCAGTTTTCATAGCGTTTTTAATTTAAAAGTATTCAGTATCAGGTTGGAAAAAGTTTTTAATGTGTCAAATTATGCCAAAATAGTGACAACTTTTAAAAACCTTAGTATTGCGTAAAATCTGTTCATTATGAATAAAAAACCAAAACTATTTTTGGTGTTTAGTTCTATGTTTTTTTTTGCTTAACCCCCGTGCTAATATTCAAATATAATCTGCTTTTTATTTGTTTTTCACGTGAAATTGAAGCTGACATTTAATACTAAGTAATAGCTATGGATTTACTATTTTAACTAACGATTCTATTAGGTCAAGAGATCTAGAAACCGTATCAATAGCTTTCCTATTATTTTGAGAGATTTTTTATTGAAAACAGTTTAGATTTAGAGTCTATTTGAGAGATAAATTTTCTTTTAATTTAATAGGAAGGCTACCTTTTTTATGGATAAGATCATCAAAGGGTCAAAAAATTCTCTAGAGTCAAAGTCTTTAGACTATCATTTGCAGCCTTATACTAACCCTGAATTGGTCAGTCAAAGCGGTCCTCAGATAATCCATTCAGGCGATGGAATAAAAGTAACAGATATCGATGGTAATACATACATTGAGGGTATGAGCGGATTATGGTGTGTTTCGTTAGGGTTCAAGGAGCCCACTCTTATAGAGGCAGCTATTTCGCAGATGGAATCGTTACCTTTTTACCACTCTTTTACTGGTAAAACTTCGGCACCAGCAATAAGACTATCTGAAAAACTGATTGAAATATCACCAGATAATTTGCAAAAGGTTTTCTTTTGTAACTCAGGATCTGAAGCAAATGATACGGCAATCAAGATTGTATGGTATTATCAGGCCGCCAAAGGAAAACCTGAGAAAACTAAGATCATTAGTCGAAAAGGTAGTTATCATGGTGTGACGTTGGCCGCAGCCAGCTTAACTGCACTACCTTATGCACAAGTAGGTTTTGGCTTGCCATTAGATTTTGCTCTACACACTACATCTCCCCATTACTTTCAAAAATCATATGATCAGGAAACGGAGTTAGAGTTCTCTACTCGTTTGGTATCTGACTTAGAGATTTTAATTAACAGTCATGGTGCTGAAAACATTGGTGCTTTTATTGCAGAACCATTGATGGGTGCAGGTGGTGTGATATTGCCTCCAGAAAAATATTTTAGTTTGATACAGCCTGTACTAAAAAAACATGACATACTGATGATAGCTGATGAAGTCATTTGTGGCTTTGGGCGCACAGGAAATATGTGGGGAAGTGAAACTTTTAATATCCTTCCTGACATATTAACCTGTGCCAAAGGTTTATCCTCTGCATATATTCCCATTTCTGCTGTACTAATGTCTAACGATATTGCTGAAGAAGTAGAAAGGCAGGCGGTAAGACTTGGACAGTTTGGTCATGGTTATACATATTCAGGTCATCCTGTGGCGGCTGCAGTTGCCTTAAAAACAATCGAAATAATGGAGGAGAGAGGGGTTCTAGATCATGTGAAAGCAATGGAGAAACTTTTTCTTGAAAGGGTGTCAGATTTGGATAGATATAGTTGTGTTGGAGATGTAAGAGCAATTGGTTTAATTGGAGCTGCAGAATTTATTAAGCCTGGTACGGATAGAGAAAAGTTAGACCCAAACTATAAGTTTGCAACTACGGTAGTGAAAGCAATTCAAGAAAATGGTGTAATTCTAAGAGCATTACCAATTGATGGCATCGCATTTTGTCCTCCTTTAGTTATAACTGAATCAGAGATCAACGAAATGTTTGATCGTATCCAATCGGTTTTATTTAAAATGGATAAGATAGCAAAAACATTAAGTTAATTTTTCAGTTTAGAAAAAACCTATTATTATGTTTTCCACCAAATATTATAAATATTTTTAAATTGAACTTGACTCCTAAAGTTAGCAGCACAAAGAAGACATGGAGACTATATTAATCAATCTTTTATTTTGCCTTATTGGTTTAGTGGGCCTTTATTTTGGGGGTGAAAAGTTAGTTAGTGGTTCAGTTACCATAGCTAACAGCTTAGAATTAACCCCACAACTGATAGCAATAACAATCATTGCTCTAGGGACTTCTCTTCCAGAACTGGCCGTGTCAGTGAGCGCAGTACTTAAAAGTTCACAAGATATAGCCTTCGGTAACGTCGTTGGCAGTAACATCTCTAATCTCTTGTGTGTTTTGGGTTTAGCAGCAGTTGCAGCACCACTATATATTCCGATTGGATCACTTAAATTAGAGATTTTTTGGTTATTAATAGCCAGTAGTATTTTTACAATTACAGCCCAACTTTTTAGTAGCATAACTTTATGGGGTGGTATCGTATTTATATTACTTTTAGCCCTAATCAATGGTCACTTAGCTTATGTTTCCTTTTCAAGAAAAAATGGTGTAGTAACAAATAAGCTGGCCAATGCTACGAAGAAAAAAGAAAAACTCGTATATGGATTGCTCCTAGTTTTTTTTGGTGTCATATTATTACTTGGATCAGCAGAATTAGTTGTTTGGTCATCAAAAAAAATAGCAGTATCTCTATTTGTTCCAGAGGTGTTCATAGGTCTTACAATAATTGCTCTAGGGACATCTTTACCTGAAATTGCAGCATCTGTTGTGGCGGTAAGAAAAGGGTACTCAGAAATTGCAATAGGCAATATAATCGGCTCAAATATTTTTAATTGTTTAGGCATAATTGGGGCATCTGCAATTTCTTCAGGGTCAAGCAAATTTGTAGCACCAGAAAATCTTTTGAAATTCGATATAATGATTATGCTCTTGATAACAATTATTACAGGTACGATTTTACTATTAGCAAAAAAGGTAGGCAGATTTTTAGGAGTTATTTTTCTTTGCACATACTTGATTTACATTTTAAGTAGCTTTCAGCAGATATGAAAAACTAAGCTTTTACTAGAAGTGAAAAACAAATTGGATAGAAAATTTTGGAACTATTTTTAAAACTAAAATTTATTTAGTATATCACTTAAGCAAAATCTGATTCGACTCCTTTTATGGTTGGATCCTATATAATATTTGTGAAAGAGTTTGTTAGTAAAAAATGGAAGAGACTACTGAAGTAAAGGAACTTAAGAGGGAAATTGCAAAACTCCGTCTAGAGGGAAATTTGAGAAAATCCTTGTCCAATCAGTTATCAATCCAAAAGAAAATTGCTGACGATGCCAAAGCTGAAGCTGAAGCTAAATCCAAGGAAGTTGAAGCTATCTCCAACAAACTGGCTAAATACCTTTCCCCTCAAATTCACCAGCAAATTTTTAGCGGGAAACAGGATGCTGAGGTGAAAAGTTATCGGAAAAAGTTGACTGTATTTTTTTCTGACATTGTTGGCTTTACCGATATCTCTGATGAATTAGAATCCGAAGAGATGACTAATTTGCTGAATTTTTATCTTAATGAAATGTCTAAAATTGCATTAAAATTTGGGGGTACTATTGATAAGTATATTGGAGATGGTTTGATGGTTTTCTTTGGTGACCCAGAAAGTGAGGGACCTGAAAAAGATGCTGAGAGATGCATAGATATGGCTTTAGATATGCAACGCTTGATGCGAGAATTAGCAGGGTACTGGGGCAAGCATTATAGTTTGAAAAAAGATTTACAAATTAGGATAGGGATTAACACTGGGTTTTGTACTGTGGGTAACTTTGGTAGTTTGGATCGTCTTGATTATACAGCTATTGGTAGCACAGTAAATTTAGCAGCCAGATTGGAAGCTTTGGCTGGTCCAGGATCAATCTTAGTTTCAGAGGATACCTACTCTTTGATGGAAACATTCTTTATGTTTAAGGAACCAAAAGAGGTAAAAGTAAAAGGGTTCATAAGGCAAATGAAATGCTTTGAACTAAATCAGGCTGATCACTCCAAAGATGACATATTACAAATGACTGGGAAAGGATTTGAGGTTAAAATAAATAGGAATTTGACCGACAAAAATGCTATTGAAGAACTACAAGTGGAGTTAAACAAAGTAAAAAAAGCCTTTAACTCCAAACAGAAGGATTAAGGTTCAACTCTTTAAAATCTAATATGGTTTTAGTTTGAGTACTGGCGACCCCGGGAAGATTCGAACTCCCGACCTGATGATTAGAAGTCATCCGCTCTATCCAGCTGAGCTACGGGGCCTTTATTAATGAGTCCACGGTATTTTTTTATTATGCTTAAAATTGTCACCGTAACCATTTTCTCTAATAATATGTTTTCTCACATTTGGTTTTTGTACTATAAAAGGAATCCCTTTACTTTTTGCAAAATTAGTAGCAGCTTGTTCCGTTTTAAATTTAATTTGTACCTGGGAATTAGTATCCTTAGAACCTGTCCAGCCCATTAGTGGATCAATAGTTTTGACTAAGTTATACTCCAATTCCATAACCCAGGATTTAGTTTGCGCCATTCCAGATTGCATTGCTGATTTTGCTGGCCTGAATATTCTTGCTACCACGAATTTTCCTGTTCACATAAAAACCTGACTAAAGTTTATAAATTTTAAAAATATTAACATAACTGGTTCTAACAACAAAAATAGAATTTGCAATAGTGGTATATTGGTATTACCTTCCTCAGATCCAAGTTCAGGCATAGTATTAGGTTTCTCAGGTCAGACTGATTAATTAATACCTGTCAATATATCCTAAATAGAGAAATTGTAAGAGTGAAAAAAGAGAAATTAGAGTCAGGGAAAAAATTCAAGCTTAGTTCAGAATTTTTACCCTCTGGTGATCAACCGAAGGCAATAAAAAGCCTGGTTTCTGGGTTACGCCAATCGGAAAGAAACCAGGTGTTACTTGGTGCTACGGGTACTGGGAAAACTTTTACAATGGCTCATATCATTGATAAAACCCAGAGACCAGCAATAATACTTGCTCCCAATAAAACCTTAGCTGCTCAACTCTATGGAGAATTTAAAAATTTTTTTCCAGATAATGCAGTAGAGTATTTTGTTTCATTTTATGACTACTATCAGCCAGAAGCT
The DNA here is from genome assembly GCA_045565235.1 of Paracoccaceae bacterium. Classification (GTDB taxonomy): domain Bacteria; phylum Pseudomonadota; class Alphaproteobacteria; order Rhodobacterales; family Rhodobacteraceae; genus CACIIZ01. Next base: position 5,336 of record JBJLFU010000012.1, on the reverse strand, counting down.
TATGTTCCTCGGTCTGACACTTACATAGAAAAAGATGCGCAAATAAATGAGCAAATAGATAGGATGCGACACTCGGCTACTCGAGCATTATTAGAACGAGATGATGTCATAATTGTAGCATCTGTTTCCTGTATCTATGGTATAGGTTCCGTAGAGACCTATGGTGCAATGACCCAAGATCTAAGGGTGAAAAACTCCTATGATTTACGAGAAATAATTCATAGTTTGGTAACCCAACAATACCGACGAAATGATCAAAATTTTAAGCGAGGAACTTTTAGGGTAAGAGGGGATGCCCTTGAGGTTTGGCCAGCGCACTTAGAGGATCGCGCCTGGAGGCTATCATTTTTTGGTGAAGAATTGGAGAGTTTGGATGAATTTGACCCATTGACTGGTGTAAAAGTCAGAAATCTTGAAGTAATTAGGATATATGCGAACTCCCACTATGTTACTCCAAAACCTACCCTTCAGCAGGCGATTAAAACTATCAAAATTGATCTAAAACATAGATTGAAAGAGTTAACTGAAAGGAAAATGTTACTAGAAGCACAAAGATTAGAGCAAAGAACAAATTTTGATCTTGAAATGATTGAGGCTACAGGTGCCTGTAGTGGAATTGAAAATTATTCACGCTATTTGACAGGCCGAAAAGTGGGTGAACCTCCCCCAACCCTATTTGAATATATTCCAGAAAATGCTATCGTATTTGCCGATGAAAGTCATGTTGCAATACCCCAGTTAGGAGGAATGTACAAAGGTGATCACAGAAGGAAACTAACTCTTTCTGAGCATGGCTTTAGGTTGCCATCATGTCTAGATAATCGTCCTTTAAAGTTTGAAGAGTGGGATGCTATGAGGCCGCAAACTATCTTTGTATCGGCGACGCCAAGCCAGTGGGAAATGTCAGAGTCTCAGGGTGTATTTGTTGAACAAATAATTAGGCCAACAGGTTTAGTTGATCCACTAATAGAGGTCCGCCCTGTTGAGACCCAGGTAGAAGATTTACTTGATGAGGTAAAATTAGCTTCCAGTAAGTCCTTACGGACACTTTGTACGGTTTTAACAAAAAGGATGGCAGAGGATTTGACGGAGTTTCTACATGAAAAAGGAGTAAGGGTCCGCTACTTACATTCTGACATAGATACTCTAGAACGTATTGAGATTTTAAGAGACTTACGAATTGGAACTTTTGATGTGCTTGTTGGAATTAATCTTTTAAGGGAAGGGTTAGATATTCCAGAATGTGGTTTAGTAGCCATTTTAGATGCAGATAAAGAGGGCTTTTTGAGGTCCCAAACTTCTTTAATACAAACAATTGGTAGGGCTGCTCGTAATGTTGATGGAAAGGTTATTATGTATGCAGACAAAATAACTGGTAGTATTAGGGCTGCGAGGGAAGAGACAGAACGCCGAAGGAAGAAGCAAATGAACTATAATACAGAAAATGGTATCACGCCTGAAAGTATAAGGAAGAATATTTCAGACGTACTTGAAGGAATATATGGCGGATCAGTCGATATGGAGAGAGTTACAGCTAAATTAGAAATACCTCCTAAATTTGGAAACAATTTGCAGGCTCATATTGAAAATTTACAAAAAGAAATGTTTTTAGCGGCTGAAAATTTGGAATTTGAGCAAGCAGCTAGCCTACGAGACGAAATAAATGAACTGGAAAAAGCAGAGCTTGCAATTGGGGAAAATCCATTAATTCGACAATCGGAGTTAAATAAAAAAAGAAAACCTGAGAGATCAAATGGTCGATCAAAAGGTGGTATAGCGGGCACCAGAACCATTAGAAGTAAAGCGCAAAAACGATAGGTAAATTATGTCTTTTTATGCGCCAGAATTTTGTGAACGAACCGGGAATACTCCATTTATAAGCCAGTTATCAGATTTATATTGCCTTAACTCATAATCAAACACATAAATTCTTTCTTTTGAGTCCATAAACAGCACTCTTTGGATTAAAGCACCTTCAAAAAAAGTAAACTCAAGAAATTTATAATCTTTTGCAGACCAAATCATTGGATAACCTTCTCGCACCATTTTACCAAAAATCTCAGCACTAGAAAATTTTGATTTGATAAAGGGAGAAGCAAATGTGTAAGCGGCTTTCATATCAGACTTTTGGAATGCATCTATCTGTAATGATATAACCTGGTGAGCTTTTGCCTTAAGGTTTTTTAGTTCATTTTCTTTAACTTGTTCGGTTGAAGCTTTGGTCAGGATTGGCATTCCTAAAATTACTATCCAAATAGGTACTATTAAAAAAGTAATTCTAAATACTGCATTGAGTTTTCCTAGATATACCACTAAGCTATCCTCGCTAAATAAATTCAATTTGATATGTTTATACTTTAATTTAATATGAATGTTGAATTAAGCACTAAATGACAAATTGCAAACTTTTTTGTCAAAGGTCCTTAAGTTGAAGTTTATCGGCAATCAAACCTCTAGTTTCCTCAACACCATATAAAGAAATAAAGCTGCCTAGTCGTGGACCAGTGTTTGTTCCCAAAAGAATTTGATATATGGAGGTAAACCAATCTTTTAATTGTTCAAAATTCTGTTCTTTCCCAATGGTAAATACTAAAGATTGTAACTCGTCCTTGTTGGCGGATTCTCCTACCTTTTCTAGTCTAGAATAGAGGTCTAGCAACGCCTGTCTCTCTTGCTTGTTAGCACTTCTGAATTTTTTCTTTGGTTTAACAAAGTCTTTATAGTAGCGAATTGCATACTTAACCGCTTCCTCGAGACCTGGATGATTGCTTTTTTTTACATTTGGAGCATAACGGGCTATAAATCCCCATAGGATAGCTTCGTCTTCTGATCCAGATGCCACAACAAGGTTTAGTAGCATTGAGAAAGAAATTACCATATCAGATAAAGGCGGCAGTCCAGAATGTACATGCCATACAGGATTCTTTAGTCTATCTTCATTGGTTTGAGTCGTATATTTTTTTAAGCTTTGGTGGTACTCATCCATCATTTTTGGAATCACATCAAAAAATAGTCGTTTAGCTGTTTTTGGTTTTTGGTACATGAAGTAACTTAGCGACTCTTGACTAGCATAACGCAGCCAGTCCTCTATAGATAGGCCATTACCCTTAGACTTAGAAATTTTTTGACCTTGCTCGTCTAAAAATAGTTCATAGTTTAATAATTCGGGAGGTTTCCCACCCATAACTTTGCAGATTTTTGAGGCCAACTCAGCAGATGGAATTAAATCTTTTCCAAACATTTCATAGTCAATACCTAAAACAAACCAACGCATTGCCCAGTCTGGTTTCCATTGTAATTTAACTCTTCCTGCCTTTACTGAAATCTCAATCTTTTCTCCATCAGGCTCTTTGTAAACAATAGTTCCAGTTGACTTATTAATGGACTCAACGGCTACTTGAAGTACCTTACCACTTTTTGGGCTGATGGGTAAAAATGGAGAATACGTTAATTGTCGTTCCTTCCTTAAAGAAGGAAGTATCAAATCCATGATTTTCTCATAGTTTTCGAGTACTCTAATCAATCCATTATCAAAGGCACCTTCAGTATATTTGTTTGTAGCGGACACAAATTGGTAATCAAAATTATATTTATCAAGAAATTCCTTCAGCTTATTATTATTATAATCCCCAAAGCTTTTAGATTCCCCAAATGGATCTCTCACGACCGTTAATGGAAGATCTAGATCTTCCATCAGTTTATCCGAGTTTGGTACATTGATAGGTACTTTTCTTAAGCCATCTAGATCATCTGAGAAACAGATCAATTTTGTTGGAATATCACTCAGCTGTTCAAAGGCTTTCTTAACCATAGTAGTCCTAACCACTTCTCCAAATGTTCCGATATGTGGTAATCCTGAAGGCCCATAACCAGTTTGAAATGCCACAAATTCTTTTTTGCTATGGTCATTTTCATATCTTTCCAAAACCCGTTTAGCTTCCACGAAGGGCCAAGACTTATTAGAACTTAATGTATTGGCGTCAAAATTCATGTAATGTTCCTTGCTAGATTAGCTGGCCTTATTAATGCCTTAGTGGAGAGCGTTTCTAAAGATTAAAAATATAATATTCCTTAACTAGGATTTCTAATATCGTCAAATCAAAAACAATGTGCTAAGATAGTTTATGAGGATTTTATGAATAAAAGTATAGATAGTTCGCCGCTGATGACGGCGCAGGATTCTCTAGTAGCTATAATGATAGCAGGTGGAGCATCTGACGAAAATATGTCTAATAGAGAATTAGTATCTATAAGTAGAATAGTTGACCATCTCCCAGTATTTAAGAACTATGAGCCAAGTAAAATAAAGCTTATTGCTGAAATGGTTTTTGATCTGTTTGAAGAGGAAGACGGTCTAGATGCATTATTTGGTTTGGTTAGAGAAGCTCTCCCAGAAAAATTATATGAAACGGCATATGCCTTAGCATGTGACGTTGCTGCTTCAGATGGTAAATTACCTGAAGTACAATTACGATTTTTGGAAGAAATAAGGCACGAACTTAATATTGATCGATTGCACGGGGCAGCCATTGAAAGGGGAGCAAGAGCTCGCCATATGGTTCTAGATTAGATAATTTAATAGAATTTTCAATCATAGTTCTTAAGTCCAGAAACCTTGTTCACGGAGTTCTGTAGATGAAACATTCCTCATCGGACCTATAAGTAGCGTCCAAACGGGCGGGGGTAGTGTAGAGAGGTTAAAAGCTTCTTCTCGAGTTATTCGGAAGCGTTTGTATCGGTTTGCAGTAGGTGACAGCCCAGCTTTGATTTGTTCTCCGGGCCTGGCAAGTACCCCTATAGGTACATTCTTAACTATCCAGTTCCACTTATCCCATTTATGAAAGTTTACTAGATTATCAGCTCCCATAAGCCATACAAATTTTACACCAGGGTAAATACACTGAAGTCTATTAATGGTTTCTGCTGTAAATTGTGATCCTAGCCTACTTTCAATATCGGTTATTGTAACAGCTGGGTGCTGCATTATCTTTCTTGAGGCCTCGTATCTCTTTGAGAGTTTTTCAGGCTTTCTATCCTTAAGAGGATTACTAGGACTTACTAACCACCAGATCTTTGATAAATTGAAAGCTTTTATTGCCTGCTTTGTTATATGAACATGACCTTCATGTGGGGGATCGAAGGATCCTCCCAATAAACCTATAGTTGAGCCTGGCAATCCTAATGGGCGACCTATCAATGTCTTCTCCTTTAAAATACCAGAACTGGTAAAGCTTATTTATTAAAGAGTTCAGGAAGATTAATATATCGTGAAACTCTTTGTTGCAATACATACACAAAATTTAATATACATTCACCAGAAGTAGTAATTCTTGTAA
>JBJLFU010000011.1:0-30960 GCA_045565235.1 Paracoccaceae bacterium | reverse complement strand
GATACAAGTGTGTATGATGATCATTCTCAAGCATATTTTCCGCACATGGATAAAGTAAACGGACTACAAATTAGTCTGAATGTAGAGGCGCAAAATGTCTAGTAAATTTCTTATGCAAATGCAGCCTTGGTTTGGTCAGGAAGAACGCGATGCATTGAATGAATATATGTCAGGTGATGTCTTTCTAACTGAGTTCAAAAAAACTTGGGAATTTGAGAAAGCTTTAGCTGGTTTTACAAAAGCAAAAAGTTGTATAGCTGTAAATAATGGAACAGTTTCCCCTATCGGTAGCGGCTTTAGCCTTGGGTATATGTCCTTCAGATGAGGTAATCGTGCCAAACTATACAATGATAGCATCTGCGAATGCTTTTAGGATGCTAGGATGTGAGATTAGGTTCCTGCGATGTTGAAAAAGAGTCTCTTTGTATTGATATAAATAATTTGAAAGAAATTATTTCATCAAAAACAAAAGCAGTGGTCCTAGTTTCTGCCCAATGGTAGATTTCCATCATACCCATTTGAAGAATTAAAAACATTGTGCGATAAGTATGGGGTTTACATAATAGAAGATGCTGCTCAGAGCTTAGGATCTTTTTATGAAGACGGTACACATATTGGATTGAAAGGTGATATAGGTTCCTTATCATTTTCTCCACCAAAGATAATTTCAACGGGTCAAGGTGGAGCCTTGATTACAAATGATGAAAATTTAGGTGCTAAGGTTGCCAAGCTAAAAGATTTTGGTAGGACATCTGGCGGTAATGACATTCATGATGTGATAGGCTTTAATTTTAAATTTACTGACTTGCAGGCTGTTATAGGTCTCTGCCAATTAGAAAAGCTGAATTGGAGATTAGATAGAAAAAAAGAAATTTATTCTCAGTACAATAATTTCTTGCCAAGTTATCCTGGTTTGGAATTAATAAAAAATCAAACGCAATTCACGGCTCCTTGGTTTTTTGAAATTATTGCTCCAAAGCGGAGCGGATTGAAAAAGTTTTTGTTTGAAAGCGGTATTGGAACAAGGGAAATGTATCCACCTATCAATGCCCAGAAGGCATTTAATTCTCCTGGAAGGTTTCCTAATTCAGAATTTATAGGAAATAACGGCTTATGGTTACCATCTCAATCACAAATTTCAAATGCAGAGATAGAATTTGTATGTCATAAAATAAAAGAGTTTTACGCAAAATAGGCTATTTATCACTTCCACTCCAGCTGCTGATATTTTTAAAGCCTTCTGCAAGTACAGGGTTAGAAAACTGATTAATTTTAAGGTTCATGTTAAAAAAAAATCGAATTTCTTGATTAGTGGAGTTGCTACTATTTACGGTTATAGCTCATTTTTTTTAGTTTAAAACATGGGTTGGCTAGTTTTCTATATCAATTAGTTCTTTTTATTTTGTTAATTAAATGGGGCTTTACTACGATTTATGAGGTTTAAATGTTCGTGTTCAATACGGTTTTGTATTGTGGAATTTTTAGAATAAATATCTATTAATTAACATAATATTCAATTGCTGAAAGTACTTTTTAGGATTTAAGCATTACCAAAAAGATATTGATTTAGTTTTTTATTAAAAAAATGATTGATTTTAGATCAAAGTCTAAATGTTTCCCTACTAAGCTTACTGGTCGAAATTTAATATATTCAAGACGGCTTGCCAAACCAGTTTGAAGAACTAACAATGTTACTGTATGTTTAAGACATGAAATATAACTATGACACTTTGAGATTTCTTAACCATGGTGAGGATGCCAATGCTAAAGTTGCATTTGAGAGAAAAGAATTAGCTTTAATAATGAGAATATATGGTAGAATGGTCTCATTAGGTGAATGGAGAGATTATAGCATTTCAATGTTGAAAGAATACTCAGTTTTTTCTATATATGTAAACGCTTCGCAACATCCAATTTATAGGATTAAAAAGACAGCCAAGAAGCTAAATAAGCCCGAATCGTTCTCAATTATTTTAATGGATGGTAAGATTTTGAAGATTGGCTATGATTTAGCTATAGTATTAAAGGCCCTAGAAGCCAAACTTATAAGACTAGTAAAGTAATTTACCAATTTTATTTACTGATGAAGGAGAGGCATTGAGAAATTTTCATCTTCCTGGGAAATCTACCGTACACTCTCAAGAAGGTATGGTGGCAACTTCACATCCTTTAGCATGTTCAGTGGGATTAGAAATATTAAAAAAAGGTGGAAATGCAGTAGATGCAGCAATTGCTATGGCTCTGGTTTTGCCTTTGTGTGAACCTCAATCAACCGGATTATTTGGTGATGTCTTTGCTTTGATAAAAACAGCAAAATCAGAAGAAATAATAGGTTTAAACGGGTCAGGAAAATCTCCAATGAATTTAAATTCTGATTCAGTTAGATCACAAGGGCACATTTTTATGCCTGAAACTGATATTTCTTCCATTACATTACCTGGAGCCATGGCGGCTTTTGACAGTTTACATAAGAAATTTGGAAAATTGGGCCTTACCGACCTTTGTAGGCCAGCAATTTTTTATGCTGAAAATGGTGTAGTAGTATCTCCAAGGGTTGCTTTTGATTGGTCTTACTCAGCCTCTAATCTAAAGGGTATTGCTAAAAGGTTCTATATGAATGGCACAAGTTCTTTTAAGGTTGGTGACCTTTTTTTTGCACCAGGACAAGCTAAGGTGCTTAGGGAATTTTCTAAAAAAGGGGCAAAAGGATTCTATCAAGGGGAGGTTGCAGAAGATTTAATAACATCGCTTAGAAAGCTTGGAGGTGTGCATAACCTTGAAGATATGAAAAATGTAGAGGTTGAATATGTTAAACCCATCAAAGCTAATTTTGGTGATTTTGAACTGATTGAAATGCCACCAAACGGTCAAGGAGTGACGGCTATTTTACTGCGAAAGATTTTGGAACGATTTGATCTAAAAAAAATGAACCCAATAAGCGCGAATAGAGTTCATTTAGAGGCTGAAGCAGCTAAATTGGCTTATAGTTTAAGAAATAAATTAATAGGGGATCCAAACTTCTATGATTTTAAGCTAGAGGGATTTTGTTCCGAAGAACGTGTTTCAACTTTTGCTAATATGATTGATTTAGAGGTTGCTGCAACTCAGGATACTGGGTCAAAAGAAAATAGCCACAAGGATACAGTTTATTTGACAGTAATTGACAAAGATCGGTGCATGGTATCCCTGATTTTTTCAATTTTTAATAGCTTTGGTTCAGGCTTTGCATCTGAAAAATTTGGATTATTATTTCATAATAGGGGAGCGGGTTTTAGCTTAGAAAAAGGTCATCCAAATGAATTAAAGGGTGGGAAACGTCCTCTTCATACGATAATCCCAGCCTTTTTAGAAAAGAAGAAGGAGTTTACAATGCCTTTTGGGGTCATGGGAGGCCAATATCAAGCAAATGGCCATGTCCGATTGATCTCAAATCTTGTTGATTATGGTATGAATATTCAACAGGCTATAGATTTCCCAAGAAGTTTTCCAGAGGCAGGTCGTTTAAAGTTAGAGGAGGGTTACTCAACTTCCGTAGCAGAAGAACTAGAAAAAAAAGGCCACAAAATCTTAAGACCCAGTCAACCTTTAGGGTGGCGCCCAGGCCATTATTTTCGATCATAAAAAAAACACTCTTACTGGTGGGTCAGACTCAAGGAAAGACGGTTGTGCCTTGGGGTATTAAGTCGGTCTTTTTGAGAACAGTCCTTAATGAAGTCTGTCAGTAAGTGTGTATTTACCATCTGAAAGGTTTTCAAACAATTCTGATACTTCAGGATGTTCAATTGGGTCCCCGCTCTCATCAGGAAGAAGATTTTGCTCTGAGACATAAGCTACATAATAGCTTGTATCGTTCTCCGCTAACAAATGATAGAACGGCTGGTCTTTTTTTGGCCGATAACTTTCTGGAATTGAATTCCACCACTCCTCAGTATTGGAAAACGTTGGATCTACATCAAAAACCACACCTCTAAATGGGTGGATTTTGTGTTTTACAACTTCTCCTATAGAAAATTTAGCTTTTCTTTGTTCCATTATGAATCCTTTTTATATTGTCTATCTATATTTTCTTTTTCTGTCTACAAGGTATTCAGTTAGATTTTATTAGACCTTTTTATTTTTTGGCATTAGAATAAAAATAAAAAGCAGTATTATCTTATGAGTATTAAATTTTTGTTTGTTTTGGCAATTCTGCTAGTCACTTCCTGTGGAATTTTTAATCGTATGCCAACCTCACAAAGTAATGCTTGTGATTTGCTAGATCACAAAGGATCATGGAGGAGGTCTGTCAAGGCTACATATGAGAAATGGGGAGTATTGCCGTCTTTACAATTGGCTTTTATAAAGACTGAATCAAACTTTAGAGCTAGAGCTAAGACCCCTAGAAAATACTTTCTGGGTATAATTCCATCAGGCAGAATTTCATCTGCATATGGGTATGCTCAAGCCTTAAATGGTACATGGGATTGGTATCGAAAAGATACGGGTAATCGATCAGCTAGTAGGACTAATTTCTCAGAACTCAACAGATTTTATAGGGTGGTATGTAAATAAAACTCAGGAGCAATTAAAGATATCTAGGTCAAATGTTTACCACCAGTATTTAGCCTATCATCAAGGTCATGCAGGTTATGCTAGCGGCCGGTATAAATCTAGTGACGCACTTAAAGCTGTGGCCAGTAGAACAGCAGAAAATGCTCAATTATTTAAGCAACAGCTAGCCAAATGTAATTAAGGCATTTCTAAATTTATGAAATAGTCAGAATTTTAACTTGACTATAGAGGCCTTTTCATTAGGTTTTTGGAGTATAAATTATGGTAAGATTTATTCAAAGAGAAGCATGCCAAGTGACCACAAAGATGATTCAGATTTAATTAATTTAAGTCAAAAGTTAGACCAGGTTAAATCAAGAAAAAAAATTAGTCGTGTAGAGCGAAGGGCCTTTGGCTCTGCAAACTTGGGGTGGCGGATGATTGTTGAGTTAGTAATAGGTATGCTATTTGGTATTTTTTTGGGATTAGGGCTAGATTATTTGTTTGAGACGAAGCCTTTATTTTTAATTATTATGGCTTTGTTTGGATTTGCTGGGGGAGTTAAAGCTATGATGAGAACTGCAAAGGAACTCGACAAATAATATCTAAGTTGATACAACTGCATCATACGGTTCGAATTCGAAAAAATAAAAGCCTAATTTAAAACTTGGGAAAAGAATATTGGCAATGGAATCTGGTAGCAATTTTGATATAAGACCTATGGATCAGTTCATAGTCAGCCCGCTTTTTTCGGAGGGGGAACTCGATTGGTATACTTTCACAAATCAATCTCTTTGGATGCTTATAGCGCTAATAGGAATCATTGGACTTTTTGTTTTTGGTATTCGGAAAGGCGATGTCGTACCTGGTAGAATACAGTCTATTGCGGAAGTTATTTATGTATTTGTTCATAAAATGGTTAGTGACATTGCAGGGCAAGAGGGACTCAGATATTTTCCCTATATTTTCACCCTATTTTTATTGATTCTATTTGGTAATGTCCTAGGGTTGTTACCATATAGTTTTACTTTTACAAGTCACATTGCGATTACCGGCATCTTGGCTCTTTTGGTTTTCATATCTGTTACAATTTTGGGCTTTGTAAAAAATGGTTTAGGATTTTTTGGTTTATTTTGGATTTCAAGTGCGCCTCTAGCCTTGAGACCTATATTATTAATAATTGAAGTAATCTCTTATTTTGTTAGGCCAGTAAGCCATTCAATAAGATTGGCTGGTAATATGATGGCAGGTCATGCTGTGATTAAGGTTTTTGCTGGCTTCGCGGGAGTGATGGGTTTAGGGGCTATAGCGCCCATTTTTGCTATCGTAGCAGTGTATGGGCTAGAAATGTTAGTAGTCGTTATTCAAGCCTACGTATTTACTATATTAACTTGCGTTTATTTGAATGATGCATTGCATCCTGGTCATTAGCTTTTAATTTTTTAAAAAAAGGAGAATAAAATGGAAGGCGAATTTGTAGAGATGGGTAAATTAATTGGTGCAGGTTTGGCTTGCACTGGTATGGGTGGAGCGGCTGTAGGAGTTGGCCACGTTGTGGGCAATTTTTTGTCTGGAGCTTTAAGGAACCCAAGCGCTGCAGCTGGTCAAACGGCGACCATGTTTATAGGGATAGCTTTTGCGGAGGCACTAGGAATTTTTAGCTTTTTGGTGGCTTTACTTCTTATGTACGCCATGTAGTTAAATTTCGGTTAAATCAAACTATTTAAACTTTTTTAATAATAGAAAACGGGTTGATTCTAATGGCAAGCGGTACTGAAAAAGAACCTTCAATTGGTATGCCACAACTTGATTTCTCTAATTTCGATAATCAAGCTTTTTGGTTAATAGTATTTTTAATATCTGTCTTTATTGTCATTAAAGTACTCGTTATACCCAGAATGGAGACAACCCTCACTAATAGACGAAAGATTATAGAAGAGGACATCCAAGAAGCAGAGGAATTTAGAGATAAAGCAGTTGAAATTGAGAAAACACTAAATTTGGAATTAGAATCGGCCCGTGAAAAGGCTAATGAAATCTTGCGAGCTGCAAAGGATCAGGTAAAGAGTAATTCTTTAGAGGCACTTTCTGAGATTGACCTAAAAATTGATGAGATGGTAGATAAAGCATCTGAGAATATCCTTTTGATAAAGAAAAAAGCAAACAAGGATATTCAGGCATTGTCAAAAAAGTTAGCCCCCGAAATTGTGAAGGCAATATTGCCAAAAAATATCAAATAATTCTGATGGAAAAAATTATCATAAAATACAACGGTAAATTTTTAGAGAAGCAATTTTCTTTAAGGATGTTTCTTTATTTTTTAGTAATTTCTCTTTTATTTCAAGCAGAGATAGCGCATGCGGCAGGTGATGCCCCTATGTTCAGTCTAGCCAATACAGATTTTGTAGTAGCCATTGCATTTGTTTTGTTTATTGGTGTTTTAATCTATTTTAAGGTACCGCGAATAATTAGTACCCTACTTGATAAAAGAGCAGATACTATTAGAGGTGAAATAGATGAGGCTCATAGACTGCTTGAAGAGGCAAAAACTTTACTGGCTAAATTAGAGCGTGAGCATAAAGACAATATACTAAAGGCTAAGGAAATAATTGAGGATGCGGAACTTTCTAGTAAAAAAATATTGGAGAATTCTAAATCCGAAATTAAGGATGCAGTTGCTAGAAAGTTGAAAATGGCTGAAGCGCAAATTCAGACTAATGAAAAAGATGTTATTAATACAATTAAGAATGATTTGATCGACCAGGCCTTCAGGTTAGCCCAAGAGCAGATCGAAGGAAAGGTAGATCAAAAAGTAGCTAACTTTGTAGCAGAAGAGGCTCTTTCTGAGATAGAAAAAAAATTAGGCTAGGTGCAGCTCATCTAGAGAGTAAGGCCTAAAGTTTATAAGCCTCAATCAGGGATGTATAAACTCTGTTTTTTTGACGTAATGTGTATGCAAATCCTATGCACAAGATTTTAATTTAAATGTATCCAAAATATTAGATCGAGGTTTTATGGCTTTGGACAAAGAGTACACCAGCAGAAATGATTTAGAAAAAGCTCTAAGCTATCGTATAATTTTTACAAGAAATCTGTTAAATTAAAAGCCTTTGGCTACCACTTATAGGAGTATGTGATGGGTAAGAATTTTCAAGTAGTTGGGATTGGTAACGCTATCGTCGATATATTCTCAAAAGTTGATGAAGGGTTCTTGAAAGTAAACTGCCTTGACAAAGGGGTAATGCATCTAACGAGCTATGAGAAAGCTGAGTTTTTGTTAAAAAATATTAAGGTTTCAAGAAAAGTTGCTGGTGGTTCCGCAGCAAATACGATTGTTGGGCTTTCGCAAATGGGTTTGGAAACCGCTTATATTGGGAAAGTAGGTGATGATGAGTGGGGACAGTTTTTTGAAAATGATTTGATTAGTAATCAGGTTTTTTATTCTACCAAGAAAAGTATTGTCGATTCTAAAAATCGCACCGGGCATTGTTTAGTTTTAATCACTCCTGATGGAGAGCGTACTATGAATACTTATTTAGGTGTGACGGAATTTCTTTCAAAAGATGATTTAGATAAGAAATTATTAAGGGATTGTGATTGGCTTTATCTTGAGGGATACAGGTACGATGGCCTAGATAGTAAGGCGGCATTTTCCATTGCTATAAGGGAAACGAAAGAGGCTAGTGGCAAAGTTGCATTATCTCTCTCAGATCCTTTTTGTGTCGATCGACATAGGAAAGATTTTTTAAATATCATCAGAGAAGGGATAGATCTAATCTTCTGTAACGAACAGGAATTAATTTCCTTGACACAAGAAAAAAAATTAGAACCAGCCTTAAAAAAGGCTTTAGATTTTAATTGTGATATTGCCTGTACTGCATCATCTCAAGGGGTATTCATTAGAGACTCTAATTCTTGGCTTCATATTCCTACGAAGGAAGTTACACCGGACGATGCAACTGGGGCAGGTGATTTTTTTGCTGCTGGTTTTTTATATGCATTAATAAATGAAAAAAACAAAAAATATGCGGGAAGATTGGGGAATATGTATGCTAGTGAAATCATAAAAAATATTGGCTGTAGGCTAGATAAGGAAATAATGCTGAATTTAAAAAATAAATAGAGGAAGTTTAATAAAATGGATTACAAATATGACAAGGAAAATATTTTTGCTAAAATATTAAGAAAAGAAATACCCAGCGAAATAGTTTATGAAACAAATCATAGTCTTGCTTTTCGGGATATTAACCCAGCTGCTCCAGTACATATACTAATCATACCTAAAGGCCCTTATGTCAATTTTGATCATTTTATTCAGGATGGACCAGCAGATGAAATTCTTGACTTTAATAAAACAGTTGCAGAGGTGATCTCAAAGGAAAAACTGAATCCAAATTCACCCGTAGGTAAGGGGTATCGAATTATAGCTAATACTGGTTTGAATGGGGTTCAGGAAGTTCCCCATTTGCACTTTCATGTGCTCGGGGGTAGAAATATGGGTCAAATGGTTATTAGGTAAGTGTTCATTATCTCTTTAATTAAAAGCGAATTAGTTTTTGAAAGAAACCAAGGTTAATTCAGAAAGTAAGATTTAATGTTTAAAGATAAAGATAAGTTAGAATTGGTATCATCTTGGAAAGTATCTTGTAGTGGTGATTGTGGAGATGTATCGCTTGGTCATCCTCTTGTTTGGCTTCAAATTCCTGAGGAGCTAGGATTTGTAATTTGTCCATATTGTGAGAAAAAATTTCTATATAAGGAGACTATAGATAGAGGACGAAAAGCAAATGGCAATTGAAAAAAAAACACGGAACCATTTACATTTGATTGACGGATCTGGATTTATATTTAGAGCCTATTATGCTTTACCACCACTGACTAGATCTGATGGATTACCTGTCGGAGCAGTCGCTGGCTTTTGTAATATGATATACAAACTTTTAAGGGATGGCGATAAGCGAAACACCCCCAGTCATATTGCAGTAGTATTTGATCATAAGGGAGATACCTTTAGGTCGGCTATTTATCCAGACTATAAAAAAAATAGGTCCACACCTCCAGAAGACTTAATTCCCCAATTTGACTTAATAAGGAGTGCGACTCGTGCTTTTGGGTTAGCCTGCATTGAAAGGAGGGGTTACGAGGCAGACGACATAATAGCGACTTATGCTAAGCAAGGAGAAAGTAAGGGTTGGAAGGTTACCATAATTTCATCCGACAAGGATCTGATGCAGTTAGTAAGTCAGCAGGTTACAATGTGGGACACTATGAAAAATAAGAAAATAGGGGTGGCAGAAGTAAAAGAAAAATTTGGAGTAGATCCTGATTCAGTCATTGATGTCCAGGCCCTGGCAGGGGACAGCATTGATAATATACCAGGTGCAACTGGTATCGGCATCAAAACAGCTAGTCAACTTATCAATGAATTTGGATCATTAGAAGAACTTCTTGATAAGGCTGATCAAATTAAGCAACCAAAAAGAAGAGAGGTTCTTACTGATGAGCGTGAAAAAATATTGATTTCCAAGAAGCTAGTTACTCTAACTAAAAAGGTTCCTCTGGACCAATCAGTAGATGACTTTTCTATTTCTCGAATAGACCCTTTAACCTTGTATTCTTTTACAAAAAAGATGGAGTTTAGAACCCTCTCGGCGAGGGTGAAAAAGGATTTTTTACTTAATGAAAAAACTATTATTACTGATGGGAATGGCGAGGAAATTGAAAAGCAAATAAAGGACTCTTCTATAAATGAAAAACAAGTTTTCAAAATAGACGAAAAAGTCAGTGAAAATATTGAGGTAAGTTATAATTCTTATGAAAAAATAGTAGAATTAGATGTTTTAGATAATTGGATTAAAGAGATACAGCATCAGCATTTTTTTTCCATCGATGTTGAAACCACTTCTTTAGACGAAATTGATGCAAATTTGGTTGGGATTTCATTCGCAACTAAGCCTGGGACTGCTTGTTATATACCTTTGGGGCATGTAAAGGAATCAACAGAAAGAGGATTAGTGTCAGATCTCTGTGATGAGCAACTACCTCTAGACCTTGTGCTGGCAAGGCTTAAACCAATCCTTGAAGACCCATCAATTTTAAAAATTGGTCAAAATATCAAATTTGATCTAAAAGTCTTTAGAAAGTATTCTATTCGGTTGAATTCTTTTGAAGACACAATGCTGATGTCTTATTCCTTACACGCAGGGTTACATAAGCACAGTTTGGATTTTCTTTCTGAGAAATATCTGCTTCATTCACCAATATCTTTATCCTCTTTAATAGGTTCTGGCTTGAAGAAGAAAACTTTTTCTGAAGTGAATATTCAGGCTGCTGTTTTTTATGCTGCTGAAGATGCTGATATTACGTTGAGACTTTGGTATCTCTTCAAACCATTGTTAAGTCAGAGTGGTGTTACTAGGATTTATAACCAATTAGAATTAGATTTGGTTCCATCCTTAGCTCAAATGGAGTTAGATGGAATTTTAGTAGATAAGAAAATATTGAAGACGTTATCAACAGATTTTAGTTCAAAGATTGACCGGCTTGAGTCTGAAGTTTTTAAACTTACCGATGAGAAATTTAACATTGGTTCACCAAAACAGCTTGGCACTATTTTATTTGAAAAACTTTGTTTTAAAGGTATTAAGAAAGGCAAAGGAGGCTCTTACACTACTGATGCTGAAGTTTTGGAGGCATTGGCAACCCAAGGGCACATAGTGCCAGAACTAGTTTTGCAGTGGCGACAACTTTCTAAGTTAAGATCTACCTATACAGAGGCTTTGCAAAACCATATTAAGGAAGGCTCAGGACGCGTCCACTCATCCTTTTTGTCTTCTGGCGCGTCTACTGGCCGATTATCATCTAATAATCCCAATTTACAAAATATCCCAATCAGAACAGAGGATGGTAGGAAAATAAGAGAAGCTTTTGTTGCCTCTAAGGGAGCAAAGCTTCTGAGCTTTGATTACAGCCAAATAGAATTAAGAATCTTGGCTCATATCGCCAAAATAGAAAACCTTATGAAAGCATTTCATAGTGGAAAAGACATCCATGCTCAAACTGCTTCCGAAGTTTTTCAGATCCCAATAGAAAGCATGACTGCAGAATTAAGAAGACAAGCAAAAGCTATTAATTTTGGAATAATATATGGGATTTCCCCTTATGGGTTGGCAAATAATCTTAGAATTTCTAGGGATATGGCAAAGAATTTTATTGAAAAATATTTTCAACGTTATCCTGAAATTCAGACTTACATGGATCGGACAATACAGAGTGCTAATAAAAATGGCTTTGTCCAGACCCTATTTGGAAGGAGAATATATACACCAAATATGAATGCTAAAGGACCGGCTGCTGGCTTTGCAAAGAGGTCTGCCATAAATGCACCAATTCAGGGTACGGCTGCCGATATAATCAAAAGAGCTATGATCAGTATTCCAAAAACATTAACTAAAGCTAATATGAGAGGAAAAATGGTTCTACAGGTTCACGATGAGCTATTATTTGAAGTACCTGATAGTGAGGTAGAAACTACACTTTCGATGGTTACCAAAGAAATGGAGAATGCTTGTCATCCATTATTGAAATTGGATGTACCATTAAAAGTGGATGCTGGCGTTGGCCTGAGTTGGAATGAATCTCACTAAAGTCTTTTCTAATAAAGATTAAATGGAATGATATCGATCATTAAAAATGGTCAATTAGGTTTTAAGAAGTTTCTCTTTATAAGAAACCTTTTTCAGGATGTTACATCTCTAAATATAGTAAGGGTGAAATTAAATTATCTTACTCACCCTGACAATGCCAGGAAGTCTTAATATAAGTCTTCCGATATAAGATGTAGCTTATGTGGGCATAATTCTTGCAAAATCAAGAAAGTCTTTTGGGGAAACTAAAAATCTAAGGGTTATAAACTATGGAACCCATAGGGTAGTGATGAGAATATTTTTAGCAGGTCATAACGGCATGGTAGGTTCGGCAATACATAACGTGTTGCAAGAAAAAACAGACTACAAAGTAGTCACTCGATCTCGTGATGAATTAGACTTAACTAATCAAAATGATGTAGAAAAATTTTTACAATCAGAAAAATTAGATGCTGTGATAATAGCTGCTGCAAGAGTTGGTGGAATTAACGCTAATCTTACGTACCCAGCTGAATTTATTTACGAAAATATACAAATACAAACAAATTTGATCCATTCAACCCATAGTGCTAACATACAAAAATTATTATTTTTGGGTTCGTCCTGCATATATCCAAGGACTGAGGATCATATTTTGATGGAAAAGGATCTTCTCTCAGGTTCATTTGAAGGTACAAATGAACCTTATGCAATTGCTAAGATAGCAGGTATTAAAATGTGTGAGAGTTATAATCGTCAATATTGCAGAGATTATAGATCGGTAATCCCAACTAATCTATATGGGCCAAGAGATAATTTCAATTTAGAGAATGGACATGTTATTCCGGCTTTAATGCGCCGGTTTCATGAAGCAAAGATTGCAAAAAAAAATGAGGTAGTGGTTTGGGGCAGAGGAAGTGTATTACGCGAATTTATGTATGTTGAGGATATGGCCGACGCTTGCTTGTTTATTTTAGAATTAGATAGGAAATCTTATACATCAAAGACAGAGCCAACGATTTCGCATGTCAATGTTGGTACGGGAAAAGATGTAACCGTTAGAAAATTGGCAGAAATGTTACAGAAAATTGTTGGTTTTGAGGGGGACATCGGTTTTGATGAAAGTAAACCAGAAGGTGCGTCCAAAAAGTTGATGGATAGCAATTTACTTAATTCTCTAGGTTGGGCTCACAAATTCGATCTAGAATCTGGCCTAATAAAGACCTATGAGTGGTACAAAGAAAATCAAGGATTGTTGAGAATTTGTTGAAATAGGGTAGCTACTACTATTATTATTACTATATTTTTGAAATTAAATCAGATGCAAGATTAATTTGATTTAAGTCTTTACCAGTTACCACAACATTAACTCCAAAGTTTCCCTTATGTTCGAAAGGATACGAACCTATTGACAATGGTGAAAAATTTGCTGCTATTTGAGAAAGATCGTTGGCGATCTCTCCTTCTTGTTTACTTATGGTTATTGTTCTGGATATTATTGGAGAAGAGGATTTTAGTTTGGGTAGAACAAAATTTACCATAGCTTGAAAAATTTTTGGAACTCCAGCTAAAACATAGGCATTCTCAATATAAAAACCTGGAGCTTTTGATACTGGGTTTTCTATTAATGCTGCCCCAACTGGTATTCTAGCCATTCTAAGCCTTGCCTCATTTAGATCAGCTTCTCCTCTTGGATAGTGGGATGCTATTATCTTTTTTGCTTCATCATTAATAGGTAATTGAACGCCAAAAGCTTCGGCCACGCAATCGGCAGTTATATCATCATGGGTTGGTCCTATGCCACCGCTAGTAAAGACATAATCAAATCTTTTTCTTAAAGTATTTAATGCAGCTATGATCTCAACTTTGTT
Organism: Paracoccaceae bacterium; assembly: GCA_045565235.1. Lineage (GTDB taxonomy): Bacteria > Pseudomonadota > Alphaproteobacteria > Rhodobacterales > Rhodobacteraceae > CACIIZ01. The sequence continues at coordinate 16,934 of JBJLFU010000011.1, read as the reverse complement.
ATCGGAAACAACTCTAATCTCACAAACTGAGATGCCTACGTATAACAATTTTTGAGCTAGATAACTACTATTTAAGTCTTTTGTCCTACCAGACAAAATCTCGTTACCAATTATCAATAATGCTGCGTTGGGACTAGAATTTTTTGGCATAATAAGTAAATATGATGATGTCCCTCATAATTCAATGGGCAATTTTTCTTTGGGTGATAAGGTCTCTCATAATGGATTTTTCTACTAAGCTATTAGAAGCAAAATTAGTCAAAAGGTATAAGAGGTTTTTGGCAGATGTGGTTTTCTCAGATGGTAAAAAAAATACAATTTATTGTCCAAACCCAGGTTCTATGATTGGTTTGAAAGAAAACGGATGTAAAGTTTGGGTGCAAAAGGCTGAGAACCCTAAGGCAAAGTTTTCTCTTGTTTGGAAATTAGTTGAAAATAGTGATGGTACCCTAGTTTGTATAGATACACAGATAGCAAATAAGATTGTTTTTGAAGCATTGTACCACCATAAAATACCAGGATTAGAAAATTATACGGAAATAATAACTGAACCAAAAATAGGAGATAGAAGTCGCCTAGATTTTTTAGTTAACTTTCAAGATAGGCCGTCATGTTATTTGGAAGTAAAATCTGTGACACTTTCCAGACACCCTGGCATAGCAGAATTTCCTGACTCTGTTACTTCAAGAGGATCAAAGCATTTAAAATTACTAACTGAGATAAAATCTAGGGGCTTTAGAGCAATTCAGCTGTATGTTGTACAAAGAAATGATGCTAATTTTTTCAAGATTGCAGAAGATATTGATCAAGATTACAACAAATCTTTTGTTCAGGCCAAGTCGTTAGGGGTTGAGATTAAACCCTTTCGGAGTGAAATCACTACCAGTGATATAAGTTTAGGTTCCTTTAGCCCTAAGTTGCTATAAATTTTTTCAGATTAAGTCGTTAATAAATTATAGCTCTTGATGGCAATGGAAAATATTTATATAGCAGGTTCGTATTGTTGAATTTTATTAAGGATTTATTGTTGGATACTGATCGATTGAATAAAGATGGAATTCGAATCCATAGCGATGACGAACTTTTCGAAATGAAATTATCTTGCAAGTTGGCCGCAGAAACTCTTGACATGATTGGTGATTATGTAGCACCTAATATTACAACTGAAAGGCTGAATAATCTTTGCCATGAGTTCATGCTGGATAACGGAGCTACTCCGGCTACGCTGGGTTACCGAGGTTTTCCAAAGTCATGTTGTATTTCTATTAATCATGTTGTGTGCCATGGAATACCTGGTGTTAAGAGACTTAAGGAAAATGATATTCTTAACATTGACGTGACTTGCATTCTCAACGGTTGGTTTGGAGATAGCAGTAGGATGTATGTAGCGGGCCATTGCACAAAAAAAGCTTATAGATTAATTGAGGTTACCCATGAGTCGTTAATCCGAGGAATCTCTGTGGTAAAGCCTGGAAATACCTTTGGCGATATTGGAGCTATTATACAACAATATGTTGAGGGTAAAAATATGTCTGTTGTTAGAGATTTTTGTGGTCATGGTGTTGGCAAAACATTTCACTCCGCTCCTAATGTCTTACACTTTGGTACGGAGAAAACAGGAGCTGTTTTAGAGCCTGGTATGTTTTTTACTATTGAGCCAATGGTAAATTTGGGTGGTCCCGAGACTAAGGTTTTATCAGATAATTGGACTGCGGTAACCAGGGATAAATCTCTTTCAGCTCAGTTTGAGCATACGGTAGCAGTTACCTCTGATGGGGTAGAAATTTTGACAACCTCCCCGAAGAATAGCTTTTTTCCTGAAATAATTGATAAGTAGTAAATTTTCTAATCTAAAAATTATAAATTTAGCTAAAAGCTTTTATTTTTAAGGTGACTATCAGATCTAGAGAATATTTAATTTTTTCCATGGCAGTGCTTAAACTTTTTACCTGATCCACAGGGGCACAGTGCATTTCTTCCAATCTTTCCCCAATTTAAAGTATTGTGATTTTCTCTACTTTCTTCACGATTAATATTATTATTTCTTGGTGCAGGAGTTTTAGTAGGTATTTCCCCCCCTCGCTTCTCAGTTTCATCAGTTTTTGCTTCATTATTAACCAACCGGAAAAAAGCCATAAACTTTGTGACCTCCTCAGATATATTTTGCAGCAAAAGTTCAAATAAATCATATGCCTCAGTCTTATACTCGTTTAAAGGATCTCTTTGTGCATAGCCTCTGAAGCCAATTACAGACCTAAGATGTTCTAGCTTTAAGAGGTGTTCGCGCCAAGCCTTATCTATAGTTTGCAAAAGGACCTGTTTTTCTATCTTTTGCATAAGTTCTTCACCATACGCACTAATTTTTTCTTCCAGGGTTGCCTTAGTGGCTGAGGCAATTCTGTCCTGTAGTTGATCTTCGTCGAAATCCTCCTCAGTTATCCAAGACTCTAGTGGAGGATTAAGGCCAAGAAGTTCAAGTAATTTCTTTTTAAGAGCATCAACGTCCCATTGATCTGGGGTTTTTTGATCTGATATGCAGTTCCAAATCAGATTATCAATAACTTTTTCTCTCATTTCAGTAATTGTTTCGGAAACACTTTCTGTTTCCATAATTTCACGCCTCTGACTAAATATAGATTTTCTTTGCAAATTCATTACATCATCGTATTTGAGAAGGTTTTTTCGTATATCAAAATTTCTGGCTTCAACCTTACTTTGTGCTCGCTCTAGAGCTTTATTTACCCATGGATGGGCAATGCTTTCACCATCTTTCATTCCTAACCGTTTAAGCATGGAGTCCAACTTATCAGAACCGAATATCCGCATCAGGTCATCTTCCAAGCTTAGATAAAAAGAAGTTCTTCCTGGATCACCTTGTCTACCTGATCTCCCTCTCAACTGATTATCAATTCTTCTACTTTCATGCCGTTCTGTAGCCAAGACAAATAACCCACCAGATTTAAGAACGAGTTGCCTTGCGGTTTCAACCTCACTTTTTATTTTACTACCTAGCTCTGTAAGGTCCTTACTATTATTGCTCGGCTCTTGGTTCAAAATCATTTCCAGATTTCCTCCTAGCTGTATATCAGTCCCCCTACCTGCCATATTTGTTGCTATTGTTACTGCTCCAGGTACTCCAGCATTTGCTATGATTTGTGCCTCTTCTTCATGATAACGTGCATTCAAAACTTTATGAGGCACTTGGTCCCTTTTCAGTAACTTTGACAGCAATTCAGATTTATCAATTGAAGTAGTCCCCAAAAGAACTGGTTGTTTCTTTTTATAGGCTTTTTTGACCTCTTGGACGATGGCCTTATATTTTTCGTTCGTCGTTCTAAAAACTTGATCGTCTTCATCAATTCTTATTACTTTTTGGTTTGTAGGAATTTCAATAACCCCTAAATTATAAATTTCGTGGAACTCATCTGCTTCTGTCAAAGCTGTTCCAGTCATACCAGCTAGTTTGTCATAAAGTCTAAAGTAATTTTGGAAAGTGACTGATGCAAAGGTCACATTTTCAGGTTGAATGGATACATTTTCCTTGGCCTCTATGGCTTGATGGAGACCATTAGATAATCTTCTGCCACTCATCATTCTGCCTGTAAATTCATCAATAAGAACAACTTCGTCATTTCTTACAATATAGTCTGTATTCTTATTAAAAAGCTTGTGAGCGAGCAAAGCTTGATTGATATGATGAACTAAGCTTGTGCTCTCAGGGTCGTATAAAGACCGATCACTATTCATCAGATTATCGTCTCTTAGGATCTTTTCCAAATATTCTATTCCTTGGTCAGTCAAATTTACCGTTCTAGTCTTTTCTTCAAGCTCAAAATGTTCAGCTGCAAGATTAGGGATAAAAGTATTTATATTTGTGTAGAGGGATGATCGATCTTCAGTTGGACCAGAGATAACAAGAGGAGTTCTAGCTTCATCAATAAGTATGCTGTCTACCTCGTCCACTATTGCATAATATGGTTTTCGCTGAAAGACTTCATCAAGATCTGATTTCATATTATCTCTTAAATAATCAAAACCTAATTCATTATTAGTTGCATAGGTAACATCTGCCAAATATGCTGACTTTTTCAGATCGTCTGGCATATCTGGATATATCGCAGCAACACTGAGATTTAAAAAACTATATATTTTCCCCATCCATTGTGCATCACGCTTTGCTAAATAGTCATTAACAGTCACAATATGTACGCCACGTTCAGTTAGTGAATTTAAGTAAACAGGCATCACTGCTGTGAGAGTTTTGCCTTCACCAGTTTTCATTTCTGCAATGTTGCCTTGGTGAAGAAATATTCCTCCTAATAATTGTACGTCAAAGGGTCTTAACCCGATTGTTCGAACAGAAGCTTCTCTTACAACAGCAAATGCTTCTGGTAGCAATTCATCTAACGTTTCACCATTTTTTAAACGAGATTTTAGTTCTGTGGTTTTATCCCCAAGTTCTTGGTCACTTAACTTTTGCATTCTAGATTCAAGGGTATTGATCTCTTCCACGATTGATGAAACAGATTTAAGTTTTCTATCATTGGATGAGCCAAACACTTGTTTGGCTAATTTTCCAATCCCCAGCATTTTATACCTCGAATAATCTGACGATACTCGCTTATTTATTTATAACCATGATTTATTTTATTCAATTCAAACAATGGCTTCAGGCTATCATTAATTTTGTTGTAGTAGATAGTAATCTGAAGGTAAAGTAGGAAACATATGATAATTTATTCGAGTGTCCTATCAAAAACTATAGCGCTGGAAGTATTTAAAAGTTTTGGATTAGAAAATGAAAAAATCAAATGTTTTGAGTGAAAACCCTCTTAGAATTTCTGGCGCAAAATTTTCTGCTATAGGCGCAAATATAAAATACAAAAATAGACAGGATTTAATTCTTATTTACTTAGAACCAGGGAGTACTTTAACAGGGGTATTTACTAAATCGTACACCCGGTCAGCACCAGTTATTTGGTCTGAGAAAATCATTCTGAATTCTAGTAAAAGAGATGATGAAGCGTATGCGATTCTAGTTAATTCAGGTAATGCAAATGCTTTCACAGGCGAGAAGGGTCACCAAGCAGTTAAGCATGTTATGAAAGCGTTATCAGGGGCTTTAAGCATAAGTCTCGCAAGTGTTTTAATGGCATCTACAGGAGTAATAGGAGAGTTTCTCCCGTACAAAAAAATTGTGAATTCTTTGCCAAAACTTATCGATGGGCTTTCTATTAACAAGATAGAAGATTGTTCCAGGGCTATTATGACTACTGACACTTATCCAAAATATTGTTCTAAGAAAATAAGTTTAGATAACCAAGTCATAACAATTGTGGGTATTGCTAAAGGTTCAGGTATGATAGCTCCAAATATGGGAACGATGCTTTCATTTATTATTACAGATGCTAAAGTTTCGCAGAAAATTTTAAGGCAGATAACCAGAGAAACCAATGACACTACTTTTAATTCCATTTCTGTTGATAGTGATACTTCGACTTCTGATACCGTCTTGGTTGCAGCTACTTCAAAGGTAAACATGAGCACCATAGAAAAAGAATCTGATCCAAGGATAAAGACTTTTACTGTAGCCTTAGAAAGTCTGATGAAAGATTTAGCACTTGAAATTGTTCGTGATGGTGAAGGAGCCAGTAAGTTAGTAGAATATGAGGTAATTGGCGCAGTGAGTAATAAAAGTGCAAAAACAGTTGCTTTTTCAATTGCGAATTCACCTTTAGTTAAAACGGCTATAGCAGGTGAAGATCCTAATTGGGGAAGAATAATAATGGCTATAGGAAAGTCTGGAGAAAAAATACAACAGGAAACTATTGTTATCTATATTGGAGAAAATCTTATTGTAGAGAATGGTAAAGTTGCCAACGATTATAATGAAGAAAATACTCAAAAATACATGAGGTCTAATGAAATATATTTTAAAGTTGACTTGGGTCTGGGAATTGGTCAAGCAAAGGTTTGGGGGTGTGATTTCACTAAGGAATACATCTCCATAAACGCCGATTACCGGTCATAAAATGCTACTAGTCTCAGCAGCAGCTTTAGTAGATTTTGATGGTAGAGTTCTAATATCAAAGCGACCTAGTAAAAAAGTTTTAGGGGGCTTATGGGAGTTTCCTGGTGGAAAATTAGAACTGAATGAAAAACCGGAAGAGGCATTAATGCGGGAGCTCCACGAAGAGCTTGGAATAAACACTTGGAAAAGTTGTTTAGCGCCGCTCAGTTTCTCTTATTTTGACTATAAAGAGTTCGATTTACTGTTGTTACTTTTTGTTTGTAGAAAATGGGAAGGCATTATCCAGCCTAGGGAAGGACAAGAACTAAGATGGGTTTTTCCCAAAGAAATTCAAAATTTTCCAATGCCTGAAGCTGATAAGCCTTTTATCCCTGTGCTAAGAGATTTACTATAAAAGGTGTAGAGTAAGAAAATTGGACAGATTATGGGAAGTACATTTAGAGGTTTAAGAAAAAGTTTTCAATACTCCTATTACTTCAGAACTTATTACCAAAGGATTGATTTCAGAAACTAGTGATAATTGAAATTTAAGATTGGAAATAAAAATGATAGAAAAATACTGGAAGCTACTTGAGAAAAATAGGATAGAAACCTCTGAAAGACGCATTGAGACTCTTTTTAAAGAGGACAATTCTAGATTCAAGAAATTCAGCGTAATTACAGAGGATTTAATCCTGGACTACTCCAAAACGAATATTGATGATAATACCAGAATTAACCTACTTAGATTAGCTAGAAATGCAGCAATACAAGAAAAAACTAAGGATATGTTATCTGGCAAAAAGATTAATGTGACTGAAGATCGTTCAGTTTTGCACACTGCACTAAGGAACCTTAAGTCACCACTTTTTGTTAATGGAATAGATATTAATTTAAAAGTGAAGGTGGGATTAGATAAGGCATTAAGATTTGCTGAAGATGTTAGGTCTGGGAATATATTATCCGCGTCTGGGGAAACTTTTAAAGATGTAATCAATGTAGGTATAGGAGGGTCTGAACTTGGTCCTAAAATGGTTTCTAGGGCATTATCTCAATACCAAGATGGGCCCAAGATTCATTTTGTCTCGAATTTGGACAGCTCTGATCTTATCGATACTATCTCAAAATTGAATCTTAAGAGAACTCTTTTTATTATTTCTTCAAAATCATTTACTACTGTCGAAACATTAACCAATGCAAGTACTATCAAAAACATAATACAGTCTAGGTTAGGGATAGTTGGAATGGAAAACTTTGTAGCAGTGTGTTGTGCAAAGAATAAAGCATTACAATTTGGAGTGAAAGAGGAGAGAATTTTTGAATTTGAAGACTGGGTGGGGGGACGGTTTTCAGTTTGGGGTCCTGTAGGAATGCCAGTTATGTTAGCTGTGGGGGCTGATGTCTTTAGAGACTTCTTAGAGGGAGCTAGCTCAATAGACAAAGAGTTTCAAAGTGCCAAACCTATTCAAAATTTGCCAATTATACTTGCACTAATTGGCATCTGGCATACAAGTATTTGCAAATATCCTTCAAGAGTAGTGCTACCATATGAACAGCGATTGGAGCAGCTACCAATGTACTTACAACAGCTTGATATGGAAAGTAATGGTAAGTCTGTCGATCTGGATGGTGTATCTATTTCAAGGCCATCAACCCCTATATCCTGGGGGCAAACTGGGACAAATGGTCAGCATGCTTTTTATCAATTTTTACATCAAAGTAATCAGATTGTTCCATGTGAGTTTCTTTTAGGTGCAAACTCGTTTGAGAAAAACTTAGAAAGTAACCACCATAGCGAACTAATAGCAAATTGTTTAGCCCAGTCAGAAGCATTGATGACCGGTGTGAATCCTGAGAACGGCTCTAATTTTGAAGATGTGGGTGAAATAAACTCACCTCTTAAGAAAATCCATACTTCCTATCCCCATCTTTTTTGTGCTGGTAACAGACCTTCTACCACACTAATCTATCGAAAATTAACCCCAAGAATTCTTGGTAAATTACTAGCTTTGTTTGAGCATCGAACCTTTGTTGAAGGATTGATTTGGAATCTTAATTCTTTTGATCAATGGGGGGTGGAACTAGGTAAAAAACTTGCCAAAAGTTTAACTAAAGCAATAAATGGTCAGAATTCCTTTGAACCGTTTAGTAGTTCTACAATTGGCCTTGTAGAGGAAATCAATAGACTGAAAAGTGATTAAACATAATCCAACCTGGTGTGCATAATTCATGAGAAAATCTATGATTGGCAATAGGAAGAGAGAGAAAACACCAGTTGTTTTGTTCATTTATTTATTCTTCACACGTTACTGCGAGATTATTTTTTCAATTATTTTGAAGTATCGGTTATTTAAAGGTAAGGAACATCAGCAGCGTATTCATGAGAGAAGAGGTATTTCCAAACTGAAGCGCCCTGAGGGTCAGCTTATATGGTTCAATGCGGCAAGTGTTGGTGAAGTTCTCTCGATTTTCCCTTTAATAAAAATATTGAGAGACAATAATAGCAGTCTTAATTTTTTAATAACCTCTACAACCGTAACTTCAGCGAGGTTAATTACAGATAGGTTACCTCAAAATTGTCAGCATCAATTTTCGCCTATTGATACTTTTAAGGCCATAAGTAGATTCTTAGATCATTGGAACCCAGATTTAGCTATTTTTATTGAGGGTGAGTTATGGCCGAGGTTGCTACTAGAAATTAAGGAAAAGCAAATACCTTTGGGTTTAATAAGTGCTAGAATGGAAAGTCGATCATTTAAGAACTGGAGGAAAATTAATAGAACTGCTGAAAAAATATTAAGAACATTTAATTTTGCTTTTGCTCAGGACCAAAAAACTGCAAAAAGACTTTTGTCCTTAGGTATGCCTCGGGAGATTTTATTGGGAATATCTTCGCTAAAAGAGCAGGCTGAGCCTTTAACCTTTGATTCTAATGAGTTTAAGAAATTGAAGGAAAATTTTTCTGATAGGAAAATTTGGGTTGCTGGATCTACCCACTTAGGAGAGGAAGAGATTCTATTAAAGGCCCAACAAATACTCTATAATTATGACAAAAAATATCTTTTGATACTAGTCCCTAGACATCCTGAACGAGGTGAAACAATTGCCAGTAATTTGATTTCTAGTGGAAGGAGAGTAGTGAGGAGAAGTCTCAAAGATAAAATTTCTTCAGATACAGAGATTTATGTAGCTGATACTATGGGAGAGTTAGGGCTCTGGTATAAGTTATCTGATATAGCTTTTCTTGGAGGCTCACTGGTAAACGTTGGTGGGCACAATCCATATGAACCTTGCAGGTTTGGGACGGCTATTTTGCATGGATCATTTGTTTACAATTTTCAACATATATTTGACCTTCTTAATTCTGAGGGGGCTTCTATTTTAGTAGAGGACTCTCTAAGTATTGTTAATCAAATTAAGGCCTTGACCCAATCTGGAGGCGCCCAAAAAATTGGGTTAAAAGGAATGAAGATAGTAAATGGGTTATCAGATAAATCAAAATCAATGGTAAAAGTAATCAACTCCTTTATTTAGATTATATCCCAATTGCTTTTTGCCTTTTTTAAAGCTAATAAAATAGGAATGCATAAAAAGGTGCGATTTGCTTAAGAATTCTAATATACTTGTTACTGGGGGAACAGGATCTTTTGGCTCCAAATTTATCCCACTCACTCTAAAAAAGTATAACCCAACCCGGTTGGTAGTGTTTTCTCGTGATGAGATGAAGCAGTGGGAGATGCAGAAAGTTTATGAAGAAGATCAAAGAGTACGTTTTTTTATAGGGGATGTAAGAGACCGTGATAGATTAATGCGGGCACTAGATGGGATAGATTTCGTCGTTCATGCCGCTGCAACAAAGATTGTTCCAACCGCAGAATATAATCCATTTGAGTGTGTTAAGACCAATGTTATTGGTGCCATGAATGTTATTGATGCGTGTCTGGACAAGAATATAAAAAGGTGCGTTGCTTTATCTACTGATAAAGCTTCTAACCCTATAAATCTATATGGGGCTACTAAATTAGCTTCTGATAAAATGTTTGTTGCGGGTAACTCTTATTCGGGATCGTCTAATTGTAAGTTCGCGGTAGTGCGTTATGGAAATGTAATGGGCTCCCGAGGTTCTGTTATACCATTCTTTTTATCAAAACAGAGAGATGGTTTTTTGCCGATTACTGATACTAGAATGACTAGATTTATGATTACTCTTGATGAAGGCGTTAAATTAGTTTGGAAAGCGTTTGACGATATGGAAGGAGGTGAGATCTTCGTAAAAAAAATTCCATCAATGAAAGTTGTAGATATCGCTACTGCAATTAGCCCAAATCTCGAACAAAAAGTTGTAGGCATAAGGCCAGGGGAGAAGTTACATGAGCAAATGATTGGTCTAGAAGATGCGAATTTTACTTATGAGTATGCCGATCATTATAAAATCTTTCCATCGATTCGCAATTGGTCCAAAGACCCGGTCACAAGTAAAGGAGGTAGGAAGGTTCCTAAAGATTTTATCTATGCATCCGACAGTAACCCAGAATGGCTAAGTAATAAAGAATTTATCCTGTGGCTTAATAAAAATAGGGGGGAAATTGGTAAATATTGATGATACCTTACAGCCGGCAGAGTATTAGTGAAAAGGATATTGAAGAGGTCGTGAAGATTTTAAGGTCTGATATGATCACTCAAGGACCCAGCAATAAAAATTTTGAGGAAGAAATATGCTCTTATACTACTTGCAAATATTCTGTTCTTACTAATTCAGCGACCTCTGCATTACATTTAGCTTGTTTAGCATTAGGATTAGGTCCCAATGATATACTTTGGACGTCGCCTAATTCTTACGTAGCTTCTGCCAATGTAGGGTTATTTTGTAACGCCAATGTTGATTTTGTAGATATTGAACTAGAGACATATAATATGTGTGTAAATTCTCTGGAAGAGAAATTAAGGTTGGCAGAGATAAATGGAAAACTTCCTAAAATAGTTATGCCAGTCCATTTTGCAGGGCAGTCCTGCGATATGGCTTCTATAAGCAAACTAGCAAATAAATACGGATTCAGAGTTATTGAGGATGGTTCTCATGCTATAGGTGGTAAATATCATGGCAAACCAATAGGATCATGCACTTACTCTGATATAACGGTTTTTTCATTCCATCCAGTTAAAATCATAACTACTGGAGAAGGTGGCTCTGCAGTTACTAACGATCCTTTACTTTTTGAAAACCTCAGACTTCTATGCTCTCATGGTGTGACTCGTGACCCAAATAAGATGGAGACTAAGACAGAAAGTCTATGGGTCTACGACCAGATAAAGTTGGGGTTCAATTACCGTATGAGTGATTTAAATGCAGCATTAGGCTCTAATCAACTAAAAAGGATAGGTGAATTTACAAAAAGGAGGCATGAAATAGCTGATAAATATGATGAAGAATTGAGTCAATCAAATCTTATTATTCCTTACAGAGACCCAAATAATCGTTCATCTCTTCATCTCTATCCTATACAGGTTAATCAAAGGTTACAGGTATTCAACTTGCTTCACAAAGAAGGTATAAAAGTCAATGTCCATTATAGGCCAATTCATACCCAGCCCTACTGGAAAAAAAGAGGATTTCTTCCTGGGGATTTTCCTAATTCAGAAACCTATTACTCGAAAGCCATAAGTCTTCCAATTTATTTTGATTTAACAAATGAGCAGCAAGATAAGGTCATAAAAGTTTTAAGTTTTATTTGAGATTAGGAAAAGTAGCCTCTGTCTTTTTAAATATAAGCTTTTCTAAAGTTTTTGCCGTATTTGCTGCATTTTCTTCAATATTAAAGTTTGCAACTAAGCCTGTGTAAGCTCTGTCAACAACACCATCATGAGAGGATGCCATTAGGTTATTAAATGTCAATTCGACATCTTTTTTCTGGGGGACATTTTCAATGATGTTCTGGAATAGAAGACCCTCTTTGTATAAAGTCACACCAGGGAAATTTTTGTACCAAGCATTTCCAAAAACGAGTACACTTTTCCCTATACACAACGCCTCCCATCCTACGGTTCCAGTCACTGTGGCTATGAAAATCGCTTTTTTTGTGAGCTCATTAGTGTCTGCATAAGATGGAACAAAAATGACTGACTTGATTCTTGACAATCTGTGGAAAAATAACGGCCCCCTAGAAAAAGAGCCCTGCTTAGGATTCTCTTTCACAAAAATTTTCACATCCTTTGGTAAAATTTTTGATAAATGCTCTAGTGCTAATAGTTGATCTCTGTAACTTCCTCCGATAGCAGATGTAGTCATTTCGGGTTGCATTGGTAGGGGGAAGTATACAAACCTTTTACCTAGATCAAGCTTATTTAGTTCAAATTCTGCCAGATGTTCAAAGTAAGCTAGCTCATTTACGTGGAAGAAATTTGCAAACGGATCTCTCCATTTAGGGAAACGCTGATATATCTTATTTATTTGATTTAATATTTTCAGTGAATAAAATGGTCGGAATAAAAGACTAGGATTTTTAAAAAGAACGAATAGTGTGAAAGACAAGAACGCTTTGAGATTTATGCTACCACTTTTTTCTTTTTTTTGTTTGATTTTTTTCATATAGAATAAATCTATTTCAGGAATTTTGTGAGCTATTTTTGCTGTAAAGGACTTTTCCCGGTCAATGTCGCCATAATTTTCAATTCGCCTTAATGAGAAGAATTTATTTGCAAAAAGGGATTGAGTAACAATAGTAATTTCAATTTTTAAAGATATTGCAAGTTGGTAAATTATGGTGTCATACGCTAAATGGGGTATATTAAAAAATAGTATATGGTTAATTTCATGAGAGATTATTTCGTTAGCCATAGCATCAGCCAAAATGTGATAGTAATCTAGATAGTCTTGAAGATTTTGTAGGTTATGGGATTTATACCTATAGGCATCAGAATGTCTGAAAAGCTGGTCAATTAGTTTTTCCAAATCCTGTTTAAAACTTTCAGAAGCCATTAGCTGATGGTCAACTCCTGAATAGTGTTTATGGATATTAAAAAGATGGCCAGCTCTGCCCAACTTTTTACTCATTCTTACCAGAGAGGAAGCTTTAAAGTCACTATTAGCGTCTCCAAGGTGTAACTTGAGAACAATATTATTTTGAGAGCCTTTAACCAACTCTGTGAGTATTTCAGTGGTATTTTTGGCTGTAGAAACGGAAAGGAGATTCACCGTTTCTACATTTTGATTTTCTCCCAACACAAAGGCTCCCCTTTTTTAAGATTGGTTTTAGCAATTTTTCCTATGACATCCTTAAGGTACTTTGGAGGAATACCCATTCCTGGCCTGATAGATCTTACATTATTTGTGTCAAAAATTTCTCCTGCCTTAATATCTTTTACCACAAAAAGGGATCTCCTGAAGTGGGCATTTGATTTCTGGGTCCCAGGACCCCAGTCACATTCTTGAGATAAAGCCTGATAAGCATTATTACAATTTTCTACCAATTCTCGAAACTCTTGTGGCTCCAGAGAAAAACTGGCGTCAGGTCCACCATTGGATCGTTTAAGTGTGATGTGCTTTTCAATTATAGTTGCTCCAAGCGCTATTGATGCTACCGCCATTGTGGAACCTAACGTATGGTCAGATAAACCAATGGGCACATTAAAGCGCTTCCCTAACTCTTTTATGGTAGTGAGTCTCATATCTTTTGGTTGAGCAGGGTAGTCAGAAATACAATGTAAAAGAGCATACCCAATTGCGCCAGCATTTTTAGCGGTCTCACAAGCCTCACTTATTTCGTTAAAGTCAGCAACTCCTGTTGACATAATCAATGGCTTACCTTTGCTAGCAGCTTTTTCTATCAGGGGAAGATCTACCAATTCAAAGGATGCTATCTTGAAAGCTGGAGATGAAAGTTTATCCAGGAAGTCAACAGCTGAGGGATCAAAGGGAGAAGAAAAGCAATGAATATTTTTCTCTTTAGCATGTTTGAATAGCCGTTGATGCCAGTCCCAAGGTGTGCTTGCTTCACTATAAAGTTCATAAAGGTTTCTTCCAGCCCAGAGGCCACTTTTAATCACAAATTCTGGACGATCTGAATTTATTGTAATTGTATTTGCAGTGTAAGTCTGTAGCTTTACAGCATTAGCCCCTGCATCTGAAGCAGCATCAATTAACTCAAGAGCTCTGTTGATATTTCCATTATGATTACCAGATAATTCAGCAATAATGTAAGGTGGTGTATTTTGACCTATAGTAAAGTTATTTATTGTTATATATTTATCCATCTAAATATCTGTTACTCGGTTAAACTATAAAAGTGACTTTTAAATTTTCTTTTAGACAAGGAATACATTAGGGAGTTTTTTCCCCCATTTTCATACGTAAAACCAAAATGTTTATGAATTTCTTTTGATTTTAAATTTTGTCTTAAGATTTTTGCATAGATTTTCTCAATGTCTCTACCAAAGAACAAATCATTTAGGAAAAAGCTTAACATTCGTTTTCCAGTCCCTTTCCAAACATCATTTTCTCCAATATAAAAGCTCCAATCTACTGTACTCTTGGAAAAGAAACTTACAGCTACAGTGGCCAATATTTATATCACCCTCAGAATATATCAACCAAATTCCTTTTTTATCGTTTTGTGTTTTTTCTATCCAGATTAAGTGTTCCTTTTTGGATATGACTTTTTGATTTAGGCTTCCCTCCCTGACATGAAGCTTATTTCGCCAATTTAATAATTTGGCTGAGTCAGCAATTTGGACTGGCCTAAGATTGGCTTCTAAAAATCTTACCACCCGTTTTGCCCCCAGCCCATCACAAAGGTTCTGAGATTTTTTTGAAAGTTTTTTCAATTCTTCAGGAGAATTTTTAAGTTTTTTTACTTCATCAAACAGGTGGTCCGTTCTGCGGATTTGTGTAAGTGTAAGTACTTTTGTAGCTGCCATTTGATTGAGCTCTCTGGTTAGTATGCGTTGATTTTGGGCAATCGCTATAGTGATGCTAGGCAAGCCTAGGCAAGACCTTTCCCAGACACTCATTCCTGAAGCGCCTATACATAAATCGGCTGTGGCCATCAAATTACTAATATCAATTTTATCTAAATGAAGGGAAACATTTGAGTATTTTTTTATTAATTTTTTCATTTCTGAAATTGTTTGACTGTTTGATGAGGTTGTAACATCAATTTTTACATTTTCTATTCTTGCAGTGGCTTTTAAGAGATGAGGTAATATTCTCTTCGGGTCATACATCCCCACTGAAATAAGTATAGAAAATTTTCTAAGATCGAAATTTTCATTAAGTCTTTTAGTCCTCTCTGAAATACTTTTTTGTCTGAGTTCGTTATAGCTTTTTGTCAATAAGGTGAAATTAGGACCTTCTAGTATCGCCATGCTCCTATGTCTCTTTTTCTTTTTTATCAATGAAGTTTGGTCCAATACAAACTCAGCGCCCAAATATCTGTTATCTAGGTCGTCTATGGCCAAGAAAGGTGTCCTCTTCAGATTTTTCTTTACCAGCTTTACCCATTTAAAATCTAGTGCATAGTTATCAAAAACTACCCAGTGGGGATTAAAGTTCTTTAAGAGTGCATTAGTTTTTTGTGCGTCTACATTGATTGGTATGCTCAGCCACTTTCCGTATTCACCTTCCATCTTTTGTGCAGGCAGATCTTTATCTATTTCTGATGAGTCTAATAATTCGTAAGCAAAAGATAAATGCCGGAGTATTTGCTGAAATTTTATTGGTAAGGATGTTGAGATGATTAGAATTTCGTGCCCTCTAGATTTTAACTCTTCTGCCAGGCTGAGACATCTCCTAAAATGTCCTCCTCCAATCTGATCATTAGCATCTACCCTTATAGCAATATTCAGAGGTTTTCTTTTCAAACTGGGCCTCAATTAAGTCTTTGAAAACCACTATGACAGACTGGTCCGTGAATTAGTTTGTCGATATCAATTCTCTGATTTTCACATGCGGAAATAATTTCAAATATTTTATCAAGTTGATTGAAATATCTATTAGTAACAGTCTTCTTATGAGCAACTGTGGTGTATACGGCGTTACTTGCTAGAAAATTTTTCTTTAACATTTCTTGGGTTATAAGTGTTTTATATTTAAGGTTATTCTTACTATAAAATTTGAAGGTGGAAAGTGAAGGGATACCTGATATTTCAATATCAAGACCATGAGTATTTGCAATATCTTTCCAGAGTACTTGTATTTTTTTTCCTATTTCAGTAATTGTTTCCCAGGTGTTGTCCCTCTCCATAATCTCGAGGGTTTTCAAGGCAGCAGTAGCGCCTACTCTTTCAGTCCAGAAGGTACTGCTTATAAAGCTTTTTTGAGCCTCTTCCATTACTATACGAGTTCCTAATACTGCTGTAATAGCGTACCCGTTGCCCAAGGCTTTACCAAAGATTGCAAGATCAGGATTTATTCCATAATTCAGGTGAATACCTCCAAAACTTTCTCTAAAGCCCGAAGTGCATTCATCAAAAATTAAGATTATACCATGTTCTTTTGCAATCGTTCTTACAGATTTTAAAAAGCTTACATCTGGTTTGATATTTCTAGTCACCTCCATTTTTATCACACCTATATCGTGGTCATTGATTATTTTTTTAAGTCCTTTTATATCGTTATATCGGAATGGGAATGTGGTATTTTTAAGGGCTTTAGGTACTCCACTTACCTCCAGACCTGGGAGCAGATGCTCTTTAAGACTATCATGCTCACTCATGTTGGTAGCAAGATACCAGTCATGCCATCCATGGTATCCACATATAGCAACACCATCTTTCCCAGAAGCAGCACGTCCAATTCTGATAGCAATAGAGTTGGCTTCTCCCCCAGTCCTGGCAAAACGAGCCATTTGGCTCCAAGAATGCATCGAAATCAATTTTTCTGCTAAAAAAACTTCTTCAGGGCAGTTTAATGTACTCATATTACTTTTAT
>JBJLFU010000010.1:0-31656 GCA_045565235.1 Paracoccaceae bacterium | reverse complement strand
CTCGATAGATATCCCATGACTAAGGCACAGCGTGAAGCTGTAATAAAAAGGGATTGGAATTTGCTACTCGAGCTAGGAGGCAATATTTACTACACTTCAAAATTGGCAGCAAATGATGGGATTAATTTCCAAAGTCTTGCAGGAAAAATGACCGGTATGGGAGTTGATGCCTATCGTGAAATGATGATCAATGGTGGACGATCAATAAAAGGGAATAGGTCAAAATCTGAATGGGAGAAAGATTAATGGCTCAAATTATGGCAGGCATAGGGTGTTCACACGTTCCAGCAATTGGAGTTGCTATGGACACAAAAATCACCCATGAGCCATATTGGAAACCAGTATTTGATGGGTTTAAGAAATCGAGACAGTGGATGAAGGAGAAAAATCCAGATATAATTTTCCTAATCTATAACGACCACTGCACCGCATTTGATGCATCCTGTATTCCTACATTCTCGTTGGGATGTGCTGATCAATTTCAACCTGCTGATGAAGGTTGGGGGCCAAGACCTGTACCGGTTGTAAAAAACCATCAAAAGATGGCCAGTCATATAGCTCAATCGCTAATACTTGATGAATTTGATATGACAATTATGAATGAAATGGAGGTGGACCATGGGTTAACAGTTCCACTATCTCTGATGTATGGGGATTTAGGCCCAAAAGATGATTGGCCGGCTTTGGTTATTCCACTCTGCGTAAATGTGGTCCAATATCCTCCTCCTACGGGTAATCGATGCTATAAGCTTGGCCAAGCAGTTCGTCGTGCAATAGAGAGTTACAATGAGGATTTAAATGTGGTAATTTTTGGCACTGGTGGTATGAGCCATCAGTTACAATCTAAGCGTGCTGGTTTAATCAACTCTGAATGGGACGGCAAGTTCTTGGACCTAATGAGTCAAGATCCAGTTGCCGCGAGTAAAATTAGTCATTTGGAATACATTCGCGAGACTGGTAGCGAAGGAATTGAAATGGTTATGTGGTTAATTATGCGAGGAGCATTAAATGAGGAGGTTACTGAGGTCCATCGCCATTATCATGTTCCCGCATCAAATACAGCAGTTGGTCACATCATACTCGAAAATCTAATTAACGGATAAGGCCATGAAAATATGTGTTGCTGGTGCTTATGGTGCATTTGGACTAAAACATTTAGATGCATTAAAAAATATTGAAGAGATTGAAGTCTCATCGATCATGGGACCAAATGAGAGTAAGATTAAAGCTCTAGCTAAGGCCCGCTCCATTCCACAGTCTTTTACCAAACTTGAAGCATGTATAGAAACTGACATAGATGCAGTTATATTGGCAACTCCTACACAATTACATGCTTATCAAGCAATTGCCTGTATGGATGCTGGCAAACACGTTCTCATTGAAATCCCCATTGCTGACAGTCTGGAAGATAGCAAGCGAATAGTTCAAAAACAAAACGAAACGGGCTTAACCTGCATGGCTGGTCACGTACGTCGTTTTAACCCGTCACACCAGTGGATAAAAAATAAAATCACTACCGGTGATTTAAAGCTCCAGCAATTAGATGTACAAACCTATTTCTTTCGTCGAAACAATACAAATGCCAAGGGCGAACCCCGAAGTTGGACTGATCACTTACTTTGGCATCATGCTTGCCATACAGTAGATCTCTTTCAGTACCAAACTGGAGGCGGTAAGGCTGTTCAAGCCTTTGGTTTGCAAGGCCCCATAAATAAAGCTTTAGAAATTGCTATGGATATGTCAATTGGGCTGAGAGCCGAAAATGGTGCAATCTGTACACTTTCACTGAGCTTCAATAATGATGGACCATTTGGTACATTTTTTCGTTACATTTGCGATAAAGGCACTTACCTAGCAAGATACGATGATCTGTTTGATGGTAATAATAACCAAATTGATCTCAGTAATGTTGCGGTTTCAAGTAACGGTATTGAACTGATTGATCGAGAGTTTTCTATGGCTATTATGGAGAATCGGAAACCCAATAGCTGTGTTACAGACGTAATGTCAGCTATGGAAATACTTGATCAAATTGATAATGGGTTCAAACATGGTATCTAAAAAAACTGCACTAATTTTGTCTGCCCATGCAGCAGATTTTGTATGGAGATGTGGAGGAGCAATCGCTTTACACCAGAGTTTGGGTTATGAAGTAACTGTAGTATGTATGTCTTTTGGTGAGCGTGGTGAAAGTGCAAAACTTTGGAAAGAGCAAGGCATGACAATTGACCAAGTTAAAGCCAATCGTCGGAAAGAGGCAGAGAATGCTGCTCAAGCTTTAGACGTATATGATATTCAGTTTTTTGACCTTGGTGATTATCCTTTGGAAATTAACAAGGAAGCAAAATATAAGCTCGTTGATTTAATAAGAAAAATTCAACCTAACTTCATGATGAGCCATTCAAAATACGACCAATACAATACTGACCATATGTTGATGACCAAAGTTGCCATCGAGACACGCATGATCGCACAGGCATGGGGCCATAATCCAGGTGAAACAGTATTAGGCGCCCCGCAGCTGTATCTTTTTGAACCGCATCAAACCGAGCTGATGGGTTGGAAGCCAGATGTCTTTTTGGATATAACAAATGTATGGGATAAAAAAAGAAATGCTATAGAATGTATGGAAGGCCAGCATCATTTGTGGAACTTTTATACAAATGTAGCTCAAAATAGAGGTAATCATTTTAGAAGAAACTCTGGGGGTATGGCAGGAGGTAGAATGGTGGAATACGCTGAAGCTTTTGAAACTGTTTATCCTGTTTGTAAAGATGAACTATAATGGGAGGAGTAGTAGTACAAAATGTCAAGCGAAATAAGGCTAGTGTTATTGATGGACTAGCCAAATGTGGAGTATCAACTGTTCATGAGGCACAGGGCAGAAAGGGATTACTAGCGAGTTATATTTCTCCTATCATTCCTGGAAAAAGAATAGCAGGATCAGCAATAACAGTTCTTTCTGCACCAGGAGATAATTGGATGATCCACGTTGCTATTGAGCAAGTTAAACCTGGTGATATAATGATTATGGCAACAACTTCTCCATCTGACGCTGGATACTTTGGAGATTTGTTAGCCACTTCGGCGATGGCTAGAGGCTGTAAAGGCTTAATACTTGATAGTGGTTGTAGGGATATAGCAAATTTGAGGACAATGGGATTTCCTGTTTGGTGTAAAGCACATCATGCCCAAGGTACATCAAAAGAAGTGGTTGGTTCAGTGAATATTCCCGTTGTATGTGCGGGAACAGTTGTGGATCCTGGGGATGTCATAGTAGCTGACGATGATGGAGTTTGTATTGTAAAGCAATTAGAAGCCGAAAATGTTTTAAAACTCTCAAGAGAGCGCGAAAAAATAGAAGCAGAAAAACGAAGAAGGCTAGCCTCTGGTGAGTTGGGTCTAGATATTTATCAAATGCGCAAAAAGTTAAAAAAATATGGATTAAAATATGTCTAATGCTACCCCCGCTATGTGGATGCGGGGTGGAACTTCAAAGGGCCTGTACTTCCTAAAGGAAGATATTCCCTTAAACCAAAAGGAACGTGACAATTTTTTACTTTCCATATTTGGATCTCCTGACACACTTCAAATCAATGGAGTTGGTGGTGGTAGTCCACTTACCTCAAAGGTTGCAATAGTCTCTAAATCTAAGAGACTTAATGTCGATCTAGATTATTTGTTTCTTCAAGTTTCCGTTGATAAAGCTTTGGTATCAGATATGCAAAATTGTGGAAATATTCTTGCTGGAGTTGCACCTTTTTCAATAGAGCGTGGCCTAGTTGTACCTAGAAGTGGCTCTAGTGAAACATCTGTAAAGATATATATGGAAAATACTGGACAGATCGCTGTAGCATCTGTAAAAACGCCAAACGGTAAGGTTACCTATAGAGGCCAAACCTTTATTGATGGTGTTCTCAGGCCTCATTCTCCTATTCCTTTAGAATTTTTAAATATAGCAGGTTCTTTATGTGGGACTTTACTTCCGACTGGTAAGGAGCTTAATAATATAGAAGGTGTAGATGTGACAATGATAGATAATGGGATGCCCTGTGTAGTCATTGATGCAAAAAATCTTAATGTAAGTGGATATGAGAGTATACATGATCTAGAGGCTAACCTAGAATTAAGAAAAACAGTTGAAAACCTACGTATCAGATGTGGTTATCTAATGAATTTAGGAGACGTTACGGAGAAGACGGTTCCTAAAATGACAATAATAAGTAGGGCGAAATTTGGAGGGGCAATTAATACCCGGACTTTTATCCCACATAGTTGTCATTCTTCAATTGGGGTTTTTGGTGCAATAAGTATAGCAACAGCATGTCTAATAAAAGGGACTACAGCTTATCCAATTGCATCAGTACCAAGTGGGGAAACAAAAATTTGCTCTATTGAACATCCTTCCGGTAAAACACAGATCATTGCTAAAACCCAAAAACAACAAATATTGTCAACAGCTATTCTCAGAACGGCTCGTAAGCTATTTGATGGCTTTGTATTTGACGAAATAAATTAGAGTAAAAGTGAATGCTATGGATCCAAATTGGTTACCTTTTCACCCAAATCCATCTAAACCAATTTTTAGAGTGCCAAAAGGAGCTGTAGATGCCCATTGCCACGTATTTGGACCAGCAAACAAGTTTCCATTTGCGTTAGATCGAAAGTACACGCCTTGTGATGCTTCTAAAGAAGAACTTTTCCGGCTTCGAGATTTTCTCGGTTTTGAAAAAAATGTGATTGTTCAGGCATCCTGTCACGGGACTAATAATGATGCTTTAGAGGATGCTTTAATATCTGCTAATAATTCTGCTAGGGGTGTCGCAACGGTATCTGGTGATATAACAGCTGCTACTCTGAGGCGCTTAGATTCAGCTGGTGTAAGGGGGGTTCGGTTCAATTTTCTCAGACGTCTAGTACATAATCCTTCAAAAGATACTTTCAAACATATAGCTAAAAAAATAGCTGATTTAGGTTGGCATGTAGTTGTTTATGTGGAAGCACCAGATTTGAAAGACTTAATACCTTTCTTAGAAACAATACCAACAGACATTATTTTCGATCATATGGCACGGCCTGATGTGAGCAAAGGGTTAAACGGGGTAGATTTTTCCCTATTTCAAAAGGTAATGGATAATGAAAAATTCTGGTGTAAGACTAGTTGTGCAGAACGTCTATCTCTTGAGGGGCCAGAAACTAATTACTCAGACATTATACCTTTTATGCAATTATTGATTAAAAATTACTCTGATCGAGTTTTATGGGGTACGGATTGGCCTCACCCAAATATGAGGTCTCATATGCCAGATGACGGTTTCTTGGTAAATTTGTTAGAAGAAATTGCTCCAAAAGCGGAACAACAAAAAAAATTATTAGTTGATAATCCAAACAAATTATACTGGAATTATTAAGTCATTAATTCTATTTAACGCATATAGTATCAAGCCCGCCAGTTTTGGAGGATCATTATATTAGGATAAAGTAGGAATTTTAATAATGGCAAATAAAGTTAAAGTCACAGTTGTGGAAAGTTATAAAGTATATCAGTGGAAACACTACGAGGTAGATGAAGAGATGATTACCAAAGAATTTGGTTCTATTAAGCAGTTTGAAAAAGAACGCCCCATCGCTTTCATGGAAAAACAAAATGAATATGATATAAGAGAAATAATAGAAGATAATTCCAAATTTGAACTATATATGGGCATAAAGGATATATCAGCTAAAGGTAGGGTCTATGCGAAGGAAGAAGATTTAAAAGCAAAGCCTGTAGATGGAAATTCTTAAAAGAGATCATGGTCAGGTCATTTTTTATACCAGCCTCAAAAAGTAAATATGACATTAATCTGTACTTATTAAGAGAAATATAGAAAGCAAGTGATCCACTTATGGGATAAATGTGGATTAATTCGTCCGTGGAATGGTCAAAACAAAGATTTGGATAGAGAAATGGTGTAGGTAACGATCTTTTTCTAATCTTAGAACTTGAAAATTATATAATTGGGACTGTAATGGAGAGATATGATGAGCATCGTGGTGTAATGAACTATTTGGCAATTGGTCCTAGCTATAGAGGAAATAGTTTAGGGAGATTAGTAGTCAAGGAAGTCGAGAGAAGGCATACGAAATTAGGGTGCCAAAAGGTCAATTTGTTAGTGAAATCTGATAATACAGACCTTGGTACCTTTTACAAAGGTATCAATTACAGAAAACAAGAAGAAGTATTTATTTTTGGAAAGAGACTAATTTCTGATAATTAACCAGATATAACTCAGGGGAGAGGGCTAATTGCTATTCAAATAATTCTTGTAAGAAGAATTTTATTGAACTGATTTGTTAGGATTGTGTTCTATAAATGCCTTGATTTATTCTTTTTCTTAAACAATCATGGTTCAATATAGGGAGAATAACATATGAAATATTACGTCACGACTACTTGGAAGCACAAAAATCAGATAGATAGGGTGAAAATGGAAAATCTATTGGCCAGTTATAAGGGTTCTAATCCAAGTGTCATAGATACTATTTGGTTTAAAATTGACGATTACACCCATGGGGCTATTGTAACTTTTACTTCTGAAGAAGAATACCTTAAAAACAAACATCTGCATCAAAAAGTTAGGGAAGAGTCAAGTAAAAGTGAAGAGGTGACCATGATCAGAGAAGAAGTAGGAAATCAAATTGCGGTGTTAAGTGAATTATAGCCTAACCTTGGTCAAAATCACTACTAAAATGGCTCTTTGTCAAAACCTAGTTTAACCCCTTTCCTTCAATTATCTTTTAGCTATCAAAAGATAAATTTCTATTAAATATGGAAATCTATTGAAAAATTTCTTAAAATTTAAAGGTGGCCAGAGAACTTGGTTTATTGTGAACATTCTTGAGGCATTGACTCTTCTATTGGGTGTTACCCTGCCAATAGCAAAAACAAGTGAATTTTGGATTTTTGAAAGTGAATTTTCATTATTAAGTTTGTCCTTTAATTTGGTAACATCAGACGAATGGTTGATTGCACTCATAGTTATTTTATTTGGTATTTGTCTGCCCATAGTAAAAATAAGTATGCGGTATGTCAAAATACCTAAATTTTACAGAGTTAACTTACATAAGTTTAGTATGATAGACATTTTTCTTCTTAGTTTTTTTGTATATTCCAGCAAAATTTCGAAAATCTTTGATATAGAATTAATGATCGGATTTTATTTTTTAGTAATATCTATTGTCTTAGGATATCTTCAGATACTTTTGGGTAGAGAAGCTAGAAATTAGCTTACATAAGTTTTACAAATAAATAAATAAATAGCCGTTTAAATTATTTAAATGGCGTAACGCTGATGTTTTGCAGGATCTTACACGAAGATAGGTAAGATTGGCGTTGTCTAATGTTAAAACTTCATTGAGGCGTTGTAACAGTCTTCGATATGAGGCTTGGTGTGAATAGACCTATTCCATCTAGGGTGATTTGTTGATATGTATAATTTTATTTAACTGGAAGCGACTATGGATGATCAATTAAAACGACAACTTCAAAGATTTAAAGCTGAACAAAAAGTGAAGTCTCAAAAGGGTGATTTGCTAAAGAATTTTTATGCAAATAACTCAGAAAAATATGAAGACAAGCTAAATGCAGTTAAAGTGACTCATAAAGTAGACAGCGGATTGTTTGCCTCAGCAATAAAAAAAATGATGAAAAATTAATGTCTATCTTTTTGTCACAATAGGGCTCTTCAAGCAAATGTAACCCCTGATCCAATTCATTGAATTGAAGTTGTTACTTTATTTTAAAATATTTCAAAGGAGTTACAGTAAGCCCCTCACATTTTTAATAAGGGCATCAATACTTGAAATATCCCTTTACGCTACGTCATGTCTTTAGAAGGAGTCAAGTAATTATAAGCGTAAAAGGTAATTTAGTACTTTATTTAAAAGATTTGAAGTAATCACTTTTACAGTACTACATTAATGAAATATAAACTTTTTGGCTTTTAAGGAACCAATTTATCTGTCACAGTTTATTTTTATCTTTTGACATTTTTTTGTTTTAGTACTAAGCGAAACCAGTAAATTAGTTTTAGCGCCCAAAGGGTATTTAAAAGTGAAAAAAGTACATGCTCTTTTTGAGACAGCTCCAACCAGTTATTTCTTCAGTGGTCAGTTACTTTTAAATATAACCCTTTTGTTAGGCTTCCTTCATTGGTTAGCAGTGTTTTATTTAGGTGTTGATCAAATGCATTCTATCACCATACTGTTATTTCCTTTATCCTTTTTTTCCTGGTTAGTTGGACTAATTTTTCTAATCTTAATCATGAGAGTAGTGATCTTTGATATAATGCTTGCATAGTTTTGCAAGTGGGGTAATTTGCTTTTCTTTAGCTCTTTTAAATTGGCCTTTAAACATAGGTTATATATTTAGCTGTAAGCTTGGGATGGAAACAACACTATAGGTAAAACCCTACAGGAATCTTTTATAGCATTTTCTCAGCTTGTTTATTATATTTCAAGAAAAATAGAAAAGAAGGGGAAATTTAGTGACTGAAAAAAAAACCAACAAAAAGAAAATACAAGAATCTAAATCAGATATTTATACAAAAGCTGCTATTGATGAAGTTGAAAAAAAAAACCTTCAAGATTTTTATTCCTCAGTTCTTGGAAGTAACTCTGAGGAATCAAAAGCTAATTCAAAAATTCTCCGTAACAAAATATATAGGTTTGGTTTTGTTGTCATATTAGTTGCGTGTGTGTTCTATTTTTTTGTGATAGGTAAAATTAGTTTTGTAACATCATAAATGGAGTTATTCTTAGGCCATGGTTGTTAGTATTCGTGTTAGATTTTTTGGAGTTATTGGTAAGGCATGATATATCCTGATTGTCAAAGTTTAATGGCTTTTTCCAGGGCCTAAAGTACTGGACTTTATATGACTAGAACATTTTTGGACAAAATTTATGCCCCAGATTTTGGAACTTCTGCTTCAGATCTTTATCAACTATGGGCTCCGTCCTACGATGATGAATTGAGAAGCAGTAAATATGTTACGCCCACACGCTGTGCTAAAATGCTGTTTAAATATTGCTCAAACACAAATATTGAGATCCTTGATTTTGGATGTGGGTCAGGGTTGTCAGGTGAAGCTCTTTACCAGGTTGGTTTTCGGAAGATAGATGGATTAGATCTATCAACAGAAATGCTAAAGTTGGCTCGCCAAAAAGATATATATAATGAATTAAGTGATAATACTTTAAATAGCTTGATTAATCAGGGCCGAAAATATGATGCAATTATTGCAGCTGGTGTGATAAGTCCAGGGCATGCTCCGCCAGAAACCATCGAACTGGCATTGTCTTTATTAAAACCCAAGGGCATTTTAGTTTTCTCCCTAAATGATCATGCTCTAGATAATAGGTCATTTATAAAAAAAATTGAACATATCACTTTGAATTCATTAATCGATATTCTGGAGCAGGAATATGGAGACCATATCATTAAATTAGAATTAAAGGCTAAAGTTTTTGCCATAAGGATAAAGTCTAAAAATGCATATACAAATTGGTAACGTTTTAAAATTTAGCTTTTGCTTAATAGACAAGAGCACTATTCAGCAGTTAAACTGATTTTATGAATAATATTACATCTAACCCATTTATCCATTTAAGATTACATTCTTCTTATTCCCTTCTTGAGGGAGCTATTAGACCTGAAGAATTACCTCAACTTTGTAAAAAGGCTTCTATGCCAGCTGTTGGAATTACTGATAGTGGTAATCTTTTCGGAGCATTAGAAATTTCTGAACTTCTAATAAAAAGTGGTATTCAGCCATTAATAGGATGTGAATTTAAGCTTAAACTGAGCACTAACAACCAAGATAAACTAAAACAACCAGACATCTCAAATGTGGTTTTATTAGCACAAAATAAAGTAGGATACTTAAATCTACTCAAATTATCGAGCAATTATTTTCTTAGGTCAAATGGCGCTACTTTAGCCCTAGACCTTATCCAATTAGAAAAATACTCTACTGGCCTAATAGCCCTTTGTGGGGGAGTTAAGGGTTCGATAGGGTTTAATCTTCTTAAGAAAAACATTGATGCTGCAACTATTAACACAAGGTGGTTTAAGAAGATTTTTGGAGACAGATTTTATATTGAGATACAAAGGCATGGTGGAAGTAAAGAGTTAAGAACAAAGGATCAAGAAGCTACGGAGGCTAAGCTATTGAAGTTGGCCTACGAATATGAAGTTCCCATAGTTGCTACAAATGATGTTCATTTTAGGGATAGAAGTTCCTTTGAGGCCCAGGATGTTTTGTCCTGTATAGCTCAAAATGCTTACGTAGATCAGGAAGCAAAAAGAGACAAGCTTACCCCTGAGCATTTTTTCAAATCAACCGAAGATATGGCAAACTTATTTAGTGATTTACCCGAGGCACTTAGCAATACGCTTGAAATAGCAATGAGATGTACTTTTAGACCAGAGAAAAGAAATCCGATTCTACCAAAATTTGCTGACAATGAAAAAGAAGAATTAAGAGCACAGGCATCTCAAGGTCTAAAGAATAGAGTGAAGAGTACTTTATTAGCAGCCCCAAATTCTATTTATGAAAAACGACTTACAGATGAGCTAGATATAATTGAAAAAATGGGATTCCCTGGGTATTTCTTGATTGTCGCAGATTTTGTTAAATGGGCGAAGGAAAAAGGTATTCCAGTTGGTCCTGGGCGTGGCTCTGGTGCTGGAAGTTTGGTAGCATACAGTTTAACGATAACTGATTTAGATCCGATCAGGTATGGATTGCTTTTTGAACGATTTCTTAATCCAGAAAGAGTATCAATGCCTGATTTCGATATTGACTTTTGTCAAGACAGACGGGAAGAAGTTATAAGTTATGTTCAAAAGAAATATGGATCAGATCGGGTGGCGCAAATTATTACTTTTGGGGCACTTTTATCGAGAGCAGCTATTCGGGATGTAGGAAGGGTGCTACAGATGCCTTATTCTCAGGTAGATCGAATAGCAAAATTAGTTCCAGTAGAAGCAAACAAGCCAGTCCCAATTGCAAAAGCTCTTCAAGATGAACCTAGATTATTGGAAGAAAAAAACTCAAGTGAAACAGTAAGTCGCATGCTGGACTACTCCATTAAAATTGAGGGATTGCTAAGAAATGCATCCACCCATGCAGCAGGCATAGTAATTGGTGATAGACCTTTAGAGGAATTAGTTCCCTTATATCAAGATCCTAGGTCAGATATGCCTGCAACTCAGTTTAGTATGAAGTGGGCTGAAGCAGCGGGTCTAGTTAAATTTGACTTCCTAGGCTTGAAGACCTTAACAATTATTCAAAATACAATTAATTTACTGGCTGCAAGGGGTGTTGTGGTTAATATCAATGAAATCCCTCTAGATGATTTAAAAACATATGAGTTATATTCGAGAGCTCAGACAATGGCCGTTTTTCAAGTTGAAAGCGCTGGGATGCGGTCAGCTTTAATTCAATTAAAGCCAAACTGTTTAGAGGATATAATTGCCTTAGTAGCTTTATATCGACCTGGACCAATGGAAAATATTCCAAAGTTTTGCAGAGTTAAGAACAACCTCCAGGAAAGGGAGTTAATCCATTCTTCAATTGATAAAATTCTTGATGAAACTCAAGGTATAATTGTCTATCAGGAGCAAGTCATGGAAATAGCTAGAAAAATGGGTGGATATACTCTTGGGCAGGCAGATTTGCTTAGGCGTGCTATGGGAAAGAAAATTAAGAAGGATATGGATGCAGAAAAGCCACGATTCCTGTCCGGTGCAATAGAGAAAGGGGTCGATAAAACTTTAGCCAACCGAGTATGGTTACTGTTAGAGCGATTTGCAAATTACGGCTTTAATAAATCTCACGCAGCGGCTTACGCCTTAGTCAGTTATCAAACAGGATGGTTAAAGGCTAACCATCCTGTTGAATTTATGGCCGCAGTAATGAATAATGATCTAAACTCTACTGATAAATTAAGTTTGTATAAACAGGAAGTAGATGAGTTAAAAATCCCAGTACTTTCGCCTTCTATCAATAATTCAGAGGATGTTTTCAGTGTAACGGACCGGGGTATAAATTATGCACTCGGGGCGTTAAAAAATGTAGGAACTGAAGCAATGAAGGTTATAATTCAAGAAAGAGTCTCCAATGGATATTTCAAGGATATATTTGATTTTGCAAGCCGAATTGACCTGCGAAGGATAGGCAAACGTTCTTTAGAAATGCTTATTTCAGCTGGAGCTTTTGATGATTTAATGAGCAATCGAAAGAGACTTTTTATATCCATTGAAAGACTTGTCGAATTTTCTTCAGCTTGTCTCTCGGATAGGGTTTCGGGTCAGGACAGTCTTTTTGGTGGTAAAAATGATGACTTACCCTTACCTGAGCTAACAAGAGTCGAAGATTGGACTAAAAGCGAAAAATTACAGAGGGAGTATGAATCTATAGGCTTTTATTTATCTTCCCATCCTATAGAGGAATACATGGGAATGTTTGGGCCAAAAAATATTACAAAGTTTTCTGAGCTCAAGACTGAACTAAATTCTGGACCTAAGCTTGTTAAAATTTCAGGAGCAGTGCTAAATAAGCAGGAACGAATTTCTAATCGGGGGAATAAGTTCGCATTTGTTCAATTATCTGATCCTACAGGGATTTTTGAAGTAACAGTCTTTTCAGAAGTTTTAGAAAATTCTAGGGACATGCTAATCTTAGGTCAGAACTTACTATTAACCTGTGAAGCCTCTTTAGAGGATAACCAGCCTAAAATTTTGCTAAGGAAAGCTGAAATATTAGAAGATTTTCTTAGCTCAGTTGAAGATCTGGGGACAATTATCTTTATGAATGATGAGAAAGCTGTTAGTAGGATTAGGGATCAACTTGAAATATTGCAAGGTAGTAATGTTAGTAAGGGGCCGGTTAAACTTGTTGTAATTAATAATGAATTTGATGTTGAATTAGAACTGCCAAAGTCTTACAGAGTCAATCAAGACGTACTAAACTCAATTGCTCATATACCGGGAGTACTTCAAGTCGAACGTTTTGAGCCTAAAACATCTTAAATTATGCCAGAGGCAATTGTACTCAACATTTTTAAAACTGAATATAACTTAGGTGAAGACTGTGGCTCAGAAAAAGATAAAAAAAAGACGACCTAAAGCTATAACGCCAAAAGGCTTCAGAGACTACTTCGCCAATGACGTCTTGAAAAGACAAGGTCTCATAAAAACAATTTGTGATGTTTATGAACTATATGGATTTGAGATATTAGAAAGCTCAGCTGTAGAGACCGTTGGAGCATTAGGAAAGTATTTACCAGATATAGACCGGCCAAATCAAGGGATCTTCTCTTGGCAAGATGAGGAAAATGAGTGGTTAGCCCTTCGTTATGATTTTACAGCACCATTGGCCAGAGTTTATGCTCAGTATCGAAATGATCTACCTTTGCCATATAGAAGATACTCATTTGGCCCTGTCTGGCGGAATGAAAAACCAGGGCCAGGTAGGTATAAACAATTTTATCAGTGTGATGCAGATACAGTAGGGGCTCACTCATCAGTCGCAGATTCAGAAATGTGTACAATGTTAGGCTTTGCCCTTGAGGAAATAGGGATCCCCAGGGATCAGTACATTATTCACTTGAATAATAGAAAAATTCTGAATGGGATTATGGAGGAAATAGGAATATTAGACAGTGTAGACCCAGAAGTTAAAAAGATAACTAGAGGGATAGTTCTTAGGTCGATAGATAAAATTGACCGACTGGGTCATCAAGGGGTTAGAGAGTTATTAGACTCTGGACGGAAAGATGATAGTGGAGACTTTACTGAGGGGGCTGGTTTATCAAAAGGCCAAATTGATCACATTATGAACTTTGTTTCTTTAAGTGAGGATAGTAATGAGAAAACTCTTGAAGAATTAAGATACTCGGTTGGAAAATCTTCAATAGGCAGAACTGGCATAAAGGAATTAGAATTAATAGTCGAGCTGAACAATTCTGGGGGGCTGGCTGGAGATCGTATAAAGATAAACCCTGGAACAGTCAGAGGCCTTGGTTATTACACTGGAGCAGTCTTTGAAGCTGAGCTCAAAGTGAAGTATATTAATCCAGATGGAGCCTCTTCAGAAATAGGATCTGTCGCTGGTGGTGGAAGGTATGATGATCTAATCAAACGCTTTACGGGGCAGGAGGTACCGGCTACTGGATTATCTATTGGAATTGATCGATTGGGGTTTGCGATTGATCAATTAAATAAATCAAAAAAATTATATAGTGAAGGACCAGTTTTAGTTACGATTATGGATATGAAAAATATCTTATATTACCAAGAAATTGTTGGTGAGCTTAGATCATCAGGTATTAGAGCAGAACTTTTTTTGGGAAACCCCAAAGATCTGGGCAAACAACTTAAATATGCTGATCAAAGAAATAGCAGACTGGCTATAATCGCAGGTTCAGAAGAATTTGAAAGAGGGAATGTACAGGTTAAGGATTTAGATTTGGGGTCTAAAATGGCAAGTACGGTGAAAACAAATAAAGAATGGAAAGGCCAGCCTGCTCAAATTGAAATTTCAAGGAAAGATCTTGTAGAGCATATTAAAGATTTTTTTATAACAAATTAATTTAATGGGGTGAGCTTGGGAACTTTCGAACCATATATTGCAGGCATAAAATTATCCCGTTTAAAGGCAGAGTTGAAGAGATTATCAGATTTATTTGAGTTAGATGGAGCTTTGACTGTCGAAATACCGGCATTAATTGAGTCAGAAGTACTATTGGATTTGTACGGTGAAGAGCTTAACTCACGAACTTATATAGTAGAAGATCCAGTGAAGGGCAATTTAATGCTTAGGCCAGACTTTACTGTACCAATTGTCAAAATGCATTTAGATCGAGGAAGTGAAGCAGCTAAGTACTGCTACGCAGGCAAAGTATGGAGAAAGCAGGATCAATTTAGTTTGAGGCAATCAGAGTATTGGCAGGCAGGATTTGAGCATTTTGGTGGAAAAAATGTACCTGTTGATGATGCAGATGCTTTTTCTCTTATAAGTAAAGCAATTGGTCATCTTGATCTGGAAATAGTCACTGGTGACTTGGGGATACTCAGGTCTGCAATTCATGGGCTTAATGCTAATACTCGCTGCAAAAACAGACTTCTTCGGCAGCTGTGGAGACCAGCTAGATTTCGCCAAACTTTAAATTATTTTTCTTCTTCAAAAAGTCTAATAAGGGAAAGCCAGTTAAATTTAGTTAATGCACTGAAATCTGGTAAGTTAGAAAAAGAGTTGTCTCAGGTTGGCCCAATAATTGGTTTAAGGAGTGCCCAAGATATATTTGAGCGTATTGAGTTTATTGAAGAAGACGCAAAAAAAAATCAAATTAACAATTCAGATCTGAAGCTACTGGAAGACTTACTTAATGTGTCTTGTCCTTTGGTAGAGGCCCCTGAATGCATAAAAAATATATCAAAAATGAGTGAAGAAGTTAACAAAGCCGTTCTCCTTTTAGAAGATAGGCTTGATGCAATGTCTGATGCAAAGATTAACATAAATGAAATAAACTTTGAGGTAAGTTTTGGTAGAACTTCAATGGAGTATTATGATGGGTTCGTCTTTGAAATTCATGCTGATAAGAGAGGTGTTTTGGGACCAGTAGCTCAGGGTGGTAGGTATGATGAGCTGACAAAGTATTTTAATAGGGGTGTTAAGGGAGCTGCTTTGAGTGCAGTAGGTGGGATTATCCGCCCAGAAATATTAAATATTATAAAGGATCAATAAATTCACATGAATATAAAATTGGGAATACCTTCTAAGGGGCGCCTGAGGCAGGAGGTTTCTGCTTGGTTCTATAAAAGAGGTGTTGAAATTATAACAGCTAAACATAATAGGAGCTATTCTGCTCACTTATTAGATTTCCCAGAGATACAGATCATTTTTTTGCCAGCTACTGAGATTCCCAACGAGTTAGCATCTGGTAGAATACATCTTGGTATTACTGGTCAAGATTTGGTACAGGAAAAGGTTTTAAATTGGGACATGTGGCTAGCTGAATTAGCTAAAATGGATATTGGTCACGCTAAACTTGTTTTTGCAGTACCAGAATGTTGGGTGGATGTGAATGATTTGCAAGATATAGACGAAGTAGCTTATCTATTCAGGGGAAAGGAAGGATTTCGACTTAGAATAGCTACTAAATATAATAATTTAGTGCGGCAGCACTTAAGAGAATTTGGTTTAGCTGATTACAAATTAGTTAGTAGTCAAGGTGCTACAGAGGGTTTGATTGAAAACCAAGCAGCTGAAATGATAGCTGATATTACTTCCACGGGCGAAACCTTTAGCGCAAACAACTTAAAAATTTTGTCAACAAATCCTATAATAGAAAGTGAAGCAGCTTTATTTGCATCAAAGAATATCAATTGGAATGCAAACTTACTAAAAAGATTAAGAAAATTTTGCCAGAAAATATCAATTAATGGTATTACTCAAAAGCTAAAAAACACCAATTTCAAAAAGCCCCCGCTCTAAACTTGCTGGGAGCTGAGGAGTCTTTTCTGAAAAAACTTTTAAATCCTTTGGAGCATCACCAGGATCCAAATAACGCCAGCCCTGGAAAGGCCTTTTTCTCTTTGTTTCTGTAAGGATTATTTTTGTATTTAAAATTATTAAACAGCGTCTGATATTATCAGCTCCTAATTTGTCTTCTAAGCTCAATATCTGTTGCCTAGCAAGAATAAAGCCCTTGAATACCCAATAAATTGATCCACCATTTAGCACCTCCTTACGTTTTGGACGCATTCTGGTTAAATGATTTGCACACAATGTACCTGAATGGCTTTTAATTAACCTTCCTTCTTGCCATTTATGTAGATCCAAGACGGTTTCTGCTCCGACGCAAATTTTTATCAAGTTAATATAATTTTTTTGCATATTCTTTTAACGCGTAAAATCTTTTGGGTGAATTTTATTTTGTCTCATTTTAATAAATAATGCGACTCACAAAAAAAACCAATTTTTAAATTTACCTTGACTTTTCTACTGAATATTCTATTGAAGGTTTTTTGGTGTTTGTGGGTCTCGCAAGAGAAAGCCTGTCGCCTGATACTAAAGTCAGGAAAGGAAAGCATCTTTCATCTATATTGAAAGGATCCAGCCGTGAGTAAGCGCACCGCTGCCAAGCATAAAATAGACAGAAGAATGGGAGAAAACTTGTGGGGTAGACCTAAATCTCCAGTAAATAGAAGGGAATATGGACC
This sequence comes from Paracoccaceae bacterium, assembly GCA_045565235.1. GTDB lineage: Bacteria > Pseudomonadota > Alphaproteobacteria > Rhodobacterales > Rhodobacteraceae > CACIIZ01. The sequence goes on along the minus strand of JBJLFU010000010.1, from coordinate 14,387 downwards.
TGGGGAGCATGGTCAGAGACGAAAAACAAAGTTATCAGATTTTGGTATCCAGCTACGTGCTAAGCAAAAACTTAAAGGGTATTATGGTGACTTGACCGAAAAGCAGTTCAGGAGGATTTTTACTGATGCTGAAGGCCAGAAGGGTGATACTGGAGAAAATCTAGTTGGTTTATTGGAGAGAAGACTAGATGCCATAGTATACAGAGCTAAATTTGTTCCAACGATTTTTGCCGCCCGTCAGTTTGTAAACCATGGGCATATTATGGTAAACGGTAAGGGCGTGAATATCCCTTCTTATAGAGTTAATGAAGGAGATGTAATCGAATTGATTTCCAAATCTAAGCAGATACCATTGGTAATTGAGGCTGCCTCTTTACCAGAAAGAGATATTCCAGATTATCTAGATGTAAACCATAGTAAACTTGAGGCAAAGTTTGTGAGGGTCCCCTCCTTAGACGACATTCCTTATGCTGTGGTAATGGAGCCAAACCTTGTGGTTGAATTTTATGCTAAGAACTAAAATTACGATAGGATTATTACTGTTACAATCTTAACCTTTGGAAACACTGATATCTTTGTTTACCATTAATTTTATAAAAAGGTTTATTGCTACTTACCAGATTTTTTAATTACTAATGAAATAAGGGAATTTTTGATTTTATATAAATATTTTGGATAAATAGCTTTTTAGGAGTTTATTTATGTATTTTAGAAGACATTGAAGACTGCTTATCGTATGATGTATCAGGATATTTTTTTGGAGAAATAATGTTAGCACTTGGAAAAAATTTAAAACAACAGAGTGAGTTTAGTCCCGTTAAAGATCTTTTGGTCTTTGAGTTAGTAAATAGTTCTCTTGATCATATCATTTTTAGGAAGCCTCTTAGTTTTTATGATAATCAGAGTATTCAAGTAGCAATGTTTGGAATGGGTTGTTTTTGGGGGGTAGAGAAGTTATTTTGGGGTCTAGATGGGGTTAAGATGACCGCAGTAGGCTATTCGGCTGGTACCTCAGACTATCCAAACTATGATTTGGTATGTTCCAAAGTAGTCGATCACAGTGAGGTTGTGTTGGTTCATTTTCAACCGGATATAATTTCTTATTCTGAACTTTTAAAAATATTTTGGGAGTCTCATGATCCAACTCAAGGTATGCGGCAAGGGAATGATATTGGAGTACAATACCGGAGTGGAATTTATACCTTTTCTGAAGAACAGCAAAATATGGCCCTGCAAACAAAAAATCATTATTTTGCTAGGCTGAATAGTGAAAAATTTACAACTATAACAACTGAAATATTGCCTGCAAATAAGTTTTATTATGCAGAAGAATATCATCAACAGTATTTAGCCAAAAACCCCAGAGGGTACTGTGCTCTAAAGGGTACTGGTATAAAGTTTTGAAATTCAATTATATTCTGAAAAATTTACTTAAGCAAAAGGCATAGTTATTGACTAATTACATTCTAACTGGCTTAGTTGGAAGCGAAAAATTGGCAAGGCAAATGTGTTCTATGGTAGAAAGGATGACTCCTTTACCCATTGGAACAGGGTTCTTTGAACTTGATGAAGCAAATTCTACTTGGGAAATTGAGGCATATTTTAAAGAAAAACCTAATATTTCTGAAATAGCATTATTGGAGTGTTTGTATAGCACAAACATTTCAATTAATTTCTTGGAAAAGGTAGATTGGGTAGCAAAAGTTCAGAAAAGCCTTACTCCAATATCTATCAACAATATTCATATCCATGGAAGTCATCATAGGGGAAATCTTAACCTAAACAAAACTAATATCGAGATTCAGGCTGCTATGGCGTTTGGTACTGGTCACCACGTCACTACTAGGTCTTGTATACATTTATTCTTGGCTCTTTCGAGAAAAGGAATGAAATTCCAAAACATCATTGATATAGGCTGTGGTACGGGTATTTTATCAATGGTAGCAGCCAAAACTGAAGGATCCATAGTTACTTCAGTGGATAATGATTTAATAGCCGTTGACACTACTAAAGCCAACTTTTCTAGTAACAAAATTCCGTCATATCATAGAGTTTTTAGGTCAAATGACTTTAGAAACTATAGGGTTGCTACGAGAGGTAAATTTGACCTTGTATTCGCGAACATATTATTTTTACCTCTGAAAAATATGGTAAAGCGCGTGGCTTCAGTAATTAAAAGAGGTGGTATAATTATATTATCAGGTATGTCACACAGGCAGGCAATCATAGTTGAAAAGATTTATTCCAACCATACTTTCCAACGGGTTGATATTTTACAGGAGGGTCCATGGACATCTCTTTCATTAAGATATATCGGGAAAAATATGAAGACTTACTGCAAGAAGAAGTATGTAACATAGTCTTAATTCTTAACTTTATACTTTATTTTTATTATGTTAATATGTATTAAATTGGCTGTTTTAGAGGCAGAATGAGGGTCATTGGAATTGATCCCGGGCTAAGAAAGACTGGGTGGGGAATAATTGAGGTAGATGGTGACAACATTTACCAAATTGCAAATGGAACCTGTGATACAAAGGTTTCCGAGAGCTTGGCTTTTAGGTTACGGGTCATTTTTGAAGAGCTTACAAAAGTAGTAAAGGCACATAGTCCGGATCATGCTGCGGTTGAAAATACTTTTGTAAATAAAGATGCGACAAGTACGCTAAAGTTGGGCCAAGCAAGAGGAATATCTATGCTTGTTCCTGCACTTTCAGGCTTGAGAGTAGAAGAATATGCTCCAAACGCAGTAAAAAAAGCTGTGGTCGGAGTTGGGCATGCTACTAAAGATCAGGTTGAATATATGATAAAAATCCAATTTCCTAATACGGTACTAAATGGACCTGATGCAACTGATGCTTTAGCAGTAGCTATTTGCCATGCTAGTCACCTGAGATATTCAATGCAAATGCAAGGCAAGCTATTACCTGCGAGCCAAGCAAATGATTGGTAAGGTCACAGGAATAATTGATTATGTATCTGATGATCACATTTTGGTTGATGTTTCAGGAATAGGTTATTTGATCTATGTTACAGGTTCGACTTTGAATAAAATTCCAGTAGCTGGTCAAAAAATATCCCTCTTTACAGAGTTAATTGTAAGAGAGGATTTATTACAATTAGTAGGATTTATTACACCTAATGAAAGGGAGTGGTATAAATTACTGACATCAGTTCAAGGAGTTGGGTCCAAGGCAGCTCTAGCATTACTAGGGCACATCCCTATACGAGCACTATCAAGAGCTATCTTACTTGAAGATTCGGAGACCATTAAAGCTGCCCAAGGGATTGGTCCAAAGATTGCCAAACGTTTGGTCCTTGAGCTTAAAGGAAAGGTTCCAAGAATGCTTACATTGGCAAGTAAAACATCTAACTCTTTTACAGATGAGCAGGCCGGTAATAACGAATTAGAGGAAGAGAAAGCTATAACAAAAGATGGGTATCAGCGATTTGAGTTTGAAGAAATTAGTAATATAGAGTTGGATGCCACGTCAGGACTTGTTAATTTGGGATATCCTCAAATTGATGCTTCAAAGGTTATAGCTGAGATTCTGAATGAAGCTGATGACAAGATGAATGTTGAAGAGTTAATAAAACTGGCTCTAAAAAAATTAGCTAAAAAGGGATAGAATGGTTGAAAGTGATCCAATACTTAAGGATACAAGTGAAAGGGAGGAAAAACTTTCTTCAACTAGGCCTAAGAGTTTTGAGGAATTTATAGGGCAAAATGATATTAAGGGTAATCTTTCAGTTTTTGCTCAATCTGCAAAGCAGAGAAATAGTGCTATGGATCATGTTCTATTCTATGGTCCTCCTGGGTTGGGTAAAACAACCTTAGCTCAGATAATAGCTCATGAATTAGGGGTTAATTTTAGGACCTCCTCAGGACCAGTTTTAACAAAAGCTGGAGATTTAGCTGCTTTGTTAACCAACCTTGAACCAAGGGATGTCCTATTTATTGACGAGATTCATAGACTTAACCCTTTAGTTGAGGAAATTCTTTATCCTGCTTTAGAAGATTTTGCGCTTGATTTGATGATAGGGGAAGGCCCTGCTGCTCGTTCAGTAAGAATCAATCTTCAGCCATTTACACTCGTGGGCGCAACCACCAGACTTGGTCTCCTAACTACCCCTCTCAGAGATAGGTTTGGGATACCAACAAAGTTACAATTCTATAAAGTGGATGAACTGACTTTAATAATTAGTCGGTTAGCTACTCTTTTAGATTGTAAAATAACAGAGGCTGGGGCTTTAGAAATAGCTAAAAGAGCCCGAGGTACTCCTAGAATAGCAGGTCGATTATTAAGAAGGGTAGTAGATTTTGCCATTGTCGAGGGAAGCGGTTCAGTTACACAGGATATGGCAGATTTAGCATTAAGAAGGCTAGGGGTTGACAGCTTGGGATTAGATTCTGCTGATCGGAGGTATCTCTTGTTTCTAGGTGAGCATTATAATGGTGGCCCGGTCGGAGTTGAAACAATAGCTGCCGCTCTTTCGGAGCCAAGAGATGCTATAGAGGAAGTTATCGAACCGTTTTTGATTCAAGAAGGACTTTTACAGAGAACTCCTCGTGGGAGGGCATTAGGTGCTGCAGCTTGGTCGCATCTTGGGCTAGTAAGCCCTGACCAGATGGATCAGGAGAAGAAAGACCTATTTTCAAAATGAGTTGATGATGTCAAAAAAAAAATGAAAAATGACCACTTTTAATTGTAGGGTGTATTATGAAGATACTGATCTGGCAGGTATCGTATATTATGCAAATTATTTAAAGTTCATCGAGCGAGCTAGAACTGAAAGTTTGCGGCAATTGGGGATTTCCCAGAGTATCTTGAAGGATCAAAACGGTTTGATATTTGTTGTCAGGAAGATTGGTGCTGAATATTTCAAACCTGCAAGATTAGATGACCTTATGGAAATAACAACAGTTTTTCATAAAATAAAAAGAGTTTCCTTTGAACTTGAACAGGAAATAAAGGTTAGAGATTGTAAAATTTTCCAGGCAAGAATTAAGATAGGTATCCTTGATGCCCAAGGAAAGCCAAAACAACTGCCAAAAAGTATTAGGTATAAAATTGGCAATTAAAGCAAATAAAGGTATTAAAAACTTCAATTAAATGTTAGTTAATGGGATAATAATAAAAAAAAATTTTGAGGTAGTAGTATGGGTTCGGAGGCTGTATCTGCAGTTCAACAGTTAGATTTCTCTTTGATGGCCCTTTTTTTGAGGGCAACTTTAACTGTGAAGGTGGTGATGCTAATCCTACTGTTATCTTCAATATGGTCTTGGTCTATAATTATTCAAAAATTCTTTGATTACTCGAAGGCAAAAAGAGAGACCAAATATTTTCAAGATGCTTTTTGGTCTGGTGAACCATTAGAGGAACTGTCTGAACGTTTGGGTCCTGAACCCAAGGGAGATAGTGAGAGGGTCTTTGTAGCTGGAATGACTGAGTGGCGAAGATCTTATAGACCTGACGGGGAATTAATAACTGGAGCACAGGCTAGAATTGATAGATCGATGAATGTTGCTTTAACTAGAGCGAGTGATAACTTAAATTCTGGCCTTTATTTTCTAGCTACTGTTGGTTCAACGGCCCCTTTTGTGGGACTGTTTGGAACAGTTTGGGGAATTAAGAATGCTTTTGAGGAAATTGCTCTTCAACAAAGTACTAACTTAGCAGTTGTAGCTCCAGGCATTGCTGAAGCACTTTTAGCTACTGCCTTAGGACTATTAGCAGCAATACCAGCAGTAATATTTTATAATAAACTGTCGGGAGATTCTGACAGAATTATCGCAGAACAGGAAAGTTTTGCAGATGAATTCTTATTAATCTTATCTCGTCAGCTTGAAAGCACTGGCCATAGGAATTAGAAATGGCTGGAGGTTCGGTGCACAAAATCTCTCAAAGAACTGGAGGAAGAAGATTTTCCAAGCGAAATGGTCATAAATTAATGTCAGAAATCAATGTAACGCCTTTTGTAGATGTAATGCTTGTTCTTCTTATAATATTTATGGTAGCGGCACCTTTGTTAACAGTTGGAGTAGAAATCGAATTACCAAAGACAGCTGCTAAAGCTTTACCCGCTGAGAAAGAATCCCCTTTAACTCTAAATTTGAATAAGGAAAAAGAACTTATACTACAGGAAAGTAAAATAGAATTTGTACAACTAATTCCCAAACTCAGAAATATAGTAAAGGAACGTAAGGATGATAGGATATTTCTTAGAGCTGATGGACAGAATGATTATGCGATTGTAATGCAGATAATGGGTGCTTTGAATAAAGCAGGCTTCAATAAGATATCATTGGTTACTGAGAGTGGTGGACCCACCTTAAATTAGGGGAGACTATGAGCTGTGAAAAGTGGTTTATTAATTTCAGGGTCTGCCCATGGGTTATTATTAAGTCTTGTCCTTTTAAATGGGGTATTTCTATTGTCAGATTCCCTTGAGTCATCTACTAAAAACATGGATATCTATATTATCTCAGAGGCAGAATTTGACGCTGAAGTTTCAGCTCCCCCTTCTGTTTATTTAGACCAAAAAGTTAATAATGAAACAATTTTTGATTCCTCAAAGGAAAATTTGGCCAATATTCCTACTGATAATAAAATAAGTAAAATTAAAGAACACTCTTCTGATACATTATTAGAATCTCAAATAATGGATAATTCTACTTCAGCTATATTACCCAATAATGCTTTGATTCTTAATACAAATGAAATGAAGTTAGAAAAAACTCTAGTTCAACCAGATGATGACCTTAATAAAATAATTGAAAACCTAAATAGGAATGTAAATAAAGTAGGAAATGAGTCTATGGCATTGCTAGAGAGCCCCTCATTGGAAAACCCAATAGCGAGGAACGAAGATAGGATTGATAAGGTAGCATCTGATAATAAGGAAGTTGATACTATCAGTGATTCAGCTGCTTCGGAGCAGTCTGATCAAACCAAAGAGCCTAAGGATGAAAGTGTAACTGAAGATAAAGTAGCAAATAAAGCGGCAACCACTGAAATAACTCCAGATGGGATTCAAGATGCTCCCATAATTGTGTCGGGAGCCTTGACTAAATCCATTATACCACCACCCCGGGAACAAGAAAAAAGTGGCCAAAAAACTCAGTCTGAAGATATGGAAAGTGATCAGAATCATATTAATACACTATTGGCATCAATTAATGATGATCAAATAGTAAATAGACCTTCAAAAGTGACTGAAATTTCTACAATGGAAAAATTAAAGCTAAGAAAGAATATTAATCAATTATTAGGTAGATATTGGAATAAGGGAATTCTAATTGGGGGCTCTGATTTTGAAAATTATGTAATAAAAATAGAAATCTTGCTTGACAGAAATGGTAGCATAATTGGTGATATTCGTCCCCTAGAACCTGTCGTTCCAACTGGACGGTATGCTATTGCATTTAGGGAGGCGAGTAATGCCATAAAAGCTGTAGGTAGGATACCAATACCTTCTGATAAATACGAAAATGGATTAAAATTAAAATTAACTTTTGATCCAGCGTCAGGTATAGGATTTGACTAAATAGATAAAAAAAGTTGATGCTGAGTTGATAGAAGAAAGTATATTATGAATTTTTATAGGCTACCAATGTTAATTTTAGCTGTATCTCTTGGTACAGTTGGTTCAGTGTGTTGTGAACAAGTAGTGCCTGAAATTGACATAGAAGTGACAGATGGAGTTATCGATCCAATACCGGTCGCAATGCCAAGTTTTGTAATTGAAGAATATTCCAGCTCAATTATAGCAAATGAAATATCAAGAATTATTCGCAATAATTTAACTGAAACTGCTCTTTTCCGTATAATACCTAATAATGCCTATATTTCTGAGTTAACAAGTATTGATGCGCCAGTCCGATTTGCAGATTGGCGCGCAATAAATTCTGACTTATTGATATCTGGTTCTGTTGCAGTTTCTGGAGATACTATTACACTGAAATTTAGGCTCTGGGATGTTGTAGCTCAAAACGAGATGTTTAAAGGTGTCCAGTTAACGGGACCTACCAATAGTATAAGGCGAATAGCACATAAAGTATCTGACCTGATCTATTCAAGTGTGACTGGGGAAGGTCCCTATTTTGATACCAGAATTACTTTTATTTCAGAGAGAGGGAAAAAAAATAACCGGACAAAAAGACTGGCAATAATGGATCAAGATGGAGCAAATTTGACTTTCCTAACTGATGCAAAATCACTTGTTTTAGCTCCAAGGTTTTCTCCAGATGCAAGACAAATCCTATATACCAGTTATGAAACTGGACGTCCAAGAGTCTATCTATTAAATCTTGTAAATAAAAGGGTCAGGACTTTTCCAAATTTGCCTGGTATGACTTTTGCTCCAAGATTTGCTCCAGATGGTAAGAGTATAATCTTGTCTATGACCAGTAGAGGCAATACTGATATCTATATTGTCAATCTAATAAGCAATAAGCAGAAAAGGCTAACCAAAAATAGTGCTATAGATACTGCTCCAAGTTTTTCACCTAATGGGAAATCTGTAGTGTTTGAGAGTGATAGGGGTGGCAGTCAACAAATTTATGTTATGTCCGCTGACGGAGGGAGTGCAAAGAGAATCAGTTTTGGTGAGGGTAGGTATGGAACGCCAGTTTGGTCACCGAGAGGTGATATGATAGCTTTCACAAAAATGCATAAGGGAAATTTTCATATTGGTGTTATGAGATTAGATGGTTCCCAAGAAAGATTGTTAACTAAATCTTTTTTAGATGAGGGTCCAACTTGGTCACCAAACGGTAGGGTCTTAATGTTTTTCAGAGAAACTGCAGGGGCCAATGGCGCTCCTGCTCTATATACTGTAGAAGTAACAGGTAGGAATTTGAAGAAAATAGAGCTGAGTTCCTTTGCCTCTGATCCTTCTTGGTCTCCAATTTTAGATTAAATAATTACGCAGTATGATCTTCTACAAATTTATGTTAAAATTTATAAGTGAAAAGAGGTTAAAAAGATGAAAAAAATCAATGTTAAGCTATTTTTGGTACTATTATTTATCGTAACAGGATGTTCTGAAACTTCTGGACTATTTGGTACTTCAAGTGATGGTAGTGATCCTTTTGCAAATATTTCTCAAAGTTCACTTGATTATTTTTCATCAAAAGTTGGTGATACCACTCTATTTAAAGTAAATCAGAGTGTTATTGAACCAGAATACCAAACTTTATTAGACTCTCAAGCAGATTGGATAAAAGAAAATTCGATCTCTTCTGTGACAATTGAAGGCCATGCTGATGAACAAGGTACTAGAGAATATAATTTGGCATTAGGTGCAAGGCGTGCAACCGCTGTAAGAAATTATCTTGTTAGTAAAGGAATTTCAGAATCTGTTTTAAGTATTGTTACCTATGGCAAAGAGAGGCCATTGAGAATTTGCTCTGAAGAATCATGTTGGTCAAAAAACAGAAGGGCAATAACTATAATCAAGGGCGTCTCATCCTAATTAATATATAATGAAAAAGTGTTTTTCTCTTACCCTGGTTTTTTTAGTGCTTTTCTCTGAAGCCTTTTCTCAGGATGAGAGTTCTGTGAAGAGACAAAAAATAAGGGACTTATTACTGCAGGTGAGCGCAAAGATAGAAGCTCTTGAATCCATATTTCTTATGCCTGAGAATATTTATATTGAAAGTGGTGATGCTCCCTATGCTCTTGTTGAGCTGGGGAAAATGCAGGTTATGATCAAGAAGTTAGAGGGTAGGGTTGAGTCAATGGAACACGAGCTTGGGTTTCAACTAAAAGTCTTAGCTGGTCTAAACGCAAAGTTGTTGCCTCTAATTGAGGAAAAGGGCAGTATTCTTAATTCTGAGACTAAAGACGATAACTCTTCAAGCTTCATTAATAGCAAACAGACCTTAGGCAGTGAAGTATTTATTGAAAAGGAAGTTATTTCAGATTTGGATATTATGCAGCGGGCTGACTTATTTTTTAAAAATGGTATGTTTGAAAAAGCAAAAATAACTTATAAAAAGCTTATAAAAGAGAACCCAAATACTTCACTTTTGCCGCAAGCATTTTTTAAATTAGCTGAGTCTCAGTATAAAACAGATGAATGGAGGAAAGCGGCCAATTCTTATTTGGAAGCATTTAGTCTTGAGCCTAAGGGGTTGGTGGCACCTAGGGCTTTATTTGGCCTTGCCATAAGTTTAGGTGCATTTAAAGAATTTGACCAGGCCTGCCTTACCCTTGAAGAGGTACAATTAAGGTTTCCAAGCCAAGCCATTATAAGCGAAATAGAGATTCAAGAAGCTAAGGAAATATTGAGCTGCAGCTAGAATTATTAAGAATACCTTCATGACAGAAGACCTAAAAAAAATTACAGAGCTAGACACAGAATTTTGCAAAAGAATGCAAGAAGTATCTAAGTCCTCAATCGGTTTAGCTGTTTCTGGTGGAGGAGACTCGTTGGCACTTTTAATAATGGCGTCAAAATGGGCAAATCTATTAAAAAGGGATTTGAAAGTTGTAACTGTAGACCACCATTTAAGACCTAATTCTAGAGACGAGGCAGATTATGTAAAAATTACGACTAATAGCTTAGGACATAGCCATAAAATACTAGATTGGTACAATGAAGCCAGCTCTGGAAATCTCCAGGCGGCAGCATCCGATGGACGGAAAAAACTTATAAGCACTTGGGCTAAAGAACAGAATATAGATATTATACTTCTAGGCCACACTGCTAATGATCAGGCTGAAACTTTTTTGATGAGGCTTGCAAGAGGTTCTGGCGTAGATGGATTAGCGTGTATGAAAACATCTAAGAACTTCTATGGCGTAGAATGGTTCAGGCCCCTACTGAGCTTTCATCGTGATGATCTAAGACATTATTTAAGGTTCCAAAGTATAAAATGGATCGAAGATCCATCAAATGATGATTTGAAATATACAAGGGTAAGAGCAAGGAGGGTGCTTAAAGAACTAGAAACTTTAGGCATAAAACAGCGGGTATTTCTTGAAACCGCACAGAGAATGGATAAAGCTAAGGTGGTCTTGAACGATGCAGCAAAAGAAGCTGGTAAGGAATTCCTTACTCTTAGAGATTGGGGGGATATTGAAGTTGATAAAAAATTATTTCAGGTAAAAAGAGATGAAACATATTTACGTCTACTAGCTCATATCATTAAATTCATATCTGGCAATGTTTATAGAACACGATTTAGTGAACTGAATCAATTTGTATTGGCTTTAACTGAAACAAATTTTAAAGCAAGGACAATTGGAGGGGTAATAGCTCGCTCGGTTGATGAAAAAACCTTAGTATTGAGGAGAGAACCTAGCGTTCCAGGCTTCATAAAAAAAGTGCCAGCTAAAAATTTTATTTGGGATGGGCGTTGGGCTTTGTCTTTAGCTAAGAATAGTTTGGATGATTTTGAGAAAATAGGGCCATTAGGAACCTTTGGTCTCTCTCAAATTAAGAAAAGTGCTCCTTCTACTATTCCAACTGAGAGTTTAATAAGTTTACCTACGCTTTTTCGAGACGAACAAGTTTTGGCATCTCCATTTCTTAACTTTGGAAAAGGTTTAGGCTCTAGTCTGGTGTATACAAAATTAGATTTAATAAATAGTTTAGTCACTCATTGAATTTGCTAAAAACACTTATTATCTATAATAATCAGTAAGTTTTAAATATAGGGGTCAGTCAGTTGGGAAATACTAGGAATATCGCATTTTGGATCGTTCTTTTCTTACTTTTAATAGCATTATTTAACGTATTTAGCTCGGGAAGGAACTTATCTTCTAGTCAGGAAATTTCTTTCTCTGAGTTCATGAACCAGGTCGAAAAGGGTAATGTATCTTCAGTGAGGTTAGATGGAGAAAAAATTTCGGTCAAAGATACCAGCGGTAACATCTATCAAGTTATTCAGCCTGCAGGAGCATCAGTAGTTAATCAGCTACAAGAGGCTGGTGTTGAAATACAAGCTATTAAACAAGAAAAATCAGGTTTAATATCTTCTCTAAGTTTATGGCTGCCCTTTATCCTAATAATTGGAATTTGGATTTTTCTGATGAATAGGATGCAAGGTGGGGGCCGAGGCGGTGCTATGGGATTTGGCAAATCAAAAGCCAAATTGTTGACTGAAAAGCATGGGAAAGTTACATTCAATGATGTTGCTGGTATTGATGAAGCAAAAGACGAACTTGAAGAAATTGTAGAATTTTTGAAGGATCCACAGAAGTTTGGTAGACTTGGCGGAAAAATTCCTAAGGGAGCTCTCCTCGTTGGACCTCCTGGAACGGGTAAAACATTATTAGCCAGAGCTATCGCTGGAGAAGCTGGTGTTCCTTTTTTTACCATATCAGGGTCTGATTTTGTAGAGATGTTTGTTGGTGTAGGTGCTAGCAGAGTAAGAGATATGTTCGATCAGGCTAAAAAGAATGCCCCATGCATAGTCTTTATCGACGAGATTGATGCTGTTGGACGACATAGGGGAGCGGGCTACGGTGGCGGTAACGATGAAAGGGAGCAAACGTTAAATCAGTTATTGGTAGAAATGGATGGCTTTGAGACGAATGAAGGAGTAATCTTGATCGCAGCAACAAATAGACCTGATGTTTTGGACCCGGCTTTGTTAAGACCAGGTAGGTTTGATAGGCAAGTCCAGGTTCCGAATCCTGATATAACTGGTAGACAGAAAATTCTTAATGTGCATGCAAAGAAAACCGTTCTTGGTCCAGACGTTGATTTAAGGATAATTGCAAGAGGTACTCCTGGTTTTTCTGGAGCAGATCTTGCTAATCTTGTGAATGAGGCTGCACTTACAGCTGCTCGAATTGGTAAGAGATTTGTCGGTATGGAAGACTTTGAAAATGCAAAGGACAAAGTTATGATGGGAGCTGAACGTAGATCTATGGTTATGACTGAAGATGAAAAAAAGCTTACAGCTTATCATGAGGCAGGTCACGCAGTTGTTGGTCTACATTTACCACAACATGATCCAATTCATAAAGCAACGATTATACCTAGAGGTAGAGCATTAGGATTAGTACTTAGTTTACCTGAGAGAGATCAGCTTTCTGTTACAAAGTTAAAATACAAATCAAAGATAGCCATGGCAATGGGTGGGAAAGTAGCGGAAGAACTTATTTTTGGTCCTGAAAATGTTACTTCTGGAGCTTCGTCTGATATTCAGCAAATAACCAAAATTGCGAGAGCTATGGTTACACAGTTTGGTATGTCTGACAGTTTAGGAAATATAGATTTTATTAATGAACAGCAGTCTTATTTGGGTCCGTCTTCTAATAATATACAAGCAGGACCAGAAACCCAGGAAAAGATTGATATGGAGATTAGGAAGATAGTTGATGAAGGTTATGAAAAGGCCAAACAAATTCTAACCAAGAACAAAAAGAAATTAGACAACTTAGCGCTGGGTTTACTAGAATATGAAACTTTAACTGGTGACGAAATAACTAAGGTTATGAATGGTGAAAGCCTTCATAGAGAAGACGGGTTAGATGATTTAGATGATAGCGATAAAGGACCTAGTTTGGTTGCAGTTCCTAAATCAGGTAGCAAAAAGCCAAAGAAAAAGGGTGGTGGTGATTTAAACCCTCAGCCCCAAAACTAGTATAAAATTTGTAATTGGAGGGGTTGAATCTTAACCTCTTCAATTGTTTAATTAGTGGGGTGACCCCATAAGTCATATTCACTAGCTTCGTCTACTTTAACGTTTAGTACTTGCCCAACCTTTAGTGTAGAAAAGCTTTGATCAATGAAAAGGTTGCCATCAATTTCAGGAGCATCTCCACGAGTTCTGCAAATGGCTCCTTCTTCATCAATAGTATCAATAATTACTTCCTGAATTGTGCCTAGCTTAGCTTTTAACTTGTCTGTTGATATTTTCTGAGCTGTAGCCATGAACCTATTCCATCTATCCTGCTTTAGATCTTCTTGGACTTGTTCAGGTAGATCATTAGCTTTGGCTCCTTTGACATTTTCGTATTTAAAGCACCCAACTCTGTCCAATTGAACTTCCTGGAGCCAGTCTAACAGGTGCTGGAATTCAGCCTCTGTTTCTCCTGGATAACCTACGATGAAGGTTGAACGAATTGTAATGTCAGGGACGATCTTTCTCCAGGCTTGAATTTGAAGATTGCTTTTGTTACTACGTGCAGGCCGTTTCATACGTCTCAGTACATCTGGATGGCTGTGTTGAAAAGGTATGTCTAAATAGGGTAAAAGTTTTTTACTTGCCATCAGTGGAATTAGTTTAGATATGTGCGGGTAGGGGTATAAGTAGTGAAGGCGTATCCATACCCCAAGGTTACCTAGGGCTTCACATAAATTTAAAATATTTGCTTGTTTCTTGCTTTGAATTGGGTGCTTTAAATCCAACCCATAAGCTGATGTAT
>JBJLFU010000009.1:0-32202 GCA_045565235.1 Paracoccaceae bacterium | reverse complement strand
AGCAGTTAAAACCACAACCCGTAAGATTGAAAATTAACCTCTTTCTTAACTATGCTTAGTTTTTTAGAGGATCACACGCATAGCTTCTCTGACAAGCGCCTCCAGCACTTGGGTCCACAGACATGGTAACATCTTCTAAGCCAGTTCCAGCTCTCTCATAAATACACATTCTTTGCTTTGTCCCAACGTTAATATATGAGCGTTTTAGCCTACAAGTCGTAGTCCCCTTACTTGGCTTTGTCCCTCTTCTGCGGCATTTTGCCTTCTCTCTTCCTAATATTGTTTGAGGCCATTTAAGCCTCTTATTAGACCATTCAATGCAAGGACCTTCTGCGGAACCTTCATACATTCTACCTGCCGCAATTCCTAAATCGTAAGGGACTAATAGGACTGAAGTTAGTAATAAAATAATCAGGTGTTTAGTAAGTTTGGATAACATTTTTGGTTATGAAGTAAATGAATGAAAATAATACCGTGATATAGCACTTAAAACAACCCAAAAACAAATTTGCCTTAAAGTATTAATGAAGAACGTTACTATGTTTTGTATTTGGATCTGGATAAGCGCGACGACACTCAATTATAGCATCTGTTAGCAGCCCAGAAGCTATCTGCTCATCTCCATTCGCAAAACCTCTTGTAATCTCACTTGATAGATGTGTTAGAAAAAGAAGAGCTGAAGCCAATCGACGTTCTACACGATCATCTTCAAGATTATCAGTAAATTTCAATAGGGCTAAAGCTACAGTGGACTGAAAGTTTTTCAATTCTTTATTTTCATTAAACGAAATTTTTTTACGAACCTGTGATGTATTCTTATCAGACATTAATTTTTACCATTTTTAATTTACTTTTAAGATTTCTTTAGACTTAGAACTACGACCTATTTTTGAAAAATTTTACATAGAATTTTACATTTTGGGAAAGCTGGCGTTAATTAGTATCTTAGAATGAAAGAAAATACATGCAGGATATGTATCGGGAGCCAGCTGAACAAAAAAACCTGTCGAAAATATAAAGATCTTAACTTTAGGAATACAATCTATGAGTAGCAACGAAAAAAAAGGCAAAGAGGAAAAAGCAGAGATCCCTCCTCCTAAGAAGAAAAAACCAGTTAAGTTAGATTATTTCCAAATTGCTCTCTATGGTGGTCCAGCACTACTTTTCTTTATAATTTTTTTTGCAGTAAAATATTTCCTTTTCTCCCCCCCTACATCCCAGGAAATCAGAGCCCTCATAGAAAAAAAAGTTGAAGATCCCTATAAATACCTTAAAGTTGATCCTCCTCTAAAAATGGCAGAAGTTATTGCAAAAAAGCGTGCTAAAGAAAGGGCTCAGGCTGAAGCAGAAACTGAAGTTATGGCCGATGGGACCATAAAGTTTTTGTCTCCAAGATATAAATATTATGAATTTAGCGGACCACTGGCAACTAACTTGATTGGAAGTACAAAAGTACTAACTATTAATCTATCGGTTGCCGTATATGAAACCCCCATGAAAGCTGAAGATTTTTACGAAATTTTTGAAGTTTTTGTACCAGTTCTTCGTTCAATAGTGATAAAAAAGATCGGTGATTTTACTTTGGAGATGGCTGAGGATGAACCAACAATCTATCAATTCAGAAAATACCTACTAGAGGCATTTAATAAAAAACTTAGAGACTTGGGATCTCAACCAATTCTTAAGAAAATAGTTTTCAGTAGTTTTGTTATCACTTAAAATTAAACAAAAAAAAAAAAATTGTCGTTCTATTTTTTATGGAACAGATAAAAGCAATATTAGCAAATAGTCAATCTAACTACAAGGAACGCCAAGCTGATGGAGACCAGATAGCTGATGACGGAAGTGAAGATAATTTAACTAATAGGCTAGCTGAAATGCTGAAGACCGGCTATCAGACTAGAAAGTTTTCGGATACCTCTACATTAAGTTGGCTACAGACCTGGAGAAAATCAAATTTATCTCCTCTGGAATCCAAATAATTAGGACTAGTTATTAGGTTGGGATTTACTTATTCTGACGAACCTGGAAAATAAGCTTTTCCTTGTATGGCTTTTGCACCTAATTTATCTTTAAATTCAGGATTATTATTTAACAAAGTCTGCAAGTTTTCGCTTACCCAACTTTCAGCCTCCTCCTGACTTTCTGCTTCAACATCAGCTATACCATCTACAATCCAATGTACCTTTACTTTCATGAGCTGTTCTCCTCATCCAATGTTTCTTCAAGTTTATTAACAAAACCTCGGAAAAATTTCTCAGCACTTTCTTGCTCTTCTACAATTTGTTCAGGGGTCAATTCCTCCTCAACTTCATCCCTAAGGGCAATTGCTTTTTTAATGCCCAGCGCCGCCCCCACTGTAAACCATTTATACGCGGAAGCATATTCCTTTTCACTCAAAACATCTAAAAAGAACCTACCCAAATGCATAATTGAGTCTTTGCGTCCAGTCTCAACATTATCCTCAAGTTGGGTTTTAACCTTCTGTCTGACATCCTCTACTGTCTTTTCAGGGAGCAAATCTATCAAATCTTCTACCAACTCATTTGCCTCAGGAATTTCTCCTAGTTTAGATAGATAAGACCAATATAGAGCATCTGTATACTTCTTAGTTTTACCTTTGCCTGCTTTTAGCAAAACAGCCAAATTATATTGCGCATCATGTTCGTTAAGGTTAGCTAATTCTTCAAATATGCTAATAGCTTTTTGATATTCTCTTGCCTTCACAGAATCAGTAGCCTCCTTAAAGAGCTTATCACTCATTGATAATGAATGATTATCTGCCCACATACTTGGTGTTATGAATAATAAAAAAGCTGCAACTTTAGTTAAAAAGCACACAACCCTCATCAGCGACCAGCCATCATTATTAATTGAAGGTAAAAAATTCTAGCTTTGAATTTAGATCCAGGTCTCCTCTCGTATACTACAATCCTCGGCCTATCAGAATTAGGCTTTTGAAACTCTACAACCATTGTTTCAGGTAAATATACCCCATTTTTTTCTAAGGTAGTGTGAGGATCTGACGAAAACTCTCTATGGAAATCAGAATCAATCCAAATTCTTGCAAGAGCCTTTCCCATTATGTCTGGTAATAATTTCCTGACCTCTTCCCTAGTACTAAGAGACAGATTGCCATTAACCAAATCTAACGGGGCTAAATCTTTGTTTTTTTCAATGAGCGCTGGAGGAGAGGGCTGTTTTATTGGCACCAAAGCTCTTTGTGAATTATTAGTATTAGGAGACATTTTTACCTCTACATTTCATCCGCCCATAACCTACAAATAAAAACTCTAGTTGTCCAACGACTTATTTTACTTATTTATTAATTCTAATGTAGGTTACTCCTAGATTTGGCATAAAACTTGTATGCTCAGATCAGCAAAGGATGGTAAAATGATATCAGTTATTAGGTCTGGTCTAGCGGGTGTGTCACAGGAAATTGCTGTCATATCCAATAATATAGCAAATGCAAACTCAATTGGTTTCAAAAAGAGTATGGCAGCATTTGATGACATCTATTCTGAGCAAAGTGGTATAAGACCTGGAGTTACTAGCGGATTAGGAATATCTTTAACCGACCCTCGTCGAATGCATTCTCAAGGAAGTCTAAAAGAAACAGGAGATGCCCTAGATTTAGGGATAGTTGGGAACGGTATGTTCTTACTCGATACCAGAGAAACAACAGGAGTAGTTACTTATTCCCGTGCTGGTTCTTTCACCGTAAATAACCAAGGTTTCGTAGTAAATTCTGAGAACATTCCTCTCTTGGATAAAAATAAAAGCCCCATCAAACTTCCCTTTAATGTATCCGTGGATGGGAAGAAACCTCAAAGATTGACGAATGTAGAAGTTGAGCCTGATGGAAAAATAAAAGCCTCATACGGAACTTCAGAATTCCTTACTATTGGCCAAGTAGCCTTGGCCAAGTTTGCTAACGAAAGTAATTTAAGATCAGCTGGGGTAGGAAACTTTATTGAAACCCCTGGTTCAGGTATTGCAAATATTGGAAATCCTAAAGAATTAGGCTTTGGCCTTATACAGGGTGGTAGTCTAGAGAATTCGAATACTGACATATCAAACGAGCTCGTTAAGTTAATAAGAGCTCAGCAAGCATTTAACGGTAATGCAAAAATGTTAGAAACCGAGAGTAAAGCTACAGACCAATTAATGCGTTAAAGTAAGATTTATTTTAAAGGTATAATCCAAGATAAATTGGTAATTTTTAATTTAGCAGGAGAATTTATAAATAAATCACCAGCTAAATTAACTGAAAGAGGTGCATTGAGCATCATTATAACAGTTATTGGTCTGCTAGTATCATTATTTATCAAAGCACACAGTTGTGAAAATCGGTCTTTGCCTAATACAACCTCAGCCTTCATAACTGGGCGATCTATTGCTATATCAAGGTTCCCGGTACTTATAGATCCCATAAGGTCCACTGGTTTTACCTTAATTATACAGTGACCCCTGGAAATATTCATTAAGCTACAAGAAAGTGACAGCTCCTGCTCTAGGTTATACCCCAGTAAATTCAGCTCAGCAGTTTGAACTGCCATGTGTACTGATTTTGTCTGATAGAAATCCTTTTTTACCACAATACACCATTTTACATTGATGTTTGACTTAATAGATCACGGAGTCTCGCAACAGCTGATTTCTTAATTTGAGATACACGTCCAGTTGTTATCTCTAAGACCTCAGCAATTTCATATACATTCAATTCTTCAACATAATACAGCTGAATCACTAAAGCTTCTTTCTTCGGCAAGCTGGATAATGCGCCTTTTAAGGTTTGTTTAAGTTGAGAATCTGATAGAGCCTCCTCAGGACCGCTATCCCTTGAGGCGAACCAAATTGAATATTCATCATACACTGCATCGAGCGATTGATGGACATTAGCGTTAAAAGCCACTTCCCATTCCTCATACTCTTCCAGTTCCATTCCTAATTTCTTGGCCATTTCTAAGCTGGTAGGATCTCTTTGTAACTCTGAACGAAGAACCTCTTCAGCTTTCTTTGCCTTTTGCTGCATTTGGATAGTTGTTCTGCAAAGATTCGAGCTTTTCCTTAAATAATCAACAATTGCTCCTTTTATCCTAATTACTGCGTAACTAGAAAATGCAGCCCCCTCTTTTTTACTATATTTTTGGGCTGCGTTAACTAGCCCAAAATATCCAACTTGCAAGAGATCATCTATCTCAACAGCATTCCTAACTCTACCATGCATGTGCCACGCAATTTTGCGTACCAATTCCATATTTTCATGAATCAAGCTTTCAACGCCAGGATTTTCTTCAGTGTATGAATTCTTCATTTGAGTCCTTTTCTCCTGGACGTTCTTTAATTAAAGAACACCACTCCTTTGGGTCCACTCTTGGGTGTACTTTGAACAGATTTTGCCACCCCCATAAATGCTCTTGATTCAACAGTATCCTGCTTAGTAATCATAATTGGTTTTCTCTGAACTACTGATTGTCTTATCCTATGCGAGAAAGGGACGTGACCACAATAGGATAGTTTCACATCAAGAAATCGATTAACAATAGCCTGGAACTTTGAAAAATGCTGTAAACCTTGTTTTTCATCCTCTACCATATTAACAACTACGGAAAATTTTTCCACTCCAGCTTCTAGACTTGCGGCTTTAATAAATGTGTACGCATCCATAAAACTCGTTGGTTCTCCAACTAAAACGACAACTAACCTATCCACCGCCGCAGAAAAAGTGATTGAACTATCTGAAGCACCTGCAGGAACATCAACTACGAGAATATCGGTTGTTTCAGCCAGAGTATCGAATGAACGTATTAACTCATACCTTGCCTTTACCTCTAAATTTAAAAGCTCAGTCAATCCGCTACCTCCAGATAAAAACTTCAAGCCAAGTGGACCAGGAGATAATGAATCATTAATAGGTGTCTTAGAAATAAGAATATCTTGAGCTGTCTTTTTTGGGTTCACCCCCAGTAATATATGAGAATTTGCCAAGCCAAAGTCTGCATCAAATAAGACCACCCGAGAACCTTGACGAGATAAAGTCAAAGCAAGATTGACAGCAATGCTTGTCTTCCCAACACCACCCTTTCCACTAGCTACGGCTATAGAGGTTGCCATGTTATTTCCTCTTCAATTAGATGTTGATAAAGTTTCTTTCAAATATTGGGCCAAATAGTTCTGATCGACAAAAGAAAGTGATTTTAGTATTGATTTAGTTCCGGTTAAAAACCCAATTGAGAGATTATTATCCATCATAGTAGATAATTCCTCTGGTGAAACAATATTCTCATCAGTTTTAGTACAAGCGACAAGAGGCTTGAGGCACCCAAAATTTTTAATTAATCTATTTATATTGTGTTTATTGGAACCAGCAGGTGAAATTAGCACTGTCAAAACGCTACTGGAACCTATCCTATCCTTCAAAAGCTCAATTGCCTTTACGGCCTCAGTAGGATTAGTACATACATCCACCACAACTTTTTGCTCTATATCTAAAAGCTTGTGGATAACATTATCTGGATTGAGATTAATATTGGGAACATTTATCAGACGTGAAAAAGATTTTAACCCATCCATGTGCAGGTCTTTATGCATTCCAAGTTGTCCTAATGCTACTTGTCTATTATTACTTTGTTCTGCTATCCTTGCTGCAAACTTCGCCGAAAGGGAAGTTTTGCCACTTCCACTAGCGCCTAAAACAAAAATAAAGCGACTACTTAAGATAGCCTGATCTGGGTCGTCATTAGCAAGATTATTAGCTACAGAATTGAGAAATTGGTTCTTTCCTTTTTCATAATCTAAGTCTGATATGGCATTTTTAAACCTGGTCAAAATACTACTTGAGAACCCTACCCTTTGTAATTTGATTTTTGTCGTACTTTGCAGGTTGGGACTTAACCCCGCCGTGTCCGTTAGGACCATATCAGCTAAGGTCCTTCTCAAGGCTTTCAATTCTAACCCCATCTCCTTTAGAGAGATTTGGTCAACATTTCCTTGCGATTCAAATTGATTAGTGAGTGCAACCTTATCAGGATTTTTTTGAAATTCATTTTTAATCTTTCCCGAAAGTTTACTACTTAATTCCTTAGACATCATATTTGAAAAGTTATGCGCCATAGGTTTACCTTGACGTGACTTTTTTACTGGCTTATTGGTTGCTTTCACTAACATCTCGTTACCAACTTTTTTTGTATCTAAGATGTAGGATTCTGTCCCTAATTTTTCTACAATCTCATCCATCGCAGCAGCAGTATCGTTTGCTCTCACAGTAATTATTGTCATTTTTAAACCTTCCTTTTTGAATAGATCATTTTGTTAATTCCTAGCCTGCAATAGATGCAACAACATTTATTTTTCGATTATCAGGTAGCTCAGTGAAGGCTAATACAATCATTTCTTCAACATGCTGCCTAACTATTGCAGAAAACTGTCTTCTAATTGCAGGAGAAACAACTAAAGCTGCAGTCTTTCCTTCATTACTCAGTTTCTGCGTAGTCTCAGCAATTTTCGATAGTAGCTTTTGAGCTAATTCATTATCTAAAACAAGTCCTTCCTCTCCACTCTGTCTTGCCATTTTTATGAGCATCTGCTCTAGCTCTGCATCCAATGTGATTACAGGTAAAGCCTGATTTAAGGGTGCTATTTGTTGGATTAATAATCCTGCTAAAGTAGGCCGAAGGGCTTCAGCAGTATCAACTACTGATAAATTACGTCCAGAAATGCTTGCTAGAGTTTCAAGAATACTTCGTAGGTCACTAATGGGAACTCTTTCGGAAAGCAATTCTCTGATAACGCCTGTTAAATTATGTAGGGGTATCAATTTAGGTACTACGGACTCTACCAAATTTGGAGCTGTTTTTGATAAGTTATCCAGTAAAACTTGAACATCATCTTGACCAATAAGTTGACCTGCAAACCGATTAAGAATTTGGCTCAGATGGGTTGCCAAAACAGACTCAGGTGCAATAACAACATAACCCTTAGACTCTGCCTCTGATTTTTGATTAGACTTAACCCAAACGGCATCCATTCCAAAAGATGGATCTTTCACTTCATTGCCCGAGACCTTTACTGAGACATCTTCTCCTGCTATGCATAAAAGTCCATCTGGATAGATTATATCCTCTCCAACAATCGTCTGGCCAATTCTTATCCTGTACTGATTAGCAGATAACGCTAAATCATCTTTGATTCTGACAGGAGGCACAACAAATCCCAGAATTTTTGAAACCTCTCTTCTTATGCCTGTTACTCGACTTATTAAAGGCCCTCCTGTGTCGTCATCTACCATAGAAACAAGACCATAACCTAACTGAATGGATATTGGGGAATAATCAGTGACATCATCTAAACTAATTGTGCCGTCGGGCGTGGTTTCTTCTTCTACGCCAGGAGTTGTTTCCTCTCCAATTTGGTCAGTATTTTTCTTATTCATTGAAAGGTATCCAACAAAACCAGCTATGGCAGCCGCAATTAGAAATAATGTATTTGGCATTCCTGGTACGATACCAATGAGAAGAAGAACGCCTGATACCGGAATCCAAGCCCTTGAAAGGCTTATTTGGCTACCAATATGTTCAGCCATATCTTGGTTAGAAGAGACTCTAGTTACAATGATGGCTGTAGCAATAGCCAGTAATAGGGAAGGAATTTGAGCAACTAATCCATCTCCTATTGAAAGCAGAATATAAGTCTCTGCAGCCTCTTCTACCCCTAATTCATGTTGAGTTATCCCAACAATTAAACCGCCAATAATATTTATGGCCAGAATTAAAATACCTGCAATGGCATCTCCCTTAACGAATTTAGAAGCACCATCCATTGCTCCGTAAAAGTCTGCTTCTTTGGCTATTTCATCCCTCTTCCGGGTAGCTTGCTCTGCATCTAATATCCCAGCATTCAAATCTGCATCAATTGCCATTTGTTTTCCTGGCATTGCATCTAGGGTGAATCTAGCTGAAACCTCTGATACTCTTCCTGCACCTCGAGTAATAACTACTAAATTTATTATAACTAAAATGATGAATACAAAAATCCCCACAGCATAGTTGCTAGCAATTATAAATTTACCAAACGCCTCAATTATCTTACCTGCAGAGTCACTACCAGTGTGACCATCTGCCAATACTACTCTAGTGGATGCTACATTGAGAGCTAGCCTCAACACTGTGGCAATTAATAGCAAGCTTGGAAAACTTGAAAAATCTAATGGACGATAAGTATGCATAGCAACCATCAATACCAATAAAGAAACTAAAATATTTGTAACAAAGAATAAATCGAGAAGAAAAGCTGGTATGGGTAGGACCATCATAGCGACTACCGCCAGGATGCCTATTGGAAGAACCCCTACTTTTAGAATACTGCCTAAATTACTAAAACCCAGACTTTTAGCTGTCAAATCCATGACGTCAAAACTCCGACATTACTTAAATCATAATTAAATTTCATAAATGAATTCAAATTGTTGTTTTCATTGAATTTTTTATTTATTCTTCCTAAAATCATTTCAAATATAACCCAAGATCAACTTTTTACTTTGAGACCAGTGAGGCAAAATCCATGCCATTGGGATATAAACCACAAAAAGAGTGGAAAATATTACTAATACTCATGAGGGTCAGTGAATTGGCATGCTCTATGCATCGATGAGTCAAACCATCGGCTAAAGCGCTAGCCCAATCTAACGGAGCGAATATTATGAATAGTAGAATTTTATTTATTATGTCTATGTGCTATATTTTGGCTGGTTGCCAGTCATCAGTACTACAAAGTGCATTTTCAGGTAATAGCGGATCCGCTACTGAAGACGCAGTGGTGACTACTATGAGCATGACCCAAAGTGGGGGAGAAGAAGCAGCGCATGTGGCCGCAATAAATGAAGTACTAGATGCCAGCGTAGAGGAAATTCCAACTATCAGTGCAGTAGGTTACGCTGTCGTATCTTCCCAACCAGGACGTTCAGAAAATCAACGTCGGTTAATGGCAATTAGATCTGCCCGAATGGCAGCAATGCGTGATCTAGCCGAACAAATTCATGGCCTAAATGTAGAAGGTAATACGACTGTTATCGACTTAATGGTTCAGAATGATACTTTCAGGGGTGTAGTTTCAGGAACTATAAGGGGAGCTAGAACAACAAGGATCAATCCAACTGGAGCGGACACTTATGAGGTAGTTTTAGAAATAGATCGTGAAACTCTTAGCTATCTTCTCAAGAGAGCAAGATCGGTTGCATAGTGAATGAGTATTCATATTAAAATACTGGCTCTTACTTTTTCTTTGATAGCCCCGTTAATTCTTGCAACTTTAGTTTCTGGTGATACTGTAAATGCTTCAGCAAGCATGCTGAGCGAAGATAAATTAGAGTTTGTTACATCTGTTGGAAGGGCTACTTTAGATTCTCCTGAAGATACAACAGTAGCAAGAAGACGAGCCTTAGATGATGCCCTATATCTTGCATCCTTACAAGGTGGTGCAAAAGTAAACGGATTCTCGGCAGTTGGCACTGGAACGGAGTTAACAGATAACTTTGTTGTTAGGCCAACAACTAAAATCTTAGACTATGCAATCCTTAAAGAAGTGATTAAAGAGACCCATTATGAAGTCACTATTAGAGCAGCAATTGGCAGCCTAAATCAAAAAAATTGCAAAAATGGTAACCTTGTTAACATCACAGCTTATAAACCATCGTTAAGTTTAAGTCCTACAGCTCCAGCCTGGCTGGGTCCAGTTTTAACCCAGCTATACCTGGAAATGCTTAAATCAATAGAGTCCCGACCAAATGTAGAAATATCAAGAGCCTATGATGTAGCTTTGAACTCTAAAACCTTGCAAGCTACTAACGATCTATATGATTACACCTCACTTACTGCTGGTAGAGTTAGAACAAATGTGGGTTCCTTCGCTTACGTTCCAAAGATTACTGCAGCGATCCAGAATAATACTGGTTCAATTAATAATGAAACAACATTGATAATGGAAATCACCTCAACTCTTTACTATGGACTGACTTATTCAAAAGCGTATTCAAAATCACACCAAATTTCCCTGAAATTATCTAATAACTCTCCTTGGAGGATGATTAATATTCTTTCAAAACCAAGTAAGTCCTTAATTATTGAAACCCTTGTGAAATCTACAAAAAAACATACAGATGCTCTTTTTTCAGAATTTGAGTGTCAACCTTTACAGGCAGATATGCAGTTAGATAATAGCCAGAATAACCTCATTGTTAGGCTGGGAAAAAAACATGGGTTAACCCTAAGTTCTCTTGCTTATACCAAAGGGACCAATACTCCCTGGATATTATTTAGAGTCGTGTCATTGACTAATAATACTTCTGTATTGACCCCATTAGATCCCAGGAGGGATATAAGCAATCTAGAAGGGAAAATTGTAGAATTTTTGGAGGTCTTATAATGCGTGTGATTGGTTTTTTTCTTTTTCCCTTTCTAATAACGTTAGCCCAGGTTACGTTTGCTGAGCCTATAGTAATATTAGAGTACCGGGGACAAGGATTCCAAAATAATGACTCTACCTCTTCTAATAACGCCTTCATCATTGACCCCGATCATTCTGAAAAACATACTGTACAAAAGGGACAATCCCTAGGACACATAATAAATAAATTTTACGCCGAAAGTGGTTTAGATAAGCGATTTTTAAAGTTAGCGATAGTTGCTGCAAATCCTAAAGCCTTTGCTCAGGAAAACCCAAATTTTATGTTTGCGGGAGCAAAGCTACATTTGCCTAGCCTCAACCAAATACAAGGGATGATTTTAGGAATACCTTATGAAAAATCTTCAACCCCTACCAACCAAACATTTAATAGAGGTATATTCTTTTTTGGTGGATAATATGTCAAATATTTTACTAACACGTGCACTCTATTCTAGTTATTTTTTAATAGCTTCATGTTTTATGATTATGTTTCCTCAAAAACTTCTCGCATCAGATGGGTTTTCTGGACAAATGCTAAAAACCTTAGTTGTAAATTTTTTGGCAAATAAGGGTATGGAGTCCCACCCAGCAATTAACATTAATAAAAAATTCCCAGCTTGCAGTAGCCCTTTGGCTATTTTCCCCATGTTTAAAGGTTGGTCAACCGTAGAAGTTGTTTGTACAGAAAATGGTAATGACTGGAAAGTTTTAGTAAGAACAAGAGCTCAGTTAAGTGATTCAAAGAATAGTATAGAGCCAGTTGTAAGTGGGAAAAATTTAGCCATTGTAGTAACAAAAAGTTTATCTAAAGGGCATTTGATTACAGAAAAAGATATTCAGGTGGTAAAGGCAAAAAAAAGGATCGGAACAGGGACTTTCAGGAATAAAATAGATCTCATAGGTAGAAAATTGAAGACTAATATTAGTGTAGGATTCCCTGTAAGGTCTCGACATCTAGAGCCAAATTGGGTTATAAGTAGTGGAGATCAAATTGAGATTGTAAAAGCAGGAAACATGTTCAATGTATCTGTCATAGGGATAGCATTACAAAATGGGCAAAGAGGTGAGAAAATTAAAGTCAAAAATATTTCTAGTGAAAAAACCTTAGTTGCCAGAATAATAAATGAGAAAAAAGTTAGCATAAATGCTAACACTATTGGAAATTAAGTCGTAATAGTATCCGAGGAGGGTAAACTTATGGTAGACTCAATAAAAAACCTAGCAAAAAACCTAGAAGTACCTAGATCAAATTCTAGTAAGGCTTCAAATTCTGGTGTATCAGGTTCTAATGTTTCTCCATCTAAAGTTGGAGGTGGGTCGGTAGGGGTAGACTCTGTTGATGTAAGTTCATCTATAGCAACTACGGCATTAGCAGATTTCACAAAAAAGCCCCCAATAGACGTTGAAACTGTTTCGAGAATAAAGGATGCCATTGCCAATGGAGACTATCCTATTGATTTAGATGCTGTAGCAGATATGCTGCTAGATGCTTATAAAGATATGAAAAGCTGAACTTGACTTGACTTAACTTAGGTTTACAAGCTCATGCGAGCGAAAAGGGAAGAATTTCTGAGTGCGATTGAAGGTAAAATTTCAAGCGCTGAAATACTTTTAAAAAGTCCTGAGGAACTTAAAAATAAATTAGCTGAAATAAAAGATTATCTAGAGTCTGATTGGACCAGTATTTTTTCTACCTTAAGTGAGTTCCCATTAAGCAAAGATGAAAAAAAAACCCTTAAATCGCTGATAGAACGCTTTCACATGCTTGAAAGAAGAGTGAATAGCAAATTAGAGATTTTTAATGATTTTCAAAAATATATACAAGTTTCCCTTGAAAAATAGTTGGTACTTGGGTCAGTATTAGTAAGTTGCAAACTGGAATTGATTTAATGGAAATATTACTAACAAGAACTATGAATTTAGGTGCCATCGAATTTGGTATTCTTATAATTTTGTTAGGCCTTTTAGTAATGATTATAGGTCTTGGATCTAGAAGGAAACATTTGTTTAAAAAGCTTGATGAAATTCACAACCATATTAACGAGATACAAAAACAGGTTAATTTTCTCAGTACAGAATACGGAACTATTGACAAAAATATTACAACATCAAAAGATAACCTTCACATTTTGAACGAAACTATACGCTCGATTCAAAAAGATATAGGACAGAAGAATGATGAGAATTTATCAGAACAAAAGATAAATAACGCTATCGATTTGGCTAAACTTGGGTTGGGAGTTAATGAAATAGTCAAACGAACTGGTCTTAGTGAAGAGCAAATTGAGACATTGATCAAATTTCATACACAAAAAACATAATTTTAATTAAAGATTTAGGTTTACCAAGCCCTAACTTCCTCTGGTAAAGAATTATTTTTGTATATAGGACTAAAACATAGTCTTTTTTATTAGGAAAGGCTAACTAGCCTACTCCCTGCTTAAAATTTTAGATGAGTTTTATAACCAGTCTTATTTGTCATTTTTCCTTGGGTATTCCTTTAACTTCACTTCCATCAGAGGTCTCTTCAGATTGGGTCAAATCAGCTAGCTCTTCTGGATTTAGCCCAATGCTCTCGTTTAAATCTTCATCACTATCCTCAGGCTTACCCTCAACACTTTTATCAGATTGGGTCAAATCAGCCAACTCTTCTGGGCTTAGTCCTAAGTCTCCATCCAAATCTGGAGTACTACCTGAAGGCTGCTTGTTATCACTGGACAACATAAGCTCATCTGTTTTTTCAATATTTTCTTCAACCATAGTTCCCTTACTACCATCCTTCTTATCAGGCTGTATCAAATTTTCAGCCTTATTTTCTTTTGAAGTTTCTCGAGAACTAGTATTTTCACTCTGGTCACTCTGCTTTTCTTCCCCTGAGTTTTCCAAATCCATTTCTTCATTTGTTTTATCATTGCTCTTATCTACAGAATCTTCCTTCACTTTTTTTGAAGACTCTTCAGGTCCATTTTCTGGCTCTAGAGTTTCTCCTTCACCCAAAATTTCAGCTTCGAGAGCTCCCTCTACCTTCATTGACAACAGTTCTGCTTTTTTCGATGCAAGGAGCTTTTTAGCGTCCTCTGTGTGGACATCAATTTTAACACCTTCCGGGAACCGGACTCCATTTACTTCACTAGCTTCAAGGATCCTAAGCGTCATCCAACCTTCTCTTTCATCTTCTAAATCTTCAGCATCAACTTCGTCCCCGTCACCATCATTGTCTTCAGAAGAATCTCCCTTATCTTTGGTATAGGTTCCACCTGTAATATCAGCAAAACGCATCCTTAATATTTCTACTCTAGCTGATAGAATACCCAATCTGGTTCCAGTATCAGTTTCATTGCTAATTAGTGATTGAAGTTTACTGCTCAAAGTATCTAAAGGTACGTCCAGATATTTTTCAACTATAGCATCTCTAATTCTTATAGTTTCAGGTGCCAGCTTCAAAACTTTATTACTCTTAACTTTTGATATTTGACTATTTTCCATCATTTTTCCAATCGGTTTGAAGTTTGGCATTCTACTTGCAAATTTCGATCCAGAAGGATGCTAATAGACGTTATTTTTAACGATTAGGAAAAAAAGTTCAATATGCCAAGTTTTAAAGAAAATTTAGGCTTTCATGCAAGTGCTCTACATTTGAGGTCACGTAGAAATGATATGCTAGCATCTAATATAGCAAATGCTGCAACCCCCAATTTTAAAGCACGTGATTTAGATTTTGATAGTGAGCTAAAGAGAATAAATAAAATTGGGAACGTGGCTGCAACAGATAATCGCCACTTCACCAATATTCAAAAGCGGATTGGCCAGAATAGTCTATTTAGACAGCCTATTCATCCAAGCCTTGATGGTAACACTGTTGAAATGGCGATTGAACAAATGCAGTTTTCTGAAAATGTTATGCGTTACCAAACTACTCTGACTTTCCTTAATAACAAAATTTCTGGGCTAAAGTCCGCTATAAGAGGTGAATAATGGCTGAGATAAGAAATATTTTTGATATCTCTGGGAGAGCTATGTCAGCTCAACTTACTCGTTTAAATACAGTAGCTTCTAATTTAGCAAATGCAAATAATGTTTCTGGTTCAATTGACAAAGCCTATCGAGCTATCAAGCCAGTATTTGAGACAAAATTTGCCGATGGACTAAGACAATCGGGGCTAGCAAGCGTTGATGCAGTACAAATAAAGGAAGTAAATAGACTTCCTGAGAAGGTTTATATGCCTGAACACCCTCAAGCAAATGATGAAGGCTTTATATTTAACGCTGCCGTAAATGTCGAAGAAGAATTAGTCGAAATGCTGGAAGCATCAAGACAATATCAAAATAATATTGAAGTCGTATCAACTCTTAGAAATTTAATGATGCGTACAATCAATATGGGTAAATAACTGAAATCTGGAGAATAGAATGTCCAACATAGATCCAAACTCAACCGCCACACTTAACA
Source organism: Paracoccaceae bacterium (assembly GCA_045565235.1). Classification (GTDB taxonomy): domain Bacteria; phylum Pseudomonadota; class Alphaproteobacteria; order Rhodobacterales; family Rhodobacteraceae; genus CACIIZ01. Next base: position 16,307 of record JBJLFU010000009.1, on the reverse strand, counting down.
AGATCCTAGAAAAAATAGGTGTTAAATCTAATGAAGACTTAAATGCTGGAAAGCAGAAAGAAACACTTGGGCAATCTGATTTTTTAAAACTTATGACTACTCAATTACAGAATCAGGATCCATTCGCCCCCATGGAGAACGGTGATTTCATAGCTCAAATGGCACAGTTTTCTACTGTCACTGGCATTGCTGAAATGGGTGAAAATCTTAAAAGTCTTTCGAGCCAACTAGGAGAATTTCGAATTGCTACAGCTACCAATTTACTTGGGCATTCAGTACTTGTGCCAGGCGATAAAGTTAGGCCAAATTCTAATAACGAAGTACATGGAGTTCTAGACCTTCCTAGGGCATCAAGTGCGACAAACGTAGTGTTCTCTAATAATGCTGGAGAAGTTGTTCACACAATGGATCTAGGTGCACAGGCCTCTGGATTAGTTGGATTTTCTTGGACTGATATTCCAAAAGAATTAGTTGGCCAAAAAAGTCCGTTAAAAGTTGAAGCGTTTATGAATGGCGAAAATGGTAGATCTGGCGTTACGCCATCAGTTTTCGCTGAAGTATTAGCTGCGTCTACGGGAGACCCTCAAACTGGTGTAGTACTTGAGGTGAAGGATTATGGGAATATTAATGCTTCGGACGTTAAGAAATTTAGATCAAATAATATCTAAAATAACCAAGTTTGTAATGATATAGTCGGAGTAAATAAATGTCGTTTTATACAGCACTAACAGGATTGAATGGTTCATCAGCAGACATCTCTGCTACATCAAATAATATTGCGAACGTTGGAACAACAGGATTCAAAAGAAGTCGTGCAGAATTTGGTGATATCTTTGCTACATCCCCCCTTCAAAACTCTTCATCATCGATTGGTTCTGGTACGATTTTGAAAGGAATTAAGCAGCAGTTTACACAGGGAAATATCGCGTCTTCACTTAATGCTCTGGACTTAGCTATTTCGGGGCAAGGTTTTTTCTCACTTAAGCCTTCATTGACCTCTGCACAAACTGTTTATACCAGAAATGGTTCTCTCAACGTAGACAATGACAGATATGTGGTTGACTCGGCTGGTCAGTATTTACTTGTTTACCCTGTTAACGAGGACGGATCTGTTACTGCTAAAGATCTTCTTAGTTCAGTCCCATTGCAATTGCCAATTACTTCCGGTGATCCTAAAGCGACTAGTAATATTTCCTTAGGCGTTAACCTCCCTGCTACCGCAGAAGTGGTAACAACAAAGCAGGAATTTGCAGGTAATTATACCTTTAATCCTAACGATCCAACAACATTTACAAACTCCACTTCTATAACCATTTTTGACGATTTGGGTAATCCAACTATTGCAACTATGTATTTTGTTAAGACTCAAGCAGCATCTACAAGTGATCCTACTAATAAATTTGATACTAAGCTAGTGATTGGAGATACCATTATTGACCCAGACTTGGTTAGTGCAGTAAATGACACTGGACAGCAAATATTTATTGATAAGTTTGGAGCACAAACGACCTCAGTTCCAGATGATAACTATTTTATAGAGGGCAAAGGTTCTGCTCTTTACAAGCTTGATGATCTTCAACAGCAAGTTAATTCGCAAGGAGCTAATATTAAGGGCGCACAGAGTACCTTTGACTTTGGAGAAGAAGGTGACAAATTAGTCCAAGTAGTTACAGATCCCATGCAGTTTAACGCTACTAGAGAGGCTGGATTAGTGACTGGTAGCAATGTTTATTGGGGAAAAAACTTTTTAACACTAAATGTAGATAATGGTGACCAGCCAGTAAATATAGACATAAGACCAGGTCAATATAACGCTGCACAATTAGCAGCTGAGGTGGAGAGAGCTTGTAATGAAGCCTACGGCGACGATAGAAAAATCCAAATTGTTAAAAATGTTGATGACGATATAAATATTAATTTGTTTAAACTAACAGCAGAAGGTACCTCTGACGCTCTTGATACCCCCATAACTGTTGATTTATTAGGCTCAAGTTATGTAACTGATAAGGAGGGGATCTCATTAACAGGAGCATCTCCAGACTTTACCAAGGAGCAGTTCTTAGCTCACTCTCAAGCTAGGATTAACGAAGCTATGAATAATTACGCTGTTAAAAAAACAACCGACGTTCTTGATAAGGCAACTCAGCTAGGGGTTAATACCCAATTGTTTGGTAGAACTGTCGGAAGTGCCGGTAATATTCTAACACAAACTGAAATTATCCCAATCACTCATAATTTCATAGACAGTAGTAATGCACTCAAAAATGCAACGAAGTATATGGTACACTCATACTATGGGAATAGACCTGAACTTAGCGTTTACGATAGCCAGATTGCAGCAGGTGACAATGGCAGTGGTCAAAGTGCAGTCTTTAATGCTGCAGAAAATACCCTAACATTAACCCTTGCCAATACCACTGGGCTAACAGCAAATAGCAAAATACGTATTGCAGGTAATTTTTTGGCTTCGGAAAGCGCCATAGGAAATAGTAATCTTAACGGCAGAGAATTTACAGTATCAAACGTAGTTAATGCTACTACTATTCAAATCAATACAACTGGACTTGGATTTCCTGATACCGACTTCACTCTTACGTCAGGGGTCGCAGCTACTACTGCACTCAATGTGCTACATTCTAAGTCTACTAATGTAGAGGCATTTTTTGAAGGTGCTGAAAAGGTTTATCAGGATGCTCCAATCAATTTTAGCAGTAAAAAGATAGTTGTAAGGGAAATTGGTACTTCTAAGCACAGCTACACCAACAAAGATGTAATTGCTAAAGGTGCTACCAACGGTATTTTCCAATTTGGCGCAGGTACGTTTGGCGGAGCTACCTCGTTATCTACTTTGGGGCTTGCAACTGGTGTTACAACGTCAACTGATTGGGTAGATGAAAAAAATCCTCCTATTAAAGTAAATTATGATACCACAAACCAACGTTTAAGCTTCGTTGTGGACAGAACTGTTCTAGGTACTGGAACAAACAGTAATTTTAACTCTTTTACAATTTTTGGATCATCCCTAGCCACGAGTACAAATAATCTTGGCGTTCCTTCAACCAATGATGCTTCAGAGGTTTTGATTAGAGGTGGAGAAGTTCTTTATACTGGAACATTCGTTGCTGACGGAGAAGAAATTCAGCTAAACGATAAGAGATATGGTATTAATGTCAATTATAATAGTGATACTAAAGATTTTACATTTTCATCAGGAACTACTGGGGAGGCTATTTCAGCCAACGGTGCTCTAGGAGTGACCCAAACTCAAAAGGCCTCTAATATTGAGGTAGGGCGATATTTGCTTTCAACTTCTGACGGTAGTGTGGTTGATACTACTGATCATTTCTCTGGAAATAATGACTTGATGGGAGTTGGCGCAACTAAATCTGACGCAGTATTCACGGCAGGTCGTGGGATAGCCGCCTCAGCGGCACAAGTTGCAGGAGCAGCTGCAAAAGAAAAATTAACAGAAGTGTTCCGTTTATCAAGCATTGGTGGAGAGAATATTTTCAATGTTTCAATTAATGGTATTAATGGTATAATAGAAGTTCCGACAGGTTTTTATGTTGGCTCTACCCTAGCTGAAGCTCTTCAGGAGAGGATTAATCAGATCGCTGACCCAGTAACGGGTGAAACTGTCGGTGGAGTTGTGGTTAAATACGATCCAGGTGAAAACAATTTTACTTTCACGACTGGAACAACTGGAAATTCTTCAACTATTAAAGTTAAAGGAACAACACGCTTAGGCTTGGATGATATACCTCTTGGTGTGGGGAATATTCCTAAAATATTCAATCTTGTTCAGGCTACAAATAGTGATGGAATAGCCTTATACGTTGATGCTGAAGGTAATACTGTAGAGACGCCCCCAGAAAATCTAGTTGAAGGTTATTACCCACTATATATAGACGAGGGCGAATTAACTTTTGACAAAAGTGGTAAACTACTTAGTCCAAAAAAGGAAGTTCACTACGAGAAACAACAAGAAGGCTTTTCTATTGCTCTAGATATTGACTACGGGGCCTCTACACAGTTTGCACAACCATTCTCGGTTCTTTCTGTGGACCAGGATGGATTCACATCAGGAAGACTCGATGGTCTTGAAATAGATGCTGCTGGTACCATCCGAGCAAATTATACAAATGGACAAAATAATCCATTAGGAAAAATTGTACTTGCAAATTTTAACAACCAAAATGGTCTTAAACAAATTGGTAATGCTACCTACGTTGAAACAGCAGTTTCAGGCTCCGCACAAGTTGGGGAGGCTGGAGCGGAAGGTTTTGGCAACATTTTATCTGGTTCGCTAGAACGTTCAAACGTTGATATTACCGAGGAATTAGTTAACCTGATTACTGCCCAAAGAAACTTCCAAGCATCTGCCAAAGCGATTGAAACAACAACAACCCTCACACAGACTATTATTAATATTAGAGGATAATTTTAAAATGAAAATTTTAAATCTTGGGAGAATCGTAAATGGATAGAATGATCCACACTGCTTTAAACACACTGAATAACCTTTACATGAATAGGGCAGTGAAATCTCAAAACCTATCAAATATAAACGTCCCAGGTTTTCGTAGAGATATGGGAACTACTTTCTCTTCTGGTTTTTTAACGGAGGATAAAAGGTATGATGCAAGAATTTTTGCTTTACATGAGGGGGCAAATGTTTTTTCAGCCAATCCGGGTAATTTATCTGAGACTGGTCTGGAAACTGATGTAGCAATACGAGGTGGTGGATTTTTCATAATTCAACCAGATACTGGAGGACCCGCTCTTTCCAGGCGCGGTGATTTTGAAGTATCTAATGAAGGGGAGTTAACTGACGGGGCAGGTTCCAAAATTCTTGATACAAATTTAGCCCCAATAAATATGCCCCCTCATAGGAAAATAGTTGTTTCAGAAAATGGTGATTTATTTATAGAGCCGTTAGGAGAACCAGAGGGAACAAGGGTTCTTGCAGCAACAATAGCCCTTACTAGTGGTTCCGAGGAACCCCTACATAAAGATACAGATGGCCAAATAAGATTGGTAGAAGGCGGGATACCTGGGGCAGACCAGAACGTAGTTTTAGCTCAGGGGTTCATAGAGAATAGTAACGTTAATGCTATTGAAGAGTTAGTAGATACTCTAGGCCAACAACGACTTTTCGAAATTAATGTAAAATTTATCGCACTCTCAGAGCAAATTGATGAAGGTGGTGCAAGTATTATGAGGCTTCCTAACTAATTAAGCTCACTGTTGGCATGAGCCTTGCAAAACTCTTTTGAAGGAATTTCAAAAGAGGTAAAAAATGTCCAGTAGTTCTATGCACGTAGCAAAAACGGGTCTAAATGCTCAGCAAACCCGTATGCAAGTAATCGCAAACAATCTTTCTAATGTTAATACTAGCGGTTTTAAAAGGGATAGAGCCAATTTTGAATCATTACTTTACCAAATCAAACGAGCTAGCGGAGAGCAAACCTCTGTAGATACAAACCTTACATCTGCCTTTGCGGTTGGAACTGGTGTGAGAGTAAATAATACTCAAAAAGTTTATACACAAGGAAGTTTGATCAATACTGACAATGCTCTTGATATGGCAATCGACGGAGCTGGTTTTTTTCAGGTACTTCTTCCAGATGGAAGAGTTGGGTTTACAAGAAATGGTGCCTTTACGAGGAATCAAGATGGTGTTCTAACTACGCCTAGCGGTTATGTGTTGCAACCTGAGATAGCCATACCAGAAAGTGTTACCCAAATTAATGTTTCTTCAGATGGTATTGTGAGTGTTCAGGTAGCTGGTCAGGTAGCTGCAGAAGAAGTTGGACAAATAACTTTAGCTGACTTTGCCAATCGAACTGGACTTCAGCCTATTGGTGAAAACTTCGTTGTTGAAACAAATGCTAGTGGTGCAGCAGCTATCGGAAATCCACGTGAGGGAGGATTTGGAAAATTAGTACAAGGGTCCCTTGAAGGTTCGAACGTAAACGTGGTTCAAGAGTTAGTTGATATGATTGAAACACAAAGAGCATACGAGGTAGCATCAAAGTCAATTTCATCCTCAGATGAAATGATGAGGTTTATTGCACAAAACTTATAATCTTGCCTAGGGAATTAGAATGAAAAATTATACCCACAAAGTAGTAAGCTTTGCCTTTCCAATGCTTTTAATATTTTCTTGCTCTACACATGTTGAAGATAGGGCTTCAATGAACTTTGAACCAATTATTCCTGATGAGATGAATTTACCCAATAGTAATGCACCATCTGGGGGTATTTACAATGACGCAAGTGGGGGTCTTTTTGCTACGGATAGAAGAGCAGCACAAGTTGGTGATATTCTCACTGTATCACTAAGTGAGGATTTTACTGCATCCAAATCACAATCTGCCACTAGCGCTAAATCAGATAGCTTTAAAGTAGACCTACCTAACCTACTAGATCCAGCGGGTGACCAAGCCCTTTTGGATAGTGGCGCTGAAACTGCTTTTTCAGGATCAGGATCTGCTGCTCAGACTAACTCCTTACGTGGAGAACTTTCTGTAACTGTAATGAAGGTTTTTTCTAATGGTAATATGGAGATCATGGGACAAAAGAAACTTCACCTAAATAATGGGAATGAATATGTTCGTCTGAGTGGGATGATTAGGCCTCAAGATGTATCTGCAAATAATATAGTAAAATCAAGTAGAATAGCCAATGCACAAATAGCTTATCTTGGTGTTGGAGATATAGCTGATACAGGTCAAAAGGGTTGGCTCAGCAGAGTTTTTTCTAGTATATCACCCCTTTAGTACAAGGATTTTTAATGTCTAAATTTATATCAATTATACTTTTTTTGAGTCAGCTATTCCTAAGCGCTAATCTAAGTTATGCTGACCGATTAAAGGATCTTACTTCAATTGCTGGAATACGGTCAAATCAATTAGTAGGATATGGAATAGTAGTTGGTTTAAATGGAACAGGTGATGGAAACATTGGCCTGACGCTTCAATCTATGCAATCCATGGTATCTAGGTTTGGTCTAGTTACTGATACTGCTGGTTTGAATGGAGCAAATACGGCTGCCGTAATGGTCACAGCTGAAATGTCAGCTTTTATAAAACCAGGACAAACTCTTGACATAACAGTTTCTACCTTAGGGAAAGCCAGCTCTCTTAGAGGTGGAACACTTCTCATGACACCACTTTTAGGCGCTGATGGTGAAACCTATGCAATAGCCCAAGGTAATCTGGTCGTAGGAGGCTTAGGGGTAACAGGACAGGATGGATCCTCAGTCGTTGTTAATATACCCACAGTTGGCAGGGTACCGAGAGGAGCAACTGTTGAGAAGCTCGTAGAAACTCAATTTCTTAAATCAGATAATATTATACTAAACCTGCATCAAGGTGATTTTAGCACTTCATTAGAGGTATCCAATGCCATCAACGAGATCTTTGGACCTGATGTGGCAATACCTTTAGATGCTTCGTCTATAAAAGTAAGGTCTCCCAAAGATCCCTCACAGAAAGTAGCCTTTGTGAGTTTACTTGAAAATATCGAAGTTGAACCTTCTAGGCCAAAAGCAAAGGTAATTGTCAACGCTCGAACTGGAACAATAGTCATAGGTGGCGATGTCAGAGTAACACCAGCTGTTGTCACCCATGGATCTATGACCGTAAGAGTTAATGAAGACCAAAATGTTACCCCAAATAGTAATGTTGCGATGAATTCTGATCAAGTAGTTGTTACGCCGGGCGATGCTACTGTTACGCCAGACACTGAAATTGACGTAGACGAAGAGGTTGCAAAGGCCTTTATCTTTGATCCAGGAGTCGAGCTATCTGAAATTGTGGAGTCGATCAATGCTGTTGGAGCTAGCGCATCAGACCTAGTGGCCATTTTGGAAGCTCTTCGTGAGGCTGGTTCCTTACGTGCAGAATTAATTATAATCTAGGTGAAACCTTGTCAATTATTCCAGATATAAAATCATCCCAGCAAAGTGGTTTTTCTTTATTCCAAAGAACTCAAGCAGATTTAGAATTATCCCAAGTAGCAGAGGAATTTGAGGCTCTTTTTGTTTCTCAAATGCTTAAGCAAGCTAATAAAAGTAAGTTAGCTGAAGGTATATTTGATAGTTCATCTCAAAAAACTTATCAATCTCTGCTAGACCAGGAGTGGAGTAGAACTCTATCAAACAATGCAAGCTTTGGAATTGCAGAGGCCATAAAGTTACAATTCAAGGGCCATATTTCTAACAAAGTGAACGAGACGGATGTCTAGTCTATTTGACATAGGGAAAAGTGGCCTCCAATCCTATCGCCAATCTTTGGCAGTGACAGGGCAAAATATAGCCAACATTAATACTGATGGATATAAGAGACGTGAAGCAGGCTTAGAGGAAATTACTGCAAGCCAAGGTGGTATTACTGGAATTGCTAATCAGTCAGGCTTAGGGGTAAGGATCGACGCCATTAGAAGATCCTTTGATTCTTATTTAATCGATCGTAACCGAAGTGCAACGGCCTACTACGAAGCAGAAAATTCATTCCTCAATAAGCTTAAAGAGTTAGAGGATATGATGCTTCCTACTGACTCTAACCTTGGAATTGTTATGGGAAGGTTTTTTAACTCCCTTCAGGAAGTAGCAGCAGCTCCAGGTGATGTTGCTCCTAGAACAGTGGCCATGGAAATGGCTGACCTAATGGCTGGCACCTTTCGATCTACTGCTCAAGTTGTGGAAGAAGTAAAAAGTGGCATATTAAAGCAAGCCGAAATTGATATCACTTCAATTAATACTCTTAGTAATGAACTTGCAAATATTAATAAGAAGCTTCTAGCAGCCAGTGGTTCAAGTAATAATTCTTTACTAGATAACCGAGATATGGTCATTGACGAAATAAGTAAACTCATTGAGGTAACAACTGAACTAGACACGCGCGGAACGGCTCAGGTCCGACTTGGAAAGTCACAAAATGGACCTTTTTTAGTTTCGAATACTATTAATAACCTTATGTCAGTTTCAGAAAACCTTGGTTCTTTAGCATTTTCTATATTTAGTGGTGGGAAAAATACGCCAACCTCTCAGGTTGTTAATGGTAGTTTAAGGGGATTAAGTGACTCATTTAAAATGAGTTTCACAACGCTCAATGACTTGGATGAAATGGCCTTTGTTTTTTCTAACACTCTCAATGCACAACATAAAGAAGGCTTGGACCTAAAAGGATCAAAAGGAACAGATCTGTTTATTTCAAAAGGCTTTGAATTAAGTCAAAGTATGGCAAACCTGGGTACATTCTCAGCTGAATTGGATATCTTAAATATCCAACAGGTGGTTCCTAAAAATATTACTGTTAGGTATAACGGCACAGATGAGCGCTGGAATGCATTTAATGAATATGGCGAAAACTTAGGATCAGGTACAAATAGTATTCAATTTCCTGGAATGAGGATCAACTTTGCGGGAAGCCCTCGCAATGGCGACGAGCTATTTATCTTACCATCGGCAGGTTTTGCCAAAAATCTACAGTTTTCCCTTAAAAGTGGAGATCAAATAGCAGCTGCTGCTTCCAGTTTAGTATTCGCAGACACTAAGAATAATTCCACTATTGAATTAATTACAGAGAAGTTATCTCCCATACCAACTAACCTAAACGTTATTGGAAATGTGCTCTCTAACTCCATGAGTTCCGTCGGAGCATCTAATTTTATAAAAAATGGGGCAGTAGCTTATATTCCCGCTAATAGTCCAGCAGTAGAAATAGTCAGTCTTACGCAGCAATCTCAATTAACTTATTCTATACCAGATAAGGAATTAAAGAATGCATCTACACTGCAGGTGAGTGTAGATGGAGGGGCCACTCATATATTTGATATCTCTTTTGCTACAAATATGCCGGGGGAGGCCGGATCATGGCAAGATGTTAAAGATATATCTAAGAGGCTTAATAGCGGTACAATAAAAAATGCATCAGGACAAAGTCTACAAAGTCTTGGAATGCAATCAAGTGGGGGAAGTGGGAATCTCACAATTTCATTAGCTTCAGGTTCTTTTAATAGTGATCAAAGCCTTCAATTATTCAGTAGTTCGATAGGTGCATCCCGTGCCACAGTTAAATCACGTAGTGCAGCCTCAGATTTGCAGATCTTCACAAAAGAGGGGCGGCATTTGGCAGGTTCCCCTCTGTCCACTGACGAGATTGCAGAGTTTTTAACCATCGGTAATGGTTTTAATAAAGGGTCAACGTATAGAGCTGACTATCTTAATTCTATGGATCAAAATGGTTACCGGGGCATGGAAATATATCGTAGTAGCATTAATACTAACGAAACAATATCGGTTGGAGGAAATGGATCTACCCCTCAAATAATTCCTGGCACAACCTTTTTACCTTTTAGTCCAACTAATGCGTGGGCATTAAAATTAAATAATTCAAAGGGACTAAATATCCCTGCCGGTTCCTCTGCTAAATACGCAGCTGAACTTATTACAAATAATCTATCACAAACGGGGATAACTGCCTCTGCACGAGCCAGAGTCGAATTGTGGCATGAAGGCTCAGGAGGTACAGTAAAATTTCAACTTGGTTCAAAAAGTAATGACTATGCAGAAATTGAAGCGGTAGTTTCCTCAACGAGCTTATCAGCTTTGGCTGAAAAAATAAACCAATATACACCTAAGACAGGAGTAACTGCCACTGCTTCTAATAGTAAAGGTAGGTTAATCTTAGAAAGTGATTCAGGGGAAGACATAAAGTTATTAAATTTCGATTTTGATAATAAATCTGGGAAGACATTGTCTACAAGATTAACAGATCGTTTCTCAAAGCCCTTAAGTGATCCAGTATTACTCGGTAGTACTAATGGAGGAACGCCTGGGGTTTCTACATTTTCAATGTCAGGTTCATTTACTAATAATCAAACTGCGCTTTTTACCCTTGAAAGTAGTACCTTTACTTACACAGCAAACGGAAATGAAACGGCTGCTCAAGCTAGGGATAGGCTGCTGACAAATCCTGGCAGTGGAGAGTTCCAAGGATCAAATAATGAAACAATCAAATTGATATCGCCAGGCGTTTTGCAAGTTTCGGACAAAGACGGAAAAAAGTTATTTAAGATAGAAACAGACGGAACCACGACTGGTTTGAAAGTTACAGAAAGTAATCCTGACGGAACTTTTTCAGTAACTGGCTTAGGTGGAAACATTCCACCAAATAATGCCGTTTCTACCACGGCATCGATAACAGGAACAGCTCTAGACACAGCCCGTTATTGCGGTGAGTTACTATTAAGGTCTAGTACCTCTTTTACAGCAAATATTGCGGGTGTTGCCACAAATAGTACTCCTGATAATAGAATTGGAGGCTTGGTAACTATTACTCCAAATACTACAGGTGAAAAAAATTCCTTAGAATTTCATTCTATTGACGGAGTAGATACTAATAGTTCAGATCCCAATGGATTAGATGCAGTAGCTGCAGCGGGTACATTCTCCCTATCTCTACCAACTACCGGTACAGGTTCAACTATTTCTACAACTATTAATACCAAGGATATCACTGTACCCTCCCCTGAAAATGTGGCAAAAGCTGTTTTAAATTCGATAAGAAATCAAGGCGCCGTATCCTCCTTATCAGGAGTATCGGCCATAGCAGGAATTGCTGGTGTTTCGACTTTTTCAATGTCTGGAGCTTTTGTAAATGATCAGACGTCAATCTTTACGCTGGAGGGTAGTACCTTTACCTACACTGCAAATGGTAATGAAACTGCTGCCCAAGCAAGAGATCGTTTGTTAACAAATCCTGGTAGTGGAGAATTTCAAGGATCAAATGGAGAAATTATTAGCATAGACTCTTCAGGAAGAATGTTGGTATCTAGCAAAACAAGCGACCCACTTTTTACTATTGAGTCTGATGGAACAACGGCAGGATTAAAAGTTACAGAGAGATCTCCCGACGGTGTCTTTTCTGTCACAAATCTCTCAGGAAATATTGCTCCTACTGGATTGACCAGTGTAACGACTTCTGTCGCCATGACCCTACCTAACCATGGAGATTCAGTCTCAGTAACTTATGAGGATAAGATATATACCTTAACAGTATCTTATGAAAACCCAGAAACAAAGGCAAACCCAGAAATTTCAGTTACGGGTGGTGAGAGTGGTAGGATTTCAGCATATTTTGATAAGGACGGTAGGTTACAAGTAGCTGCAACAGGTGGCACAATTTCTGGAGGTCAAATTGAGATTAGTGATGCAACCAAAGTTGCCAATAATGTGGACGCAGCAAAGAGGTTTGGACTTAGAACAAATACAACTTTTCCAACCCGAACATTAGTTGGCTCTTCAGTTACGTTATCAAATACAGTAGGAGATTACCCTAAAATATTACGTTCAACACTTAATGGTAATGCAGTTAATATCTCACTATCCTTTGATGGTACAAATTATTCTTTAAACTCGTCTAGTGGCTCCCTATCAGCGACTTTTTCAGATACCGGTTCAACTACAACAAAAGTAGGTACAAACAAAATTATCCTAAAATCTACTTCAAACACAGGGACGCTTGTCTTACCTACAGATACAAATACTGAGTCATTCGGCTTCAAAATACTTGATTATAAATTAGAATTATCGGGCCAGAACCTGGATATCACTTCCAAAACAGATAAAGTTATTCAAGTAAGTGCCTCAGGTAATAGTATAGCAGAAAATAGAATTAAAATTTCAAATCTACCCAACGAGGACTTAATTGTACTACTTACTGGCTCAGGATCTAGAAAATTAGCTTCAAATTATGATATTGCTGCACCAAATATAATACCCGCAGAGGAAGATTTCACCGTAAAAATAATGGATAACCTTAGCACTCTTGTTGAGATATTAGATACTAAAACTGGTCATTCAATTGCTACTAGAATCTTGGATGGCTCCCGGTCTGCAGATGCAGTTGGACAGAAACTCCAATTAACGGGTAAAGCCTCAAAGGACGATACATTTTACATCTCTCCAAATTTGAATTCAGCAGGTGATGCACGTAATCTAGATGCTATTTTAGCTAAGCAAAACTCCGACGCATACTCTGCAGGGAGTGGTAGTTTCCAGGAAATTTTTGCCCAAATAGTTTCAAAGGTTGGCTCAAGTGTAAACTCGGCTAATTTATCAAAGGATGCTGCAGACGCTCAAAGGAACGCAACTGCTGAGGCTGAGGCCCAATTTTCAGGTGTTAGTTTAGACACAGAGGCTGCAAACCTTATCGAGCAACAGCAAGCCTATCAGGCTTCGGCACGCATCTTGCAAACCGCAAGAGAGCTTTTTGATACATTACTAAATTCGGTTTAAATATTATAGATGCAAATTAGTCAGAAACTTTTTAATCAGCAAGCCATAAATAACTTTGCAAAGTTAGATGCTGAAATACAAAAAATTCAGGAGAAAGTATCTACTGGAAAAAATATCCTTGCAGCATCTGATGATCCTGTTAATGCAGTTAGTCTATCTGTAGCTAAAGAACAAAAAGAGCTTTTACAAAGATATTCAGATAATGCTGATGCTGCGGATTCAAGATTATCTCTAGCTGATGTTAGTATCCAAGAAACCGTTAATACATTGAGACGTATTACCGAATTATCTATTCAAGCAGGCAGCGGAACAGTAAATGAGTCTGCAATCTTAAAAGAAATAGACGCACTTACTGAAGTAGTTGTCGAAATTGCCAATAATAGAGATGCTCAAGGCCAAGCAGTATTCTCTGGTTTCAAAACAAATCTAGTCCCCTTCCAAAAAGAATTAGATGGAAGTGTAAAATATATAGGAGATAGAGGCCAACATACAGTGCAAATATCAGAAAGTATGAAGGTAAAAACTTCAATAGACGGCGGTACAACCTTTATGGCAATACCAACTGCCTCTGGGGTAAAATCAGTCTTTGAGATTATTGAGAATAGTAGAAATGCGGTTAAGACAGCCAGTCAATTTAAGCGACAAGGATCAGCAGCTGGGCATGCTGAAATTAATTTTGTTTTACCCCCTGACCCACAAGAATGGACTTTTACACTTACTGGAAGTAAGGGTGGAGTATCCATTTCATCAACTGTTGCCCAAGGAAAAGTGTCAGCTTTAGTAACAGAAATTAATAAGAATACAGAATTTACAGGAATTACTGCAACTGAAAATACTGAAACGGGTGCCGTTGTATTAAAGGAGAATTTTGCAGGCGAAATCATTATGAAGGACATTAAGATTAAAGGGAATGATTTCGGAACTGACAATGTTACCTCATATGCAAAATTTGATAGCTATGATGGCATGGGTGAGATGGTTGGTGCTACTAGACATATTACGGATACTGACCAGTTAATATCGTCCTCAGTAAATTTTCTTGAAAACGCTGCCTCCCACCTGGGTGATCAATTAGCAGTTGTAGGAGCCCAAATGAATAAACTGGGTCAACAAAAAGAAATTTTAGCAGAGCGTCAAATTCTTGTCACTGAAAAAATAGGGGACTTAGGAGATGCTGACTTGGCAGAACTTATTACCAGGCTTCAAAGCCTAATATTAAGTAAAGAAGCCTCTCAAGCGACTTTCTCAAAGATAGGAAAGCAAACTTTGTTTGATTTTATAAGGTAATTACTATGTTTTTAAGGGAAATAGGTAAATTTGGCATGGAAAATGCAAGTATTAGGGTAACGATAACCGGTCATTACGACCATAATATCCTTACGAATGTAAAGGTGATGATATGACGAATATATTGACGAATAGTGCAGCTTTAAAGTCTTTGTACCATTTACAAAGAAATGAAGGCACAGCCACACAAGCCACTGAAAGATTAGCTTCTGGTAGTAGGCTCAATAAAGCTGGTGATGATGCCGCTGGAGCTGCCATCGTAAATAGAATGACATCCCAAATCAACGGTATGGAAGTAGCCATACGAAATGCCGGTGACGCTATATCAATGGCGCAGACTGCTGAAGGTGCTCTTAACGAAGTCTCAGAAATCCTGCAAAGAATGCGCGAACTTGGAGTTCAGGCAGCTAACGGAACATATAGTGGGGCAGATCGAGTCGCACTCAATGAAGAAGTCGGATCACTCAAAAAAGAGCTTATCCGTATTTCGGAAGCTACACAGTTCAATACATCTAAACTTCTGAATGGGACATTCCAAGATACCGAATTTGAAATTGGTTATGACGAAAGTCCGCAGCATACCCATACTTTAAGTATTGAAAATGTAAAGCCAACAGCTTTGGGGATTTGGTCATCATCTAGTCAATTGGAGAAAACAGCAACAACTGCTTCATCAATAGATGCTGGAACAATCACAACCTCGGCAACTCATGGATTTGAAAGTGGAGACATTGTAACCTATGAAGTACCGTCAGGATCCACACCGGTCTCAGGCTTGGTATCAGGTCGGCAATATAAAATTGTAGAACCTCTTGCAGCAAATACTTTTGGATTGACTGATGTAGAGAATACACCTAATAACAATCCCGATGATAATATCATCGCTTTTGATGGAGCTGCAACATTCACAGGTGCAGGAACAAAATTCCATCTAGCTAATATTGCTGGTTCTCCTTCAACCACCGCGTCAAACTCAACAACGGCCCTCAATTCACTAACCAACAAAGATGAAACTCTTAAAGTTTATGGTTATGTCGGTGACGCAACTATTAGTTATGCTACAGGAGCAACTTCAAAAGAGATAGCTGAAGCAATTACTGCACAAAGTAGTACCACTGGGGTTACAGCATACGCTGAAACAAATGCAAGACTTACTGTTACTCCAGATTCAAATACCTCTAGTTCTACAATAATTACTTTTAAGTTATCAGGTATGAACACTACTGCGAAAGTTGTTAGTTCTACAGTTAATTTTGGTACCATTGATGGAGCTACCTTAGCTGATCTGTCTGATTTAAGAGATAAAATTAACGGATTCACTGGAGACACTGGCATTCAAGCAAAATTATCTTCTGATAAGCAAACCTTAGATCTGAGGTCACCAGACGGATACGACATAAAAATTGATGACTATGACATGCCTACTGTCTCATCCTCAGCCATTTTGCCAGGTACCACAAATAATGTGGCAATAGATGCTGCAACAAACGGAACTTTTACAGCCGCTGCCGTACATGGATTAGCTGTTGGGGATGCTATTAGGTGTATCACATCCGATGGAACCATTCGTCTTGGTGGTGGAGCTTCTTCGGTTCAGCTTAACCCTGCAGATATCTATTATGTTGCTTCTGTCGCATCAACAACGACATTTACACTTAAGAATGCAGCAGGAACTGCTGTAACAGTAACAACTGCTTCTGAAGCTGATAAACTC
>JBJLFU010000008.1:0-101097 GCA_045565235.1 Paracoccaceae bacterium | reverse complement strand
GTGAATTATTGGGAACTTTTCCGTCTGCATATTTCCCTGTCAGAAGTCCCGCAGCCAGTGGTGAATATGCTAGCAAATTGATTTTTTCGCTATGGCACAGTTCTGCAAGATCTGTATCAAAATACCTACACAATAAGCTATACTCATTCTGTATTGATACAATTTTTTGAAAGTTATTTTCAGAAGCAGTTTTTATAAATTCCATTGTTCCCCAAGCGCTCTCATTGGATAAGCCAATAGCTCTTATTTTTCCTTCGTTAACTTTTTCGGAAAGGTACCCAAGAACTTCATAGATATTCTCTTTAATTGCACTCGTATCCTGTTTGGTAGGATCATAGTTCCAATTCTGTCGAAAATGATAGGATCCCCTATTCGGCCAATGGAGTTGGTATAGATCTACATAATCCGTATTTAATCTTTTAAGACTTCCTTCAAGAGCAGTCCTGATAGTGCTTTTGAAATTGGCGAACCGTCTCGGACTGTTTTATTTCCCTCACCTGTGGTTTTGGAGGCTATTAATACATCGTCTCTTCGATTTCTTTTCTTGATCCAGTTCCCAATAATCTGCTCTGTTTGCCCTGCCGTTTCCCTTCTAAGAGGATTTGTTGGGTACATTTCAGCGGTATCGACAAAGTTTATTCCATTAGCAATAGCATAATCTAATTGCCATTGCCCTTCACTCTCAGTAGATGCTTCTCCCCACGTCATAGAACCTAAACAGTAGATGCTAACCTTTAAATCACTCTGACCCAAATACTTGTATTTCAAATTAGTTCTCCCATATCTCCCCAGTTTTTATTTTCATTCGTATCATTTCGCTATTTGCGCCCAATTCTGGGGAAGCTTTTTCAAAGTTGAGATCATAATCTTTGAAAATAATAGGGGTTTTAACGAAAGCTTTACCTTCAACAAACTTTACCATCCCTCTTGATAAAGCTTGAGGATGATTCAGTGCTTGATCTACTGTATTGACTGAACCAACTGGGACTTTTGCTTTTTGTAAAAGTAAGGTTATTTCATCTTTTCCTATAAGCTTTAATCGATGTGAGATTTCACTAATAAGCTCTGTTCGGTTTAAAACTCGGTTTTGGTTAGTGGAAAATTTTTTGTCGCTTGAAAAGTTCCAACGGAATGCATCACATAAAGCCTTAAACTGATTGTCATTTCCACAAGCTATGACTATCAAACCATCTTTAGCGTCGAAAGCCTGGTAAGGTACTATAGAGGGATGAGAATTCCCCATTCTTTTTGGTATTTTTCCAGATATAAGGAATGATGAAGCTTGGTTAGCTAATACAGCTAACTGGGTATCAAACAGAGACATATCAATAAATGTTCCTTTTTCAGACTTCTGTTTGGCTAGAAGTGCTGATTGAATAGCTACGACACTATAGAGGGAAGTGAATAGGTCTGCGTAAGCTACCCCTGGCTTCATAGGTGGTCCGAATGGATCTCCGGTTAAATCCATAATTCCGCCCATAGCTTGGATTATGAAATCGTACCCAGGCATACTAGCAAAAGGTCCATTTTGACCAAAGCCAGTAATCGAGCAATAAATCAACCCAGAGTTCTTTACTCTCAAACTTTCATAATCTAACCCATATTTTTCAAGGCTACCGACTTTAAAATTTTCTATGATTATATCTGCTCTTTTAGCTATGTAATAGATAGCATCGAGATCTTCTTTTTTTGTAAAATCTGCTATGAATGACTTTTTCCCTCTATTTGTGGCTTGAAAATAGGAACTATCTTCTTCGGCGTCGGTGGTTGCTCCCCAAAATCTGGTTTCATCACCAATAGGAGACTCGACCTTTATTACATCAGCTCCCAAGTCAGCCAGCAATTGCCCTGCCCAAGGGCCTGCCAGAACTCGAGCCAGCTCTAGAACTTTTATACCTTTAAGGGGAGGAGCTTTTTTTTTTATTTTCTCCATTTTGATTATAACTTTCAGTCCTCAATTTATATTCTTTAATCCGTTTTTGTTTATTACAGAACTACTATTTCAACTTATTAGATAGAAGATTAGATTGAGTTTTGGTTGTCAAAGCTATAATGAGTTCTTAGATACCTAGCAAGGAGATATTATGAGATTTTGGTCACGGGTTAAGAAAATATTTAAAAGAAGTGGGGTTATAGCAGTCATCCGCCTGGAGGGAGTGATTGCTACTGGTGGTAGACTTGGTGGTGGTATAAGTGACCAAACCATGGCACCACTAATAGAAAAAGCATTTGAGTTAGGTAGATTGAAAGCTGTAGCTCTAGTTATTAATTCACCAGGGGGTTCACCCTCTCAATCTTCTCTTTTGGCATCTCGGATTATCAGATTATCTAAAGAGAAGAAAATACCAGTCTACGCATTTTGCGAGGATGTCGCAGCCTCAGGTGGTTTTTGGTTAGCATGTTCAGCAGAAGAAATTTATGCTGATGAGAATACGATAGTTGGTTCTATAGGAGTTATATCTGCAGGGTTTGGATTCCATGAGTTAATTGCTCGTCAAGGCATAGAGCGAAGAGTTTATACTTCTGGTGAAGAAAAAAGTATGCTTGACCCTTTCAAACCTGAAAAAGAGGAAGAGATAGAAAGGCTTAGATTAATACAAAAGGCAATCCATCTCAATTTTAAGGATTTTGTTTCTTCAAGAAGAGGGAAGAAAATAGAAGGTAAAGATATTTTCAATGGTGAGATTTGGGAGTCTAATAGAGCAAAAGATTTGGGACTTATAGACGGAATTGGCCACATGGAGCCAATTCTTAAGAAAAAATATGGTAAAGACATAAAATTTAAAAAATTAGATAGAAAACGGAGTATATTTTCGAGGGTTGGGAAAGCCTCGGTAGATGGGGTATTTGATGCATTTGTTGAGAATATTTATTTTTCACGATTTAGGCTATAAGATTAAGAAATTAAGCGGTTGTGTGGAAAAATCCCAACAAAAAGAATGGATTATTAGACATGACTAAAACAGCCTTAATAACAGGCGCAGCAAAGCGCATTGGTAAGGGGATTGCTTTGGCTCTAGCTGGTGAGGGTTACGACATAGCGGTTCATTTTTCTGAGTCTAAAATTGATGCACAAAATTTACGGGAACAGTTAGAGCATTTTGGAATTAAAGCAGCTTGCTTAGAGGCTGACTTAATGGATGATCAACAAATTTCTAGTCTTGTTGAAAGGGCTTGTGACAAATTAGGAAATGAACTGACATTGTTGATAAATAACGCATCAATTTTTGAAGAAGATAGTCTAAAGACAATGACTTTAGAAAGTTGGGATAGACACATTTTTACTAATTTAAAAGCACCAGCTTTTCTATCTAAGACATTTGCAAATCAAGTTTCAAGGTGTGCTTTGGACCAAAATGGCGAATTGCTTTCTAAATCAAACATAATAAATATTATTGATCAGAAAGTATTAAATATGAATCCAAACTTCCTAACTTATACTTTGGCAAAATCTGGTCTTTGGAACCTTACTCGGCTTTCTGCTCAGGCGTTAGGTCCTGAGATACGAGTAAATGCGATAGGACCAGGTCCAGTCTTAAAAGCAAGTCATCAGTCTGAAGAGCATTTCCATAAACAAAGAAAAGACACTATTCTTGGAAGAGGGTCTGACGTAGACGAAATATGTAACGCTATAAAGTTTATCTTGGCATCACCAGGATTTACAGGGCAGATGCTTTCTATTGATGGTGGTGAGCATCTTAAGTGGTAAAAATTATTTGGTCAAATTATTAAGGTGTTTTAAAAAAGGTATATAAAACAATTAGTTATTTAATTTGCATAAATTTTAGGCAACCTGTTTAAGTAGTAGTAAATTAAAGGGAATCTGCACCTTAAAACATCTTTACCCCCAGTGTTTTCCACAGAAATGGTGGAAACTTTTTAGAGAAAACTAGATTACTATTGGATAAAATATTAAAGGTTGATTTTATTGAATAATTTCTCTTAACCAAAAACATTAGCTAGAGTACTCTTTGTTTTACATGAACGATAATTCTCAAAATAACCAATTTGGACCTAAGCTTATAAAAAGCTACCTTAAGAACCTAACTAG
The DNA here is from genome assembly GCA_045565235.1 of Paracoccaceae bacterium. Classification (GTDB taxonomy): domain Bacteria; phylum Pseudomonadota; class Alphaproteobacteria; order Rhodobacterales; family Rhodobacteraceae; genus CACIIZ01. Next base: position 97,046 of record JBJLFU010000008.1, on the reverse strand, counting down.
TGGTCCAGGTGTTTACAGAATGTTGGATGAAAACCATAATCCTCTATATGTTGGAAAGGCTAGAAATTTGAGGAATCGAGTTTCTAACTATGCTCAATACACAGGTAATGCCCTTAGGATACAGAGCATGATAAATGCAACTCATTCTATGATGTTTTTGACCACTAAAAATGAAACAGAAGCATTATTGTTAGAGCAAAATCTTATTAAACAATTGAAACCTAGATACAACATACTATTACGAGACGATAAGTCCTTTCCCTATATCTTTATATCAACAGAACAGGATTTTCCACGAATAGAGAAGCATCGTGGTGAAAAAAAAAGGGTTGGACGTTACTATGGTCCTTTTGCTAGTGCAGGGGCAGTAAATCGAACTCTGAATACCTTGCAAAAAGTTTTTTTGTTACGGTCGTGCACTGATAAAGAGGTTAAGGCAGGAAATCGACCTTGCCTAAACTATCATTTAAAACGATGTGCTGGTCCTTGTGGTGGAAAAATAAGTATAGAAAATTATGCTAAATTGGTAAATGAAGCGGATGATTTTCTTAAAGGAAAATCACGTAAGGTTCATGATAACTTGACTACTCAAATGATCTACGCTTCAGAGAATATGAATTATGAACTGGCTGCTTCATTTAGAGACCGGTTGCAAGCAATAAAGAAAATACACACGGCACAAGGAATAAATCCAAAAAAAGTAAGTGAAGCAGATATTATTGCTGTCCACTTAGAAGCGGGGAATGCCTGTGTCCAAGTTTATTTTATTCGATCTGGTCAAAATTGGGGTAACAAGGATTACTATCCAAAAGTTGGAACAGATTTGTCTAATTCTGATATATTACAAGCATTTGTAGGTCAGTTCTATTTGAATAGAGAATCTGCACGCCTAATTTTACTTTCGCATGAAGTGGAGAATAAATTACTAATGGAAAAGCTACTTTCTGAAAGACTACAACAGAGTGTAAATATTATTACTCCAAAAAAAGGAGAAAAGAGAGATTTAGTACTTGATGCCTTACGAAATGCACAAGAGAGCTTAGTCCAAAAGATGGCAGAAAATGCGACACAAATTACACTGCTAAATGCTACTGCTAAAGCTTTAGGCTTGGAAAAAAGGCCAAACCGTATTGAAGTTTATGATAATTCTCATATCCAAGGGAGCCATGCTGTTGGAGCTATGATAGTTTCTGGACCAGAAGGATTTATGAGGTCTGAATATCGGAAATTCAATATACGATTAGATGAAATACAAAATAGAGACGATACTGCAATGATGAAACATGTTTTTACCAGAAGGTTTGGGCTAGGTGATAAAAATGGTCAAAACATAGATCAAACAAACCTTCCTGATCTGATTATACTTGATGGTGGGAAGGGTCAATTATCTTCCATCTCGGGAATGTTATCTGAGTCTGGCTTTGGAAGTATACCAATTTTGGCTATAGCCAAGGGACCCAAGCGAAATTCAGGGCAGGAAGTTTTCTATCTTAGGGATAATACAAATCTGCAAATAGCTAAAAATGACTCGCTTAGATACTTCTTTCAGAGATTACGTGATGAGGCCCATCGATTTGTTATAGGGGCTCACAGAAAGAGGAGAAGTAAGGCTTTAACTCAAACTAGATTAGATGATATCCCTGGATTGGGAGCTATCAGAAAACATAACTTATTAATGGAATTTGGGTCAACTAAGTTAGTTTCTAGAGCATCAATTGCTGAACTAAGCAAAGTACATGGTATATCCAGAAATATTGCTGAACAAATATATAATTATTTTAACCAAACTGATTAAAAAGGTAATTTTTATTGTGCTTAACATACCTAACGTTCTAACGATTATTCGAATAATAGGATCAATATGCCTTCCATTTTTACTATTAGTTGACGCAAACGAAGCAGGTTGTTTTTTTGCGCTTCTTATATTTGTTTTTTGTTCTCTTACAGATTTTTTGGATGGGTATTTGGCGCGGAAATTAAATTTACAGACTGATTTAGGTAAAATGCTGGATCCTATCGCAGATAAATTATTGGTGATATTGGTTCTGAGCTTCTTGGTCCTGGTCTATGGAGATGCATATAATTATCTTCTTGGGGTCCCAAGTATATTAATAATTGCAAGAGAAATAATAGTTTCTGGTATAAGGGAGTTTTTTGGATCAACGAAAGGTAGTTTTGCTGTGACGAAATTATCGAAATTCAAGACTGGAGTACAGATGATTGCGATAATTTGTCTTCTTCTGGCTATGTTAAGATTTTTTGAGGATTTTTATTTCTTTCAAATAGGGGTATTATGCTTATGGATGGCTGCTATGTTTGCCTTATATACTGGTTTAGTTTATGTTCGGATGGCAATATATTTGCTAAGTAAAGGGAAAAAATGAAAATTTTGTACTTCGCATGGTTAAGGGAAAAAGTAGGAGTTCCCTCCGAAGAAAAAGATTTTGAAGCCAGTACAGTGATAGAGTTGATAGATTATTTGGTAAAACTAGATGAGAAATATGCTCTAGCCTTTTCTGATTTAAAAGCTGTCAGAGTGGCTGTAGATCAAGAACTCGTACAGGATTTTGAGACTTCAATTAATAACGCTAAGGAAATAGCCTTCTTCCCACCAATGACAGGTGGTTGAATTGCAATCGAATAAAAAGCTATTTAATCTTTCAGTATCAGTTCAGGAGTCTGATTTCGATTTCAATAATGAATTGGATACTATTAAAAAGATGAATAAAAACTTTGGGGGATTAGCTAGTTTTCTGGGTCAAGTTAGAGGTATTGAAGATAGTACTCAGGCATTATTATCCCTTGAATTAGAACACTACCCCGATATGACAGAAAAGGAGATTTTATCAATTTGTACTAATGCAAATGATAAGTGGAATCTGCATGCTATAAGAGTTGTACATCGTATTGGTAAACTATTCCCAGGCGATAATATAGTACTTGTTTTGGTAGCCTCTGTTCATAGAAAAGAGGCTTTAAAAGCTGTAGAATTTATTATGGATTTTCTTAAAAGTCGGGTGCCGCTTTGGAAGAAAGAAAATTATAAAAGAACTAGTTCTTGGGTCGATAGTAAAAAAGCTGACGAAGATTCTTTATCTAAATGGTAATAATAAATCTTTAGATTAAGTAAAGCATATTACAAATAATGTTGATACCAATATTAAACCAGCATTGCGATTAGATCTAAAGGTGGCCAAACAAGAACTTTGTGAAGATACATTCAACTTAATCACTTGATAAAGTAGATGCATAAATAATAACAAAATTCCCAAAGTAGTAGCACGAATCCCTATTATACTATTTTCCAAGGTAATGTTTAATAGGACTACTCCAACTAGTACCCAAAAAATAAGTAAAAATATAGTTAGCCAAAATTTAATATTTTTAACGAATAGACGAGCAGTAGACTTTACTCCTACAGCTATATCATCATCAAGGTCTTGAAGGGCGTAAATAGTATCATAAAAGAGTGTCCATGAAACACCAGCTAGATATAGTAGAATTGCAGTAAAAGATAGTTCTTCCTTAACAGCAGAGTATCCAACCAAAACCCCCCAATTAAAAGTCAAACCAAGGAATAATTGAGGCCACCAAGTAAAGCGTTTTGCAAGAGGGTAAATAGAGACTAAAAAAAGTGATGAAGTAGCTACTATGACACTAAATGTATTAAATGTTAGGAGAATTAAAAAGGCTAACAGGGTTTGAAACCCCATCCAGATTAAAGCCTTTGCAATAGATACTTGTCCTGAAGGTATTGGCCTAGACTTTGTTCTGGTAACCTGTCGATCAAAATCCTTATCTAAAATATCATTCCAGGTGCAACCTGCACCCCTCATTAGAAAAGCGCCACCACAGCATGCAATCAATAGCCAGAAGTCATATGCTAGAAGACCAAAGTTGTTTTTTTCATTAGCAGCTAGTAAGATACCCCACCAGCATGGTATCAACAAAAGCCAAGTACCCGTAGGCCTATCAGCACGACTAAGACGTAGGTATGGAATGGACCATTTTGGAAAAAACGAGTCAACCCAGTTTTCTTCATCTGCGTCAGCCACCTTTTCAAAGGGTAAGTTTTTTGGCTTGGTTAATTTCAAGGAGTACTCCATAAGTGTCAAAGAACATAATCAGGCTTTATTGTACAGTTAACCTGAAAGAGCTACTTCTAGCTCAGACAGATTATGCCTTAACCAGAGAGCAAAATCATTATCTTATTGATGTCATGAGATGTAAAGTAGGAGATAAACTACATTTGCTCGATGGAAAAACTGGGGATTATGAATGCCGAATTCGCGCAATTTCAAAGAAAAAGGCTTTTGTCAAAGTCGTAAAGTTGATTAACTCCTCAAGAAACCCAGCGGACCTTTGGTTATTATTTGCTCCTATAAAAAAGGCTAGGACAGAATTAATAATCGAAAAGTGTGTAGAACTAGGAGTGAAAAAGATACAGCCTGTCATTACCGATTACACAAACCTTCCAAAGATTAATAATAAAAGGTTTACGAATATTATGATCAGTTCGGTACAGCAGTGTGGATCTACTTGGTTACCAGAACTAGAAGAGTTAAAGGGATTAAAAACAGTTCTTGAATTTTGGGATCCTCAACGGATCATTATCTTTTGTGATGAGCGATTAGATGGTACCAAAATCAACACTCTTCTTCAGTCAATTAAATCAAAACCAATCGCCATACTAATTGGGCCAGAAGGGGGATTTTCTGAACTAGAATTTGATTTATTAAAGTCACTGAAATTTGTTAGAAGAGTTTCTCTAGGTCCTCAGATATTACGTGCTGAAACTGCTGCTATTGCTTCTATTAGCATCTGGCAGAGTATTTGTGGAGTGTGGTCCAAATCTTGATCAAGAATAAAGAAAAATTTTATAGTTTTAATTCCAAACTGGTTTATTCTTTAAAAAAATTTATCTCATGATAAAGTATTAAGATGTCTATAAATACACCAATGCAACCTATCGAAAACCACACAGAATTGATACGGTATCTTGAAAACGGTAACAAACCTGTTGGTGCCTGGAAGATAGGTACGGAACATGAGAAATTTGGCTATAATAAAAAAAATTTAAAGCCACTCCAATATTCAGGAGTATGTTCAATTGAATCCATACTTAAAGGCCTTAAAGAAACATTTGGCTGGTTGCCCATCATAGAGAATGATTATATTATAGGTTTATCTAAAGGTGGAGCAAACATAAGCCTCGAACCCGGTGGTCAATTAGAACTATCTGGGGCTCCACTAGATAATGTCCATGAAACCTGCATGGAGGTAGCAAATCACTTGGCTGAGGTTAAAACGATTGCTGATAGGATCGAAGCAGGTTTTATAGGATTAGGAGCAGCACCAATTTGGAAGCAATCTGATATGCCGGTGATGCCTAAAGGTCGTTATAAGCTAATGGCACCATACATGGAAAAAGTTGGTTCCCATGGAACTCAAATGATGTTTAGAACTTGTACTGTGCAGGTAAACTTGGATTATTCTTCTGAGTTAGATATGGTTAAAAAATTTAGAGTAGCATTAGCCTTACAACCCATCGCTACGGCGCTATTTTCTGCCTCTCCTTTTTTTGAGGGTAAGAATACAGGATATAGTAGTTATCGAGCTAGAATATGGCAAGATACAGATAAGGCTCGAACAGGAATGCTTCCATTTGTCTTTGAAGATGGATTCGGCTTTGAGGCATGGGTAGATTATGCATTAGATGTTCCAATGTATTTTGTCCATAGAAATGGGGAATATTTGAATGCCCTAGGACAATCATTTAGAGATTTTCTTAAAGGTAAGCTTCCTGCTTTGCCTAATCAAAAACCATTAATTTCTGATTGGGAAGACCATTTGACAACGATCTTTCCAGAGGTAAGACTTAAGAAGTTTTTAGAAATGCGAGGAGCTGATGCCGGACCTTGGGCAAAGATTTGTGCACTTCCAGCATTTTGGGTAGGAATAATTTATGACCATACTTCTCTAGACCAAGCATGGCAACTTTGTAAAAACTGGACTTCTTCTGATAGAAATAAGTTGTCAAGGGATGTTGCAAGGCATGGGTTAACGGCTTCTATTGGAAATAGGCAGGTTATGGAGATAGCATTTGACCTGGTAAAGATATCCCATGCAGGCTTGATAAGAAGAAACAAATCTAATGCGCATAAAACAAAATTGAATGAAGGTGAGTTTTTGATACCACTTTTTGAGAGTTTAGAAAAGGGTAGCTCTTTATCAGACGAGATAAATGATAAATACCAAACTAGTTGGTCCAATGATCTCAAACATATTTACAGTGATTATTGTTATTGAAAAACTACTCATTTTAAAAGCTTAGTTTTCTTTAAAACTTATTTTTGATTCTTTACCACCTGCAAGCCTTAAAAGGTTTTCTCTGTGCTTAAACCATATTAATGTAACCATCGTAATTATAAGCCAAAGAAATGATAGATCACCTGAAAAGAACAAAATAAATATGGAAAAAAAAGAAGAGATTAAGGATGCCAAAGAAGAATACCTTAGCAAAAATGCGATAATTAACCATGATAAGCAAAATATTAAAGCTAGATAAAAGTTCAGTATGATTAAAATACCTAGGAAAGTAGCAACTCCTTTTCCCCCTCTAAAAAATAGAAATAGAGAAAAAAGGTGACCACAAAAAACACCTAGAGCTGCAAAATGAGCTGCGGTTGCTCCGAGGTGTTTTTCTGCAACATAAACTGCTAATAACCCTTTCCCGGCATCTAAAAGTAGAGTTATTGATGCTGCTTTATAGTTGCCAGTTCGAAGTACATTCGTAGCGCCAATATTACCAGAACCAAGTTTCTTTAAATCGCCTAAACCTAAAGCCTTTGTAACCAATATTCCTGAAGGAATTGACCCTAGTAAATAAGCTGAAACAAAAACTCCACTGACCCATATTAAAGCTGCACTGCTAGATGGAGAAGCCCCCCAAAATCTTAGTAAATCAGGAATCATTGATGATCACAGTTATATACTTCATTACCATTAACAAAAGTTCTTAGAACCTTTCCAAATAGTTCATAGTCATCAAAGGGTGTATTTTTTGATTTAGAAAGTAAACCAAATCTATCTAAAACAAAAGGGGGATCAGGATTGAATAAAACTAGGTCGGCAGGAGAGCCTTCTGATAACTTACCAGATTTTGAGTTTATCAATTCAGAAGGATTCAATGAAATCTTTTCGAATAGTTTAGGAAGACTCAAATATCCTTCTTTAACTAATTTTAAACCTGCAGGTAGAAGAGACTGCAGTCCAATAGCCCCACTAGCCGCCTTTTCATATGGTAAGCGCTTACTCTCTTCATCTTGGGGTAGGTGAAAGGAGCTTATAGTATCAATAACGTCATCACTTATGGTTTCAAGTAGTTCTTTTCTATCACTATATGATCTCAGAGGAGGAGTCAGCTTAAAGAAAGTCCTATAGTTACTTATATCGTTCTCGTCAAAAATTAGATGATGTATTGACGTTCCAGCTGAAATTTTTTTACCCTTTGATTTTAGTGTTTTGATAGCTTTTAAAGCTAATGCAGAGGTTATCTGAGAAGCATGATAATGAATTCCAGAAACGTCAGCTAATGCAGAATCTCTTTCAAGACAGATCTTTTCTGCCTCTATAGGTACTGTTGGTAATCCAAGCTGCGTTGCAAGTTTTCCAGAAGTAGCAGAACTACCTTCTGATAAAAAGTAGTCTTGACAATGACCAATATATGGTAATTCAAGAGTTGATGCATACGATAGCGCTTTGAGTAAAATCTTTGAATCTTTAATTGTCCGCAATCCGTTGGTGAAAGCAATAGCTCCTTTATCTCGCAAAAAACCTAGTTCAGAGATTTCCTTACCCTCACAGTTTTTTGTGATAGCAGCCGCTGGTAATATGCGTATCTGACTCGACTCTACAGATCTGTTAACAAAGAATTCTAATAACTCAGGATTATCTATAACTGGTTCAGTATTTGGAAATGTTACCATTGAGGTTATTCCACCAAATGCCGCAGCCTGACTTGCTGACCTAAAGCTCTCTTTATGCCTCTCTCCAGGCTCGCAAATATGTACACCTATATCAATAATTCCTGGAGCTAAGCATCCTTTTTGGCAATTTATTACTTTACCTTTAGTAGGGCCATTTATTCTAGAAATAATCCCATCAGTTATTGTTAGAGATCCTAATGTTTGATCCAGTGAAACCGGATCAATCAAGAGGGCATCAGTAAATGTAATTACTCTTGACATTTTTTTTACAAAGGATGTTTTTTAGTTAGAAGATCTAGTACGGCCATTCGTATGGCCAGACCAACCTCTACTTGTTCGTTAATAACTGACCTGCTAAGGTCATCTGCTAAATCTCCATCTATTTCGACCCCGCGATTCATAGGACCAGGATGCATTATGATCGCATTAGGTTTAGCATGCTTCATTTTTTTTTCGTCTAATCCATAATAGTGAAAATATTCTCTTTCAGAGGATAGAAATCCGCCATCCATTCTTTCCTTTTGTAATCTCAAAACCATCACCACATCTACATCCTGGAGCCCATTGAACATATCATGTGTAACATCTACCCCAAAATCCTGTATACCACTGGGTATTAAGGTTTTAGGTCCAATTAACCTAATGCTGTTCCCCAAGGTTTTGAGACAAAAAATATTTGACCTAGCTACTCGACTATGAGCAATATCTCCACATATGGCAATTTGCAGACCACTGACTTTTCCTAGCCTTTTACGAATTGTCTGAGCATCTAAAAGGGCTTGGGTCGGATGTTCATGATTTCCATCTCCGGCATTTATTACAGAGCAGGTGACTTTTTCTGATATCAATTGTGCAGCACCAGAATTAGGGTGTCGTATCACTAAAATGTCAGGAAACATTGAGTTCAGAGTTGATGCCAGGTCAAGAAGTGTTTCACCCTTTGATTGAGAGCTATTTTTCAGAGGAAAATTAACTACGTTGGCACCTAATTTGGTACCAGCAATTTCAAAACTCACTTGAGTTCTAGTAGAGTTTTCAAAAAATAAATTTATTTGCGTTATGTTAGATAGAACTTTAGAATTATCTACATTATTATTATTATCCAAAGAGTATTGCTCTGCTAACTCAATTATGGATAAAATCTCTTCTTTGGATAAATCAAAAGTTCCTAAAAGATCTTTCCTATGTAGCAATTAGTACTATCCTTTTCTCATGATTCTATAATATATGTAACACAATCGCAATCAAGTTTGCGAATGATTGTAAGTAACTAATTAAATATTAACCGCGGTATTTGGAAATGAGATTATGCCAGATAATATTAAAAATGCCCTAATTGCCACGCTTATGGATTATAGTTATGCAGGAATTGATGAACCCTGGTTGTACGGTATAAATTTTGACATTATGTCTGGGGTTTTGCAAAGTTCTGGTCAAGCTAGGACTGATAGATTATCGAGAGAATTTCATAAAAAAGACCTAACTCAGCTATCAAAAACCCCTGAATCCTTAAAAAGGAAAAGCTCTATAGGAGATATTATATCGAAAGCTAATGAATTTGCTAATAGTGCCACTGATATTAAATCTTTAGAGAAGAATATCCTCAATTTTTCTGACTTTTATGCTTTAAAAGGATCAACAGGCATAGTTTTAGCTAGCGGTAAGGCCGATTCGACTGTGATGGTTATTACTGAGCCTCCAGGTAGAGCTGAGGAGTTAAAATCAGTACCCTATGCTGGTGAGGCTGGGGTTCTTTTTACTAAAATATTTTCAGCAGTGGGGTTGAGTATAGGAGGAACTGGAGAGAGAGGTATTTACGTTCTACCTTCTATCCCATTTAGGCTCGTTAAAAGCTCTAATAGTGGAGTATCTGATCTTGATCTTATTAAACCCTTTATCAAACGTCATATAGAGTTACTAGCCCCAAAATATATTGTGCTAGTAGGAAGAATTCCGATCGATATTCTTGGCTTATCTGAACAGTTAAATGGTCAGGGTGAAAGCGATAAAATTGGATCTTACAATGGCACTCCTGTAATTGAAATTGAGGGGATAAACCTTATGATCAAATCCCCCGATCGGAAAAGAAAAACTTGGAATAATTTAAAATTGTTACGAAAATTAATGGAGAAGGAGAGACTGTAGTTGAATACAGACAGAGAATTCATTCCACTTGGGTTTGGGGTATTAACAGTATCTGATACTCGAAACTTTTCATCTGATAAATCTGGAGCCTTACTAGAAAACAATATAGTTCAGGCGGGTCATAAGTTAGTCAAGCGGACTATTGTCCCTGATGAGAAAGCCGATATTCAAAGGGTTCTGAAAGGTTGGATAAATTTAGAGACGGTGGACGTAATTCTGACTACTGGTGGAACTGGTCTCACTGGACGAGATGTAACTGTTGAAGCCCATTCTGAGTTGTATGAAAAAAAGATAAATGCCTTTGAGGTACTTTTTTCTTTTGTATCTATGAAGAAAATAGGTATGTCTGCTATACAGAGCCGAGCATGTGCTGGCGTTGCAGCTGGTACTTTTCTCTTTGCCCTACCAGGTTCACCTTCTGCCTGTAGAGATGCTTGGGATCAAATTCTTAGGAAACAATTTGATTACAGAAATATGCCATGTAACTTTGTCGAAATATTACCCAGGTTAGAAGAAAATCAAAAAAGGAAAAAAGGTTAGAGGACTCGTCACTCAAGGGGTAGTTTTTGTGCTGAGATATAGCTTGATTTCCCAGAAAAACTTCGATTTAACGTTGTTATTCGATAAAAATTTATTGGTTTTTAAATATAGGGAAAAGATGAGGTTTTTAATTAGGAGTTTTGTAGGTGTTTTAATTTTTAGCCTTACTTTCGGGCTGCTTTTTTTTGCAGGCTTTTATTTATCTGACGCTCTTAAAACTCGTGCTGAAAAATCAGACAAAAGACAATATCAGAGGGAGAGAGTTTTTGCAGTAAATGTTGAAGAAGTAAAGCTTACCTCTATAGCACCAAAAATACTATCATATGGAGAAGCTACCTCAAAAAGGTCTTTACAAATCCGTTCCTTGGAATCAGGTAGGTTAGATTTTGTATCGGACGATTTTGTAGAAGGTGGATTTGTAACTAAGGGACAGATTTTATTTAGGTTGGATCAAAAAGATTTTATAGATGCACTAAAAGTAGTAGAAATAGATTTAGAGGATACTAGAGCACAGTTAAATGAAGCAAAGTCTCAATTAGATTTAGCCCTTAAAGATCAAAAGGTAGCATTTACCCAACTGGAATTGAGGCTTGGCTCATTAGATAGACAAAAGGAGCTGGCTACAACAGGTTTGACGACAAGCAGCGCAGTTGAGAATAGTCAATTGGCTTACTCTTCATCAGAACAACAATTTATCAACAAAGAAAACCTGGTCGAAAAAGCAAAAATTAATATTGGAAAACTAGAGATACAGCTTAGACGTAGACTGATAGCTATTGATAAGGCTAAGAGAAAACTTGAAGAAACCCAATATATAGCACCGTATTCTGGTATCATATCCTCGGTAAATGTTTCGCCTGGTAGCGTAGTTAGTAAGAATGAAAAGCTAGGGTTATTAGTAGACCCCAATGCGATTGAAGTTAAGTTCAATCTTTCTGCAAAAGAGTTTGCTCGTATAATAAATAGTAAAGGTGATTTGAAAAACTTAGAAATCATAGCAAAACTGGAGCTAGGTGATTCTATCTTACCCTTCAAAGGTAGAATTGAAAGGGTAAGTCCTGAAGTAATAGAAGCGGGTAGTGGAAGACAGATTTTTGCATCTATTAAATTAGAGGATTATAACTCGTTAAGGCCGGGTGATTTTGTGATAGTGGAAGTGGAAGAAACAGAATTAAAGGAGGTTTCTGTATTACCAGCTTCTTCAGTTACAATAGACGGCAACTTATTTATCTTATCTGATGAAAATAGACTAGAAAATGTCAATGTAAATATATTGAGAAGGCAAGGAGAAAAAATAATTGTAACTGGAGCACCTCTAGGTGCTAAATATGTTACGCAACGATCTCCTCAATTAGGTATTGGACTTAAGGTAAAGCCATTAAGCACTGCGGATCTAGAGAATGCGGAAACTCCTAAAGGAACCATTGAAGAAGAGTTTGTAATTCTTGATTCAGAAAAAAAGACTAATCTGGTTGAGTTTATAAAATCTATAGATCGTATGCCCAAGAGCGCCAAGGAGCGTTTGATCAAGCAAATTAGTACTGGACAATTGAGCTCCAAAACTTTGAAAAGATTGGAAAGACGAATGAAAGAAAATAAATGAATAGGGTTGGTGGATCATTTATATCTGGGTTAATTAGTTATTTTGCCAGACATAACACTGCAGCTAATCTGATCTTGGTGTTGATGGTAGTCTTTGGTTTACTAGCAATTAATAAAATTAGATCTCAATTTTTTCCAGACGTTGTTATTGAAAAGGTAAGTATAGGAGTAAAATGGCTTGGGGCAGGCCCTGAGGATATTGATGATGGTATTATTTCCCTTTTAGAGCCTCCTCTTCTTGGAATAGATGGTATTGAGCAAATCATATCCTCTTCAACTGAAGGAAATGCTAGAATTTATATTGATTTCATGCCTGGTACAGACATGTCAAAAGCGAAGGAAGAGGTTCAAACAGCTTTAGATTCGGTCCAGAATTTACCAGAAACTGCTGATAATCCCACTATTAAAAGAGTATCTTGGCGTGATAGGGTTACAGACGTTGTTATTTCGGGGCCAATAGAACTTGAACAGTTAGGTATGTTAGCTGATGAGTTTACTCAAAAACTTTATAGAAGTGGGATCAGCAATACCCAAATCATGGGTGTTAGTGCACCTATAATAAGAGTAAGCGTTCCTTCAATGAACCTTATTCGTTATCAGGTACCTTTGAATCGGTTGGCGGCAGCCATTGCGGCTGAGGTAGATACTGATCCTACGGGAGAGGTGGGAACATCTAATCGTGTCAGAAGTGGTGTTTCCAAGAGAACAATTGAAGAGATCGGGAACATATTAATAAGGATCCCAGAAACCCAGAGAGAATTGATTTTAAGTGACTTATCAAAAATTTATTTTGATAATAAATCAAAGAGAAGAGAGTATTACACTAACGGAAATCGGGCAGTAGTCATAAGAGTAGATCGCTCCGCTGAAAGTGATGCAATCAAAATCCAAAGGACGGTAGAAACCGTAACAGAGCAATATGCGGAGTCTCTTCCCAAAGGCATTAAGATCGAACTTTCCAAAACCAGAGCAGATCTAATTTCCAATCGATTAGAGATTTTGCTAAGTAATGGTCTTCAGGGGTTAGGTCTAGTTTTAATACTATTATTTGTTTTTTTAAGTGCACGTACTGCCTTTTGGGTAGCTGCAGGTATACCAGCTGCGCTACTTGCAGCTATTGCATTTATGTATGTAGCAGGATTGACCTTCAATATGATCTCACTTTTTGCATTAATTATTTGTTTAGGTATTGTTGTAGATGATGCGATTGTAGTAGGTGAGCATGCAGATTTTCGTGCAAGGAGGCTTGGTGAAACACCTGAGGAGGCTGCTGAGAGAGGGGCAACTAGGATGGCCTTACCTGTTTTCACGGCAACGATTACTACAATAATTGCATTTGCAGGATTAGTTGCAGTAGGAGGGAGATTTGGTAGCTTAATAGCCGATATTCCTTTTACAGTCATTGTAGTTTTATTAGCTTCTTTATTAGAATGTTTTCTTGTTCTTCCTAATCATATGGTTCATGCATTACGCGCTAAAGTATCTAAGAACAGGTGGTATGATTGGCCTTCGGATCAATTTAATAAAGGGTTTAGGATATTTAGAGAAAAGTTATTCAGGCCATTTACATATTATGTGATCCAGTTACGTTATTTAGTCTTGAGTGCATCAATCCTTTTGCTAGCGATTAGTAGTGTGCTGATGATATCAGGAAAAATCAAATGGCGGTTTTTTGACTCACCCGAAAGAGGAGGTTTTACTGGAAATATTGCCATGCTGCCTGCAGCGAATAGGTCTGACACTAAGAATATGTTAGATGAAATGGTGCGTGCTATTGAAAAAGTCTCAAATGATTATTCAAAAGAATATGATTTAAATCCTTTGACATTCTCTATAAGTCAAATTGGAGGTAATTCAGGGAGAGGAATTTCAGGGGCCCAAAATAAAGATCCTGATCATTTAGGATCTATTTCGGTAGAATTAATTGATGCCGACTTAAGGCCGTATTCATCTTATGCGTTTTTAGGGGCAATACAGGAGGAAGTAGTCAGACACCCATTACTTGAGACTTTGAGTTTCAGAAGCTGGAGATCAGGACCAGGTGGTGACAGTCTTTCAGTTGATTTGCTAGGTTTTGACCCAAATAGATTAAAGGCTGCCTCTATGTATTTTCAGAACCAACTCATAGGACTTCCTGAGATTTCTGGTTTAGAGGATACGCAGGCATATGATAAGAACGAACTAATACTTGAACTCACACCACGCGGTGTAGCATTAGGTTTCGATATTGATAATATTGGGAAACAACTTTATCAGCAGTTAAATGGGATTGAAGCTGTTAGTTTTCCTTTTCGCAATCGCTCCTCGAAGGTGATAGTAGAAATTCCTGATTCTGAAGTGCAAGCTGATTTTCTAGAGAGAGTACATGTGACAAGTCCCAAGGGCAACTATATCAGGCTTTCAGATATAGTATCTGTAACCTCTCAGTTTGGGTTTTCCAGTATATCTAGGGAAAATGGTCAAAGAAAAATTACTGTGACTGGTAGTATTTCTGAGGATGACCCAAGTCGAGCAAAGGAAATAACTGATTTAATTAAATTCGAAATTTTACCTGATATTAAGGCACGATTTGGAGTAGATACTAATCTCAGTGGTTTATTCAAACAGGAAAAGGACTTTATTAACGATGCGTTGATAGGATTTATGTTATGCTTAATTGGAATTTATTTAGCATTGGCTTGGGTTTTCGCCAGCTGGGCCAGACCAATAGTAGTGATGTCCATAATTCCTTTTGGCCTTATTGGTACTCTTTGGGGTCATTACTTTTGGGGAATAAATCTATCCCTTTTTTCAGTAGTTGGACTTATTGGGATGACAGGAATAATAATAAACGATTCGATTGTTTTAGTTTCTACTATCGATGAATATGCCCAAAATCGAGGATTAAAACCCGCAATTTTAGATGCCATCTGTGATAGATTACGCCCCGTATTATTAACTACTTTGACCACTGTTTTAGGGTTGTCCCCTTTACTTTTTGAAACTTCCAAGGATGCCCAGTTTCTTAAACCTACCATAGTTACTCTAGTTTACGGTCTAGGTTTTGGAATGTTAATTGTTCTTTTCTTAGTTCCTGCGATTGTAGTAGTGCAAAGAGATTGCCTCTCTTTGGTGAAAGCTTTTAGAAGGATCATTTTTGGAAAAAGGTCTCCGATTGTATTCAGAATAGCCTACAGTCTTATTGCTTTGATACTTGGCTTAAACGTTTTTTTTCTTTGCTATATTTTTTCAGGAATTGGCGAAAATCTTTTTTTGGAGAGTTTGCTCCAAGAATTTGGGTATAAATTAATTTTAAGCATACCTATAATGCTTTTGCTCTCATTCCTGATACTTTTTCTTTTATTACCGTCTCACTTTCGAAAGAGAGAAGTGTTTTGATACTAATAGTTCTAGCACCCCTGTAAAGTAAATCCTCTTTCCTGGGTTAAGATGGTTACTTCTATTTTACTTTTATTTAAAAGGATACTTTGGTCATTTATGTGATTAAGGGTTATGCTGAATATTTGAGTGCCTTTATCTGACCTTTGATTTTTATTGCTAAACCAAATTTCTTCACCCCTATAATTAAAAATTGCGTCCATTATATTTTTTTTCCCTTTAAAGAATTCAGAGTTAAATTTAGAAATAAGATTCAAATTATCCTGATCTTTTTCTACTGTACAGGAAACATAATTTTCTGAGCTTTCTAGATTTATAGGAACTTTTCTAAGGTATTTCAGAAGTTCCTGATTTTGTATCTTTGAAGCAGGCGGGGCGTTTACACTTTTGAGATAAACTGTCTCTGGAATGCAAATATCCTTACAGAAACCTATGTCTAGTCTCATTTCAAAATCAGTAGCATTTCCCAAGTTTTCAGGATATATTTTTATTGGTAAATACAACTTTTCTTTAAATCCATAGATTTTAGTGTCTCCTTCATAGAATACTTCAGGTGCTGGCCATGACACTAAAAAATCTTTCAAGTTTTTACTACCCGTTAACTGGAATTTAGGGGTAAAACCAGAATTACCAGGATATTTCCAATATGTTTTCCAGTTGTTTTTAAGGTCAATAAATAAACCATATTGATAAGCACCATCCATGGTATCCCATGCTTTTAAAAACTGGATTCTACCGTAGGCATTTTCAGATATAAAAAAATTGTTAGATTGTCCGAAGGCTTTTGTTAAACCAAAATGTGGATATATTAAGCAAAAAGAGAGAAGTATTAAGATAGAACTAAAAATCAATCTGCTATAGTACTCAATCTGAGAGCTTCTAAATCTTATTGTTAACATTCTGATCAGGAAATCTGATATTAATTTTGAAATTTTAATCATTTTTGTTATCTTTGGGGAGTTAAGGTTTTAAGATTTATTATTATGACTGATAATAAATCTTATTCAACTCAAAGGATGCAAATGGAAGAGAGTAATCTTACAAAAGTCTTAAAAGGTTTTTATGAAGGTTCTTTATTAATTTCTACTCCTTCTATTTTAGACCCTAGATTTCGTAGAACTGTTATATATATGCTTTCCCATAACAAAAAAGGCGCGATGGGTCTTATTATAAATAAACCATTGAAGGAATTAGACTTTCAGGAGTTGGTAACGGGAACAATTTCAAATAATAAAAAAGGTCGGGTAGGTCAAACTGTTTTGTTTGGTGGTCCGGTGGAATTCAAAAGGGGATTTCTTTTGCATTCATCTGAATACAATATTCCTGGTAAAACGTTAAAATTAGACGGTAACTTTAATCTAACAAACGATACAAAGGCCTTACTGGATATTTGTGAGGGTAAAGGCCCTATTTCAAGTATATTCACATTGGGCTATGCCGGTTGGTCAGCTGGCCAATTAGAAAGAGAAATCTTAGAAGACTCTTGGTTGGTAGCCAAGGCGAAACATTCAATTATTTTTGGGAAAAACTACTCAGAGAAATATGGTTCGTCTTTATCATCAATTGGAATAACTAAAGGCTATTTGGCAAGTGAAAGTGGAAGAGCTTAAGAATTTATACAATTATTTCTGAGATCTATATGCTGCCCGCCGCAAGCGATCAATAATTGCAGCTCCTACTCCCGATGCTGGGATGGGGTTTATAGCTATAGAATTGCATTTTGTAATTTTCGCTAAATGGTCTAGGTCTGCTAGGGCGCTATATAAATTCATAGCTGCTTCATCTGGGTCAAAAATTTCAGATAAACTGAGCCCCCGTACTCCAACGGGTAATGGTCCAAAAGCTAGCAGTAATTCATTATCCTTAGGCGTCAGAACATTTAAGCGGATAGGGGTGTCTGGGCAGTAGTGGGAGCTTAGTTGTCCTGGGGCACTGATAGGCTTATTATTAACTTCTGGTTTTTGGGTTTTTCCAATTTTGGCTTTAATATCTTTGACGGTAATTTTCCCAGGTCTCAATATAGATATATTTCCGTATTCAATCCTTACTATTGTACTTTCAACCCCAATGGGGCAGGGGCCGCCATCTACTATCGCGTTTACTTTACCAGATAAGCATTCTAGTACATCTTCAAACCGCGTTGTGCTTAACTTTCCAGATAAATTTGCTGAAGGTGCAGCAATGGGATTATTGCAAAGGCTAAGGATTTCCCTAGCTACTGGATGAATTGGTACCCTTATTGCGACTGTATTCAATTTTGATAACGCACAAGGTGTTATTTTTAAATTTTGATCAGCCTTATGTTCTAATACTAGTGTCAGAGGACCAGGCCAAAATGACTCTGCGAGCTTGTATGCTTTAGAGTCCATTTCAACAAACTCCCTAGCCTTTTCCAAGTTGAAAACATGAATAATAAGAGGATTATATTTTGGCCTGCCCTTAGCTTTATAAATTTTCTCTACTGCTTCTATATTAGTAGAATCGGCACCCAGCCCATAAACAGTCTCAGTTGGGAAGGCTACAAGGCCGCCTTCGTTAAGTATTTGAGCAGCCCTGGAGGTTCCTTCTCTATTACAAGATAATATTTCAGTTTTTAGATACATTTTTTAGAGGACAACTTATTTTTTTATATGGTATGAAATATATTGCTTTTATGTATTTCATCAATATAAAAGATTTTTTTGTGGTTAAAATGAAAGGAAAACTAAGTGCCATATTTAGCTCCAATTGACGAAATGAGATTCCTACTAAAAGACTTATTTTCTATTTATGACAAATCGTCTAACAAAAAAAATTTGGGTCTAGACAGTGAAACTGTCGATGCAATTCTTGAGGAAGTTTCTAAATTAGCAGAGAACAGTATCTCGTCTATTAACATGGAAGCAAACGAATTTCCTGCCTATTTTGAAGAGGGAAGAGTGGTATTACCAGACAGTTTTTATGGGGCATATAGTAAAATAGCAAAGGGTGGATGGGTTGGAACCTCGGGTGATCCAAAGTATGGAGGTATGGGTTTACCATTAATACTTACCACCTGTGTTAACGAAATATTGTCAAGTGGTTGTCTGTCATTGGCCTTGAATCCTTTAATGACACAGGGTCAAATTGAGGCTTTAGAGAATCATGCCAGTCAGGCAGTTAAGGAACTTTTTTTACCTAAACTTAATTCTGGAGAATGGTCTGGGACAATGAATTTAACTGAGCCCCAAGCAGGATCTGAGGTAGGAGCTCTAAGAACTAAGGCCTCGTTGGGAAAAGATGGTTTCTATAGGGTGACTGGTCAGAAGATATATATAAGTTGGGGAGATCACGATCTTACGAGTAATATTTGCCATTTAGTTTTGGCAAGGTTATCGGGTAGTCCAGAGGGGTCTAAAGGCATTTCTTTATTTCTTGTGCCAAAATATTTTCCTGACCAATCTGGTGAACCTAAATCTGATAATAATGTAAATACGATTTCTCTAGAAAGTAAAATGGGTCTTCATGGCTCTCCAACTGCTGTGATTGAATATAATAATGCTAAGGGTTGGCTTATTGGAAAGGAAAATAAAGGTATGTCAGCTATGTTCACTATGATGAATAATGCACGCTTAGGCGTAGGCGTCCAGGGCTTGTCACAAAGTGAGTTGGCCACCCAAAAAGCGCTTGATTATTCTAAGGAACGAAAGCAGGGCAAAAATCTGAAATCATTTGAGCGTGGTAGTACTGCTATAATCAATCATGCTGATATAAGGCGCGAGTTACTTATTATGAAATCACTTACTTTTGTGTCCAGAGCTTTGTGTTTTGATACGGCTATATCAAGTGATTTAGCTAAGTATTATAATGACTCTGATCTGCTCCAAAGAGCATCTTTCTTAACACCCGTTGCAAAAGCTTTTTGTACTGATGCGGGCTGTAGGGTTACTGACATCTGTATAAAAATCCATGGCGGGATGGGGTATATAGAGGATACTGGTGTGTCACAATTATATAGAGACGTTAGAATAACTGCTATTTATGAGGGGACAAACGCCATCCAAGCGATGGATTTTGTTGGTAGAAAATTAGGAATAGACGGTAAGATAGCTTACAACATTATGGAAGAAATAATTACTAACGAGAAACTGATAATAGATGACTTTCCTGACCTAGCAAGGAAAGTTGCTTTTGCAAGAACAAATGTTACTAAGGCACTGGAATGGATGGTTGCGCAAAATGACCCTAACGAGAGGTTTTCTGGTGCTACTTCCTTTATTAATGCATTCGCTTTATTACTTGGGGCTAATTATATGCTTAGGTCTATTATAGTGTCAGATGATCAAAAGAGAAAAGATATGGCGGAGTTTTTCATTCATCAAATTCTTCCTTTAGCTAGTATAGACTCTGACATTTCTTGTTATGGTTCAGAACGACTATATAAAAATGCTGCCATTATTTGAAGTTTATAGTAATGCAAGCCTCAATGAGATTCCCATATGAGAGTTTTCCAGCTGACAAGTTAATTGTAGAGCTGATACCTGGGGTTTATTGGGTAAAATTTGTACTATCTTCGGTTGTTTCTCATGTAAACGCATATATCCTTGAGGAGGAGGAGGGATTAACAATAATAGATACAGGTATTTGTAGTGCAGCCTGTAAGAGCGTTTGGAAAAAAATTCTTTCAAATGAATTTGGTGGGAAAAAAGTCACTAGATTGGTCATTACACACCATCATCCAGACCACATAGGGCTTCTAGGCTGGTTTCACAAAAAATTTAATGCTGAGATTTGGTCAAGTCGTGTAGCTTTTTTAACTGCAAGAATGCTTACTTTAGATGTTCAAGAGACTACCTGTGATAATACATTATCTTTTTGGTATAGAGCTGGGATGTCCAAAGAAATGTTAGCAAAAAAAACTAAGGTAAGGCCCTTTAACTTTTGTGACTATGTTGATCCTATACCAGTTGGTTATAGACGTGTTATCGATAATGATACTATTTCAATTGGTGAAAATAAGTGGTTTTTTAAGCTTGGAAACGGCCATGCCCCAGAACATCTGACTCTCCACTCCCCAAACTTAAATATTTTTATCACTGGTGACCTGGTTTTACCAGGAATTTCTCCGAACTTAAGTGTTTACCCAACAGAGCCTTTAGCAAACCCAGTAGGAGAATTTATCGATACCTGTGAAGATTTTTTGAAAATTGTAGACAAGGGTTATCTCGTTTTACCAGGTCATAACCTTCCATTCTGGGGCTTTAAATATAGGGTCCAGCAACTGCTTGATCACCATCAAAATGCTCTATCAAGAGTTAAGAATTTTCTGACAGATCGGCCAAGATTAGCTGTTGAAATATTCAGTATCTTATATGGGAGAAAAATCAGAGAATCAGAGTTTAGTTTAGCGTTGGGAGAAGCAGTTGGGCATTTAAACTATCTTTGGTACCAACGGATAATAGATCGCAAGTTGGGAAAAAATGGTAAATTTTATTATTACCTTAGAAAAAACTAGATTTACTTTGAGTTTTAGATTGGTATTATTGGAGTATATTATTTTTCTAATTTCTTTAAAACAGAGGCTATTCATGTCAGAGAAAAAACATCAACACGGTATGATGGACATTACTGAACAAAAAGAATCATTCAACCGCTTTATTAAATTTGGTCTATATCTCTCTTATACAGCCATAGGTGCACTTATTTTCTTAGCACTTTTTAATTCCTAAAATCTATCTTCTAGTTAATCTTAATATCCATCTCGTTGAATTTTCTTTCTTGCCAATTTTCTTGCTCTTCTAACGGCTTCAGCTTTTTCTCGAGCTCTTTTCACGGAGGGTTTTTCAAAATGTTGTTTAAGTTTCATTTCTCGGAAAACACCTTCGCGTTGTAATTTCTTTTTTAAAGCCCTTAATGCCTGGTCTACATTGTTGTCTCGAACGTGAACTTGCAATACTTCACCTTTTTAATTTATAATTACGCCAGCGTCCGTATATCAACCTGAATAGAGCTTGTCTACACTTGATTTTAATACTTCTCAATCTATTTAAATTTATATGAAGAACCTAAATTATAATTCAAAGAAAGAAAAAGTAATTAAATTTGCTGCAGAAATAGCCACATTTGATGGTTGGACAGATAAAACGCTCTTTGCCGCTGCGAAAAAACTGGATATTTCTCCTAAGGAAGCAAAGTTACTATTTCCCAGAGTGGGTATAGACTTAGCTAGGTTCTATCATCAGTACCAAGACCGGGTATTTTTTAAAGAATTTTTGCAGGTCGATATTTCTAACTTGTCCCACTTTGAGAAAGTTGAACTTGCCATAAAGATGAGGTTTCAAGCTATGGCAAAAAATAAAGAAGTGCTGAGAAAAGGAATGGCGATATTTGTAATGCCAATGCACCAGATCGAAGGGATTAATCTATTATGGTCAACTTGTGATACTATTTGGTTCAATATAAAGGACAAGAGTGATGGTTTCACTTGGTACTCAAAGAGGGTTACATTAGTTTCTGTCTACTTATCCGCACTATTATTTTTTCTAGGGGATCAGTCTATTCAAAGTAGGGAAACAGAATTATTCATAACCCGAAGGCTAGAAGACGTTAAAAAATTTGGTATGCTGAAGGTGGACATTGGTGAGTTTATTAGTAGAGTAATCTCTAATACTCAGTAGTATGCGTAAAAATTTTTCAGTAAGCTTTTTTTGCTAAGATACTAGTAAATATTCGATCCTTATTAAAATTTTCATTTATTATGGGACTAATTATTTTTCCTGAATGAATGTTTTCCGATGCATTATGAACTTTATTCGAATTTAACTGGAACTTTTTTTCTCTCTAGGATATTAGTAAATTCAAGTTTATATATTTGAAAGCTAACGCTAGTTTTTTTCTTACTAGGGTATTTTAAATAGTAATTACTAGTGGTTAGATATTGGAGAGATTATATGGCGTTACCCTTGATGAGGAAAGCAACGGCGGTATGGTTAGTAGAAAATACTTCCCTTACCTTCAAGCAAATTTCACAATTTTGTGGCCTTCATGACCTTGAGGTTAGTGGAATAGCAGATGGTGAAGTAGCAAATGGCATACGAGGTATGGACCCGATTATTAGTAATCAATTAACTCAGGAAGAAATTGAAAAGTGTGAAAAAGATCCAAATGCTGCGTTAACACTTACAATAAATCCAGCCACCAAAGGAGAGCAAAAGAGGCGAGGTCCTAGATATACGCCGCTATCAAAAAGACAAGATAAACCTGCGGCAATAGCTTGGTTAGTTAAATTTCATGCAGAGCTTACTGATCCGCAAATAATTAAATTGGTAGGTACTACCAAACCCACAATTCAAGCCGTTAAAACCCGTACTCATTGGAACATAACAAATATTGTACCAACAGACCCAGTAGTATTAGGTCTATGTAAACAAGTAGAACTTGAAATGGCCATAGACAAATCTCGGAAAACGCAGAATAAAACTACTAAAGACTCACTAGAAAAAAGTGAAAATAAGTTGGCGTCTATAATTAAACCTAATGAGGATAAATCTAGGCAGTTACAATTAGAAAAGGGACCATTCCTCGACGACAAAAAACGAGAATCCACAGAAGATGGTCAAAGTGCAAAAGATAACACTTTGCTAGAAGCTGAAAAACTTTTTAATAAAGACGGAGTTTAGCAAAAAAACGAATAAGGGATAGCAGTTTGTTTTATACTCTATAAAGTATTTTTGTTCAGTATGCTGGGACTCCGATATTTTCAGTGAGAGTCCTTCCACCATCAATGGTTATAATTTGCCCCGTTATAAATTGTGAATTTTCTGAAGCCAGGAATAGAACAGCCATGGCTGCTTCATCAGAATCTCCTATCCTGCCTAAAGGTGTAGCTGATTTTACTTGATCATGAAGGTCTAAGTCCTCTCTGATCATCTCCCTGAGACTAGTACTCATAATACTACCCATAGCGACGGCATTAACTCGAATTCCTTGTCCTGCTAGTGCTACTCCCATTGACTTAGTCAGTTGGTTTACAGCAGCCGAACAGATAGAATAAGCAAAGCTTTCAGGCAGGATCATTCTATCAGCAATCGAACTTAAATTGATTATACCTCCAATAGTTTGGTTCTTTTCCCGATTAGGGTTTTGGTGAATCATTTTTTTTGCTACCAACTGGCTTAAACGTAGACTTACCATAAAGTTCTGATCGAATAATTTTTGAAAATTATCTTTTTCGAAGTTAATTGGGTCTGAAAGTTCAATTTGCCTGAGTGCATTTACTAATATGTCAATATTTTCGAACCTATCTATTGTCGCTGCTATTAGGTTAGTAAGAGTTAGCCTTTTGGTTAGGTCTCCACAAAAAAGTAATACGTTGTGCCCATTTTTTTTTAAATACTCTACCTCCTCTTCCAAACTGGTTTCGTCATTATCTGCCAAAACAACATTAGCACCTTCCTCACAAAATAATTTAGCTACAGATAGACCAATACCATTTGCAGCACCAGTTATTATTGCCGTCTTTCCCACTAAACTTTTTGCCATGTATCTTCCAATGAAATTTTATAAGGTAAACTGAGCGCTAATAGGCTATTTCTTCGCTCGAATTATTGTATAACTTTTTGTTTTATTTAGATACTCATAATTAGGGAATAAACTCTTTATAGATTTTTCGTAAGGAGACTCTCTATTAAATACTATCCAAAGTGTCCCTCCTTTTTTAAGAATATCTTTTGCTATCTTTAAAAAAGTAAATCCTAAACTAAAGTCAACTTTTTGACCTTTATGGAATGGAGGGTTCATTATAACGTGATCAGCATCCTTTATGCTTACTATTTCACTCTCAAGGTCTAGCCAAAGAAATTTTGCCTTAGAACTCTTTACGTTAATTTTTGCTGCTTTTATGGCACTTGAATTAGAATCAATTAGGGTTATTTCATCCACATGGGCATTATTTTTTAACGCTTCAGCTGACAAAAAACCCCAACCAGCTCCTAGGTCGACAATACTTCCATATAGTTTCCCTACAAATTCGTTAGTAAGCAATTGTGAGCCTTTGTCGGCAATAGTTTCGGAGAATATACCTGGTGCAGTAATATAACCAGAAGTATTTTTTGTAAATTTTCCCTGATTTTTCCAATATTTTATTAGTTCAGGTATCTGTAATGGTCTTTTGAACTGCCCAATTTTTCCATGAGCCTTCGATAATATATAAATAGGGTCTATTACTTTTTTGAGCTCATTGAGAGCATATTCTATACCTTGCTTTCTCTCCCCATTGATTATGATAGATCCGTGTTGGTTTGTTGCAATAACTGCCATAGCAATATTAAATAGAGTCTCTCTTCGGCTCTTTGTGACCCAGACAATAGATGCACCTATTGATCGTAGTATTTTTAGCTTAGCAAGTTTTTTTTTATTAATAAGTGTATGAAAACTCAGCCTTTTAGCTTTTACTATAACAGCTCTTTCTGGGTGACAAATAATTATTTGATGCAAATTCAAAACCTTCAATAACTCAGGCTTTGGGCAACCAAGTACCAAAATTCCGCCTGAAACATCAACGAAAAATCCATTTTGTTGGGCTTGGAGCAATCTTTTGATAGCTAAATCAACCAAAAACCTATTCTTTTTCCATCGTACATTGAAGGGGGTGTTGGTTTTTTCTTGAAAAATCCATTACTTGCGTCACTTTTGTTTCGGCAATTTCGTGTGGATAAACACCCACAACGGCTAAACCTTTCTGATGTATAGTCAACATTATTGACACTGCTTTTTGGTTGTCTGCATTAAAGAACCTTTCTAATATGAGGACAACAAATTCCATAGGAGTAAAGTCATCATTCAGCAGGAGAACCTTATACATTGACGGTTTCTTCTTCTTCGCTTTTGTTTGGGTCAGAACCAGGGCGTCATGATCCGTGTCTTCTTTTTTTGTCATCTATTCACACTTCAATTTTTATGTGCTCAGCATTAACGTTTATGCCAAATCTTTTATTTTTGCCATTACATTTTATTTGAACTAGTTTTTTTGAGATAACATTTGCCAGATTTTTGGTTAATATGTAAATAGCCATTTGATTGATTTAAATGAACAATATATACCTAAGCAAGTTGAAAATCAAACGCCTAATGTAGTTAAGATACGAAAATTTTAAAAATTTCAGGCCCATTTTTACTAAGCTCAAGAGAGACCAATTTGCCAAAAATATTTAAATTAATTTCAGTTTTATTTCTATTCAGCCAGATTTTTAGCTTCCCTGTGGGTTTGGCAGCGTATGAATTTTCCCATTATGTGATGGATGCTAGAACAGGTAAGTTTTTATATGGTAAGAACTTTAAAAAAAAATTACATCCAGCTTCTTTGACGAAGATGATGACTCTTTACCTGATATTCAACGAGTTACAACAGAAAAGAATGAAGTTAGACGATTTAGTAACTATAAGTCAAAATGCAGCATCGGAACCATCCTCAAAGCTATGGCTTGCTACAGGTCAGAGAGTTTCTCTGAGAACTTTGATTAGGGGTGCTGCCATTCGTTCAGCAAATGATGCGGCAACCGCCCTTGGGGAACATATTTCTGGTTCAGAGGCTAAGTTTGCAGATTATATGACCCTTAGTGCAAGAGAGATGGGTATGTCAAAAACGACATTCAAGAATGCGCATGGATTGACCTCTCCTAATCATCTTTCAACACCTGAAGACATGGCTATCTTAGCACGACGACTTATTTTCGATTTTCCGGAATACTACAATCTTTTTGGGCGACAGTCGGTTTCAGCCCTTGGTAAAACTTTATATAATACAAATAGAAGGTTTCTTGGAGCTTACCGAGGCTCAGATGGTATAAAAACAGGTTTTACATCCCTGGCTGGTTACAATTTAGCTGCTTCAGCTTCCCGAGGTGATATAAGGGTGATCGGAGTAATTTTTGGGGCTGGGTCTGTTGCCTTAAGAAATAAAAGAATGACAGAACTTCTTGACTTGGGGTTTGCTAATGCATCCCAGGGTACTAACTTTATTCCGCTGTCATCAATTGATCTAATACCTGACTTAATCAACAAGGCTGGTAGGAACAGCTTACTAAATTTTAGTGCAATACCTGTTAGGCGGCCAAATTTCTTGAGATCAACGGCTGAGACTGGTTATGAAGTGAGTGCACAGGAATTAGAAAAAATTCTTGAAAGCGTGGAAGAAACTTTGATAATGGAATCAGCCAGTAATCTTAATCTACCTGGAGCGTCAATTTTTAAAGAATTTAATAATCCTATCAAAAGGCCTCCTAGCCGTCCCAATTTACTGCTAGGGAAACAGATAGTGTCTGGAGTTGATACAGAAAATCAATTAAAAAATAGACTTAAAACAAAAATACTTGTTGGTTTTTATTACAGCAAATACAACGCAGAAAAAGATTTACCTAGTATCTTGCTAAGCGATTCTAGTCTATTAAAAAATGTAAGCACTGAGATTTCGAAAGAGGTTTTTAGAGATAAAATAGGGTTCAGAATAAAAATTTACCCTTTATCTGAGCTTAATGCTTCTAGAGCTTGTGCTAAGATAAGATCTACTGGAGAAATATGTGACACCGTTGAATAGAAAGCTAATCGGAGTTCCTTTTCTAATTTTTAAGCCAACAAACTCCAGAATGAGTTTTTTTGAAACACTACCTCAGTCTAAAAACCTAAACCCTCGTATTTCTTCTTAAATCTTGACACTCGACCACCTGTATCTAGGAGCTTTTGCTTACCTCCTGTCCACGCGGGATGTGAAAGTGGGTCTATATCCAGGTCTATTTTATCGCCTTCGCTTCCAAAAGTAGACCTAGTTTTGTAACTTTCTCCATTTGTCATTGTAACTTCAACAAAGTGATAATCTGGATGGATTTCTTTTTTCATCTTTTTACCCTTATTTTTCCTTCAAGCTAACAGGTTTATAATTAGTTTTTTCAGTTATACGAGCTGATTTCCCACTTCTTGCTCTAAGGTAATAAAGTTTTGCCCTTCGTACTTTTCCTCTTCTAACTACAGTAATTTTTTCAATATTGGGAGAATAAAGTGGGAAGATTCGCTCGACACCTTCCCCGAAGGAAATCTTTCTAACCGTAAAAGAAGCTGCTATTTCATTTCCACCTTTTCGAGATATTACCACTCCCTCATAATTCTGAACTCTACTTCTACTACCTTCACTTACCTTATAGCCCACCCTTAGGGTATCTCCTGGTGAGAAATCAGGAACATTTTTTCCTAACGCCTGAATTTGTTCATTGTTTAATTGCTCTATAACATTCATAGTTTAGTCCACCTATATAGATTCTATTTTATTGGCCCTTTTATACCTGTTCCACATATCAGGCCTTCTAGCTTTTGTAATCTCTTCTGATTTTAGTCTTCTCCACTGTTTAATCTTCTCATGGTGTCCAGAAATAAGTTCTTCTGGTGTTTTTAGCCCCCGCCATTTTCTAGGGCTGGTGTACTGCGGATATTCTAACAAACCTAAAGAAAAACTTTCCTCCAGAAGTGAATCTTGATTCCCTAATACTTTGGGTATAAGCCTTACTGTTGTATCAATCAAGACCTGAGCTGCAATTTCTCCACCTGACATTATAAAATCTCCTAATGAGATCTCAGGAATATTGTGAAATTCTAAAACTCTTTCGTCGATGCCTTCATAGCGGCCACAAATAAGTGTTAAGCCTTTGCAGTATGAAAAATTTAAGGCCATGTCCTGGTTGAAAACCTTACCTCGAGGAGATAATGCTAGTACTGGCCATTCTTCTCTACTGTATTCACAATTATTAATAGTATGGCTTATAGCTTGATCTAGGACGTCTGCTCTTATTATTTGCCCCGCACCTCCTCCTGTGGGGGAGCCATCAACAGTTCTTCGATCATCATATGAAAATTCTCGTAAGTTTGTTACTTCTAAAGACCAGAGATTGTTTTTTAAAGCCTTACCTACTAGAGAACAGGCCAGCCCACCAGGGAACATTTCGGGGAAAAGAGTTATTACATTGGCTGTCCAAGGAGATAGAGGAGTTTTTATCTTCGGCTCTTCTTTACAACTCATACTTAAGTCCTTTACTTTTAGTTTCCTAATTATTGAGGTGGGTTAAGTATTAGCTTTTTCGCAAAAATATCCACAGTTGGAAAATTCATCTCGTTAAAAAGTACCATTATTGAAGAATTATCCTCAAATTTGGAAATTTCCAATAAATCTCCTGCTCCAAAATTATGAATTCCTAGAATTTTTCCAAAGATCTTTTGATCGGTGTCATAAACTAAACAATTTACCAGGTCAGAAAAATAATACTCATGGTTTGGTAAGTCTGTAAAGTTTTCTCTATTGGCAAAAATCTTTTTCCCATTAAGCGAGCCTGCCACCTCTTTATTATTAATATTAGCTAATTTAGCTATGAGAACGCTACTTTTTGGATTAGCCCAGGAGAAAAAAACTGGGTTCTCTGTTCCTTCTATCAACAGCGGATTATAATTCATTAGGTCAGCGGGGGTTTCACAGAAAGATAACACTTTCACCTGTCCTATTAACCCAAAGGGTTTGATAAATTTGCCTACTATTATCCACGACACTGACTTTGTCATATAAATTCACTGTTGCTTCCAAATCATCAAATTCCACCCCCCGTGTAAACATTGATTTAGGGTATTTTATTTTCTTCAGTTTCTGTTTCGTCTGAGTTAGGAGGACTATTAGCTTCTTTTTCTTCCTCAGCTATTTTTTCCTCATTTTTAGTGATTTCGGCTTTGGGTTTTTCTTCAGAGGTTTCACTTCCTGTATCTATTTTTTCTTCTGGTAGATTAGCAGTTTCAGGCTGATTTTCACCTCCTACACTTTTCTCCTGACTGTTAGAGTCCTCATTTTCGTTGCTAATGTTACCTTTACTTTTATCTGAATCAGCCTCTATGTCTTCAGCGTTAGAAGATACAGCAACTTTCTCAGCCTTAGCAGCTTCTCTTTCTTCAGTTGCTTTATGCTTCAACCCTTTTTTTGGGTTATTCCTAGATTTTGCAGGTAACACGCTTAAACCCTCAAGCAACCTGGAAATTCTATCAGAAAGTTGGGCTCCTTTAGCTATCCATGCCTGAATTTTCTCAACATTTAACTTTACCCTTTCAGGACTATCCTTTGGAAGAAGAGGATTATACGTCCCAAGTTTTTCTATAAAGCGACCATCTCTAGGCATGCGGCTATCAGCTGCAACCACTCTATAAAATGGCCTCTTCTTAGACCCACCTCTAGCTAAACGAATTTTTATTCCCATTACTTATCTCCCAATAACCTATTAAATATTAATCTCAACCTGTCTGCCATTTTTTATGGTTTTCTATTACTTCAGAAATAATGAATTTTAAAAGTCTCTCGGCAAACTCACTATCTAAATTCGCATCAATTGCCAATTTTCGAAGTCTTTCAATCTGAAACTGCTCTCTCCCATGATCAGACACCTGAAGGTTTGCCTCGGCTTTCAACTTCCCGATATTTTCAGTGTGTTTAAAACGTTCTCCTAGTGTATATATCAGTATGGTGTCAAGTCTATCTATAGATCTTCTGTGCTCTATTAACTTTCTCTGAAAATCTGACATTACTAAACAACTAGTTTTTTTTCATAAAATCTGGGATACCACCCATCATTTTGGTTAGGTTTTTAGATTTAAAACTATCTTCAAATTCTTTACCAAGGTTAGGGTTTGGATTTAACAAATCATCCAAACCCTGTTTGGTTTTGACATTGCCTGTCAAGTCTCCAACTAAACTTCTTAACATACCTTTATTTCCTTTCCGACCAATCTTCTTCATCATATCAGACATTTGCCTATGCATTTTGACTAACCTATTTAAATCAGAGACTTCCTGTCCTGATCCCAGAGCAATACGTTTTTTTCTGCTAGCTTGAAGTAGTTGGGGGTTGGCACGTTCTCTTTTTGTCATAGACGTAATCAGTGCTATTTGTTTGCTTATTATTTTATCATCTATATTAGAGTTCTCGATTTGTTTTGCTAACTTTCCCATACCAGGTATCATACCCATCATCCCTTGCATGCCACCCATCTTCACAGTTTGCTCTAATTGTAATCGAAGATCATTCATGTTGAATTGGCCCTTTTCTAAACGCTTGATCATCCTTTGCGCTTTTTCAGAATCTAGCTGTTCCTGAGCTTTTTCTACTAAGGACACTATGTCCCCCATACCCAATATTCGATCAGCTATTCTTTTAGCATCAAAAATTTCAAGCTCTGAAGATTTTTCACCCATACCAATAAATTTTATAGGCTTTTGTGTAATTGCACGCATCGACAGAGCTGCTCCCCCTCTACTGTCACCATCGAGCTTGGTAACTATTATTCCGTCTAGGCCACATTTAGAATCAAACTCTTTTGCAACATGAACAGAATCTTGACCAGTAAGGCCATCTACTATTAGTAAAGTTTCATTTGGGTTTATAAGAGTTTTCACTTGAGTAATCTCATCCATAAGATTTTCTTCAACATGCATTCTTCCAGCAGTATCTAAAATAAAGACATCATACCCACCTAAAGTAGCCTGCTGCTTTGCTCTTTTAGCAATATCTGTTGGTGATTGATTTGGGACTATCTCTAAAACATCTACCTCGTTTTCCTGGCCAAGTATCTTCAATTGATCCATTGCAGCAGGTCGTTGTGTATCCAAGCTAGCCATCAAAACTTTCTTTTTATCTTTTGTTTTGAGGAACTTTGCTAACTTTGAAGTTGTGGTGGTCTTACCAGAACCTTGAAGCCCAATCATAAGAATACTAGCTGGGGGAGAACTAATTCTTAAGGTTGCCACATCTTTAGAGCTGCCAGAAAGCAAATCGATAAGCTCATCGTGAACAATCTTTATGACTTGCTGCCCTGGAGTAACTGATTTTATAACACTCTTTCCTGTTGCTTTAATCTTAAGCTTCTCAACAAACTCCTTCACTACCTCTAGAGCAACATCAGCCTCTAGTAAAGATATTCGCACTTCCCTAAGAGCTTCATTCACGTCATTTTCAGTAACTATTCCTTTTTTAGTTAGTTTCTCTAGGATACCAGTTAAATTTTTTGATAAGTTAGAAAACATTTTTTATAAGGTTCCTGTAAATCGCAGAGCTGTTATTTTGGTTTGGGAGTTAGCAAAACTTTTTGAACAACTTAAGATCAAAAAAGCCAAAAACCCTGCTCAGGATCTAGGCCAAAATTCATTTTGGGTCAAGTAATTAGTCTCTAAGCTCACTTGAACAAACTCCATCTTGTTGATATCTCATATTTATGGATTCGATAAAAGTAGCATCACTATATTCTTTTGTTGAGCTTAACTCAGTGAGTGAGAAGCGAAAACAGATTTTTGATTTGTGCTCTAGATTAAATATCAAAGGTCTAATTATCCTCTCAAAGGAAGGGATTAATGGAACAATTGCTGGAGAAAAAAAGGGAGTAGATTTTTTAATCGAGCAAGTGGGGAAGATGATTAATCGGACTGATTTAAATCTAAAGAAGTCTTTAGCAAAAAAAAATCCCTTCGGCAGGATGAAGGTGAAAGTCAAAGAGGAAATTGTAACCTTAGGAGTTGCAGGTTTATCTAATAATGACGATGCTGGTATTTATGTAGAACCATCTGATTGGAATGAGCTCATAAGTAATGAAAATATGGTTACTATTGATACCAGAAATGATTACGAAATCGCCATCGGCTCCTTCAAAGGTGCTATTAATCCAAAAACAGAAAACTTTTCTGATTTCCCTGGATGGTGGAGAGCTAACAAAGATAAATTTGAAGGTAGGTCTATAGCTATGTTTTGTACGGGGGGCATAAGGTGTGAAAAATCAACCAAGTTTCTTTTAAAAGAGGGAGTAAAGAAAGTTTACCATCTTAAAGGCGGTATTTTAAACTATTTAGAAAAGTATAAAGGTCCAGATAGCCAATGGCAGGGAGAATGTTTCGTATTTGACCAGAGGGTATCTCTTAGGACAAATTTAAAAAAGGGGTCATGCTCTCTTTGTTTTGCCTGTAGGCGTCCGCTGACCTCGGATGAACTCTCTCATCCGCAGTATGAAGAAGGCGTTAGTTGCAGTCATTGCTATGAAAACACTTGTCTGGAGAGAAAAAAAAGTTTTAAAGAGCGACAAAAGCAGATCAAAATTGCAGACTCAAGAGGGGAGAAGCATTTAAAGTATTTTTAAATTGATCTGAAAATTTTCCATCCATGATGTTTTAGAGTAGTAGGTTTTGGTTCAATTATGGATTTAATTACAAGATATAATCAGCTTATTAATCAAGGGAATTTGAGCCCAGATAAAGCTCAAGAAGTTGCTATTTCTCAGCTTAATACGTTGAGAACTCAATTTATGAGTTCACAACAAAAGAAGCAGTCTAATAACCAAATCCTTAGACTTTTTAGACCGACCAAACCTCTTAATTTGGAGTCTCAAAGTAAAGGACTCTACTTGTTTGGTGGTGTAGGTACAGGCAAGAGCATGCTAATGGATCTTTTTTTTGAAAGCATTGATACATCTAGGAAGATTAGAGTTCATTTTCATGCTTTTATGTTTCAATTTCATGAAAAAATTAAAAAAATTAGATTTGCTCGCAGAAAAGATCCTGTACATATTGTGTGTAATGAAATCTTAAAGGATATTAATCTACTTTGCTTTGATGAATTCCAGGTCATTGATATCACTGATGCTATGATAGTTGGGAGAGTATTTGAAGAACTATTCCTAAATGGGATTACAGTGGTAACCACATCTAATTTTCATCCAAACGAGCTGTATAAAGATGGCTTAAATAGGGGGTTATTCTTACCATTTATAAATTTGTTGGTGAATAATTTAACATTGTTGGAAGTGAATAACCTTATAGACTATCGGACTAAAAAATTGAGAGATGGGGATAGTTATTTTTGTGAAAATGATCCATTAGCTGCTGAAAGGTTTAATAGAGTCTGGGATGAGATTTCTGCTCGAAGATCCCAAGAACTAGTACTTCAATATCAGGGTAGGATACTAAGGTTAAAAAAATTTATAAATGGAGCCTGTAGAGTTTCCTTTCAAGAGCTTTGCGAACATTCTCTTAGCGCAGTGGATTATTTGCATTTATGTAATCATATCAAATTATTTTTATTAGAAAATATACCAATTTTAACTAAGGATCAGAACGATGTTGCTAGAAGATTTATTCTTTTGATTGATACTATTTATGAGGCTAATGTACGGCTAGTCTGTTTAGCAGCAGTGGAACCAGAGGAGATTTATCGAAGTGGTAAATTTAAACGAGAGTTTGCAAGGACGGTTTCAAGGATAAACGAAATGAGGGGAGATGATTGGCAAAAAAAAGCTAGGAAATGAAGGATAATTTCTGATTATAATAATTATATAGTAATTACCTTACTCTAATTGATAAATAAGTTCTCCAGCAATTGTATTTGTAGCAATAAGCTTGACATTTATCTTATCCCCTATCTTTACAAACTCATATTTTTCTAAAGTTTTTCGTTTCTTTCCTTTATGGTCTTGCTTGTAACATTTTTTCTTAGGGCAAGCACCCTGAATTCCAAACTGTCTTAAGAAAAAGAATATTAGATACTTAGAATAAGAATAAACGATGCCGTCAAAAATTTTGCCAACCGAATCCTCCATAAAACTGGCTATATATCTTTGATTAGTTCTTCTCTCGGCTGATGATGAATTTCTTTCCATAGTACTTGCATGTATGCACGTTAATTCAAGTTGGTTGGCGTCTGGAGGGTGCTTGTCCCCATTTTTCCAACCAAGGTGTCGGTATAGTAACCTGTGATTTACTAGATCCGCGTATCTTCGGATTGGAGAAGTGAAGTGGACGTATTTTTTTAAGTTTAAACCAAAGTGGCCTAGTGGCTTTGTGGTATAATAGGCCTGTGTCAGCGATTGAAGAACTAATAGGCTAGTAAC
Organism: Paracoccaceae bacterium; assembly: GCA_045565235.1. GTDB lineage: Bacteria > Pseudomonadota > Alphaproteobacteria > Rhodobacterales > Rhodobacteraceae > CACIIZ01. The sequence continues at coordinate 62,493 of JBJLFU010000008.1, read as the reverse complement.
GTCATGAACTTGATTTTGCCAAGCCAACTTTAGTATTTGTTTTAACTCCAAGAGGCCTAAACTTCCCTTTCTTTGGCTTTTCAATCCTAGCATATCAATCTTCTTTAAAAGTTTTTTCATGTCTTCTAGATTGGGTTTTTCGTGAACTCTGTAAATACTGGGTTGGGTGGATTGAGAAAGCACTTCTGCAACGCATACATTCGCTGCTATCATAAAATTTTCAACAATCTTACTTGACTCGAGTATTTTGGTATTATTTAGATCGGCTAACTTACCACTTTCCAACAAACTTAGTTTTGGTTCAGGAAGTTGTAAATCGAGTGGACTATTACTTGATTTGATTAGGACCGCATTAGCAGCGTATAGATTTCCAATCAACTTCTTCTCTTTCAGATATAATAAATTCCTACTTCCTAGCTCTTTTTGAAGGCCTTCAACTTTTTCATATGAAAAATTATGCCTAACTAATATTTTTCCTTTGATGAATTCATGACTGACTCTTTTTCCATTTATATCTAAGCTCATTTTAAGGATTATGGCATTCCTAACTTTATTTTTTTTTAACGAACATAAATCATTGGAAATCTTATCTGGTAACATTGGGATAACTGAGTCCAGGAAGTAGGTTGAGTTTGCCCGACGCATAGCTTCTTGATCTATATTTGAACCAGCAGTCACATAAGATGCAACGTCTGCTATAGCTATCCAGATTTCACAAAAGGTTTCACCTTTTTGGCAATTTTTTGGGAAAACAGCATAAATAGCATCATCATGATCTTTGGCATCAACAGGGTCAATTGTTACAAACGGTAGGTGTGTAAAATCTTCACGGTTACTATCATTTCGCCTTCGTTTTATACTTACTAGCTCCTTGTGAACTTCGGGTGGGAACTCAATTGGAAGAGAAAACTCTTTTTTTGATAGAAATGAGAATAATTCTCTATCTTTTGAAGGAATAGAAACTTTCGAAACCCCATTAATCGTTTTATCAGATTTTTGGCTTTTTTCTTCATAATCAATCTCGATAATATCCCCATGACTTAGTTTCCTTATTAAAGTCTCATCAATTATGGGTACTTCTTTTGCAAAATTATTTGGCATAGTGATTGAAATTTTTTCTTTATCTTTTTTTATTATCCCAAAGCATTTCTTTGTATTAGGTTTAATGACCTTAAGAAATTGGCCTTTCAGGTATTCATCACCTTTTTCATTTAATCTTTTGGATAGCATCCTTACAAGTATTCTATTTCCATTCTGCAGTGCATCTCCTGGAATTTTTGATTTTTTAATAATTACCTTAGGAGTAGGTGTTTTTTTAGACCAGTTTGGTGGTTCTAGCAAAACTTCTCCTAAATTACTCACCTCTTTTATTCTTAGTACGTCTACAATTGCTAATCTTGATTTAAGGTACTTCCTATGTAGATTTTTCTGAAACCTTCTTTTTGGTAAATAAGGAAACAATCTTGCTATTATCACGTAATAATGAGAACTAAGCCCAAGGCCGTCAATAATTTCTTGATGGCTCATTAGATATCGGTTTGATTGAACAAATTCCCGGATTTCTTCTTCGCACAGGTAGGCCGTCAAATCAGTCTTGTTACTCATATTTTTAAGTTTTGATTTATGCTGAATTTATTTCTTGGACTTACTTTTTAATAATTCAAGAGCTTTATCAATATCAATAGTGTCTAAGTTACTTTTATCTTTAATGCCAACATTTGTTTTTTTATGTTTGAGATAGGGGCCATATCTACCGGTCATTAATTGAATTTCTCCCCCATCGGGATGATCTCCGATTTTTCTAATAACTGATGAACTTCGCGATTTTGATTTCTTCGAAGCTTGTTCAGCTATAAGCTCTACTGCTCTGTTCATCCCTATTGACAAAAATTCCTCCAAATTTGCAATGTTAGCATAGGAGTTGTTATGTTTCAGGTATGGGCCGTATGGCCCTATAGCGGACTGGATAGGTTCTCCATCATCAGGGTGTTTTCCAAGGATCTTTGGTAATTCAATTAGTTGCAAAGCTAATTTCAAATTCATATTATCAGCATCAAAATTTTTGGGAATGGAAGTTCTTTTTGGTTTTGGATTTTCCTCAGAAAGTTCACCTAGTTGTATATATGGTCCAAACCTGCCCGATCTTAAATAAATATCAACACCCGCATCATTTTTTCCAAGGGTATTTTCTTCGCTTGAAATGGATAAAGTTTCTTCTGTCATAATCGATAAAGGCTTTACAAACTTACAGTTTGGAAAGTTCGAGCAACCAATAAATGCACTACCATTTCGAGCTGTTCGAATAGAAAGTTTTCCTTCGTTGCAACTTCGGCATATCCGCGGGTCAACTTTAGTTCCCTCTTGAGGAAAAATATGTGGTTCTAGTATATCATTTATACGATCCAAGACAGTTGATATACGCAATTCATTCGCAGCATCAAGTATAGGTGAAAAGTCCGTCCAAAACTTATGTAATATTTCTAGCCAAATTGACTGACCTGAAGATACATAATCCAAATCCTTCTCTAACTCTGCTGTAAAATCATAACTAACGTACTTTTGGAAATACTCAGTTAAAAAAATTGAAATAAGTTTACCCTTATCTTCTGGAATTAAACGGTTTTTTTCCTTTCTTACGTATTTAACTGCTTGTATTTTTGAAATAGTAGGAGCATAAGTTGAAGGCCTTCCAATACCTAAGTCTTCCATTTTTTTCACTAAAGTAGCTTCTGAATATCTAGGCTTGGGCTGGGTGAAGTGTTGGTTTGGTGTTAAAGACTTTATGTCAATTTTTGAACCTTCAGTAAGAAGCGGTAATTCGTTCTCGTCTGCACTTTTCTGATCCTCCGTTTCCTGATGATTAAAGACCCTTCGAAATCCATCAAAAATTATGACGCGCCCAGATGCCCTAAGTTTATTTGCACTCTGGCCGCTGGTCAACGTGACTGTAGTTGTTTCTGAAACCTCATTTTCCATCTGAGAAGCTAATGTTCTGTTTCGTATTAGCTCATATAACTTACTCTGATTTAAATCTGTTAAATTTAAATTTTTTGTATTATTTCGTATGTTAGTCGGTCTAATGCACTCATGTGCTTCCTGGGCATTTACAACTTTGTTCTTATAAAATCTAGGTTTCTCGGGGAGATATTCATTCCCAAAAGAATCTTGGATAACGGAACGGGTGGCTGATATGGCTTCAGGAGCCATATCAATTCCATCAGTTCTCATGTATGTTATGTGACCAGCTTCATAAAGTTTTTGAGCAACTGACATCGTTTGTGAAGTTCCCATATATAACCTACTATTTGCTTCTTGCTGCAAAGTTGAGGTTAAAAATGGTGGAAAAGGACTTCGTTTTTTTGGGGTTGAGCTAATAGACTCAATATGGAAAATGCAATTTGAAAATTCATCGACTATTTCATGAGCACGAGATTGAGATTTGATTGAGTATTTCTCAAGTTTTTCTCCTTTATACTGGGTTGCGTGGGCTTCAAACAGCTTACCGTCGGAACTATTAAGTTTTCCCTCAATTGACCAATACTCAGCAGCTTTAAAAGACTCTATTTCCATCTCTCTTTCTACAATGAGGCGTAAAGTAGGAGACTGAACCCTCCCTGCGGGTTGGAACCCAAATCCTACCTTTCTAAGGGATGGTGAAACAGTGTACCCAAGAAGATAATCAAGTGCGCGCCTCGCTAAATAGGCTTCAATTAGAGGAATATCTAAGTCCCTAGGTTTTTTGATGGCTTCTAGAATAGCTGTTCTTGTAATAGCATTAAAGACCACGCGCTCTACTCGGGTATTATCCTTAAGGCTCTTTTGATTTTTTAATATTTCCACCAGATGCCATGAGATAGCTTCACCCTCACGGTCTGGGTCAGTTGCTAATATAAGATGGTTATCTTTGCTTAAAGCTTGCTTAATAGCCTTTAAATGTGGTTGACTTTTAGAATTAACCTGCCATTTCAGAGAAAAGTCATTGTTAGGATCAACTGAGCCACTTTTGTCATCTAAATCTCGTACATGACCAAAAGTAGCCAGAACTGTGTAATTATTACCAAGATATTTGTTGATTGTTTTCGCCTTAGCTGGCGATTCGACCACTACTACTGCCATAAATTTAACTCACTTACTTAGTACCAATTCCACCAACAGTTAATCCACTTATCAAAACTGTGGGCTGACCCACGCCTACTGGAACCCACTGACCCCCCTTGCCACAATTGCCAATTCCTGGATCTAGGGAAAGATCATTTCCCACTGCCTGAATATTTTTCATAGCTGTAGGACCATCCCCAATAAGTGTAGCTCCCTTCACAGGAGCCCCTATTTTCCCGTTTTTTACTCTATAGGCTTCTGTACATGAGAATACAAATTTTCCATTTGTAATATCCACTTGCCCGCCAGAGAATCCCACTGCATAAATTCCGTCTTTTAATGAGCTTAAGATATCTTGAGGATTATCTGATCCTGGGGACATGAAGGTATTGGTCATTCTAGGCATTGGCGGATGCGCATAGCTTTCTCGCCTACCATTTCCCGTTGCATTAACTCCCATCAGCCTTGCATTTTGTCTATCTTGCATGTAGCTAACCAATTTACCATTTTCGATCAAGATATTTCGCCCACTAGCAGTTCCTTCATCGTCAATTGAGATTGAACCCCTTCGATTTGGAATTGTGCCGTCATCTATAACTGTAACGTCTTTTGAAGCTACTTGTTTTCCAAGCAGTTCTGAGAAGGCTGACGTTTTTTTCCTATTAAAATCCGCTTCTAAACCATGCCCAACAGCTTCATGAAGCATTACTCCTGGCCATCCTGGACCTAGGACAATGTCCATTTCTCCAGCTGGGGCAGGTTCGGCTTTCAAGTTAACATTGGCTATCCTAATCGCTTCACAAACAAAATGTTGCCACTCGGATTCTTCCATCAGTCTTGAAAGGTTATATCTTCCACCACCACCAGATGAACCTGCTTCTCTTCTACCATTTTCCTCAAGAACCACTGAGGCATTTATTCTAGCCATTGGTCTTACATCACTGAAAGTCTCCCCTTCTGGTCTAAGAATAACAATTTCTTGTAAAGCTGCACTTATATTGACCGTGACTTGGGTAACTCTGTTGTCCAGCTGTCTAGCGTACTCATTAATTTGCTTGAGTAAATCGATCTTGAGCTTAAGTTTAATATCTTGAAATGGATTAGTATCTGTGTACAATTTTTTATTAGTTTTATCCGGTGGTGGAGCTAATTGATTTTTTTGACCTAAGCCTAGGTTAGCCACCTCGATAATTTTTGAGGCCTCTTTTATTGAAGATTCGTTAATGGTAGATGAATGAGAGAAGCCAGTTTTTTCTCCCTTTACTGATCGTAGACCAAAACCCTCATTCATATTGAATGATGATTGTCTAAGTTTTTGATCATCAAAAACCAGGCTTTCACTTACTCTCTTTTCAAGAAAAAGTTCACCATCATCTGCACTTTTTGTAGCACATTTTAAAATCTGAAGTGTTTTTTGGAAATCTAAGTGATCTTCGAAAGGTTTAAAGGTTGCGTCTATTTCACTCATTGATCATCTTTCATTTTTTGATATTTGTAATTATTCGTTAGTTGGATATTGATAAGTAGGTAAATATTAAATAGATAAGATAAAAGACCTGACTATAAATCTTAGTATTTTTTTTTTAAGCTAGTTTTTTGTCTCGGGCAAACACATATTAAATATGTGGCCCGTTTTCGGTAGTTGGGTTATCATTTAAGGTAGCATACATGAGGGTAGAAATGAGAACAGAAAAAATTATAACTTTTATTTCAATGGGTTTACTTTACTTACAATCTGCCCATTTAGCTTTCGGTTTGGATGACTTTAAAGATTTAGATGTAATTGGCAAACCAGTAGATGGTGGCATAAACTTTCAACCAGCGGTTACAGAGCTCGCAAGAGATATACAATGGTTAGATAATTTTTTATTAGTGATCATAACACTCATTTCCCTTTTTGTTACAGCCCTCCTTGGAATTGTAATTTTTAAGTTTAACAGAAAAGCAAATCCAAATCCTGCCAGCTTTACGCATCATTCTACACTGGAGATAACGTGGACACTTGTCCCCACTGCTATATTGATTGTAATTGGAGCTATTTCACTACCGATGTTGTTTAAGCAATTAGATATTCCTGAGTATGATGTAACGATCAAAGCAACTGGAAATCAATGGTATTGGTCATACGAATATCCCGATCAGGAGTTGTCCTTTGATTCCTTTATGTTAGCTAAAGAAGAGTTGAGTAACTTCGGTTATAAACAAGACGAATATTTGCTAGCAGCTGATAATCCAGTGGTAGTTCCTGTTGGTGCTGTTGTGAGGATGCAAGTTACCGGGTCCGATGTATTACACGCTTGGAAAATTCCAGCATTTGGTGTCCATATTGATGCAGTTCCTGGAAGATTGAATGAAGCATGGTATAAAGTTGAAAAAGAAGGTGTATATTTCGGTCAATGTTCTGAACTCTGCGGTTTGAATCATTCCTATATGCCAGTAGTTGTTAAAGCCGTCTCTCAGGAGCGATATGAAAAATGGTTAAAGGAAGCATCAGAGGAGTTTGCAGGACTTTCTTCAAAGCGCAAAAGTATAATAGCATTCAATAAATCTGATTAACATTCTACAAATCTGATTAACATTCTACAGCAAAGTTTAAAATTAAAAATATGGCTCATTCAACGATACAGGCAAATTCAGCTTATGAAGCTTCAGTTCAAGACTTCGTAGCACTTTTAAAGATTAGAGTAATGAGATTAGCTGTTTTTACTGCTGGCGTAAGCATGGTGATAGCTCCTTTGTCAATTAATCCTATAGTTGCTTTAGGTTCTCTAATTTGTATTGGAGTAGGCGCTGGGGCTGCAGGAGCATTAAATATGTGGTGGGATTCTGATATAGACTTGATAATGTCCCGAACTGCATCAAGGCCGATCCCAGAAGGAAGAGTAACTGGTGGTCAAGCGCTTAGTTTTGGAATTTTTCTTACTTTCTTTTCAGTGATGCTTCTTGGACTTTTTGCTAATATTCTGTCTGCTTCTTTATTAGCCGGAACCATATTTTTTTATGTAGTAGTCTACACGATTTTTTTGAAGAGAAAAACGCCTCAAAATATTGTTATCGGAGGAGCATCAGGAGCTCTACCCCCTGTGATTGGTTGGGCGGTAACGACAAATAGTATTGGCCTTGAGAGTATACTAATGTTTGCTTTAATATTCTTCTGGACTCCTCCACACTTTTGGGCCCTATGTTTGATGACAAAAAATGACTACCTAAAATCTGGAATTCCGATGCTTACTGAGACGCATGGGGAAACTACAACTCGTAAATACATTCTTATTTATAGTGTTATCCTCTTAATCCCGTCCGCTTTAATTTCGTTTACAAGCATTGGGGGGATTATTTACTTATTATCAATTATACCTTTAAATCTTATATTCCTTTACTTGGTTATAAGACTGTATATAGATGATAGGAATGATAAAACACTCAAGAACAAAACAGAAAGAAAGCTCTTTCTTTACTCTATATTTTTTCTTTTTGCTCACTTTCTAGTACTTTTGCTCGAATTTTTTACAAAGTTTTTTATCCCAATGTATAGTCAAATAACAGAGGGCTTGATATGGTTTTAGAAAAAGCAGATGATGCCTTTCAGGCCAAAAGAAAAACTAAAAATTTCTGGCTAGCTGTCTGCTTGGCCAGTTTTATTTTGACAGTCTTTCTTGTAACTATAGCGAAATTATCAAGTGGGGGTGTGATTGAGGGGTTTGACCACACTTTACGGCCTAGTCTTCTGAAGGAACAGGTTTATGACTAAAAAAGGAAAAACACTACTTTATTTAGGAGCGATTGTTCTATTTATGGGTTCTGCATCTTTTCTTTCAGTACCCTTTTATAATTGGTTTTGTAAGGTTACAGGTTATGGAGGAACTACAAACGTTGCCCAGTATGAATCCAAAACTATCTCTAACCGGCAGATAAAAGTTAGATTTGATGTTTCGTTAGAAAGAGGTTTAGGCTGGGAAATTAAGCCGGTTCAAAGAGAATTAGAGTTACAGCTAGGGCAAACGGGGCTAGCGTTTTATGAGGCTTATAACCCCACAGATAAACCAATAGCTGCACAAGCAAGCTTTAATGTTGTCCCTTTTTCAGTGGGGAACTACTTCAATAAAATTGAGTGTTTTTGCTTTACTGAGCAGGTTTTGCAGCCAGGGGAAAGGGCAAGTATGCCAGTAACTTTTTATGTTGATCCTGATATGATAGAAAATATAGAATCAAAAAACATAAAGTCGGTTACACTCTCATATACTTTTTACGAGATTGATCTTCCTGAAACATCGGCTAGTGTTACACATGAAATAAATAAAAAATTGTAATGAGAATTAATATATATGCATCATAAGGAATGAAATAGATGGCCCACGAGAAAAATCACGATTACCATATCTTACATCCTAGCATTTGGCCCTTTCTTAGCGCAGTAGGCGCATTCATTTTACTAGTTGGGTGTGTTTTGTTTTTTCATGATTACACCTCTATTGTTATGATAATCGGTTTCTTAATGATACTTTATTGTATGTATGGATGGTGGTCAGATGTTGTTACCGAAAGTCATATTGGCGATCATACACCTGTGGTTAAATTAGGGTTAAAGTATGGAGTAATAATGTTCATAACTTCTGAAGTTATGTTTTTTAGTGCGTGGTTTTGGAGTTTCTTTAAACATGCTTTATATCCAATGGAGGCTGTGGGAGAAGTTTGGCCTCCTGTGGGAATTGAGACTTTTGACCCATGGCACTTACCGCTAATTAATACTCTAATTCTACTTTGCTCAGGCGCAGCAGCTACTTGGGCCCATCATGCGATTGCCCATGATAATAATCGAAAGGACTTAGTGAACGGCCTTATTGTTGCCATTTTATTGGGTATGCTTTTTACTGTTTTCCAGGCCTATGAGTATTCACATGCTGCATTTAGTTTTTCAGGAAATATTTATGGAGCCAATTTTTTTATGGCTACTGGGTTTCACGGCTTTCATGTTATTGTGGGGACTATTTTTTTAGCAGTTTGCTTGATAAGGGCTTTAAAAGGGCACTTTACACCTGAGAGCCATATAGGTTTCGAGGCAGCAGCATGGTATTGGCATTTTGTTGATGTTGTCTGGCTATTTTTATTTGCTGCAATCTATATTTGGGGCGCTTGATAAGTACGAATATTTTGGAAACTATTTTTTGTTAGTATAAGGCTTTAATGAGTTATTCTCCTTATAAAAATGAGGGACACAGTTCTTGCTAAAAAAGCTACTATTTCCCTTGATATTTGGGCTATGTGGTTTAAGCGTGCTTTTGTTTCTTGGCACATGGCAAATCCAAAGACTAGCCTGGAAGAATAATTTAATTGGTGACATTCAAAATAGTATTAAGATGGCACCTACAGAGATCATACCAGGTGATATAAACACTACTTCTCAATATCTCTCGACCAAAGGTAGAGGTTATTTCTTAGAGGAGGAATTACATATTCTACATTCTCTAAAGCCTTATGGCCCTGGCTTTAAAGTTATCAAACCATTTAAGCTTTTTAGTGGCGAAACTATATTAGTAGATCTAGGATACATTCAAGAAAAAGATAAGACTGTGGAAAGACATTTCTCAAAACAGTCAATTTTTGGAAATATTTTATTTCCGAATGAAACGGACAAATTTACACCACAACCAAATTTTCAGAAAAATATTTGGTTTTCAAGAAACTTGGGAGCTATGTCAGATTATTTAGGAACAATGCCAATTTTAATTGTTCTGTCTAGCTCAGTAAATGACTCAATTGTAGCCACACCGCTATCCCCAAATCTTACCAATAATCACTTGCAATACGCCATAACTTGGTTCTGTATGGCTCTAGGGTGGGGATTTATGTCAATTTATTTGGTGCTACAGGTTATTAGGGAATATAACCGGACTGGTGGTGAAAATGCTCTATAAGTCAACTAGGGGAAAAGAACAGGGTGTATCTTTTCAGGATGTGTTATTTTCTGGTTTGGCAACAGACGGTGGGTTGTATATTCCAGAAAGCCTTCCCAATTTTGACCCAATTATTTTTTCCAGGTTTGGCGAAATGAGTTATGAACAGACAGCTTTTTCTGTTTTAAAACCATTTATTGGTAATTTTTTTTCAGACCAAGAATTAGAGTTTATGACCTATAAAGCTTACTGTGAATTTAGATATTCTGATAGGTGCAAACTAGTGAATATTTCTGATAACCATAAGGTTCTAGAGTTATTCCATGGACCTACATATGCTTTTAAAGACTTTGCCATGCAAATGATTGCGCAAATGTTTAACCAAGCATTGATTAAATTTCGTAAGTCTATCAATATCATAGTAGCTACTTCTGGAGATACCGGTGCCGCGGCCGTTCATGCGTTTAGAAATTTAGAATTTGTTAATTTGTTTGTTTTGTTCCCAAAAGGGCGAATTTCTGAAATTCAACGCCGTCAAATGACAACAGAAAAAGCGTCCAATGTTTCGATAATTTCGGTAGATGGGAATTTCGATGATTGTCAATCAATTGTTAAATCAATATTTGCTGATATAAAGTTTTCTAGAAAACTTTCTTTGACTGGAGTGAATTCTATTAATTGGGCTAGAATTATGTCCCAAGTGGTTTATTATATTTTCGCTTCGAGTCGTTTACCAGTAAATGCAAATTTAAATTTCTGCGTACCTACTGGTAATTTTGGGAATATCTATGCTGGCTATATTGCTAAAAAGCTTGGGGCCAATATACATAAACTAATAATAGCTACTAACAAAAATGATATTCTTCATAGAACACTGAGTACTGGGCACTACAGTAAAGGAAAAGTTTTCAGGACCTCCTCTCCTTCAATGGATATTCAAATATCTTCCAACTTTGAGAGAATTTTATATGATTTATGTAGCCAAGATCCAAAAAAAGTGACTGAGAAAATGTCTCTTTTGAAATCTGAGGGTTCATATAGGCTAGATTCAGAAAAGTTAATTTTATTGAAGGAAATTTTTTTTAGTGGGACAGTTACGGAACCGGAAACTTTGGATGAAATTCAGCAAGTGTTTACTGAGAGTTCATTGCTTGTTTGTCCCCATACAGCTGTAGGGACAAGAGTATCTAAGAGCTTCATCAATAATGAAAATATTACCGTAAGTCTAGCAACCGCCCATCCTGCAAAGTTTAGTGAAGTTGTACAGAAAGCTATAAATAAAAATGTAGTCCTTCCAAGTTTTTTACAAAGATTGTACAGTAAGGAAGAAACACTTGTTGAGGCACCTAATAATGCGAACTATATTAAAAATCTTATAGAAAGAGGGCTCTGATTTGGCAATAGAATTTGATACCTTAGACAGTGGAATAAAAGTTGTTACAGAGGAAATTTCCACGATAGAAAGTGCCTCAGTGGGCGTGTGGATTGGCGCCGGAAGTAGGCATGAAAGTAAAAGGGAATGTGGTATTGCTCACTTTTTGGAGCATATGGCTTTCAAAGGTACTAAAACCAGAAATGCGCTTCAGATAGCTGAGGCAATAGAAAATGTTGGTGGTTTTATTAATGCTTATACAAGTAAAGAAATTACCTGTTATTATGCAAAAGTTCTCAAGGAAGACATACCTCTAGCAGTAAATATACTTTCAGACATAATTTCAAATTCAGTGTACAATAGTGAAGAGATTGAAAGGGAAAAAGGTGTAATTATCCAGGAGATTGGTCAGATGAAAGATACTCCAGATGAATTCATCTTTGAAATATTACAGCAGGTAGCATTTTCTGATACAGAACTAGGTAGGTCGATTCTAGGGTCAGTTGAGAATGTTAGTTCTTTCGGAAGGGAAGACTTCTTAAAGTTCACTAGTAATAATTATTTTCCAGAGCGTATGGTGATTTGTGGTGCTGGTAATCTTAAGCATCATGACTTGTGCAATTTGGCCAATATGCTAAAGCCTTCGGAGGGAAATAGCCACCATCATGAGGTAAAAAAAATCCCCTTTCTTGGAGGGGAAAAAAGAGTTGAAAAAGATTTGGAGCAAGCTCACTTCGCTGTTGGATTTGAAGCTCCAGCTATAACGGCTCCGCAACTTTTTGCTGGGAAGATTTTCTCAGTCCTAATGGGTGGTGGTATGTCCTCTAGATTATTTCAAGAAATAAGGGAAAAGAGGGGTTTATGCTACTCAATAGGAACTTCCTTTGATGGCTATACTGATACAGGCTTGTTTCTTTGTTACTCTGGGACATCAGGTGAAAAAATAAAAGAACTTTCTGAAGTGATAGCTACTGAATTTAATAAATCTGTCACTGATATAACTGAGGCTGAGGTCGAAAGAGCTAAGACGCAGTTAAGGGCCAGTTTGCTTATGAGCCTTGAAAGCTCCTCAAGCAGAAGTGAAAGGCTCGCAAGGGGATTGATAATTTGGGAAAGGATTATCACAGTGCAAGAGACAATAGCCAAAATTGATAATGTTACCTTGCAAGATGTGAAAAATTTTGGGTCGGCGATATTTAATAATGTTAATCCTGCTATGGTTTTATATGGAAAGGTTAGTAAGGCCCCAAATTTGGAAGAATTTTGTTCTAAGCTTTTAGTTTAATATTTTGATATCTTTTCGTCAAAAAAATATACCCCTTATAGTTACTGAAAGATTAGAAATTCGTTTGCCTAGTATGACTGATTATGAAGCTTGGGTCAAAGTAAGAAGAAATTCAGAAAAATTTCTCCACCACTGGGAACCTGAAAAAGCAAGAGGATTTTATTCAAAAAACTCTTTTCAAATGAGGGTTCGTTGGGCCAGAAAGAATTTTAAGTTAAATCAAGTGCTACACTTATTTTTCTTTTCAAAGGTTAATAATGATCTGGTCGGTGGGCTAACTTTGGATAACATTCGGTATGGTCCTTTCGACTCTGCCAGTTTAGGCTATTGGTTGGGAGAGGAATTTGCAAATAATGGTTTTATGACAGAGGCTTTAAAATCAATCATTCACTATGCAAATAAGACACTAAAAATAACAAGGCTTGAAGCGGCCACCTTGCCTACAAATAATGCTTCAAAGAGAGTGCTGGAGAAATGTGATTTCAAATATGAGGGAGTTGGACAAAGTTATCTTCAAATAAATGGTAGATGGAGGAATCACGTGATGTACGCCAACGTTTCTAAGTATAGACGTGGAATTGTTAGTAAGTAATAGGGATTAATTTTATGGATAAAAAATTGGTAAATTTTGCAGCTTTTTTACAAAAAAAAATTGGTCCAAATGTTGCTAGCTTCAAATCGTTGGATCGTGCCATAGACCCTCGAGATCGGTTAGTTAACAAATCTGAAATATGTATTAAACCTAGTAGTACTAAAGAAGTATCTATTATTTTGAGTGAGGCGAATAAGAAAAATGTAAAACTAATACCGGTGGGAGGTAGTACTGGTTTAGTTGGTGGCCAGATAGCTGACAATAGTAGTCAAGTTTCCCTATCTCTTGAGAAAATGAACGGAGTAAGCTTTTCAAGAGAAGATGGCTTAGTGAACGCCCAAGCTGGGGCAATTTTGTCAGATATCAAGAGGATAGTTTTAGATGCTGGACGTATTTTTCCATTAAGTATAGCCTCTGAAGGTTCTTGTCAGATTGGTGGAAATCTAGCAACTAATGCTGGCGGTCTAAACGTAATCCGGTACGGGAATGTTCGAGATTTATGTATTGGAATAGAGGCTGTTTTACCAAGTGGCCTCATAGTATCATCGATGAAGGCCTTAAAAAAAAATAATATGGGCTTTGATATAAAAAATTTGCTGATAGGATCGGAAGGGACGCTTGCAGTCATAACAGCCGCTATTTTAAAGACTTTTCCGTTACCAATCGATCCTTTAGTAACACTAATCTCAGTGAGAGATCCTATTCAAGCAGTTGAAATATTCAAAAGAATCTCTCAAAATTTTGGTGATAGGTTGATAGCCTTCGAATTAATGAAAAACACTGGCATACAGTTTCTCAAGAAAACAGGTTATGAAGTAAAATACCCTTTTTCTAAAATAGCTCCTTGGACTGTTCTAATGGAACTGGATATCAATATTGGTAAAATTAACCTAAGAGAGGAGATTGACGAAATTCTTGCTGAGGTTTTGGAAGAAAAACTAGCTGCTGAAATTGTTATGTCTCAGAATCTAGAACAAAAAAAAGAAATGTGGAAAATAAGGGAGTTGATTCCTTTGGCTAATAGAGACATAGGGTCTTTGTGTTAGAATGATATTTCAATACCAATAGGTAAAATTCCAGAGTTTATAAAGAAGCGGATAAGGGTCTTTTATCAATTTCAGATAAGATAGTTGTAAATTGTTTTGGTCATATCGGAGATGGTAACTTACATTATAACATTTTTCCATTAGAGGGAAAATTTAGAACAACTTTAGAAAGAGAAAGATTAAAGATATTCAGATTTATAAATGATCTGGTTAGTAACTTTTCAGGATCAATAAGTGCTGAGCATGGGATAGGCAGACTAAAGGTTGATGAACTTGCCAAATACGAAGACCAAGGTAAACTTGGAGCCATGTTGGCTATCAAGACTGCGATAGACCCAAGGGACATATTAAATCCAGGGTGTGATTTTCAATTAGGAGGGTTTTTTGTCTTATTCACTTTGGCCTATTCAATGAGAATTTTTTGAAAACAGTCGTGTAATCTTTGTAACCTAAGCGAGCTACAGGGTTAAATGCCAAAATATCAAATATTCCATTAGTGATATATTTTTCAGATAAATGAATACCAACAACCTCACCAATAATAATATTGTTATCATCGCCTGGTAGTTTTACTACTTTAAATAATCTACATTCTAGTGAGGCAGGTGACTCTGAAATACGAGGGACAGACACTAATTTACAGTCTGACTTTTTTAGGTTTGTTAAATCAAATTCATCAACTTCACTAGGATAGCTTCCCGAGGTTAAATTCATTTCGCTTATTAAGGCTTCACTTACTATATTTACTACAAACTCTTTTGTTGCAACTATGTTTTTAAAACTATCCTTTATATCTTTTCTTCCAACTTTTTTTCCGGTAGTCGAAAACATTACCATTGGTGGTTTATCTGCAATAGCGTTAAAAAAACTATAGGGGGCAAGGTTAATGTTTTCCTCTTTATCTTTAGAGGATATCCAACCTATCGGTCTAGGTGAAACTATTGCTTTAAAAGGATCGTAAGGTAGATTGTGGCCTTTCTTTGGCATATAAAACATATGTGAATTTCCCCTAAATTTTAAAAAGGCAAGACGATCTTTTTGAAGAACATAAACCTATTTTTATATTAAATAAAATAAGATGTGATAACAAGAAACCAAAAATTTTCAGAATCAAGCATGATAAATTTTGTACAAGAGAGCCAAAAAGACGAAGAAGCTGTAGAGGACCTTCTAGATTCGGCTTTTTCACCAAGTAGGATCCATTTGAGTTCATATTCTTTACGGAAAGGTGTCGGTAAAATTGATTCTCTTTGTTTTGTAGCAAAAAGAGATACAGGGGATATATTGGGAGTAGTGCGTCAATGGCCCATTATCATTGGTGATAACCCAAAGAATGTTGGCTTACTTACAGGTCCTTTAGCAGTTCATCCAATATTCCAGGGAGAAGGGATCGGTTCTTCTCTACTTAAATTATCTTTAGGTAGGTCAAAGGAAAAAGGTTGGAAAAGGGCTATATTAATAGGCGACCTTGAATACTATCAGAACTTTGGCTTTTATCTGCAGGTGGATGTGAAAGTAATCTTCCCATCTCCAACTGATCCAAAAAGAGTTTTACTTTTAGAACTTGAAAACGGTTCTTTCAAAGGATTAGCTGGTAAAGTCCGAAGTATGGCCTGATTGAGAATTTTATTCTAATAATTATGTTATTGAAATATTGTTTTGATTTATGCTTGCTATATAATTTGTCATTACTGGCCTGACTGTTTCTATATTTTCTTCTATACATTGGTTCACTAAGGAACTTATCTCAGAAAGTGAAACAACTCTCAACAATGCTTTTATGGGACCTATTGAGTCAGGCTGCATAGAAAGAGACCGGAAACCAATAGATGAAAGAACTAGAGCTTCGATAGGTTTTCCAGCATCTTCTCCACAAAAACTTAAGGGCAAATTAAACTGGGCGCATTTTTTATTAATAAGTTTCAAGAAAGAAAGAAAGCTTGTGCTCAAAACGTCATATCGTCTTCTAACTTTTTCATTTTCTCTGTCAGCTGCAAAAAAGAATTGCTTTAAGTCATTACCGCCTACCATAATGAAATCTACACTCTTAAAAAATGATTTATTAGCAAAAGCCAGGCTCGGTACTTCAAGCATTGCTCCAACTTTTATCGATTTTGGTGTGAGACGTTTACGGCTTTTCTCTCTGGCAATTTCTTTAAGGATTATACCCTTCGCTTGTTCAAATTCAGAGGCCTTGGTCACCAAGGGTATCACGATGTTTAGGTCTCTGCCTTGTGCTCCCCGGATAAGGGCTTGGGCCTGCATTTTTAGTACACTGGATTTTTCTAATGCAAGTCTTATGGCTCTCCAACCTAGGGCTGGATTTGGTTCTATTTCAGGTGAAATGCTAGGTAATATTTTGTCAGAGCCAATATCTAATGTCCTGAAATATACTGGTAAGCCTAGCGCAGAGTCTAAAACTTTAGAATAAATTTTTGCTTGTTGGGCTCGCTTAGGTACTGTGTTCCTAGTCAAGAATTGTAGCTCTGTCCTGTAAAGGCCCACTCCCTCAGCTCCAGAATCGGCTAAAGAAGGTAAATCTTCCATAAGGCCTGCATTAATCATCAGTGAAATTTTGACACCATCCATTGAAATGGCATTTTGATCTTTAAGCGCAAAAAAAGACTTCTGAGCTTTATTTCGCATTGCTAATTTACTCTTGTAGGACCCTATAATTTCTTTCTCAGGTCTTAAGTAAACTATGCCTTTATCTCCATCAATTATGACTTTATCACCATGATTAGCTTTTTCTATGAGTAATTTTGCCTGTATGACAAGTGGTATATTTAAAGCTCTACACACTATAGTAGTATGACTTCCAACAGAGCCTTCTTCTAAAATTAATCCATACAAATGCTCTCTCATAGAAATGAGTTCAAGCGGGCTAATATTCCTTGCTATTAAGATTGGTTTTTCAATTTTGTTTAACTTGAAGGTGACCTTTTGTTTGGTCATTATTTTAAGGAGTGAATTAGAGATTTCATAAAACTCGTTCAGACGTTCTCTGAAGTAATAATTTTGAACCTTAGCAATTCTTGCTTTGATTGCTGTCTGTTCTTTCTCAACAGCAACCGAAGCAGACAAACCATTATCAATGGATACATCCATTCTGTGGAGCCACCCCTTATCTTCAATAAGAAGTTTATGGGTCTCCAATATTTCTAGAAATTCACCCTTTTGTTTTGCATACTTCCTACTTATGCTCTCAGCAAGTGAGTTCTTAAGCTTTGTTAGAGCGGAATTAAGTTTCTGCTTTTCCAAGATTGGGTTGTCTGCTACTGGATTAGTAATCTTAAAAGTAGGCTCTAGTAATACTGTTGTCCCTATGGCAACTCCTTCTTTCCCTATAAGACCCACTGTTGAGAAAGGTGCTTTTATTTCCTGCCCTAATTTGTATTTATCGTTTGAGCCAGTAAAAACACCAAGTTCAGCCATCTCAGCAATTACCATAGCAACGATTTCTAGACCATAAACGTCATCATCAGTATATTCTCTCTCTAAAAGGTTTTGAATAACTAGAACGCCCAAGATTTTCCCCAGACGCTGGATTGGAACACCAAGAAATGATCTATATTTTTCTTCTCCTGTTTCTGGTAGATATAGAAAGCCTTTTCTTTGAGAAACATTTGAAGTTTTTATGGGTTCAGCGGTTTCAGCAATTCTTCCTACCAGGCCTTGACCAATTTTCAGCTGAGAATAATGGACTGCTTTAGTCAGAAGACCCTCAGTTGCATAAAGTTCCATTACATTATCTGCTCTTTTAAGATATATCGAGCAAACTTCAGATTGCATGGATGAAGCAATTAGTTTCACTATTTCATTAAGTCTAGCCTGGGCTTCGCCTTGTTCAGCTAAGGTTTGTTTTAATCTCCCTAATAAAACTCGAGAATTGATGTTTTTGTTTTTTTGATTCATTAATTAGGGGCCTTCTCAAGCTCAAAGGCCTCGTGCAGCGCTTGCACTGCCAATTCAAGATATTTGCGATCTATTAGGACAGAAATCTTTATTTCTGAAGTAGAAATTACCTTTATATTAATATTTTCCTGGCCAAGTGTTTCGAACATAGTCTGTGCAACACCTGAATGGCTTCGCATCCCAACACCAACAATTGATAATTTAGCAACTTGCTTATCCTCTACTAATTTAGAGTAATTGAAATTGCTGCTGGATTTCCCTTGTTTGAGAGCCTCTCTAGCAATTTCAACCTGTGCTGTTGGACACGAAAACGTTACATCTGTTAATCCATCTTCTGATATATTTTGTATTATCATATCCACATTGATGTTTTCTCTGGATAAACAATCAAAAATCAATCCTGCAATACCCGGTTTGTCCTTAATTCCAATCAATGTTAGCTTAGCTTCGTCTTTGGAAAAAGTTATTCCTGATACTATCCTTTTTTCCATAATGCTCTCCTCATCACATACTAGGGTGCCAGATCCTTCAGTGAAACTATTAAGGACTCTTAGCGTTACTTTATAATTCATGGCTAACTCAACAGATCTTGTATGTAGAACTTTAGCTCCAAGCGAAGCAAGCTCTAGCATTTCTTCATAGGATATCTTGTCTAGCTTTTGAGCATTTGGTGTTATTTTTGGATCTGTAGTAAAGACCCCATCAACGTCTGTATAGATATCGCATCTCTTAGCTTCAAAGGCTGCAGCCAATGCAACTGCAGTAGTATCAGATCCACCACGGCCAAGGGTAGTAATTCTTAAATCATTACTTACGCCCTGAAACCCAGCAATAACTGCCACTTGCATGCCGTTACAAAATTTCTTATTCAAATTCTGAATATTAATATTGTTGATTCTTGAATTTGAATGATCATCAGTTGTTAGAACTGGAATTTGCCAGCCTTGCCAACTTCTTGCATTAATCCCTTTTTTCTGCAAAATGAGGGCTAATAAACCAGCAGATACATTTTCTCCAGAAGATACGATAGAATCATATTCTCTAGCATCATATAAGGATGAGATTTCTGTAATTTTATTGATCAACTCATCAGTAATTCCTGCCATAGCTGAAACAACAATTATAACATTATTCCCTTTTTTTACCTCGGCCTGAACTTTTGCGGCAACATTTCTCATTTTATTTAAATCAGCGACAGATGTGCCGCCAAACTTCATAACTAATATTGACAAATTTTCCTCCCCTAACACGCGTTTGAGATACTTTTTAACTTGGGGTTCTATGACTAGTTACTATTTCTTCTATCATGCCACGGTAAGGGCATTACAGGAATGCCCTCCTCTAACAAAGACTTAGCTTCTTGCTCTGTAGTTTTGCCATAAATAGACCTCTCTGGTGACTCACCATCATGCATTGCCCGTGCTTCCTCAGCAAATTTATCTCCAACATATTCACAACTTTTCTCAACTTTTTTCTTAAACTCTTGAATAAAGTTACTTCCCTTAATTGTATCTTGAAGTATTGATTCTTTATTAGGCTGACCCTTTTTAGATTTAACACTAGGTGCCATTAATGATTTTGAGATCGAAGTGTCTCCGCAAACTTCGCAAGATAAAAGGTTGGAGTTTTTCAGTTTATCAAACGCTTCAGACGACGCAAACCAGCTATCGAATTGGTGAAGGTTCTTGCATTGCAGGGTATATTTTATCATCTTTATGATTTCTTAGGTTTCAAAAATGAATACCTATCTTTGCTTTCTTTCTCGTCTAGTAGAGACGGGTTGGAATGCGATAGCAACATGTGTCTTGCAATATGGTTTTCCGTTTTGAGCTTGGTGACCACAGAACCAAAATTCATCGGTAGCTGGATCTCCTATTGGCCATTTGCACGTCCTTTCGGTTAGTTCCATCAGGGTCAATTTTTTTGCCCTTTTTTCTAACTCAATCATATCTGCTAAGGCTTCTTTATCTAGTTCGGATACTCCACTTATACCAGGGAAGCTTACTTGGCCCTCCTTGGGGAAACTTTCACCTTTTACACTTTCATTAGAAGTATTTTGGTTTTTGTCTATGTTTTTTTGAGCAGGTTTTCGCCCCCTCTTTTTGCCAGTTTTAGCATTTATGATTTTTTTTCTATCAATGTCTGAAGCGCCATCAACTTTTTTTGTATCAGAACGGTCTAAACTCTTTTCTTTATTTGAGAAGTGAGCTTTTAAATTACTATCAGTATTCTCTCTAGAATTATTACTTCTCTCAGATAAGCCTAGCCTGTGAATCTTACCTATTACTGCATTTCTGGATACGCCTTCACCTAATTCGTTAGCTATCTGACTGGCACTATTTCCACTCTTCCATAGAGTTGTTAGCAGTTCTACTCTTTCAGCTGTCCAAGCCATTAATTATCTTCCTTAAGTCTTAATACGAATCCACTTGTCTATATAGATAGATCCATAAATAAACCAGTAATAAAAGTAATATTTTATAAAAAGGGGACATTAAAGCTGTTATTAACTTAATCTGAGTTGTAAGATAATCAAATTACTTGCAGTATATTTCCTAAATTGTTAGCCCTTTTAAGACTTATTGAGGAAGGAAATTGGAACTAATTACCTTTATTGAAATTTCAAATTATCAAGGTTAAAGTTCCAACATGGAAAATTATTTACTCCCTACCTATAACAGAGCCCCCGTTTCTTTCGTTAAAGGAGATGGGATTTGGTTGGAAGCTGCTGACGGTTCAAAGTACTTAGACTTAGCCTCAGGCATAGCAGTTAATATCTTAGGTCATTGCAATGAGTCTTTAGTTGCAGCCTTGATAACTCAAGCTAAAGAATTATGGCATACATCAAATTTGTATAGAATTAGTAATCAAGAGAAACTCGCAGAAACCCTAGTACGAAATACATTTTCTGATGTAGTTTTTTTTACAAATTCTGGGACTGAGGCTACTGAGTGTGCTATAAAAATGGCAAGAAAGTTTCACACTCATACTGGGAAGAAGAGAAATGAAATAATATCCTTCGGGGGGTCATTTCATGGCAGGAGTATAGGGGCAATCTCAACTTCTGATTCTTCAAAAATGACAGAAGGCTTTGGTCCACTTTTACCAGGATGTAAATCAATTAATCTTTCTGATAAAAATTTAATAATCGATAGTATTTCCGAAAGCACAGCCGCTGTAATGATTGAACCAATCCAGGGAGAGGGAGGTATAAATGTGGTCCCTGATGCTACGCTAAATTTATTAAGGAAGCTATGTGACCAGCATGGTACCCTTTTAATTTTTGATGAAGTTCAGTGTGGTATGGGTAGAACTGGGAAACTATTTGCTCATGAGTGGTCAGGAATTTTTCCTGATATTATGACTTCTGCAAAAGGAATAGGTGGGGGAATGCCACTAGGAGCATGCTTGGCAACTAATTCAGCAGCGCGAGGTATGGGATTAGGTTCCCATGGTTCAACGTACGGCGGTAATCCGCTAGCGTGTGCTGTAGGGAACGAGGTACTTAATCAGGTTTTGGCGGAGGACTTCTTGCCTAATGTTAGGAAAATTTCAGGATATTGGTCTCAGCAATTGGCAGGTTTAGTGGCAACATATGATTCAGTATTTGACGCTGTTAAAGGTACGGGCTTAATGTTGGGATTAAAGACTAAAGTTAATAACCAAGTCTTTGTAGAAGAGGCATTCAAAAATAATTTGTTACTAGTCCCAGCTGCAGATAACACTGTTAGAATTTTGCCACCACTTAATATCAAGAAATCTGAAGTTGATTTAGCTATAAACTTATTAAAAAAATCAGCAGAAGGATTAATATCTTGAGTCATTTTTTAGAGATAGAAGATGTTTCCTTTAATGACCTTGGAATCATTTTTGAAGATTCAAGATCAGTTAAAAAATCAAGAGCCAATATGTTTAAGGGAACCCCTGACTCTATACCAGCATTGAGGGATTGTGTAGTAGCATTGCTTTTTGCGAAACCATCAACCAGGACAAGGTTTTCTTTTGAAGTAGGCATTAATCAAATGGGGGGTAAAGCTATATCTGTTTCTGAGAATGACATTCAGCTTTCAAATGGTGAAAAAATATCTGATACGGCTCGAGTATTATCTCAATATGTTGATTTAATAGTATTACGAACTAATCGTCATGGTGACTTACTTGAACTAGCAAGAAATTCAGAAATACCGGTAATAAATGGATTGACAGATATGTCTCATCCTTGCCAAGTTCTCTCAGACATTTTTACCTATGAGGAACTTGTTGGTCCAATAAAGGGAAAGAAAGTGGTCTGGTTCGGTGATGGTAACAACGTTTGTAATAGCTATTTACAGGCAGCAGAAAAATTCGATTTTAATCTTGTTTATTCTGGGCCTGAATCCCTAGCACCTAAAAATAAAACTAGATCTGGTAACTATGAATTTGAAAAAGATCCAGAAAAGGCCGCAAAAGACGGTCATCTTCTGATCACTGACACATGGTTTTCAATGCATCAGAACATAGAGCAACGATCACAAAGGGAGAGTCTTATAAGTGAGTATAGTATAACTCAAGATTTATTAAGAGTAGCTAAATCAGATTGTTTAGTTTTTCATTGTATGCCGCTTTATCGGGATAAAGAAATTAGTGGTGAAGTAGTTGAAAAATTTTTTAAAATTTTTCTATTGCAAGCTGAAAATAGATTACATGTGCAAAAAGGGCTTATGAAATGGTGTCTTTCTTAATTGGAACAAATAATTCCCTACTGATAAGTGGCGTTTTTATAATTGAGAGATTTCTTAATGTTGGTAAACTTTAAAACCCTCTTTTGTAATTTTGAAATTACCATCCAACGTTTTAAACGCCCAATTAGAGCTTTTCTGGAGACCGCCTAGGGGATAAATATGTAATCCTTCTATGCCTAAAGCATTACTATAAGCTTTGCTTTTCGCCAAATCTCTAATAAGGCGGTCAGGACTTTGGGTTTTGATTAAATTTACCACCTTACTCCCTTGCTTCTTCAAGAAATTAATGGAATTACCGATACCGCAAGAAATTGAGTATTTTAGCAGGGTAGACAATTTTGCAATACCTGGAATTCCAATAATGATAGGAAGTTTATTACCTTCTGAGTTAATTTTTCTTGCCCATTCCAAAATAGTCTCTGATTCAAAACAAAATTGGCTAACTATAAAAAGGTTAGCATCTGTTAGCTCATTATACTGATTCTTTTTTACTAAAGCCTTTTCAATTTCTTTATCTGAAATATCAGGACTTCCTTCAGGGTGCCCTGCAACTCCTATTTCAGTTATCCCATATTTATCAAAAATTCCGGTTTCTAAAAGACTTGTACTATCAGGGAAGGGACCAAGCTGCTCTTTACCCGCTCCGGCAACTGTAAGAATTTTCCTTACCTCTGCCTCACCAGTTACCCTTTCTACATAATCTTCGAGCATTTTTTTTGATATTATTGAGCGAGCCGCAAAATGGGGTGCGGGATTTAATCCTTCTAGGCGAAGTTTTTTTGCAGTTAGAACTGTTTCATTATAATCTGTCCCAGGTAAAAACGTAATAAAAATAGTAGTACTTGGTCTAACAAAATTAGAAAAACTTTCAATTTTTTTGGCGCCACTTGGGGTGGTTTCAAGCGAAAAATTATTTAGTAACTTTGTTATATCCCCAATTTCTTGGTTTTCTGAAGTAGTCACATCAGATTTTTGTAAGTTCATACTATCTCCTTTTTTTTTATGATAATCTCAGTAATCTAATTGAAGAGAACTATCTTGGCTAAGCCTGGATACATTTTCCAAACTTATGGCATGGATGATTATCAAAGTTATAGTTTTGGTCAATATCTTTATTAATTAAAATAAAAACATTAAATAATTCATGGTCATTGGTAAATCAGTTGATATTTGCAAACAATATTTTGTATAATTTAGATGAATTTTTCATCAAAGGAGATTTACAGTGACGAAATTGTCCATACTTTATTGGCAGGATATACCAACCGTTGTTGAAGGCAAAGATAAGGAGGGAGTGCAAAAGATAGAGCTTTCTAAACGTTTCGCTGAACTTGTTGATATGATTGCTATGCGAAAAGATTTGGTTGGTTCTGATAAATATTTGCAAAACTGGAAAAAAAAGAGATTACCGAATTCTGATAAATCAGCAAAACAGGCTGTTAGTGATTTAGCAGAGGAATTTGAAAAATGTTTTGAAGAAATAAAAACTAAAGCGTTAGACTCACTTCTATGAACTAGTATTTAAGTATGTTCAATCTTTCAAAATTTGAGAGCATTCGGTTTTCTTTTCCAGACTTAAAAATTGATAATTTATTGAGAGCACAAGGATATAGGAAAAATCATAATGTCAGGCAAGTCATACGAAACGCTGCTTTTAAATCTATCGAGAGACTACGTGAAGCCAGTGCTCCCCAGGGTTTCTTTTTTTTTGAACAGATAAAAACTCTTAAAGGAAACCATCTAACTCTAGGTTCAGGCATAGAACTTGATTGTCCAGTTTTTGAAGAGATCCTTGGTGGTAGCACACATCTAATATCTTTTATCCTTACTTTAGGGAAAGAGACTGATGAAAAAATTGCTAGTTATGCCAAAGATTTAGACGAGCCTTTAGCCAGTCTTTTTCTAGAAACAGCAGCTTGGCTCTGCTTAGAATTAGTAATGAAAAAGGCTAGGATCTATCTTACAGAATTTGCTGTTCTCAATGGAATGAAATTAGGAAAGCGAATGGCTCCCGGATATAGCTATAAAATAAAAAAAACAAATAGCCGAATAATTTGGAATTTAAGTGAGCAAACCAAGTTATTTAAAATGTTTAAAGACTTTGAAATTTCAGTGAAATTATTGGAAAGTAGTGCTATGATTCCAAGAATGAGCCGATCAGGTATATTTGGTATAAAAAGCTAGGGTCAAAGGGGGCAATTCATTTTGGCTTTTGGTAGGGATTTTTTTCAAATGTCCATCAAAACATTTGGTGCCCGCTGCCGGACTCGAACCGGCACGACTGTTAGGTCGAGGGATTTTAAGTCCCTTGTGTCTACCAATTCCACCAAGCGGGCATAGTTTTCGGTCCTCGTTTTTGTCTTTTTAATTTGTACATCTCACTTATTACTTTGCCACCAGAATATTGGCTTTTGATAGCTGATTTTCCGTATCTCACCTATCTTTCTTCTCAAACTCTTTGCTGATAGGTGAGTATATGCTATGTTTACTCTAATACTATCGTGAACTTTTTATTTCCTTTTGGTGTGTATGCCAAACCCTACCATTAAGGTCAAGAAAGTTTGTATCGCTATAAAGTATTTGTATCGAAAAGCTCTAATATATTTAGATATTTGTTTATAAAGGCTACAAACTTATTTTAAATTTTGACTTTTTTTATCATATTTTATTCTGATGATATTTTGTTAATTTTATTCTTTCTGTTTCATTAATTTAAAGTATTTAAAAATCCTCAGGCTAAAGTATTTTTTTGAGTAATCATTAAAGCTCAAGCAATTTAAGGATTTTTGTAACATATTCTTAGGTCTTTAATTTTTAGATTAAGCTATTACGTATTTTTTATAAAAAGATAAATTTAATCCAGGAGTGGTAAATGTTACAAGTTAGTTTAACCTATACAGCTATGCTAATTTTTTTCGTGTTAAGCGAAATATTAGTTCTTACTAACATAATGCAACCATTATTTTTAAAGAATATTGGTCACTTAATGAGAGAAAATACAAATCTAGCAATGGCAGCATTTTTTTATTTTTTTTACGTTGCTGGGGTTTATTGGTTCGCCACTAAGGCAGGCTTAAGGGCAGAATCATTAATAGTAGCTGTATTATCTGGTGGCTTTTTAGGTTTTTTAGCGTTTGGAACATATGAATTTACCAACTTTTTGATTCTTAAAGATTGGAAAATGAATTTAGTTATTGTGGATACTCTTTGGGGCGTATTGATTTCTGGAGCTATGGCTGGCGTTGGATTTCAAGTATTTAAGTGGTTTGAATAATGATTGTCTTGAAAGTTTTCTAAATTTAAAAGTTTTGTGGGTCGTTTAACTACCTGAAAATTCCTTTTGATAATTCATTGTCTCTTCATCACTTATCTTCTGAAAGAGAATCTTGGGTACCGAAATTTCATTTACGTCGCTCAGGGCATCAATGAAGGATTTTAGATTATCAGGAAATATCTTAACTTTCTTAAATTGGAAATGTTTTTGAATTTTTTCACAGGAGCTGGGGATAAATGGCTCTGAGATCAGGGAATAAAAATAGATTAGGTTTAATGCAAATCTTATAATCATTTCTGATTTTTTTGGGTTTTCTTTAAAAGATGACCAAGGAGCTGCTTTCTGTAAATACTCATTTCCGATAACCCAAATCGTTCTTAGCTCACTACAGGACTTTCTTATTTCAGTACTTTTCATTAAATCCTTAAGGGACTTGTAATGTAAGTCAATTTTTCTGATGGTTTCTATTTCTAGGTAGCCATAATTTTTATTTTCAGGAACTTTTTTACCAAATTTAGATACGGAGAAATTTGATACCCTAGATATAAAGTTCCCTAAAACGTCTGCTAAGTCTTTATTTATGGTTGATTGGAAACTAGCCCAAGTGAAGTCTGTATCAGCACTTTCTGGTGCATTCGAAAGTAACCACCAGCGCCAATAGTCCGCAGGATAAATATCTAACGCTTTATCCATAAATATGCCTCGCCTCTCACTTGTGGAAAACTTTCCTCCTTCGTAGAGTAGCCAATT
Organism: Paracoccaceae bacterium; assembly: GCA_045565235.1. Lineage (GTDB taxonomy): Bacteria > Pseudomonadota > Alphaproteobacteria > Rhodobacterales > Rhodobacteraceae > CACIIZ01. The sequence goes on along the minus strand of JBJLFU010000008.1, from coordinate 35,546 downwards.
AAACCCTTTAATAAAGTCTACTAACTTCCAATTTTCTCCAGAGCCAAAGATAGTAGCTGGAAATGAAATAGTATGGAAAGGGATATTATCCTTAGCCATAAATTGAACATAAAAAACATTTTCGGCGCCCTCTCCAGTCAGCCACCAAGTCTTCCAGGATTCAGGGTCCGGGCTATGGTCAGACCATTCTTTAGTAGCAGCAATATATGCTATGGGAGCATCAAACCATACATAAAATACTTTTTCTTCAAACCCTGGCCAAAAGTCACCATATTTCTTTACTGGAACCCCCCAAGATAGATCCCTAGTTATGCTGCGATCCTTTAAGCCTTCTTTAGTATTAAGCCATTTTTTTGCTATTGATTTTGTTAATGTAGGCCATGCCTCTTTAGTACTGACCCACTCCTCTAGCTTATTTTTGAGCAGACTTTGTTTAAGAAACAAGTGTTTAGTTTGTCGAATTTCAAGTAATTTTGAGCCTGATATTGTTGATGTAGGATCGATTAAATCAGTTGGGTCAAGTTGTTTTGTACAATTTTCACATTGGTCACCACGAGCCTTTTCGTAGCCACAAGCAGGACATTTCCCAGTTATGTACCTATCTGGTAGAAACCTTTCATCATCTAATGAATAAACCTGATTTTCTTCTATCTCATCAATATAATTATTTTCCCATAATTTGGTGGCAAAATGTTGGGTTAGTTCATAGTTTTGGTTGCTGGAAGATCGGCCAAAGTGATCAAATGATATGTTGAAGTCGTCTGCTATTTTTTTCTGCATTAACCACATCTCTTTACAAAAGTCCTCGACTGGTATTCCCTTGCTTTTGGCTGCCAGTTCAGCAGGGGTGCCGTGCTCATCAGTTGCGCATATAAATAGGACTTCAAAGCCCAAAGATCTCATAAATCGCGCATAAACATCGCTAGGAAGTTGACTACCTATAAGATTGCCCAAATGCTTCACTCCATTGATATAAGGTAAAGCTGAAGTTACTAGGATACGCTTCATATAAAATCCTACCTATCTCTCTGCAAGGTTATTACACCTTTATGATATAATATAACCCTACTATCTTTTTCTAGCCAAAATTTTTCAAGTTCTTTTGCACATCTTTAATTCGATGTTAAGAGTTTGAAAATTTCAAAAAACATTTTTTAGTGTTTTAGGAAGTACTGTGGCAAAATGGTTTGTAATAACTTGCAAATCTTTTCTAAACTAAGTAAAGAGATGAGGAATTTAGGGGTTTAGCTCAGTTGGTAGAGCATCGGTCTCCAAAACCGAGGGTCGTGGGTTCGAGTCCCTCAGCCCCTGCCATACAACTCTTAGGGTCTTTGCAAATAAGTTAAAATGTGGAACTTAAATCATGTATAATCCATTAAAGTATGTCCAGCAAGTTCGTAATGAAGTGTCAAAAATAGTATGGCCAACGAGGAAAGAGACAATTACAACAACTTTTATGGTTTTCATAATGTCAGCTATAGTTGCCCTATTTTTTTTCATAGTAGATACTTTGACAAGTAATATTTTAGATATTATTTTAAGGTTAGCCTCTTGATAAATGAAAGTAGCAGTTGTATAGCCTATTTTATGGTATAATTTGATTCGGTCTTGCCTTTAAACTAAGGAAGATTTTTTTGTGGTAGTTTGGCTTATTTTATATGAATATCAGATAGGTCTGGCTACCTTTTTTGGCTACGAGGTGTTTGGGTAATGGCAATGCGTTGGTACTCCATCAGTGTTCTTTCTAATTATGAAAAGAGAGTAGCAGAAAATATTAAAGAGGCTGTAGGTCAAAATTCATTAGAGGATGAGATAGAGCAGGTACTTGTTCCTACAGAGGAAGTGTTAGAAATAAGAAAAGGGAAAAAAGTTCAATCTGAAAGACGTTTTATGCCTGGCTACGTATTAGTTAGGATGAGGATGACTGATAAAAGCTACCACTTAATAAAAGATACGAATAGGGTAACAGGTTTTCTAGGGCAACAGGGAAAGCCAATGCCTCTTTCAGACTCCGAGGTAGCAAGGCTTCTAAATCAAGTAGAAGAAGGTACAGAAAAACCTCGTGCCTTGATATCCTTTGAAACAGGTGAAAGTGTTAACGTTACAGATGGACCTTTTGAAGGTTTTTCTGGATTAGTTGAAGAGGTTGATGAAACGAATAATAGATTGAAAGTGTCAGTTTCGATTTTTGGAAGAGCTACACCAGTAGAGTTGGAGTATGCTCAGGTTCAAAAGCAAACCTGAAGGTAAATATTCTTAAGGTAGGAAAAGTTATACCCAAGACAGTGGAATTAAAGACAGAATTTAGGAAGAAAAATGGCAAAAAAAGTAGCAGGTCAACTTAAATTGCAGATACCTGCAGGCAAAGCTAATCCGTCGCCTCCAGTAGGGCCAGCATTAGGTCAACGGGGACTGAATATTATGGAGTTTTGCAAGGCATTCAATGCAAAGACCCAGGAGCTTGAACTAGGAGCACCTTGCCCCACAATAATTACATACTATGTAGACAAATCATTCTCGATGGACGTTAAAACCCCCCCTGCGTCTTTTTTTCTTAAGAAGGCAGCTAAAATAAAGTCGGGAGCCCAAATGACTGGGAAAGAAACAGTTGCGAGTGTTTCTACTAGGCAAATAAAAGAGATTGCAGAAGCAAAAATGCAGGATCTAAATGCTAATGACCTTGAAGGAGCTATGAAAGTCATTATGGGTTCGGCTAGATCGATGGGAATAGAGGTTAAGGATTAATAGGGAATTATAAAGTGGTAAAGCATAGCAAAAAGAGAATTGAACAAGAAACATTATTTTCAGGCAAGGTTTCCTTACCAGCTGAACAAGCTATAGATTTAGTCAAGACTTCGGCTAGTGCCAAGTTTGATGAAACAGTGGAGGTTGCAGTAAATTTGGGAGTAGACCCAAGGCACGCAGACCAAGTAGTAAGGGGAGTATGTTCTTTACCAAATGGATCAGGGAAGTCAGTTCGAGTGGCTGTTTTTGCCAGAGGTGATAAGGCAGAGGAAGCTAAAAAAGCAGGTGCTGACATAGTAGGAGCTGAGGACTTAATGGAAAGTATTCAATCAGGAAATTTAAATTTTGATAGATGTATTGCTGCTCCAGATATGATGCCGTTGGTAGGAAGGTTAGGTAAAGTATTGGGTCCGAGAAACCTTATGCCAAACCCCAAAGTGGGGACGGTTACACCTGATGTCGGTCGGGCTGTTTCGGCAGCCAAAAGTGGTGAAGTCCAATTTAAAGCAGAAAAAGCAGGTGTCGTTCATGCTGGTATTGGAAAAGTGTCATTCGATAATGAGAAATTAGTTGAAAATTTCAAAGCCTTCATGATGGCCCTCAATAAAGCGAGGCCCTCTGGAGCTAAGGGATTGTTCATTGAGAAAATTTCAATATCCTCAACAATGGGGAAATCAATGGTTATAGAAAATGAAGTTTAAGATATTAAAGGTTTCCCTGATAGTGGGAAAATGCTTGGCTTTTGTTAGTTAAGCAAATCTGTCCAAGATGGTAGGCTCTCTTTGAGATTAAGACCTGCCTTAGATAGGAGTACTGAAGATTGGTTTATGTAGATATTTTGCCAATATTGCTGGGTTCCAGGACGCTCAATGGATCAATGGGAGTTGATCTTAAATCAATAGGGTTTTACCCGACAATATTTGGAGTAGGAGTTTGAATAGAGAACAAAAAGAAATAGTTGTTAAGGAATTAACTCAAATCTTTACTAATTCTGGTGTAGTAGTAGTGGCTCATTATTCTGGTTTAACAGTGGCTGACATGTCACAACTAAGAGTTAAAATGAGAGAATCTGGATCTGAAGTTAAAGTAGCTAAGAACAGATTATCTAAGATTGCACTTGATGGAAAAGCAAATTCTGGGTTGGTTGATTTTCTTCAAGGTCAAACAGTTCTATTGTATTCTGAAGATCCTGTAGCAGCTGTTAAAGTTGCTGTAAAATTTTCAGAAAGTAACGATAAGCTATGTATAATTGGAGGTTCCTTAGGCGATGATATATTGGACTTAGACGGAATAAAACAATTGTCCAAGATGCCGTCTAGGGAAGAGTTAATCAGCACCATTGCTGGTTGTATTGGCTCTCCAGCCTCAGAATTAGCCCAATACATAGGATCGCCAGGAAATACTCTGGCTGGTATTGTTTCAGTATTAGAGGAACAAAAGGCGGCTTAAATTTCTGAGAATGGTTTTGATCTGATCTCAAAGCAATTACAAAAATAAAATTGAAACTAAATTAATTAAGGTGAATGGAAATATTATGGCGGATATAAAAAAATTAGCTGAAGAAATTGTAAGTTTAACACTTCTTCAAGCAGTCGAACTAAAAACAATATTGAAAGAAGAATATGGTATAGAAGCTGCTACTGGTGGAGCGGTTATGATGGCAGGACCTGCTGGGGGAGCTGGAGACGGAGCAGCGGCTGCAGAAGAACAAACGGAATTTGATGTTATTCTCAAGGCAGCTGGGGAAAAGAAAATAAATGTAATCAAAGAAGTGCGAACCATAACAGGTTTGGGCTTGAAAGAAGCAAAGGATTTAGTTGAAGCAGGTGGAAAGGCTGTGAAAGAAGCTGTTTCGAAAGATGAGGCAGAAAAAATTAAGAGCCAATTAGAAGAGGCGGGCGCAGAAGTGGAGCTGAAATAGTACTTAGATAAGTGGTTAATGATGGGTGTTGTTGTTCAGTAACATCACTATCGACCTACGTTTATCAATTGTTAAACTTGGTAACTAACATACTAAAGCAACCAGGGCAGTAAATTAATCGTATAACCTAAAACAAGCAAGTGACTATTGTTTGTAGGGTAACAACCAGTAGAGGTAAGAATGATCAGTGCTGAAATCAATCAAAAGAGAATAAGAAAGTATTATGGCAAAATACGTGAAGTTGCCAACATGCCCAATCTTATAGAGGTCCAGCGTTCCTCTTATGATGTTTTCCTAAAGTCAGGTGATACGACTGGCCCCCTTGATAGCGAAGGAATAATGGGTGTCTTCCAATCTGTTTTTCCAATTAAAGATTTTAATGAAACATCTATTTTAGAGTTTGTGGATTATGAACTAGAGCCGCCCAAATATGACGTTGAGGAATGTCAACAAAGAGACATGACTTACAGTGCTCCCTTAAAGGTAACATTGAGATTAGTTGTATTTGATGTTGATGAGAACACAGGTGCCAAATCTGTTAAGGGTATCAAAGAGCAGGACGTTTATATGGGAGACATTCCGCTTATGACGCCTACCGGTACATTTGTGGTTAACGGAACTGAACGAGTGGTAGTTTCCCAAATGCACAGATCGCCAGGAGTGTTTTTTGATAATGATAGGGGGAAAACTCATTCATCTGGCAAAATATTATTCACTAGCCGGATCATACCCTATCGAGGTTCTTGGCTTGATTTTGAATTTGATGCAAAAGATTTAGTGTTTGTTAGAATAGATAGAAGGAGAAAATTGCCTGTCACCTCGATGCTTTACGCTTTGGGTATGACGCAAGAAGATATTTGTGATGCCTATTATAACAAAGTAATATATAAAAATACTTCCAAAAAAGGTTGGACCTGCCCCTTTTTTCCAGAAAGATTTCGAGGCGTTAAACCGATTCACGACATAATAGATGCTGATTCTGGAGAAATTATTGCGGAGGCTGGTAAAAAAATTACACCAAGGTCAGTTAAAAAACTATTAGATAAAGGTGAAAAGATCCAAATGCTTGTGCCGTTTGAAAACTTAGTTGGGCGGTATGCTGCAGTAGACATGATCAATGAAGAAACTGGCGAAATCTGGATAGAAGCTGGGGATGAACTTACGTGGGAGGTGGACGAAAAAAAAGGTGAAGTAGTAGGGGGAACTTTATTTACCTTAATCGAGAATGGAATTAACGAAATTCCAACTTTAGACATTGATAATATCAATATAGGGCCTTACATAAGAAGCACTATGGCCTCCGATAAGAACTTTAACAATGAGATGGCCTTGGTTGACATCTATAGAGTCATGAGACCTGGTGAACCGCCGACTTTAGACGCTGCACTGAATTTATTTGACTCCCTATTTTTTGATCCTGAGAGGTACGATCTATCAGCAGTAGGTCGTGTAAAACTCAATATGCGATTAGACTTAGATGCAGAAGATTCCCAAAGGACTCTAAGGAAAGAAGACATAATTTCCGTGATTAAAGCCTTGGTCGAACTGAGAGATGGCAGAGGGGAAATTGATGATATTGATCACTTGGGCAATAGAAGAGTTAGGTCCGTAGGTGAGCTGATGGAAAACCAATATAGACTAGGCTTACTTAGGATGGAACGGGCTATTAGAGAGAGAATGACGTCAGTTGAAATTGACACAGTAATGCCACAAGACTTAATAAATGCAAAGCCAGTAGCAGCATCAGTTAGAGAATTTTTTGGATCCAGCCAGCTCTCGCAGTTCATGGATCAGACCAATCCCTTGTCAGAAGTTACGCACAAAAGAAGACTTTCAGCTCTTGGTCCAGGTGGTTTAACTCGGGATAGAGCTGGATTTGAGGTTCGTGATGTGCATCCTACCCATTACGGTCGGGTATGTCCTATTGAGACCCCTGAAGGTCCAAACATTGGACTGATAAATTCGCTCGCCTCTTTTGCTAGGGTCAATAAGTATGGGTTCATTGAGACTCCGTATAGAAAGGTAAAAGAAGCTAAAGTAACTGATGAAGTAGTTTATATGTCTGCGACTGAAGAAATGAAATATACCATAGCACAGGCTAATGCTCGTTTAGATAAGGAAGGTAAATTTGAAAATGATTTGGTCTCTACCCGAAAATCGGGGGAATATATGCTTAACCCGGCTGAATCAGTTGACTTGATAGATGTAAGTCCCAAACAATTAGTCTCAGTAGCTGCGTCATTAATTCCTTTTCTAGAAAATGATGATGCGAATAGAGCTTTAATGGGTTCAAATATGCAAAGACAGGCTGTCCCTTTGCTTAAGGCTGAAGCTCCATTTGTTGGTACTGGAATGGAAAGTGTAGTAGCTAGAGATTCTGGTGCATCGATTATGGCAAAAAGGGCTGGGGTTATTGATCAAATAGACGCAATGCGAATAGTTATCAGGGCAAGTGGTACTCTCGAGGCAGGTGACCCGGGGGTTGATATATATAGGCTCAGGAAATTTCAGAGATCCAATCAAAATACCTGTATTAATCAAAAACCTCTTGTAAAAGTTGGAGATATGATTGCAAAGGGAGAAGTAATAGCTGATGGGCCATGTACTGACATGGGAGAATTGGCCCTAGGAAAGAACGTGATGGTGGCGTTTATGCCATGGAATGGTTACAATTATGAAGATAGCATTCTTATTTCTGAAAGAATAGTAAGGGACGATGTTTTCACATCGATTCATATTGAGGAATATGAGATTTCGGCTAGAGATACCAAGCTTGGTCCTGAGGAAATAACAAGAGATATCCCTAATGTTGGTGAAGAAGCGCTTCGAAATCTTGATGAGGCTGGAATAGTTTACATTGGAGCAGAGGTTGGGCCAAATGACATCTTGGTGGGTAAAATTACACCAAAAGGTGAAAGTCCCATGACACCAGAAGAAAAACTATTGAGAGCTATCTTTGGTGAAAAAGCTTCTGATGTAAGAGATACATCTCTAAAAATGAGCCCAGGAGATAGCGGTACCGTCGTCGAAGTTCGTGTCTTTAATAGGCACGGAATTGAAAAAGATGAGAGAGCTATTCAGATTGAAAGGGAAGAGATAGAGCGATTAAGCCGAGATAGAGATGACGAACTCGTTATATTAGAGAGAAATATTTATGCAAGACTAAAGCACCTCTTACTTGATCAGTCAGTTGTGAAGGCTCCTAGTCAAATTGAGGTTGGAAAAAAAGTAACTGCTGATGCTTTAGATGGTATATCTAGAGGTCTTTGGTGGCAAATTATCATTGAGGACGAAAAACAAATTTCGCAGATTGAGGCCTTAAATCAGCAGTTTGGGGTACAAAAAAAGGCCCTCGAAAATAGGTTTAGTGATAAAGTTGAAAAAGTCAGAAGGGGTGACGATCTGCTACCCGGTGTAATGAAAATGGTTAAAGTTTTTGTAGCTGTGAAACGTAAACTACAGCCAGGAGATAAGATGGCTGGTAGGCATGGTAACAAGGGGGTAATTTCAAGAGTCGTCCCCATAGAAGATATGCCATTTCTCGAAGATGGAACGGCTGTGGATGTAGTTCTTAATCCCTTAGGTGTGCCAAGTAGAATGAATGTAGGCCAAATATTAGAGACTCACATGGGATGGGCATCTCGAAATTTGGGTAAGATAGTAGCTAACGCCCTAGATGAGTATAAGAAATCTGGTGAGTTGGAAAAGTTAACTTCGGCGATGAAAACAGCTTATGGAGATGAATTTTACGATGATGCTTTCTCGAATTTGGATCAGAATCAGCTTTTAGAGGCCGCTAGTAATGTGGTGACTGGAATTCCTGTAGCTACGCCAGTATTCGATGGAGCTAAAGAGGCAAATGTAAATGATGCCTTATTAAGAGCAGGGTTAGACGCTTCAGGCCAATCTATAGTTTACGATGGAAGGACTGGGGAGAGATTTGCTAGGCCTGTAACTATAGGTATGAAATATATCTTGAAGTTGCATCATTTAGTTGATGAGAAAATTCACGCTAGGTCCACTGGTCCTTATAGCTTAGTTACCCAGCAACCTCTCGGAGGGAAGGCTCAATTTGGTGGGCAAAGGTTTGGTGAAATGGAGGTGTGGGCCTTAGAGGCTTATGGGGCTGCTTATACTTTACAGGAAATGTTAACAGTTAAGTCAGATGATGTTGCAGGACGTACCAAAGTCTATGAGAGTATTGTAAAAGGTGAGGACGATTTTGAGGCAGGTGTTCCAGAATCGTTTAATGTGCTTGTAAAAGAAATTAGGTCTCTTGGTCTAAGTGTTGACCTCCTTGATCGCGAGGTAGATCAGTGATCAGCATTGTTACTTATTAAGAATTGAATGTATTTAATTAAAAATTAACTCAGGATCAGTACATGAACAAAGAAATTACAAATCCATTTAATCCAAATCCACAAGTTAGATCCTTTGACCAGATAAAGATCTCACTTGCATCACCAGAGAAAATAGTTAGTTGGTCATTCGGTGAGATTCGAAAGCCTGAAACAATTAATTACCGAACATTCAAGCCGGAACGAGACGGATTATTTTGTGCCAGAATTTTTGGTCCAATAAAAGACTATGAGTGTCTATGTGGAAAATACAAACGGATGAAATACAGAGGTGTAACCTGTGAAAAGTGTGGTGTTGAGGTTACTCTTCAGAAGGTGCGTAGAGAAAGGATGGGGCATATTGATTTAGCATCTCCAGTTGCGCACATTTGGTTTCTAAAATCTCTCCCATCTCGAATAGGCTTGATGTTAGATATGACGCTTAGGGATCTGGAAAGAGTTTTGTATTTTGAACAGTACATAGTAATTGAGCCTGGCTTAACTGATTTAAAACATGGACAAATGCTTACTGAAGAAGAATTCGTAGACTATCAGGATCAATACGGTTCAGACTCTTTTACTGCGGGGATTGGTGCTGAGGCCATAAGGGAAATTCTTTCTTCCATTGATCTAGAAGCTGAAGCTGAAAAATTAAGAGCTGAATTAGTTGAGGCTACAGGAGAGTTAAAGCCAAAGAAAATTATCAAGCGTCTTAAGTTAGTTGAAAATTTCATTGAGGGTGGTAACAGACCGGAATGGATGATTTTAACAGTCATTCCAGTTATCCCTCCGGAACTTCGGCCTTTAGTGCCCTTGGATGGTGGTCGTTTTGCAACTTCTGATTTAAACGATTTATACAGAAGGGTTATAAACAGGAATAATCGTCTAAAGAGACTCATAGAACTCAGAGCTCCTGATATAATTATTCGTAACGAGAAGAGGATGCTCCAGGAATCCGTTGATGCATTGTTCGATAATGGTAGAAGAGGAAGAGTAATTACTGGGGGAAATAAAAGGCCGCTTAAATCACTTTCAGACATGTTGAAGGGCAAGCAGGGTCGCTTCAGACAGAACCTTCTAGGTAAAAGAGTGGACTTTTCAGGTCGTTCAGTGATTGTCACAGGACCTGAACTAAAGTTACATCAGTGTGGTTTGCCAAAAAAGATGGCCTTAGAGTTGTTTAAACCATTCATTTATTCTCGTTTAGAGGCAAAAGGTCTTTCTTCAACTGTGAAACAGGCAAAGAAGTTGGTAGAAAAAGAGCGACCTGAGGTTTGGGATATTCTTGAAGAAGTAATACGGGAACATCCTGTTCTACTAAATAGGGCCCCAACCTTACACCGGTTAGGAATACAGGCCTTTGAACCAATTCTAGTAGAAGGCAAGGCAATACAATTACATCCACTTGTGTGTTCAGCATTTAATGCAGATTTTGATGGCGATCAAATGGCTGTACATATACCTTTAAGTCTTGAGGCGCAATTAGAGGCTAGAGTTTTAATGATGTCTACAAATAATGTTTTGTCACCAGCCAATGGTAAACCTATCATAGTACCCTCCCAAGATATGGTGCTAGGTTTGTATTATTTGTCTCTAGAGAGAGAGGATCAAGCTGGGCAAGGTAAAATCTTTGCCTCAGTTGAAGAAGTTGAACATGCCTTAGAACTTGGTGTAGTAAACCTTCATTCAAAAATCAGTGCTAGATTTGCTCAGATTGATGAACAAGGGCTTACTGTTTATCAAAGATTTGATACTACCCCTGGTCGTCTTAGAATAGGCGCCTTGTTACCTAAAAACCATAAAGCTCCGTTTGAAATAGTTAATAGATTGCTTAGGAAAAAAGAAGTTGGTGAAGTTATTGATACGGTGTACCGACATTGTGGACAGAAAGAATCAGTTATATTTTGTGATCAGATTATGCAACTGGGGTTCAGAGAGGCGTTCAAAGCGGGAATATCATTTGGTAAGGACGACATAGTCATCCCAGAAAAGAAATGGAAGTTAGTGGACAATACCAGAGACCAGGTAAAAGAGTTTGAAAGGCAATACATGGACGGTCTAATAACCCAAGGAGAAAAATATAATAAAGTTGTTGATGCTTGGTCAAGTTGTTCTGATACTGTAGCTGACGCTATGATGAAAGAAATTTCCTCTGTTCAACCAGATCAGTTAGATGAAGAAAAACAATTAAACTCCGTGTATATGATGTCCCATTCTGGGGCTAGAGGTTCACCAGCTCAAATGAAGCAGCTTGGTGGGATGCGTGGTTTAATGGCAAAGCCTTCAGGTGAAATAATTGAAACACCAATTATTTCCAATTTTAAAGAAGGTTTGACTGTTTTAGAGTACTTTAATTCAACCCATGGGGCTAGAAAGGGTTTAGCAGATACCGCGCTTAAGACCGCAAACTCAGGTTACTTGACACGTCGACTAGTTGATGTGGCTCAGGACTGTATTATTAGGCAGGAAGATTGTGGTACTGATAAATTTATTCAAGTATCGGCCGTTGTGAATGATGGAGACGTAGTGGCTCCACTTTCTGAGCGGGTTTTGGGAAGAGTGGCAGCAGAAGACATTATTTCCACAGAGGACAAGTCTGTCCTAGTGAAAAAAGGGGTAATTATAGATGAAAGAATGTCTGAAAAGCTTGACGAACTTAACCTCCAGAGTGTGAAAATTAGGTCAGCCCTTACCTGTGAAGCCGATGATGGAATTTGTGCTCAATGTTATGGCCGCGATTTGGCTCGAGGGACGAGAGTGAATTCTGGTGAGGCCGTTGGGATAATAGCTGCTCAGTCTATTGGTGAACCTGGAACTCAACTTACTATGAGGACTTTTCACATAGGAGGCATTGCCCAAGGAGGATCTCAATCCTTTATAGAGGCTAGCCACGGAGGCAACGTGAAGTTAGTGAATGCTAATCTAATTCAAAATTCTGCCAAAGAAAAAATTGTGATGGGCAGAAATTTGGAAATTTTAATAGTAGATAAGCAGGGAATTCAAAGGGCTACACATAAAGTGGCTTTTGGTTCAAAATTATATGTCAGTGATGGGCAAGAGATTGAACCAAGCCACAAGCTCTTTGAATGGGATCCTTATACATTGCCAATAATCGCTGAAAATGATGGGGTGGCCAAGTTTATTGACCTTATATCAGGAGTGTCTTTAAGAGAAGATACTGATGATGCTACAGGGATCGCACAGCGAATAGTGTCTGATTGGAGGTCAGCACCTAAAGGAAATGAACTAAAACCTGAAATAGTAGTAACAGACTCAAAAAGTGGTGAACCTGTAAAGCGTGATAATGGGAATCCTGAGATCCATGCTATGTCTGTTGACGCTATTCTATCAGTTGAGGATGGAGATGTGGTCAGCGCTGGAGATGTGATAGCGCGGATACCGCGGGAAGGAGCAAAAACAAAGGATATTACTGGTGGTCTTCCAAGAGTAGCAGAATTATTTGAAGCCAGAAGGCCTAAGGATCACGCCATAATTGCTCAGATAGATGGATATGTTAGATTTGGTAAAGATTATAAGAATAAATTGAGACTTTCCATTGAACCACCGGAAGGCGATGGGGAGCCGATAGAATATTTAGTTCCGAAAGGTAAACACATTCCAGTAAATGAGGGAGATTTCATTAAAAAGGGAGAAAATATTGTTGATGGAAATCCAGCCCCACACGATATCCTTTCAATACTAGGTGTTGAGGCTTTGGCAGATTATATGATATCGGAGGTTCAAGATGTATACAGGCTTCAAGGAGTTAAAATTAACGATAAGCATATAGAAGTCATAGTCCGTCAGATGCTTCAAAAATGGGAAATTAGTGACAGTGGTGGGACTGTATTGCTAAAAGGAGAGCAAGTTGATCGTATGGAGTTTGAGGAAGCTAACAAGAGGGCATTAGAAAAAGGTTATGAACCCGCAAAAGGAGGACCGATATTGCTTGGGATAACTAAGGCAAGTTTGCAAACACGGAGCTTCATATCAGCTGCATCTTTCCAGGAAACCACTCGGGTATTAACTGAAGCATCAACTCAGGGTAAAAAAGATAAGTTAATTGGCCTTAAGGAAAACGTTATTGTTGGTCGTTTGATACCAGCAGGTACGGGTGGAGCTGCTAGAGAGATTAGGACTATAGCTACTTATAGAGATAATAAGATAGTTGAACAAAAAAAATTAGAGGAGCAAGAAATGAACCCAGCTGTTACTGAAGATTTAGTTGATGAGGGGAGTGATCTTGATTAACAAAATAGGCCAGGGAAATTTTTTGAGCTTGAGAAGTCGGTAGGCTTTAAGGTTACAGTTACATAAAGAGTACTGAATATTTAGTAAAATAAGGCTCTGGTAAGATTTTTTGGTTTAATTTGGTTTTTTTGAAGAATAATGTTGCTGTGCCTGTTGACATTTGATGGTTCTCAGAATAACTTCCGCCCACCCTTGGTTTGCCAGGGGGTTTTAAATAGCAGTGGTACAAGATCTGGAAATAATACTAGATCCTCTGTTAGGTGCTCCGGTAAAGTAAAAAATTGCTGGGATATAGAATGTTTGGACTTTTTACGGGCTAAGGCAAGTAGTATATTTAGGATAAGTAGTGATGCCGACGATACAACAATTAATTAGAAAACCTCGAAAGCCAAGGGTGGTAAGACAGAAGTCCATGCATATGCAGGCCTGTCCACAGAAACGCGGAGTATGCACTAGAGTATACACGACGACACCAAAGAAACCAAATTCAGCAATGCGGAAGGTAGCTAAGGTTAGGCTTACCAATGGCTTTGAAGTTATCTCATACATTCCTGGTGAGTCACATAATTTGCAAGAACACTCAGTGGTCCTAATTCGAGGTGGAAGGGTGAAAGATTTGCCTGGTGTGAGATATCATATTTTACGGGGGGTATTAGACACTCAAGGTGTGAAGGATCGTCGACAGAGGCGGTCAAAGTATGGTTCAAAGCGACCCAAATAGATAGGAAATTCTTGATGTCAAGACGTCATAGCGCAGAAAAAAGATTAGTTTTACCGGATGCAAAGTACGGTGACATAGTGCTAACTAAATTCATGAATAGTCTCATGCTAAACGGAAAGAAATCCATAGCTGAGGGAATTGTATATGGAGCCTTAGAGAAAGCTGAAGCCAAGTTAAAAAAGGCCTCTGTGGATTTGTTTCATGAGGCATTAGAAAACATAAAACCTTCTATTGAGGTTAGATCCCGGCGTGTAGGTGGGGCTACGTATCAGGTGCCTGTGGAAGTAAGACCAGAGAGGAGACAGGCTCTTGCTATCCGCTGGTTGATAAAGGCTTCAAGAGGCAGGAATGAAAACACAATGGAGGAGCGACTAGCTAGCGAAATAATTGATGCTGTGTCATCAAGAGGAGCTGCAGTAAAGAAACGCGAAGATACTCATAAAATGGCCGAAGCTAACAAAGCTTTCAGTCATTACAGGTGGTAGGAATTTACGGTTACGGTATTGATAGGGACTAAAGGATGAGTAGGGAATATACATTAAATTTATATCGGAATTTCGGTATCATGGCCCATATCGATGCTGGGAAGACAACTTGTACTGAGAGAATTCTATACTATACTGGAAAGTCTCATAAAATCGGGGAAGTTCATGACGGTGCTGCGACAATGGACTGGATGGAGCAAGAGCAGGAGCGCGGAATTACAATAACCTCTGCTGCAACGACAACTTTCTGGGAGCGAACAGAGGATGGCCAAAGTGCCGATAGTGAAAAGCATCGCTTAAATATTATAGATACTCCTGGTCACGTGGATTTCACGATTGAGGTTGAGCGCTCATTGGCTGTATTGGATGGGGCAGTATGCGTATTAGACGCTAATGCAGGTGTTGAACCTCAAACAGAAACCGTATGGAGACAAGCAGATCGGTACAAAGTCCCAAGAATTGTTTTTGTCAATAAAATGGACAAAATTGGTGCGAGTTTTGATAATTGTGTAGAGATGATAGCTGACAGGACTGGTGCAAGACCTTGCCCGATCCAAATACCTATTGGATCGGAAAATGAATTTGAAGGCATGATTGATCTGATAACCATGGAAGAATGGGTGTGGCAGGGTGAGGATCTTGGTGCAACATGGGCTAAAAAGCCTGTGCGTGACGATCTTTTAGAGAAGGCTCAAAAGATGCGGTCTGAGATGATCGAAATAGCAGTTGAGATGGATGACGTTGCAATGGAAGCCTACTTGGAGGGGGAAGAGCCGGCTTCTGAGGAACTCAGAAGACTAATAAGAGCCGGAACCTTAAGCATGGCTTTTATACCTGTTTTATGCGGATCAGCATTTAAAAATAAGGGTGTGCAGCCATTGTTGAATGCAGTTATCGATTATCTTCCTTCTCCTTTAGACGTTCCTGCTTATTTAGGCTTCAAGCCTGGGGACGTAAATGAGGAAAGAAATATAGAGCGTTCTGCAGATGACTCCTTGCCCTTCTCAGGGCTTGCATTCAAAATTATGAATGACCCTTTCGTTGGGTCCTTAACTTTTCTTCGGATCTATTCAGGAAAAGTGAAAAAGGGTGATAGCTTTTTGAACTCAACTAAAGAGAAAAAGGAGCGTATTGGTCGGATGATGATGATGCATTCAATTAATAGAGAAGAAATAGAGGAGGCTTTCGCCGGTGACATCATAGCTCTAGCGGGTCTGAAAGATACAACTACTGGTGATACCATTTGTGATATTAGCCAGCCAGTAGTTTTGGAAACTATGACATTTCCTGATCCGGTAATCGAGATAGCGGTTGAACCAAAGACAAAGAATGATCAGGAAAAAATGTCATCGGGCCTTCAGAGATTGGCTGCGGAGGACCCATCTTTTAGAATTGAGACTGATTTAGAATCAGGCCAGACGATAATGAAAGGTATGGGAGAACTTCACCTGGACATCTTAGTGGATCGTCTGAAGAGGGAATTTAAAGTTGAGGCGAATATTGGTGCACCACAAGTTGCCTACCGAGAAACTATCTCAGTAGAGGCAGAGGTTGATTATACCCATAAGAAGCAGTCAGGAGGAGCAGGACAATTTGCACGAGTAAAAATGGTGATTTCTCCAACAGTGTCTGGGGAAGGGTATAGTTTTGAAAGTAAGATTGTAGGTGGAGTAATACCAAAAGAATATATTCCAGGTGTAGAGAAAGGTATTCAGTCGGTTATGGACAGCGGACCATTGGCAGGATTCCCTGTTATCGACTTCAAGGTATCTTTGATTGATGGTGCTTATCATGATGTTGATTCTAGCGTGTTGGCGTTTGAAATAGCTGGACGAGCAGCCTTACGTGACGGCCTGAAAAAAGCCGGAGCTAAGCTGCTAGAACCTGTAATGAAAGTTGAGGTGGTAACTCCAGAAGATTACACGGGAAGTATAATAGGTGATTTGACTTCAAGAAGAGGTATGGTTACAGGTCAAGAAACCCGAGGAAATGCTATTGTAGTCAACGCATTTGTGCCGTTAGCAAATATGTTTGGCTATATAAATAATTTAAGATCTATGTCATCTGGTCGTGCCCAGTTTACGATGCTTTTCGATCACTACGAGACAGTACCATCAAATATTTCAGAGGAAATACAAGCCAAGTATGCATGATATAATAGTGTTTGATTTAAATTTGTTAGTTAAAAAAATGGAGACTAAAAATGGCCAAAGAAAAATTTGAACGTAACAAGCCCCACGTAAATGTTGGAACTATTGGTCATGTTGACCATGGGAAAACTACTCTTACAGCAGCTATTACAAAGCATTTTGGTGACTTTAAAGCTTACGATGAGATAGATGGAGCTCCAGAGGAGAAAGCTAGGGGAATAACAATTTCTACTGCACACGTTGAGTATGAGACTGAGAACAGGCATTATGCTCATGTTGATTGTCCGGGGCACGCTGATTATGTAAAAAATATGATAACTGGTGCAGCACAGATGGATGGGGCTATACTAGTTGTAAATGCGGCAGATGGTCCGATGCCCCAAACTAGGGAGCATATCCTATTAGCTAGACAAGTCGGTGTACCCGCTCTTGTGGTTTTCTTGAATAAGGTTGACCAAGTTGATGATGAAGAGCTTTTGGAGCTTGTTGAAATGGAAGTAAGGGAACTTTTATCTAAGTATGAGTTTCCTGGTGATGACATACCTATTGTTTCTGGATCGGCATTGGCAGCGCTTGAAGATAGAGATGCTGACATCGGGGCTAATAAAATTACTGAGCTCATGGCAGCAGTTGATGCGTCCATTCCTACTCCTGACAGACCTATCGATCAGCCGTTCTTGATGCCTATTGAGGATGTATTCTCAATTTCGGGTAGGGGAACTGTTGTGACTGGGCGTGTTGAACGCGGGGTGATAAACGTAGGTGATGAAATAGAAATAATTGGTATCAGGGAAACTAGTAAATCAACTTGTACCGGTGTAGAAATGTTTCGTAAGTTGTTGGATAGGGGCGAAGCAGGAGATAATATTGGTGCCTTGTTAAGAGGAGTTGAGAGGGATGGGGTTGAACGTGGTCAGTGTTTAGTAAAGCCAGGATCTGTTACTCCTCACACCAAATTTGAGGCAGAGGCTTATATCTTGACAAAAGAAGAAGGGGGACGCCACACACCCTTTTTTGGGAATTATAGACCACAATTTTATTTTCGAACTACAGACGTGACTGGCACGGTGCAGTTACCTTCTGGAACTGAAATGGTTATGCCTGGGGATAATCTAAAATTTGAGGTGGAATTGATTGCTCCTATAGCGATGGAAGAAAAGCTCAGATTTGCTATTCGCGAAGGCGGCAGAACTGTGGGTGCAGGAGTCGTGTCCAAGATACTCAAGTAGAATAAATAAATTTTTCATAAAATCACCATTTAGGTAAGACAAAAATGCAAAGTCAAAATATTAGGATTAGGCTACAGGCCTTTGACTACCGAGTTCTTGATGTAAGTACGGCAGAGATTGTGTCAACTGCTAAAAGGACAGGTGCTCAGGTGAGAGGTCCAATACCCTTGCCTAATAAAATTGAGAAGTTTACTGTTCTTCGTGGTCCTCATGTGGATAAGAAAAGTAGAGAACAGTTCGAGATTAGAACACATAAAAGACTATTGGACATTATTGATCCTACTCCCCAGACTGTTGATGCTTTGATGAAATTGGATTTGGCTGCGGGTGTTGATGTTGAGATTAAGCTTTAAGGGATAGGTCATGCGATCTGGTATAATTGCTAAGAAAATTGGGATGACAAGGATTTTTAGGGAAGACGGCAGGCAGGTACCTGTAACCGTTCTCAAACTAGAGAGGCTTCAGGTCGTGGCTCAGAGAACCTTGGAGAAAGATGGCTACGTAGCTTTAAAGCTTGGTGCTGGTAATGTAAAAGCTAAGAATTGCAATAAGGCGCTAAGAGGCCAATTTTCTATCGCGAGTGTTGAGCCAAAGAAGAGATTACAGGAATTTCGAGTATCGTCTGATAATCTAATTGACATAGGACAGGAGATAAATGCAGGTCATTATGTTGAAGGTCAATTTGTTGACATCTCTGGTACCAGTATCGGAAAGGGCTTTGCTGGAGCTATGAAGCGACATAATTTTTCTGGATTAAGAGCCTCTCATGGAGTATCAATTTCTCATCGTTCGCATGGATCAACAGGACAGTGCCAAGATCCAGGCCGAGTTTTCAAAGGGAAAAAAATGGCGGGTCATTTAGGAGATTCTAAAGTAACAATACAAAATCTTCAGGTAGTTAAGACTGATGTGGATAGAGGTCTTATAATGATAAAAGGAGCTGTTCCTGGAGCAAAAGGAGGATGGGTAACGCTAAAGGATGCTGTAAAAAAGCATGCTCCTAAAAATTTACCATATCCAACAGCAGTAACTCCCCCTGTAGTTGATAAAGATGAAACTGCGTCCAGTGAAGTGATTGAGAAAAGTCCAGTACCAGTAGATAATGCCGAGACCGAATTAAAAGATACATCTGGAATAAAGAATGATGCTGATTTGGGGGCTAAAAATGAAAGTTGACGTTTTTAGTATTGATGCCAAAAAGTCAGGGACAATAGAGCTGGATCCTGGTATGTTTGGTTTGGAGCCAAGATCTGATATTTTAAACAAAGTTGTAAGATGGCAATTGGCAAAAAGACAGCAAGGTACTCACTCAGTACTAACTAGGTCTGAGGTGAGTTATTCAACTAAAAAAGTTGTTAGACAGAAAGGTTCAGGCAGCGGTCGCCATGGTTCTAGACGGGCTCCAATATTTCGTAAAGGTGGTGTTTATAAAGGTCCAACACCTAGGAGTCATGCATTTAGCCTTAATAAAAAAGTAAGAACACTTGGGTTAAAGCATGCATTATCTGCTAAGTACATAAGTGGTCAGTTAGTAATTCTTGAAAAAGCCGAACTTAACGATCAGAAGACCCAAAATTTTGCTAAGGTAATGAAAAAGTTAGGGTGGGGTCGTACTTTGGTAATAGGTCAAGGAGATTCTCAGATGGGTCTTAATTTTGTTAAGGCAAGTAGAAACATTTCGTCTGTTGACGTTCTACCAGTAGAGGGGATCAACGTTTATGACGTGCTAAAGAAAGATACTTTAGTTTTGACTAAGGCTGCAGTAGCCGCTTTAGAGGAAAGATTAAAATGAAGAAACAGTCCGACAAATATGATATTATTAGGCGTCCTATCATAACAGAAAAGGCAACCATGGCCTCAGAATCGGGT
Source organism: Paracoccaceae bacterium (assembly GCA_045565235.1). Taxonomy (GTDB): domain Bacteria; phylum Pseudomonadota; class Alphaproteobacteria; order Rhodobacterales; family Rhodobacteraceae; genus CACIIZ01. Next base: position 15,838 of record JBJLFU010000008.1, on the reverse strand, counting down.
ACTTTGGCTTTTGAGGTTTCAATGGGTTGTAACAAAAGCGATATTAAAGACGCCATAGAGAGTTTATTTAGTGTAAAAGTAAAGTCAGTTAATACCCTTATTCTGAAGGGTAAGTTAAAAAGGTTTCGTGGCCAACTAGGGCGAAGGCGGGACATGAAAAAGGCTTATATTACCCTAGAAGACGGTAATACAATTGATATTAATAGTGGATTATAGATGCTAAAGGGCAATACATTATGTCGTTAAAGACTTATAAACCAACATCTCCTGGGCAGAGGGACTTGGTGTTAGTAGACAAGTCGGAGCTATGGAAGGGTCGTCCTGAAAAAGCTCTATCTACTGGGCTAAGTAAAAAGGGTGGTAGAAATAATACTGGTAGGATAACCATGAGGCGCAAGGGTGGTGGAGCTAAGCGCCTTTACAGAGCTCTAGATTTTAAACGTAGCAAAACTGGTATGATAGGGATAGTTGAAAGAATTGAATATGACCCAAACAGAACTGCGTTTATTGCTTTGATAAAATATGATGATGGAGAAAAATCCTACATTTTGGCTCCTCAGCGATTAAAAATTAGTGATCAAGTAGTATCCTCTGATAGTTCAGATATCAAACCCGGTAATGCTATGCCCTTTACCGGAATGCCAATAGGTACAATTGTTCACAATGTAGAGCTTAAAAGTGGTAAGGGAGGGCAAATAGCACGAGCGGCAGGATCTTATGCCCAATTTGTTGGTAGGGACGGTAATTATGCCCAGCTTAGGCTTTCCTCTGGAGAAATGAGGTTGGTCAGGCAGGAGTGTAGGGCAACGGTTGGTGCAGTATCTAATCCTGATAATTCAAATCAAAATCTTGGAAAAGCAGGAAGAAATAGAAATAAGGGAATAAGACCTTCGGTCAGGGGGGTAGTAATGAACCCAATTGATCATCCGCATGGAGGCGGGGAGGGCAGAACTTCAGGAGGTCGTCATCCAGTTACTCCATGGGGTAAGCCGACAAAAGGGGCGAAGACGAGATCGAATAAAGCCACAGATAAATACATTTTAAGATCAAGAAATTACAAGAAGGGGCGCTAGATCAATGGCAAGATCAATATGGAAAGGACCTTTTGTTGAAGGCTATGTACTGAATAAGGCTGAGAAAGTAAGGGAATCTGGTAGAAATGAGGTAATAAAAATTTGGTCTCGAAAGTCCACTATTTTACCCCAGTTTGTAGGGCTAACTTTTGGGGTTTATAATGGGAAAAAGCATATACCGGTATTGGTAAGTGAAGAGATGATTGGTCAGAAATTTGGAGAATATAGTCCCACTAGGACTTATTATGGTCATGCTGCTGATAAGAAGTTAAAGAAGAAATGATAGGGTAAGATAAATTTATGGATGAAAGAAATCAAAATCATGAAGCGATGGCAAAAGTAAGGATGCTGCGAACAAGCCCTCAGAAGTTAAATTTAGTATCTAAACTTATCAGGAATAAATCCGTAAGTGCTGCATTGGTAGAGTTAAGGTTTTCAAAGAAGCGGATTGCTATTGATGTTAGGAAATGTCTGGAGTCTGCTATTGCTAACGCAGAGAATAATCATGGACTAGATATAGAAGAGTTAGTTGTTGCAGAAGCTTATGTTGGAAAGAATTTGGTGCTTAAAAGGGGTCGTCCTAGAGCACGTGGGCGCTATGGTAAAATTTTGAAGCCCTTCAGTCAATTAACTATTAAAGTAAAACAGAAAGTAACGGTAGATGAAGAGGAGAAGGATTAATGGGTCAGAAGATTAATCCAGTAGGTCTTCGATTGCAAGTAAATAGAACTTGGGAAAGCCGTTGGTTTGCAAATACAAAAGACTATGGTGCTTTGCTGCATGAAGATCTAGAAATTAGAAGCTTTATAAAGAAAAACTGCATTCAATCTGGCGTCAGCAGAGTTGTTATTGAGAGGCCCCATAAAAAGTGTAGGGTTACAATATTTGCAGCTAGACCAGGTGTGATTATAGGTAAAAAGGGAGCTGATATTGAGACTCTTAAAAATAAAGTTGCTCTGTTAACAAAGAGTGAACTCCATCTCAATATTGTAGAAGTGAGAAAGCCAGAGATTGATGCTGCGTTAGTTGCTGAAAGCATAGCCCAACAGATGGAGAGAAGAGTTTCATTTAGGAGGGCTATGAAGAGAGCAGTTCAAAATGCAATGAGGATGGGTGCTTTAGGGATTAGAGTTGATATTGCTGGACGTCTTGGTGGAGCAGAGATTGCGCGGACTGAGTGGTATTCGGAGGGGAGAGTACCGAGACATACGTTGAGGGCAGATATCGATTACTCCCTAGCGGAGGGTTTGACAGCATATGGCATTATTGGTGTTAAAGTTTGGATATTTAAGGGTGAGATTCTTGAGCATGACCCTGCTGGTAGGGATAAAAGGATAAATGAAACCCAGGAAAATCTTTCTGGGATGCGTGGATAATTTTTAGCTAATATGGGAGAAAAGAATGCTTCAACCTAAACGGACGAAGTTTCGTAAACAGCATAAAGGTAGAATACACGGCACTGCTAAGGGCGGTTCCGATATAAATTTTGGTAGTTTTGGTCTAAAAGCAATAGAGCCTGATCGTGTCAATGCTAGGCAGATAGAAGCGGCTAGAAGGGCTCTTACCAGGCATATGAAGAGGCAGGGTAGGGTCTGGATAAGAATATTTCCTGATGTGCCTGTAACCGCTAAACCTATAGAAGTAAGAATGGGCAAAGGTAAGGGATCGGTTGATCGCTGGGTTGCAAAAATAAAACCTGGTAGAGTGATGTTTGAGGTTGACGGAGTAGATGAAGATGTGGCAATGGAAGCACTCAGATTGGCAGCTATGAAATTGTCTGTGAAATGTAGATATGTAAAACGTGAGGATTGGTAAAAATGTTATTTAGATCTTACATCCCCTTGGAGCTACTTAGATGAAGCTAGAGGATTTAAAGAGTAAGAATATTGACCAGTTGAAAGCCTCTTTGTTGGAGTTTAAGAAGGAAGCCTTTAATCTAAGGTTCCAAAAAGCTAACGGCCAACTAGAAAATACTTCAAGAGTGAGGACCGTCAGACGGAGTGTGGCAAGAATAATAACTTTGATGAAACAAAAGTCTGAGAAGGGTTAGGGAGTTAAGTATGCCCAAAAGAATATTAACAGGTCAAGTGACTAGCGATAAAAACGATCAGACAATTACGGTTCTTGTTGAACGTCGCTTTACTCACCCAGTTCTGAAGAAGACTATCCGTAAGTCAAAAAAATACAGGGCTCATGACAGCGGAAATGAATGTAAAATGGGGGATATGGTGAAGATTCAAGAATGTTCACCGATTTCAAAGACAAAGAGATGGGAAGTAATCACAAGTTAAAGACTTGTAGAACTATAAATATTTAGCGAAACCGTGGGGTATAACCCTAAAGGTCGGGAGAAAAAAAATGATCCAGATGCAAACTAATTTGGATGTTGCTGATAACTCAGGGGCAAAAAAAGTTCAGTGCATAAAAGTTTTAGGCGGGGCAAAACGAAAATATGCATCAGTAGGTGATGTAATTGTTGTGTCCATCAAAGATGCTATTCCAAGAGGTAGGGTAAAAAAAGGTGATGTCCGTCGGGCGGTTATTGTTCGAACGGCTAAAGAAGTGCGACGAGCAGATGGAACCACGATTAAATTTGATAAAAATGCGGCAGTTATACTAAATAACGCTGGTGAATTAATAGGTACCAGGATTTTTGGACCTGTTGTTCGTGAGCTCAGATCAAAGAACTTTATGAAAATAGTATCTTTAGCACCGGAGGTTTTGTAATGTCAGCTAAGATTGTAAAGGGTGATACAGTCGTAGTACTGGTAGGCAAAGACAAGGGAAAAACTGGCGAGGTGAGTAAGGTTTTCCCTAAAAAGGGGAGAGCGATCATATCCGGAATTAATATGGCTATTAAGCACTTGAAACAATCTGAGAAAAATGCTGGGGGGAGAATTCCCCAGGAGGCTTCAATCCACCTTTCTAATTTGGCAATATGGGACTCAAAGGCGAAGGCAGCAACTCGAGTGGGTTTTAAGATTGTTGAGGGAAAGAAGGTACGTTTCTCAAAAAAATCTGGGGAGCAGATTAATGGTTGATTATACACCAAGATTAAAAGAAAAATATCAGAGTGAAATTAGAGCTAATTTAAAAAAAGAATACAGCTATAGTAACGACATGATGATACCTAAATTACAAAAAATAGTCTTAAATATGGGAGTAGGCGAAGCAGTAGGTGATAGCAAGAAGATAAATAGTGCTAGAGACGATATGAAGAAGATTGCAGGGCAGTTACCGATTGTGACGAGAGCTAAAAAATCGATTGCAGGTTTTAAAGTTAGGGAAGATATGCCTCTAGGTATTAAAGTGACCTTGAGAAGAAATAGGATGTATGAATTTCTGGATAGATTGATAACAATAGCTATGCCCAGGATAAGAGATTTTCGGGGGGTGTCTACAAAAAGTTTTGATGGGAGAGGTAATTATGCACTTGGAATTAAGGAGCATATCGTTTTTCCAGAGATTGATTTTGATAAGGTTGATGTGATTTGGGGAATGGACATTGTAATATGCACTACCGCTCCTAGTAATCATGAGGCACAGTCTTTATTAAGGCAGCTCAATATGCCTTTTGTGAATTAAGAATAGGGAGGGTTAAATGGCAAAGGTTTCGATGATAAACCGAGAATTAAAAAGGCAAAAGCTTGTTGAGAGATTTTCTAAGCGCCGTTTGTCGCTTAAAGAAATTGTGAGAAACAAAGAACTTCCCATGGAGGAGCGATTCAAAGCTCAGATTGAGTTAGCTAAATTACCACCGAATTCATCTCCTTCCAGATTACATAATCGATGCAAGGTGACTGGTCGTCCAAAGGCTTTTTACAGGAAGTTGCAAATGTCCAGGATAGCGTTAAGGGATTTAGCTTCCCGTGGCGAGATCCCAGGTATGATAAAGTCTAGCTGGTAGGTGAGGAGAGACGCATGGTTATGAACGATCCAATTGGTGATTTGCTGGCAAGGATTAGGAATGCACAGATGAGAAAGAGAAATGCAGTAATGTCTCCTGCCTCTAAATTGAGGGCTTGGGTGCTAGACGTGTTGAAATCCGAAGGTTTTATTCGTGGTTATCAAGATGTACAAGACCAAGAAGGTAAGAAAAATATACAGATAGACCTTAAATACTTTGATGGTCAGCCTGTTATTAAGGAGCTGAAGAGAGTTTCGACTCCTGGACGTCGTGTTTATGCTAACGTAAAGGGCATACCCCGGGTAAGACAGGGGCTTGGTATAGCTATTATATCAACACCAAAGGGAGTGATGTCAGATAGTGAAGCCAGAGCGACCAATGTTGGTGGTGAAGTGCTTTGTACGGTATTTTGAGGTAAAAATATGTCCCGGATTGGTAAAAAACCCATTAATATTCCCGAAAATGTCACTGCTAGTATAAGTCAGGGTAGAGTCGAGGTAAAAGGACCAAACGGAACTAGAGAGTTCTTAGCTTCCAAGGAAGTCCTGGTTGAATTGGCTGATAATCAAATTGTTGTTAAACCTATAAATTTGTCAAAAAAATCCAGGCAGCATTGGGGTATGAATCGAACACAGATATCAAATTTGATACAAGGCGTTACAGGTGGTTTTTCAAAGCACCTAGAGTTAAATGGAGTGGGTTACAGGGCATCTCTTCAGGGTAAAACACTAAAGCTTGCTCTTGGATATTCTCATGAAATAGAGTTTGAGGTTCCTGAGGCTGTAAAAATTACTGTTCCTAAACCTACTGAGATAATCATTAATGGGGTTGATCAACAAATAGTTGGTCAAATTGCTGCTAACATCAGAGAAAAGCGGAAGCCAGAACCATATAAGGGAAAAGGCATTAGGTATAAAGATGAGTATGTCTTTGCCAAAGAAGGTAAGAAAAAGTAAGGGTTTATGATGAGTAATAAGAAGCAAGACTTATTTAAAAAAAGAACAATGCGAGTGCGCAATAGAATTAAAAAGTTCTCTAAGGATAAAGTTAGGATGAGTGTTCACAGGTCCTCTAAGAATATCTATGTCCAGCTAATAGATGATTCTGTAGGAAAGACCATTACTGCGGCGTCAACTAGAGAAACAGCCCTTGGTAAGGACCTTCGAAATGATATCAAAACTGCAGCACTTATAGGTAAAGAGATAGCTATGAGAGCTAAAAAGAGTGGAATTAAGGAAGTATATTTTGATAGGGGAGGCTTTTTGTTCCATGGTCGCGTCAAAGCACTGGCCGAAGCTGCAAGAGAAGCAGGTCTAAAGTTTTAGGAGAACTTGAATATGGCAAGAGAGACAAAACGAAGAGATAAAAAAGAACGGGAGGAATCTTCAGAATTTTCTGATAGATTGGTGGCCATAAATAGGGTCTCTAAGACAGTTAAGGGTGGTAAGCGATTTGGTTTTGCTGCCCTCGTTGTAGTTGGTGATCAGCATGGCCGCGTTGGTTTTGGTAAGGGAAAGGCCAAGGAAGTCCCAGAGGCTATAAGGAAGGCAACTGAACAGGCTAAAACACAAACGGTTAGAGTTCCACTTAAAGAGGGAAGAACTTTACACCATGATATAAATGGACGACATGGCGCTGGATTAGTAGTTATGCGTACTGCTCCTCCTGGGACTGGGATTATAGCAGGTGGCCCAATGCGGGCAGTTTTTGAAATGTTAGGGATTCAAGATGTTGTGGCTAAATCAATAGGTTCGCAAAATCCATATAATATGGTACGTGCCACTGTGGACGGTTTAAAAAAAGAGGTTAGTCCAAGATTGATAGCGCGCCGGAGAGGTAAAAAGCTTTCAGAAATTGTAGTTAAGGACGAGGAAACAAAAGAAATTTCTGCTTAACCAAAAAGATGGAGACAAGCAATGGCGCAAAAAATATATGTGAAGCAAATAGGATCTCCTATAAGGAGACCTAAGGATCAGAGAGCTACTTTAAAGGGACTAGGTTTAAATAAGATGCATAAGGTTTCCGAATTGGAGGATACCCCTTCTGTGAGAGGAATGATAAACAAAATACCTCATTTAGTCAGAGTAGTGAACGATTCTAAAATGTGAGATAAAGAGGTTGGTATGAAATTAAACGAGTTAAGAGAAAGACCAGGGGCTAACCAGAAAAAGAAGCGCCGTGGTAGGGGTCCTGGTTCTGGTATAGGTAAGACCGGCGGACGGGGGTTAAAAGGACAGAAATCACGTTCTGGAGTGTCCATTAATGGTTTTGAGGGAGGACAGATGCCAATCTACATGCGATTACCTAAGAGAGGCTTTAATACTCCTAATGCCAAGCGTTATGCCTTAGTAAATCTAGGAAAGCTTCAGGACTTTATCGATCAAAAGAAGATTGATCCAAATAAAGAAATAAATGAAGAAGTGCTGTTGAAATCTGGATTGGTGACACGAAAGCGTGATGGGATCAGGGTTTTGGCTAAAGGTTCATTAACCACAAAAGTAATGATTAAAGTTACTGGTGCGTCCAAAAGTGCCATGTCAGAGGTTGAGAAGCACGGCGGATCATGTTTAATTACCTAGCTATTTCAAGTTTTAATGGCTGATACGTCAACTAATAGGATAATGGTTTAGAATATGGCTTCTGCTGCGGAACAAATGGCGGCTAATTTAAGTTGGGGATCTTTTGGCAAAGCTAAAGATCTGCAAAGAAGAATTTTTTATGCCTTAGGTTTATTGATTGTCTATCGGATTGGAACTTATATCCCAGTACCTGGTATAGATGCCAGTCAGTTAAGATCGTTTTTTGAGCAAGCAAATACCGGTATCGGTGGTATGTTAAATATGTTTACCGGTGGTGCAGTGGGTAGAATGGCTATTTTTGCTCTTGGCATCATGCCATACATTACATCGTCTATCATTATGCAGCTTCTTGCCTCTATGGTCCCTCAACTAGAGCAGCTGAAGAAAGAAGGAGAGCAGGGTAGAAAGAAAATTAATCAGTATACAAGATATGGGACTGTGCTTTTAGCCTTTTTTCAGGCTTATGGTATCTCAGTAGGGTTGGAAAGTCAGGGTTTAGCATCAGATCCAGGCTGGTATTTTCGAGCATCATGCATAATCACTTTGGTGGGCGGTACAATGTTTTTAATGTGGTTAGGTGAGCAAATAACTGCTCGTGGAATTGGAAACGGAATATCGTTAATCATTTTCGTTGGTATAGTAGCTGAACTACCTTCGGCCTTAGCGCAGTTTTTTGCCTCTGGTAGATCAGGAGTGATCAGCCCAATAGTGATTCTTGGTGTTTTAGCAATGGTTGTAGTGGTTATAGGACTAGTTGTTTATTTGGAGAGGGCACTGAGGAAGATAAATATACAATATCCCAGAAGACAAGTTGGTATGAAAATGTATGGTGGTGACAATTCTAATCTACCAATTAAACTAAATCCCTCAGGCGTTATTCCTGCTATATTTGCATCTTCTTTACTACTTTTACCAACTACTGTTGTGACTTTTGCTAGAGATGATAATTCTGGGATTCTAACAACGGTGGCAGCTTATCTTGGGCCTGGCCAACCCATGTATTACGTCTTTTTTGGTAGTCTTATTATTTTCTTCACCTATTTCTATACTCTGAATGTGGCGTTTAAGCCTGATGAGGTGGCAGATAACCTAAAAAAGCAAGGTGGATTTGTCCCTGGAATTCGACCAGGAGAACGGACAGCTCAATACTTGGAGTATGTGGTCTTAAGGACACTTGTTTTGGGATCTGGATATTTAGCTGCAGTTTGTTTGCTCCCTGAAGTACTGAGATCTCAATTTGCAATACCGTTTTATTTTGGAGGAACTTCTTTACTTATTGTGGTTTCAGTTACCATGGATACAATTACTCAAATTCAGTCACATATGCTTGCTTATCAATATGAGGGTTTAATTGAACGATCCAAAATTAGAGGTTCTAGCAAACGTAATAGGAAAGCAAAAAGATGAATATCATTTTGCTTGGTCCACCGGGTGCTGGCAAGGGTACTCAGGCAAGAGCGCTGTGTGATAGCCATGGTTACATACAACTGTCTACCGGGGATATGTTACGCGAAGCAAAAGAGGCTGATTCGGAAATAGGAAGAAGAGCAGCCTCAATTATGGCAAAAGGCGAACTTGTTACAGATGAAGTAGTCATAGCTTTAATTAAAGATAAGATTACTGAAAAGGTTGAAGTAGAGGGTTTTATTTTTGACGGCTTCCCCAGAACTTTGGCTCAGGCTGATGCATTAGAAGACTTACTTTTATCAATCGACCAGAGCCTATCCCATGTGGTCGAATTATTTGTAGAGGATGAAAGGTTAATAAGTCGTATCACTGGTCGTTTTACTTGTGGCTCCTGTGGTGAACTTTATCATAAATTGACAAAACCTCCCAAAAAGCCTGGGATATGTGATGTTTGTGGAAGCGTTAATAGTTTCAATTTTAGGCCTGATGATAATGAGGATTCCTTTAAAACCAGATTATTAGCCTATTATCGGGATACATCACCTCTTATCGGTTTTTATCATGCAAAAAAAATTCTTAGAAGAATTGATGGCCTTGGGACTATAGACGAAATACAGACAGGTATAAATAATTTGATCAAATGATTTTAATAACCCCAATACTGATTTATGAACTTGACGAAGTAAAATGCATCACTATAATTCGGCAAAACCTTGAAACAAAGTGCTCTTTAGTTAAATCACCCCTAAAGTTTATGGAGAGTTCAGGGACTTAAAATGTACATCCTTTAGAGAATAATGGAGTGAGAAGTGGCTAGAATAGCTGGTATAAATCTGCCAACGTCAAAAAGAGTGCCAATAGCTCTTACATATATACACGGTATCGGAAGTGGGACAGCAGAGAAGATTTGTTTAGAGCTAAAAATACCGCCTTTAAGTAAACTAAATGAACTAGATGATCTTCAACTGTCATCTATAAGGGAGTATATTTCTTCAAATATGATGGTAGAAGGTGATCTCCGGAGAGAGAAATCTATGAACATAAAGAGATTGATGGATTTAGGTTGCTATAGGGGCCTGAGGCATAGACGTGGATTGCCTGTGAGGGGTCAAAGAACGCATACCAATGCTAGAACTAGAAAAGGTCCAGCAAGAGCAATTGCTGGTAAGAAAAAGTAGGGATTAGTTTAATATGGCGGCTGAAAAATCAAAAGCAAAAAGAAAAGAGAAGAAAAATATTTCGGCTGGCGTAGCTCATATAAACTCAAGCTTTAATAATACCAAAATTTTAATATCTGACGCTCAAGGTAATGCTATTGCGTGGTCTTCAGCGGGTACTATGGGTTTTAAAGGATCACGAAAGTCTACACCCTATGCTGCTCAAGTCGCAGCAGAAGATGCAGGGAAAAAAGCACAGGAACATGGTGTTAAAACTCTGGAGGTTGAGATCCAAGGCCCTGGGTCTGGCAGAGAATCTGCTTTAAGGGCTCTTTCTACAGTAGGAATGACCGTAACTTCCATAAGGGACGTAACCCCTATGGCTCATAATGGTTGTCGGCCGCCTAAGCGTCGGAGAGTTTAGTAATTATTAATTTGTCGGTAACTTATAGCTTTTAACTTAGATAAAATATATTTTTGAAACCCTCGGGTGTAAACAGCTTATGGATTCGGCTGCTTACTAGAATGGAGGAAATTATGATCCAAAAAAATTGGCAAGAACTTATCAGGCCTTCGGGTATATCCATAAAATCTGGCTATGATCCTAAAAGAAGTGCTACAATTACCACTGAGCCTCTTGAGAGGGGTTATGGTTTAACTCTTGGTAATGCATTAAGGCGGATATTACTCTCTTCGTTACAAGGTTCAGCGATAGTTTCGGTGCAGATTGATAATGTTTTGCATGAATTTTCATCTTTGGCAGGTGTCAGGGAGGATATTACTGACATAATATTGAACCTAAAAGGAGTTTCGGTTTCTATGGAAGTAGAAGGCCCAAAGAAATTGTCAATAAATGTTAAAGGTCCTGGAATTATTACTGCTGGCGACATCAATGAAACAAACGGGATTGAGATCTTAAATAAGGATCACGTTATATGTCACTTAGACGAAGGAGGGTCATTTTCAATGGAAGTGACAGTTGACTCTGGAAAAGGATATGTTTCGGCAGATAAGCAAAAAACTGAAGATGCTCCAATTGGTTTGATAGCTATTGATGCTCTATTTTCACCAGTAAAAAAAGTCTCATATGATGTTGTACCCACACGTGAAGGTCAGGTTTTAGATTACGATAAGTTAACCATGGAGATTGAAACTGATGGGTCTATAGCTCCTGAGGATGCTTTGGCGTTTGCAGCTAGAATTCTTCAGGATCAGCTTACAGTTTTTGTAAATTTTGATGAGCCTGAGGCTGATGCTAGAGATGAAGATGATGAAGAGCTTGAATTTAATCCGCTATTGTTAAAGAAAGTTGATGAACTTGAGTTATCTGTTAGATCAGCCAATTGTCTTAAAAACGATAATATTGTTTATATTGGTGACTTAATTCAAAAAACCGAAGCAGAGATGCTTAGGACTCCAAATTTTGGAAGAAAATCTTTAAATGAAATAAAGGAGGTTTTAACGGGCATGCAACTTCATTTGGGGATGGATGTTTCAGAGTGGCCCCCAGAGAATATAGAGGAATTGTCAAAGAAATATGAGGATCAGTTTTGAGGGTTGATTATTTTTAATTAAAGAGTTAACAGACTGATACGAAGACATAGGCATTTTGTTATCAAAGACTTAAACAATATGGTAAAATATTATGAGACACGGTAATAGTCACCGCAAATTAAATCGTACCCATGAACATCGCAAGGCTATGTTTTCAAATATGGTGTGCTCATTAATTGAGCATGAACAAATTAAAACTACACTTCCAAAAGCCAAAGAACTGAAACGTATTGCTGATAAATATGTTTCTATTGGTAAAAAGGGTAGCTTGCATTCTCGTCGAATTGCTTATTCTAGGTTAAAGCAAGATTCAGCCGTAAAAAAACTATTTAACACATTGGCGCCAAGGTATAAAGACCGAAATGGTGGATATACTAGAGTGATACGTGCTGGTTTTAGATATGGAGATATGGCTCCAATGGCCATTATTGAATTTGTTGAAAGAGAAGTGGCGGCTAAGGGGGCTAAAGATAAACAAAGATCTGAGGCTGAAGATAAGGAAGTTAGCAACTAGTGAGGGCTAGTTTTTGGCTAGTTCTCAATAAGTAATTTCTCTTTTATTTAATCCATTTTTTAGTTAAAGAGGTTTTATGAATGACCTTTTTGGATCAATAGATGCTGAGCTCAACGGGCCGTTATCAATACCTTTAGCCGAACGACTAAGACCTAAGTCTTTAGAAGAAATCAGTGGACAGGAACATTTAATCAACCCGGCCGGGCCGTTACAATTAATTATTCAGAATAAGATTATGTCTTCAATTATTTTCTGGGGCCCGCCTGGCGTAGGTAAGACAACATTAGCAAGAATTCTTCCAACTGAATTAAATCGAGTAATATTTCATGAAATAAGTGCTGTTTCTTCTGGCACAGCTGATCTGAAAAGCATTTTTAAATCAGCGCAGGAGTCTAAGGTAAATGGAAAAAGCTTTCTACTTTTTGTTGATGAGATTCATTATTTCAACAAAATGCAACAGGATATGTTTTTGCCCTTGATTGAGAACGGTACGCTAGGTCTTATTGGGGCCACCTCCCAAAACCCAAGTTTTCAACTAAATGCAGCGCTGCTATCAAGATCTTCAGTATTTGAAGTCAGGAAATTAACAACTACCTCATTAGAAAAAATAATTCAAAGGGCAGAAAAGATTTTGAAAAAGTCCTTACCTTTAGATTCAAAATGTAGACGTGCTTTAATCGAGAAATCAGGTGGAGACGCAAGAATTTTGATAAACTTACTTGAACAGGCATTTCTTTTTAGCAGAACTTCTTCAATTAGTGATCTGGAAAATAAATTGGCTACTAGTGTTCCTCAGCATGATAAAGGTGGGGATAGCCATTTTGCTGTTATTTCAGCTCTTCATAAATCTATACGGGGATCAGATCCAGATGCAGCACTATATTGGTTAGCCAGGGCTTTAATTGCTGGCGAAGACCGACAGTATATTTTTCGAAGGTTACTTCGGATATCTTTGGAGGATGTTGGTTTATCTACCCCTGAAGCACAAAGAATAGTATTGGACAGCTGGGCTACATATGACAAACTTGGGCCACCGGAAGGAGATATTTCCTTAGTAATGGCTGTAATATTTCTGTCCCTATCGCCAAAGTCCAATGCAGTATATTTAGCTGAGAAGGACTCACAAAAATTTGCTAAGAGGTATCATTCAGATCCACCTCCAAAGCATCTGATAAATGCAGCAACAAACCTTATGAATAAATTTGGATATGGGCATGGGTATGAATACGATCATGATACAAAATCTGGTTTCTCAGGTCAAAACTATTTTCCAGTAGGTATGAAAAGGCAACTTTTCTATCATCCTGTTGACCGAGGTCTGGAGCGAGAATTCAAGAAGCGCATATCCTATTTTTCCAAACTACGGTCATCTTTAGAGAGAAAAATTAACAACTAAATTCCAAAAAATAGATAAATAATTAAACATGAAGAGATTGAGCCCGATTATTGTAAGTCAAGCGGAAGATGGCCAAAGATTAGACAAATGGCTCAAATCTCATTTTTCAAGCATGTCAAAAGTCATGATAGAAAAGTTGTGTAGAAAAGGGCAGTTGCGTATTAATAGTGCTAGAGTGAGGCCAAATACTCGGGTACTGGAAAATCAGAAGATACGTGTTCCTGATTTTGTGCGTAATAATGATCCTCAAGCTTATAGTCAACAAACTAACCCACCAATTAGACTTATTAATGATCTCAAAGGGGCCATAATTTTTGATGATGAATATTTCATCATGTTTAACAAACCATCTGGACTAGCGGTACAAGGAGGGTCCAGGTTAGGTAACTACCACCTTGATAGTGCTTTGTCTGAATTTAGCCTTCCCAATCAACCATCCCTCAGGCTTGTTCACAGGTTAGATAAGGATACTTCCGGAGTAATAATAGTAGCTAGGACACCAAAAAGTGCATTCATGATTTCTGAATTGATTAAGGAAAGGAAAGTATCAAAGATATACTGGGCCTTGGTGCATAAATTTCCTAAAAAGAACGAAGGAATACTTTTTAATCCGACCAACGCAGAAGGCTACCTCGGGACTACTATCAAAGAAGTTTTAAAAGGAAATAGGAGCTATAAAAATTTACAGCTTCAGATACTTGAGGTTGAGGAAAAAGAGGCAATTTCTGTATATAAAGTTTTAAGTCAGCTTGGAAAGGAAATATCCTGGGTTGAACTTATAGCTATTACAGGAAGGAAGCACCAGCTCAGAAAGCATTTGTCTAGTATTGGTTGCCCTATAATTGGTGACAAACAATATGGTAGCAGTTTGAAAAAACCCTTGTTGGAAAAGCATTTAAAATTTTTGAATAGTAAGAATGAAAAACTTCAGCTGCATGCTCGTAGTATTGAATTTAAGCATCCCTTTACAGGCCAAACTATAAAAGTTACAGCTGATCCACCCCCACATATGGCTCAGAGACTAAAATTTTTTTAATCTAGCAGTTCAAGTTAGTTTTGGTTTATATTTAGTGAGAAGATATAGGATGATTTTACGAAGAAAAAAGAATTGGAAGTCACTGGAACTAGAGCAGTATGACTCAGGGTATATTCTAACTATAGATGGTGTTGCTTTGAAAACCCCACAGAAGAAAATTTGTACCATAGATAACCTGTTTATTGCAAAAGAGATGCATAAAGAGTGGGCAGGCTTACATCATGAAATTAACTATCAAAAGATGCCCTTTACTAGGACTAGCTTTATAACATTAGACCGATCTGAAAATGAAAATGTAGAATTAAAAAAAAAAATAGTTGATTATGGCATGTCTGACCTTTTCTGTTACTGGGCAGAAAGAGGGTCTGATTTGGAAGACATACAAGCAAAGCGTTGGGGCCCTTTAATTGAGTGGGTGCAAATTGAACTTCGTTCCACCCTCCGAATCACCCACAGCCTAATGCCTATCAAACAGAGTATAGGCGTTGAGAGGGGGTGGATAAAATTATTGGAACCTGTACAAACTTTTGCCCTTACTGCTCTTGGTGAATTAGTAGCTCTATCGGGTTCTCTCATTATTGGTTTAGGATTACAAAAAGAAAAGATTTCCCCAGAAAACGCATGGCAGCTAATTAGAATTGATGAAGAATGGCAGCGTGATAAATGGGGAAGGCTCGATGAACATAAAAAAGAAGATCGAATAAATAAAGCTGCGTTTATGCATTCATGTAGGGTTTTAAAACTGGTTAAAAGCCAATAGTTCTTGTTAGAAACTTTCATTAGAAATTAAGAATCACCTATAAAAGGAACTTGAATAAGCAATTTCTGGTAGTTTTTGTTAGTAGCACTTAAAATAATACTTTTAACTTTACCCATTGCAAGAACTTTCTATAAAAAAGTAAAAAAAAACAAAGTTTTATTTAAGTTATTTAAAACAATAACTTAAGCTTATAAAGTTAATCGCTTAGTTCTGTCATATTATTCCTGTTGCTTTGTAAAACCTCTTCGAACAGAGGCTTCTTTTTGTAATTAGAGGTAGAAAAAATCCAAATAATGAATTAAGTTGAAACTTTATTTCACTCTGATTAATCATAAGTATTTTCAGAGTTAAATTTTAAACTTGAAAATATAGAGGATGAACTATGAGAAATTTAACAATTATAATCTTGTCTTCATTTCTGGCACTTGCGGGTGGGTTAACAGCTGCAACTTTGG
>JBJLFU010000007.1:0-5396 GCA_045565235.1 Paracoccaceae bacterium | reverse complement strand
CCTCTTCGATTTGCTTTGAATTTTTTCTTCCTACTGGTATAAAGAACACTCTAGCTACTCTTATATCTCTGGAACACTCTACCTCCGTTATAGTAAGAGCTAAATTCTCTAGACCATTTTCTGACCAATCTAGTTGTTGAATAATTTCTGAGATTTCTCTCTTAATTAATTCATTTACTCTTAAAATACGATGTGAAGTATTACCAAAGCGTTTGTTCATAATGTGTATTTAATTTAGGATTAATGATGGTTATTGACTTATAAGGTAGGTGAATACATAACGGAGTCGATTAAATTTGTCGATAAAAACCCAAAAATTAAATTTAGGGAAAATGCATAGTGGTCAAAACTAAACGTATTACTGTGGTAGGTGCCTCTGGTAGAATGGGGCAAATGTTATGTAGGGCAGTCGAAGAAAAGCAAGGTCTAGAATTGGCTGGTTTGATAGAAATTGAGAAACATCCTTTGATAGGGACGTTGGCGAATGAGACAATTTTGGGTCTCGAAAGCTCTTTAGAGTTTTCTGATGATATAGAAGAGGCATTATCGGTTTCAGATGCAGTAATTGATTTCACAAACCCAGAAACCTCAGTAAAAATAGCAAATTTAGCAGCTAAATACAAAACTGTATCTGTAATTGGCACTACTGGTTTTTCCAAATTGCAGCTTGGACATATTAAAGAATCTGCAAGAAAAACAACTATAATAAGAGCAGGAAATATGAGTTTAGGTCTCAATATTCTCACTGGTTTAGCTAAAAAGGTTTCAGAAGTGTTAGATGAAGATTTCGATATAGAAATCATTGAAATGCATCATGGTAAAAAAGTTGATGCACCCTCTGGAACTGCACTTATGTTAGGAGAGGCAGTCGCTGAAGGTAAGGGAAAATCTCTAGAGACATTAAAGGACAAAACAAGAGATGGGATAATAGGACCCAGAAAAAAAGAGAAAATTGGGTTCTCTGTAGTTAGAGGTGGAGATATAGTAGGAAATCATTCGATAATGTTTGCAGGTTATGGAGAGCAGATAACATTACAGCATAATGCTACTGATCGGATGATCTTTGCGCGAGGTGCAGTGAGAGCAGCCAGATGGGGAATGACAGCTGGCGCTGGAGAATATTCAATGTTGGATGTACTAAATTTAAAAACATGAAATATTTTAAGATTAGAAAATATCTTCTCAAGAAGATCATCTATCAGAGAAAGATCAAGTTATTACTAGCTTTTCTGATTGCCTTTCAAGGGTCCCATGCCTTGGGGTCTACCTTAGTCAATTGTGGTGGGGACTATAAAATATTCCTAAAAGATATAGGCAGCAAAGCCATTCAGAGAGGAGTAGATAAAAATGCAGTCTCATTGGCTCTCAAATATAGTAAGCAGTCAAAAAAAGTTTTGGAAATGGATCGTAGGCAAAGTACTTTTAGGTTGAGTTTCCTAGACTTTACGAAGAGTGCAATCAACTCATATCGGTTGAAAAATGGTATAAAAAATATGGAGAAATATCTCAATATTTTTAATTCAGCAGAAGCCATGTATGGGGTGCCAGCAGAAGTTATTACTGCCTTCTGGGGTATGGAAACAGACTTCGGTGCTGTGCAGGGAAATTTTAGCACATTAAGTGCTTTAGCGACTTTGGGTCATGATTGTCGGCGGCCAGAAATATTTCAGGAAGAATACATTGCGGCTATTAAACTGTTTGCGGACGATCTGATTGAAAAAGAAATAACTGGTGCTTGGGCAGGAGAAATTGGGCAGGTACAAATGTTACCCTCGGATATCCTAATATATGGAACAGATGGAGATGGAGATGGACTAGTCAATCTGAAAAAGAGTTCTCCAGATGCGATATTAACCGCTGCTGTTCTTATATCAAGTATGGGATGGAGGCCAAATGAGCCCTGGATTGAGGAAGTTATTGTCACGGATGGATTTCCTTGGGAAAAAGCAGGCTTTGGTCGAGAACTTACTTTGGGGGATTGGAAAAACTTAGGGGTTAAATCAAGAATAGGAAAATTTGCTGTAGCGAATGAAACAAAAGCTACCCTCTTACTGCCTCAAGGCAGTAAAGGTCCTAAGTTTCTAGCCTACCCTAATTTTGATGTCTATCTTAGATGGAACGATAGCTTTATATATACAGTTACTGCCGCACATCTTGCTACTAGGTTGGCGGGAGCGCCAAAATTTGTTAGTAACGATCCAGAGAATATCCTTACTCTAAGGGAAATGGTTGAACTACAGAAAATCTTAAAATCAAGGGGACTCAATGTGGGTAAGGTTGATGGAATTTTGGGACGTAATACCAGACAAAGTGTCAGACAAGTGCAAATGGAATTTGGCTTTTTAGCAGATAGCTGGCCTACTAAAAGTTTATTGAAAAAATTAAAGAAGTGATCTCAATTTAAAGAATTGGTTTATAAAAAACTTATCTCCTGGACTTTCTACCAACTTGGCAGCTCTTTCAGGAATTTCTAGAATTGGGTTATGGCCTTTTTCGGTGGGAAGTGAGGTGGGATATATTCCTCTACAAAAATGAATATGCGATACTTTGTGTGCCCACTTTCGATATTCTGGCATGTAAACATAACGATGAAAAAACCCTACCCGTCGCTCTGGTTTTATTTTCCAACCTGTTTCCTCAGCGACTTCCCTTATTAAGGCACGCAGGTAATGTTCCCCTTTGTCTATACCTCCTCCGGGTAGTTGTATTTCTTTTCCATTTTGCTCTGTTAATAATATTTGTTTACCCACCAATATTAAACCATAGATACCAGGTCTGTATAAATATTTTATATCTTTTCGTATAGTTTCTCCGATCCTCAACATTAAGACGCTCCTATACGTATTTTTTAATAATATTATTTGATGTACAAAATAAATAATGTAAAAGATATTTAAAAGTAAATTTAAAGTTTTATGACAGAAAAAAATTCATGGCTCACGAATTCAGTTATGCCCTTTCAATTCGAAGGTCTGCCTATTAGGGGGAGAATTTGTAGTCTGGGCCAATCTCTCAACAAAATTATTCGTCAACATGACTATCCTATTGGTATTTCCAAACTGCTAGGTGAGGTCCTAGTTTTGACAGTATTGATGGCCGACTCAATTAAATTAAAGTATAAGCTATCAATTCAAATTCATGGGAAAGGGGATCTGAAATTGATTGCTACTGATTATTGCATTCCTCTCAATAGATCAGAAACTCCAATGATTAGAGGTTATGCAAAATTCAGCTCGATTAAAATTGATTATTCAGGTTCTGTTCAGGATATGATGGGTGAAGGCTATTTTGCCACAATTCTAGATCAAGGTGAAGGAAGTATACCTTATAAAGGTATTACAAATCTAGATAAAAAAGGTTTAGTCCATTCAGCCGAGGAATTTTTTTTGAACTCTGAACAGCTTGAGACTCGCTTTTGGATTCTTGTTCATGAAAAAATTGACGCTGAAGGTAAAACTTTACTTACTGGTATGGGATTAATGCTACAACGATTGCCAAATATAGAAGGATCGAAAATCCTTGAGCATGCTGAAAAAAAAGGTACGAGAGCTGTTCAAGATTTAGCTGCCGATAGGATCTTAAGTAATAGTAATTGGGAAAAAATTACATCTTTTCTAAACGAGGAAGCCTCAAAAGCTATTAGCCAAAAAAAAGGAAATTTTTCTGGCCTTTTGCTTAAAGCATTCTCGGATAAAGATTTAAGGGTATTCGTAGAAAAAAAATTTGATTTTGGGTGTGGGTGCAGCCCAGACAAAGTAGTGCAAACAATGTCAATTTATTCAAGAAAAGACCTACATACTATGACAAATAAAATGGGTAAAGTGACCGCAGATTGTCAGTTTTGTGGAGCGCATTATGAATTTAATCCATCTGAGCTGGGCCACGACAACTAAGAATTTAAAAACCTAGCAAGGCAGTTTTATTTTGATTACATCCAGCTCATTAGAAACTATTAAGTCAAGATTCACCCTACCTACCTCAAAAGAAATTAAAATTGGCTCTTTAAGTGAACCAAGTTCTGATTTTGACCTTTCAACTGCGGATAAAAAAAAATTAAAGGGTCATTATAAAAAAGTAGCTGCAGTTTTTATATTGTTACGAAAAAAAGACCTAAATGTATCGGTTGTATTTACCAAAAGGTCTAGTAATTTATCTGTTCATCCAGGACAGATTTCCTTTCCAGGAGGTGCTATTGAACCATATGATAAATCCATTCTTCATGCAGGTCTTAGAGAAGTGGAAGAAGAAATAGGCCTGGTAGCCAGTAAGATAGAAACAGTCGGACTCCTGCGTCCCCATGAAACAGTAAGTAAATTCTTAATTCACCCTTTTATTGGTATTGTAAGAACTAACGTGAAATTTAAGATCAACCCTTGTGAGGTAGCTGAAATTTTTGAAGTTCCCTTGGCATTTTTGTTAAATAGAGAGAATATGAAGGAACATCAAATTGTAACAGAAAAAGAATATCGTGGTTACTATGCTATACCTTATGGACCTTATTATATTTGGGGTGCTACTGCTAGTATTATTAAAAATTTTATAGATAGATATCACAAATGAAAAGCTTAAAGTATATTTCAGAACAGAACATATTTTCTGCACCATTTGATGTTACTTGGCTTAGAAAACCAGCTTTGTCAAAGTTGTTAAACTTTTTCCACTCACAAGGCGTGGAAGTTTTTGCAGTTGGTGGTTGTATAAGGGATTCATTTTGGAAGAAAAAAGTTCAGGAAATTGACTTAGCCATTAATGTTGACCCAATTCGCCTTAAAGGCATTCTATCTAGAACTAACTGTAAAGTCCTTGATATAGGAATCGAATATGGGACTATAGCAGTAATACTAGAAGGAGAAAAATTTGAAATAACTAGCTTCAGAAAGGATATTGAAACATTTGGTCGAAAGGCAAGGATTCAATATACTGACAGCCTGTTGGAGGATGCAAAGAGAAGAGACTTTACTTTCAATTCAATTTATTTGAGTCCCAATGGGATCGTTGTAGATCCATTAGAAAACTTTCAAGATTTAAAAAGTGGGGAGGTAAAATTTGTAGGTGATCCAAGTATAAGAATTAATGAAGATTACCTAAGAATTTTAAGGTATTTTAGATTTGTTGGAAAGTTTCCAGCTGCTAATAAAAACCCTGATCAAAAGGTTTTACAGGCTATTTCTAAAAAAAAGACCTTTGTATTACGACTTAGCCGAGAAAGGACTTGGAGTGAATTAAAATTAATCCTTTCTTTTAAATCTATTAGCACAGTAATTGAATTAATGCAGCAAACTGGTGTCTTATCAGTACTATTTCCTGATGCTAGGCTCCATAATCTAAAAAAAATGTTAAAGCTAGAAAAACTACTTTGGAAAATTGTTACTGAAAAAAAACAATCTGGATTGGTT
>JBJLFU010000006.1:0-42196 GCA_045565235.1 Paracoccaceae bacterium | reverse complement strand
GAGAAGGTTTTGAAAAAAATAGTATGAAATCTGATGATACATCAAAAAACACTGAGAAAAATGTCAGTAATTCTAACATTGTTGAACTTAAACCAAATGAAGTGGACGAAGAGATAGCGGATTATGTGGAATTAGACAGTCCCCAATTTAAAGCACTTTCATTAATGAAAAAATCAGAAAATGGATGGCTGGTAAATCACTTTGTTTCAGGTGCTAAACTAGCTTACGAAGAGATATTAATGGCTTTCGAAAAAGGAGATTTAGCAACCATAGAAAAAATGACTTCTAAAGATGTATGTAGATCTTTTAAAACAGCTATTGATCAGCGAGCTGACAAGGGATTAACGGTAGAAGCAGAGTTTGGTGGAGTGCGTGACCTTAGGATAAAGGATGTTGATTTTAATGAAAAGACTCTAGAAGCTTCAATTAAGATAGTATTCAAATGCGAATTATCTTTTGTAATTAAAGATGAATCAGGAACAATTGTAGAGGGTAGTCCTGACAAAATTAAAAAGCAAAGGGACATATGGACTTTTGCAAGGAAGATGAATGCAGAATTACCAAACTGGTATTTAGTAAAGACTGAATGAAAAAATGATAAATTATTGAGTGTTTAATTGAAAACTGAAAAGCGTAGAATTTTATCAGAAGAAGATCTTTCCATATGGGATACTGTCAGCAAAACGTTCGATAAACAGTTAAAACACTCTAAATTTAATAAAATATTAAAAAATAAGGATGGCACTAAGTTAATAATCAAGAATCCTAATTTTGCAAAAACACTTGCTCAAAATTTTGAGTTGCAAAAAGTGAAACCTGACTACGTCAAAAAGCGTTTTGTTTCTAGTCACAACTTTTTGGGCCAAAACTTGGATAAAAAAAGGAAAGACCTTCTTAAAAAGGGAAAGATTAGTCCAGAAAAGTTCATTGATCTTCATGGTTTGACTGCTAGAAAAGCGGAGATAAAAGTAATAGCTTTTCTAAAGTCTAGTTATGCTCAGGGATTTAGACTAGTATTAATCATTACTGGAAAGGGTAAAAATTCTTTTTCAAGTATTTCTGTTTCATATGATGAAATAAAGGATAGTGGAGTATTAAAAAGATCATTATTCTCATGGTTAAGAAATTCTGAGGTAATGCATACTATACTTCAGATAATGCCAGCTCATGCTAAGCACGGTGGGGGCGGGGCTTTTTATGTTTATTTGAGAAAAAACAACAAGTTTTGATTCTCCTACAGTACGTATCTACTCACATCTGCGGAACTAACAAATTTATCTAAATTACTTTTGACAAATTTACTATCAATTTTTACCGTTTTTGCTTTCTCATCTGGTGCAGTGAAGCTTAGATTTTCAAACACTTTTTCTAAGATAGTATATAACCGCCTAGCACCAATGTTTTCTATGCTAGCATTTATATCGGCTGCCACTTTGGCTAATGATTTAATACCACTTTCTTCAAACTCTAATGTAATGTTTTCGGTAGACATCAAAGCAGTATATTGCTTGGTGAGAGAGTTCTCAGTATCTTTGAGGATCCTAACAAAATCTTCTTCAGTTAAGGCGGATAACTCTACTCTCACGGGAAGTCTTCCCTGAAGTTCTGGCAGCAAATCGCTGGGTTTAACTACATGAAATGCACCAGATGCTATGAATAATATATGATCTGTTTTAACAGTACCGTACTTTGTAGAAACGGTAGTACCCTCGATTAGAGGTAATAAATCCCTTTGAACCCCTTCTCTGCTCACATCTGCTGACTTTATATCAGCTCGGGCACAAATTTTGTCAATTTCGTCTAAGAATATGATACCATTTTCTTCTACAGCTTCTATGGCAGTTTTTGTAACTTTATCCTCATTCTAAGAGTTTGTCTGCCTCTTCCTTTATTAATAAATCATAACTGTCAATTATCTTAACTTTGACTTTTTTTGTTTTTTTTCCCAAAGCCTTACTGAAAAGATCATTTATATTCATTACACCCATATTATTAGTGGGTTGACCTGGTAGCTCGAACATAGAGAAATGATTAGTATTATCATTTAATTCTATCTCAATTTCTTTATCATCCAGGAGTCCATCTCTTAACTTTTTCTTAAACATATCAATGGTTTGTTCTCTAGCATTTTCACCAGTTAAACAAGCTAATACCCTCTTTTCTGCTTCTGCATGGGCCTTAGTTTCGACGCTTTCACGCATTTTTTCTCTTATCATAATTATTGCGCTGTCAACTAGATCTCTAACAATTTGCTCCACATCTCTCCCGACATAGCCTACTTCAGTAAATTTAGTAGCCTCAACCTTTAGAAAAGGTGCACCAGCTAATTTCGACAGGCGACGCGATATTTCAGTTTTCCCAACTCCAGTTGGACCGATCATAAGTATATTTTTTGGATAGATTTCTTCTTTTAAAGGGGATGGTACTTTTTTTCTCCTCCACCTACTTCTAAGCGCAACTGCTACTGCTCTTTTGGCTGGTTCCTGGCCAATTATGAACTTATCAAGTTCGGATACAATTTCTCTGGGGGTCAACTCAGTCATTTATTTTTTGGTAGGGTTTCTAATACAATATTATGATTGGTATATACACATATTTCAGCAGCAATTTTTAAAGATTTTTCACAGATTTCTTTTGCTGTGATTTTAGTGTCATATATTGCTTTTGCTGCAGCTAGAGCATAATTCCCGCCCGACCCTACAGCTGCTATACCGCCTTCTGGTTCTAACACATCCCCCGATCCAGAAATAATAAATAAATCTTTACCATCAGAGACAATTAGCATTGCTTCTAAGTTTCTTAAATATTTATCCGTTCTCCAATCTTTTGCGAGTTCAATTGCTGACCTAGATAAGTTCCCAGGAAATGTTTCTAGCTTTCTCTCTAGTCTTTCTAGTAAAGAAAAAGCATCGGCCGTTGATCCTGCAAAGCCAACTAGTATGTCTAAGCCACCTGGAGATAACCTTTGAACTTTTTTTGCGGTTCCCTTTATCACAGTTTGACCTAATGTCACTTGACCATCACCAGCTATAGTTACAGAACCATTTTTCATTACCCCAATAATTGTTGTTCCATGCCAAGTTTGTTTTGTGATACTGTTTTCCATTTTTTAATTAAGGGATCTAGCAATATTTTGAACAGAGAATATCTCAATAACATCTTTTTTTCTTATGTCTTCATAATCCATGAATGCCATACCACATTCCTGTCCAGATTGTACCGATTCTACTTCATCTTTAAACCTTTTTAATGTTTTTAGAGATCCTTCATGGATTACAATATCATCTCTTAGGAGCCTTACTTTGGCAGATCTTTGAGCATTACCTTCAGTTATCAGACAACCTGCTACTTTGCCAGAATTAGTAACTTTGAATACTTCTAATATTTCGGCATAGCCTAAGATCGTTTCTTTTATTTCTGGCTTTAGTAAGCCAGAGGCAGCTTTTTTAATATCATCAACCAAGTCATAAATTATTGAGTAATAGCGTAGCTCTACTTCTTTTTGATTTGCTCCATCTCTAGCTGAAGCATTGGCCCTTACATTAAACCCTATGACGGGAGCATTAGAAGCTTCTGCCAAAATAACATCACTTTCAGTAATTGCTCCAACGCCAGAATGTAAAATAACTATTCTAACTTCATCAGTACTTATTTTTTCTAAAGCTTGTACTATTGCTTCAGCTGATCCCTGAACATCAGCTTTCACAACCACCGGTAGTTCGGACATTTCCATATCAGCTTGGGCTTTCGCTATCATTTGGTCTAATGTCTTACCTGTTCCTAATGCGTCTTTCTTGTCTTTAATAACTTGTCTTCTGTAATCAGCAATCTCTCTAGCCTCTGTTTCGCTTGAAACTACATTCAAAATGTCCCCAGCTTCCGGTGTTCCATTCAAGCCTAGAACCTCTACAGGGACAGAGGGGCCTGCTGTAGATATTTTATTATTTTGACTGTCTATTAATGCCCTCACTTTACCCCACTGATCTCCAGCCACTACGATGTCCCCTTTGCTAAGGGTACCATTTTGCACTAAGACGGTTGCTACTGGCCCTCTTCCTACATCTAGTTTTGCTTCTATAACAGTTCCTTCAGCAACTCGAATAGGATTAGCTTTTAATTCCAGTAGTTCAGATTGTAATATAATGTTTTCTAGTAGATTTTCTAATCCTTTACCAGTCGAGGCTGAAACCTCAACATCAAGGACTTCACCGGACATTGATTCTACTATGACTTCATACTTAAGCAAATCTGTTCTTACCCTATTAGGATCCGCATTTTCTTTGTCGCACTTATTTATAGCAACAATGATAGGAACTTTAGCTGCTTTTGCATGGTTTATGGCTTCAATGGTTTGTGGCATTACACCGTCATCAGCAGCTACTACTAATATAATTATGTCAGTTACCTGAGCACCCCTGGATCTCATGGACGTAAATGCTGAATGGCCAGGAGTATCTAAAAAAGTAAGCAAGGAACCTTTATCTGTTGTCACTTGGTAAGCTCCAATGTGCTGAGTAATTCCACCAGCTTCATTATTAGTAGTGCTAGTTTTTCTTATAGCATCCAGTAAGGAAGTCTTACCATGATCAACATGTCCCATTACTGTTATGATAGGAGCTCTGGGACCCATGTTTTCTAAAGATTCATTAGTGTCGTATTTTAAGATAGCATCTTCAACATCCGAATCAGAAATTCTAACTGGTATGTGATCAAACTCTTCAACAATTAGAATAGCTGTATCAGCATCTATTGTTTGGTTCTGTGTGGCCATTATTCCATTTGTCATTAATGTTTTAACTACTGATGCAGATCTCTCAGCCATTCGATTCGCAAGTTCTTGCACAGTAATAGAATCAGGAACAGGTACTTCCCTTTTTATTTTTTCTCTTTCAGTAGCATCTACTGATTGTCTACGTTTTACCTTTTCTTGTCTTCTTCTTAGAGAAGCTATAGACCTCTGTCTTCCTCCTTGATCCGAAAGTGCTTGATTTATTGTCAGCTTCCCAGAGCGTCTCCTTTCTGAATAACCCTTGTTAGGGCGGACTTCTTTTAACTCATCTTCTTTTTTAAATTTTTTTCCAGCTGAACTATCATCGGTTTTTGGTTCAAATCTAGAATCGGTTTTTATTTTTGGCTTATGAGACTGCTCCTCGATTGGTAACGAGACTTCTGGAACGTTTTGTGTTTCTATCCTTTTCTTATCGGTCGACTCTTCTATTTCAATCTTTTCAGTTAAAGCTTTTTCTGCTAGCCTCTTGTCTTCTTCTTTTTTTCTGTTTTCTTCCTCTATTGCTGCTTCAATAGCTTTCTTTCTTCTATCAATTTGTTCACTTGTCTGAACCTTATCAGCAGTTTTTTTGATGATGTTGTCTGAAGAATTTCCATCTGTTATTCCAGATCTTTGGTTGGGAGAAAAATTATTTTTATTGGGAACCAGTATTTTTTTTCTTTTAGTCTCAATAAGGACTGACTTTGATCTTCCATGAGCAAGATTCATTCTAACAGAGCCACCAGTTCCTCTTAGGCTTAGTGTTTTTGAGCTTGTGCTTTTTTTCTCATTGTCATTCATTATCTAACCGACCTTTATTCGTATTCTTTAACAGCTTCTAAGACTTCCTAACCGAGCAGTATCAAAAATTAGAGGAATAGTAAAACTACTCTTTAAAAAACCAACATTAGTAACGATTTCTTTTTTGAAAGGAATCCCTAGTTCTTTCTGACTTAAGCAATCTATTTTACGAGCCTGGTCTTTTGGTAGTACTAGTTCATTTCTTCTATTTTTAGAACCGTCTTTAGCTTGAATAAGTAGTTCAATTTTATTTTTTTGTAAGAGTTTTTGGATCTTTTCATGGCCAATTATTACCTTACCAGATTTTCTAGCTAGAGCTATTGAACTAACTATTCTTTTTAATATAATAGAATCTAATCTGGATATTAAGTTTTTAGTTGGGGATTTTTGTTTATCTTTATATTCTATAAAACCATTTATTTTTTCAAGTGCTGTCTTGGAAGCAAGTACATAGAATTCTTTTCCCTCAAATTCATGATATAAATCAGGCGTATATCTGTCATCTGGAAATGAAATAAACCTAATCATACGTTCACTTGGATAGACTTTTTTTGTGATAGAACAAAACTGTTTTTTAACTATATTTTCGCTTTTGCTTGTTTTCACAATTTTATTCCTTCATAAAATATCAGAGATTTTAATAATATATAATGCTAAGACTCTGACTGCTCATTCGAAAATTCGTTGGCGTAATCATCATCGGTAATCCACCCCATTTTTAGTCTAGCATTCATTATTAAAACTCTTGCTTCCTTCAGGCTGATATCAAATTTTTCCAGAATCCCATCATCTTTTACCCTTTTTCCATCAACAGTAGTATATCCTCCAGCAATTTCCCAGTCAGCGCACTTAGCAAATTCGTCAAGATTTTTTACACCATCTTCTGCAAGTGCCTTGATCATTTCTGGATTTAAGCCCTCAAACTCTATCAAACTTTCATCAGACCCTAGATCACGAGCAGCTTTAAGTGCTTTAGTATTATTTTCTTCAATACATTCTTGTGCTCTGGCTTGGAGTTCTTCAGAGGTAGATTCATCAAAACCCTCTATATTTTCAATCTCACTTTTTTCAACATATGCTACTTCTTCTAGCGTAGAAAACCCTTCTGACACCAGTAGCTGAGCAACAATCTCATCAACGTTTAGTGTATCCATGAATAGTTTTGATCTTTCAGAAAACTCCGCTTGTCTTCTCTCAGACTCTTCAGCTTCTGTTAAAATATCAATATCAAATTCGGTAAGTTGGCTTGCTAACCTAACATTCTGACCTCTTCTACCGATCGCAAGAGAGAGCTGATCATCAGGAACAACGACTTCAATTCTTTTTGAATCTTCATCTAGAACGACCTTGGATACTTCTGCCGGCTGTAGAGCATTTACTAAGAAGGTGGGAGCATCTTCATTCCAGGGTATGATATCGATTTTTTCACCTTGTAATTCATTCACAACTGCTTGGACTCTAGAGCCACGCATCCCAACACATGCCCCAACAGGATCTATTGAGTTATCTAAAGATAGGACTCCAATTTTTGCTCGACTACCTGGATCTCTTGCAACAGTCTTGATTTCTATAATCCCATCATATATTTCAGGAACTTCCATTTTAAACAATTCAGATAAAAACTCTGGTGCCGTTCTAGAAAGAAATATCTGAGGTCCTCGTGTTTCCTCTTTTACATCTTTTATATAAGATCTTACTCTGTCGCCATTCCGAAAAGTTTCTCGGTTTATTAGCTGATCTCTTCTAAGAACTGCTTCTCCTCTACCTACGTCTACAATTACATTACCATATTCTATTCTCTTTACTTGGCCATTTATTATTTGACCTATTCGGTCTTTGAATTCCTCAAATTGGCGAGCTCTTTCTGCCTCTCTTACTTTTTGCACTATTGTCTGTTTTGCAGATTGTGCAGCTATCCGGCCAAAATCCATCGGAGGTAGAGGGTCTTTTACAATGTCACCAACTTTGGCATCGGGGAGGAGATCTTTTATTTCGTCAAGTGTAATTTCTACAAAATGATTTTCTACTTTTTCTACGATCAATCTGCACCTATTCATGGTTAGCTCACCGGACTTGGAATCAATTTTTGCTCTTATATCATATTCAGCCCCATATTTAGATTTTGCTGCTTTAGCTAAACTTTCTTCCATAGCTTCTATTACAAGTTCTGGTTCAATTAATTTTTCTCTAGCAACAGCGTCAGCTATTTGAAGTAATTCAATCTTTTGGGGATCATTTTCAGCCATTATCTTTCCTGTTCGTAATTAAGCCACCAATTCAGCTTCGTCTATGTTACATAATTTTATATAAACAACTTTATCATTTTGCTGTAGAAGTAAATCAGAATCTTTTAAGCCGATTATTTTGCCTTGTGTAGTTTGTAATTTGCTATCCTTTGAATTCAACACTATTAAAGCATTGCAACCTTTCCATTTTTCAAAATCCTTATTTCGAGTCAGAGGCCTGTTAAGACCTGGGGAAGATATCTCAATCTGATACTTTGCATCAATGATACTTTGATTTTCTAACTCTCTGGTTATAATTTTAGAAACCTTAGCACAATCATTAATCGTTACATCCCTGCCTTTATGGTCCAGCATTATTTGTAGCGTAAGACTATATTCATTAAAAATTCTTATCCTAAGTAACTCGAGACCATCCCTCTCTACTAAATTCAAGAGCTTATGGTATAAAGTTTTTTCATCCTTAGAACGCGCGATTAAATTTTCCATTTCCTATCTAGCACAAAAAAACGGGCTTAAAAGCCCGTCAAAAAAAGTTTATAACAACTATCATCGATAACATTTTTATTCAAGTATTTAAAAATTAAAAATCACTTGCAATCCCTTTTCTTTCCCAATCTCCATATCTAGTAGGCTCAATACCAGAGGGTCCATTGATTTCTATCGTAGAACTAACCTCTTTAATATTTTTTTTTCTTAATTCTGCCTCAAACAATGCTTTTGCTATAGTTTCTTTTGAGGGTTTCTTAGTATTTTTTTTATTTGTCATATATGTCCAGTCCATTAGAATAAAATTTCAGTATTCAGTACATAAGGTATCATGATAATTATATATAGTTTTTTAATCAGTAATCAATGTTAGGTTTTTTGTGCAACTTAGTGATAGTTTAAAAGCAAGATATTTGTGTTTACAGATACTTACAGGGGTATTTAAGAAGAGAAAATCTGTTTCCCATATATTAGAAAGTCAACGGGTAAGTGTATCTTTTTATAAGGATTCTGATGTGGCAATTGCAAAAAGGTTGTCAGATTTTATTTTCTTACACTTAAATTCGGTAGATTATTGTATAGATCTCTATGTTAAGAAAAATATTAAGTTAGAGGTCAGAAACATTTTGCGCCTTGTAATAGCAGAGTATGTTAACAAAGGATCCCCAGATTATGCAATTGTCAATTCTGCAGTAAAACTAGCTAAATTAAACAAAGCTAGTAGTTTTTTCTCTGGTTTGGTTAATGCTATTGCTAGAAAATTAGTACTAAATTTGAGGAAAAATGAATTAGTTTTCAAACCAGAATTACAAGCGAATTTCAGAATAAATTTAAGAAAATATTACACTGAGGATGTTATACAAAAGCTTGAGAAATTAATTACTAAACGTGCACCAATTGATATAACCATAAGTGATAAAAAGGATATAAATTTTTTTAGGAAGCAGTTAAATGCAATAGAGCTGCCTACTGGTACTTTAAGACTAGAAAATTCAAAAGGTTTTGCTCAACTAAATGGTTTCCGAACTGGAAAATGGTGGGTTCAGGGGGTGTCTTCATCTATCCCGGTCAAGCTTTTAGGGAACATTTATGGGCTGGAAGTTTTAGATCTTTTTTCTGCTCCAGGTGGTAAGGCAATGCAATTGATTTCAGCTGGTGCAAGAGTAACTTGCTTAGATCTTTCATTAAAGAGAATAGAAACCTTAAAACAAAATTTATGCCGCATGAATATGGAAGCTGAAATAATTCAGGCGAATATAGAGAGGTTCAGAACTGAGAAGAAATATGATATAATAGTGATAGATGTTCCGTGCTCTTCATCAGGTACCTTTAGAAAGAATAAGGACCTATTACATCTTAATCCAACTGAGCGTGTCTATTCATTGAAAAAAATTCAGGCATATACACTAGAGGCGGCAAAAGCTTGGATTAAAGATAATGGTACGATCTTATATTGTGCTTGTTCTCTTTTTCCTGAGGAGGGGGAGAATCAAACGAAGAGATTTCTGATTAATAATGAGGATTGGATGCAAAAAGTGATTTGTCCAGCTAAGTTCGACTTAGAAGGTGACTGGGTAGATAAACATGGTGGTCTCAGATTAAGGCCTGACCATCTTTTTGATTTTGGTGGAATGGACGGTTTTTATGCTTCACTACTAATAAAAAAATAGGAATCTTTAAAATTTGAACAACTATGTAGGTTTTAATGTTGGGAAGGGGTAAGGTTGGGAAAGTTTCGAGTAGAGATTATTAATAATTTATGGAACTTTATTTTTCATATGGCTTTTTTATTAACCTTATTATTAAATAAAGCCTTAAAATTGCCAAAAGATTTTGAAAAGCTTCCCTTAAATCTAAATACCTTTGAATTAGATCCTAGTAATTCCTTTGTAACGGAATTTTTATGGGACTTTCTAGAAGGTTTGGAACTAAGAGAGAAGTTTTATTACAAAGAACTTGGAGAAAAAAAAAGTTATCCAGTTAAAGAATTCAGTTTTCACGGGTTTTCCTGGTTGGCTACCCTTTCTAGCATAAATAATAAAAAAGCGAGAGACTTTACAAAAATGGTCATAGATAAGTTGGGCTGTTTTGGTAATAGATATTCTGCAAATTCTTGGCAATTAGACATAGCCAGCTCTAGATTGAGTGCAATTTGCCTTAACATAAGATTTTTGGATTTATCAAAAAATCTAGGAGATCAAAAAAACATAATTTTGTTTATTCGTTTTCATGTGATTTATTTAACATTTTGCAAGCTTTTTTGTTTTAAAGGATTAAAAAGCCTAAGGTTGCATTCAAGTATTTTTTTTGCGAGTTTAATTTTAGGGGATGCATATGCAAAAAGACATTGGATTTTAAAAAGGATTATTAAAGACGCTAGTTTTTTGTTAAACAAGAATGGAGAGATAAAAAGTAGAAACGCCGCAGAACTCTTAGAAATTCTGTTTTTGGTTAATCGGCTGATAAGGTTTTCTTCAACTGCAGAATTGTCTAGAGGTAAGGTAGATGCAGAGTTGAAGAGAATTCAAAATAAGGTTGCGCCAGTCTTAAGGGGTTTAAGATTGGGTAGTGGTCGGTTAGTAAGAGCTTGCGGCTCTGGAGGAGAAACAACACAGTGGAATCTAGATAAGGAATTATTTGATGCTAAGCTGAGCGACTTTTCAATAAGGAAAAGGGCTATGGGATTTCACAGAGTAAGTGCGGGCCGTCTTAGATTAATCTTTGATGGAAAATCAGCACTTGATAGTGTTCAATCAAATGAGCTTTCTTGTCCTGCATTTTCTTTTGAACTTAGCTCTGGACAGCGAACAATCTTTCAGAACAACGTACCATTTAAATTTTTTTTAGGCGACAGTGATGGGATTGCTAGAAGTCCAAAGCAGTATAATTCAGTTCAATATTCTTTAGCAAGGAGGTTTCGAAAGGCATCAAAGTGGTCAGTAAAAATAGTTAGGGTTAAGGATTATAGGGATCATGAAAATCATTATCTTGAAGGAGAGAAAGTTATCAACATAGATCAATTAAACTTAAGTCATTGGAGAAAATTGATTATACCTAGCTCGGGAAATGGGGTTATTGGAAGAGATCTTATATCGATAGATTCTGGTAAAATGGCAGAATATGGGCCAATCAACGTTCAATTTTTTCTACACCCTTCAGTTGACGTTTGGAAAACAAATGAGTCTAATTATTTTTTGTTGCAACTGAAAAACAAAGAGTTGTGGAATTTTGAAACAGATATGAATAACGGTTTTTTAGAAAATTATAATTATTTAGATCCCACAGATTTGCAGGAAAGGATAGGTTATAAGATTGTTTTACAAAGAAGGTTAACCACTCAAACCTTTTCAATTGATTGGAGACTTTTTATTCAAAGTCATAGTACCAGAATAACAAGAGAAAAAATCAATTTTTAGTTAAAGGGTAATTTTTATATATAATGAAAACAGATTTGGTAAAAATTAAAAGAGCTATTATTTCGGTTTCAAATAAGGATGGCTTAGAAGAGTTGGCCTTAAAGCTTAGGTCCTGGGACGTTGACTTGATCGCCAGTGGTGGCACCGCAAATATATTAAAGGAAAAAAGAATTGAGGTTATTGAGCTTGAAGACTTGACAGGTTTTCCAGAACTCCTTGGAGGAAGGGTTAAATCCTTGCACCCAAAGATCCATGGTGGAATACTCGCTTTACGCGATAATCCCAATCATATTTCAGATCTAAAAAAACATAAGATAATGCCTATAGATTTAGTCATCTGTGATCTCTATCCTTTTGAAGAGTTTGTACAAAAAAAAGAAAGTCACATCAGCTGTCTTGAAAATATAGATATAGGTGGAATAACATTAATAAGAGCTGCTGCTAAAAATTATAAATACGTAACAGTTATTTCTAATTCATCTGGATATTTTGAATTGTTAACGCATCTAGATGAAAATAATGGCAATACAAGTGCAGAGTTTCGTTTTAGTAGAGCTATTGAGGCATTTTCATGTTCCTCAAATTATGATCATCAAGTTTCTAGTTGGTTACAAAAAAGTGATTCTGGACAATTTCCAAAGGAAAAGGAGTTTTCATTTAAGCTCAACAGGACTTTATCCTATGGTGAAAATCAGCACCAGAATGCTGCTTTCTACCATGAAAAAAATATGATGGAGTGGTCTCCTAATTTTACCCAACATCAGGGCAAACCTCTGTCATATAATAATTTTTTAGATCTAGATTCTGGGTTAGGACTTCTTGAAAGCTTTAGAAATCAAATAAAACCCTTTATAGGAATAATAAAACATACCAATCCTTGTGGTGTTGCGAGTGGTGACACAGTTTTGGACGCTTTTGATCGCTCTTTCCAGTGTGATCCAATGTCTGCATTTGGTGGAATCATTGTCAGCAACACTATGATTTCAGTATTAGAAACAAAAAGAATAATGGAGAGTTTCTTTGAGATTATAATTGCACCTGCATTTCATGAGGACTCACTTAAGTTATTTTCAGAAAAACCAAATTTGAGAGTTATTTCAATTGGACAAGCTTGGAAATCGATGCAAAGGAATAAATTTGAGTTAAGATCAATTTATTCTGGGTTTCTATATCAGGAGAGAGATAATCACGAAATAGAACAAAAAGACCTTAAATTAGTAACACAACTGAGTCCTAAAAATAATCAAATAAAGGATCTACTGTTTGCATGGAAAGTAGTTAAACATGTCAAATCTAATGGTATAGTTTTTGTTAAAAACGAGGCTACAGTTGGTATTGGCTCCGGTCAGCCTAGTAGAATAGATAGCACTGTAATTGCTATTAATAAATCTGATGATATGTATAAAAAGCAGGGGCTTTTTTCTTCACCCTTAAAAGGCGCATCCATGGCTTCAGACGCATTTTTTCCTTTTGCTGATAGTTTAAATGAGGCAGTTTCCAGAGGGGTAAAATCAGTTATCCAGCCGGGTGGTTCCATTAGAGACAAGGAACTTATAAAACTAGCCAACAAAAAAGGGATTAGTATGGTCTTTACTGGAATCAGAGCGTTTAAGCATTAAAATTATTTGTTAGGAATTTTCTTGTATCTCTCTGGCCTGATCGATTAGCAGAATTGGTATTCCATTCCTGATAGGGAAAGCTAAACCTCCAGCTCTTGATATTAACTCATTTTTTTCTTCATCTAGCACTAACTTAGTATGAGTTTTTGGACAAACAATTATGCTGAGTAGTCTTTTATCAAAGTTTACTTCCATAGTTTGATTCTCATTGTAAAGGCCCGAAACTTTTTTCTGCTTTTATGGTCATTTCCATAAGAGTTTGTAAAATAAGAGCACGATCTTTTATTGTATTGGCTTCAAGCAGGGCTTGCTTCTCGTGCTGGTCAAAGGGGCAGAGCATAGAAAGAGAATTTATTAACAACTCATCTTCAGCTTTTCGTAAACTATCCCAATCAGTTTGTAAATTGGTTATCTTTAGATATTTAGACAATATATCCAGGAACATTTCACGCTTGAAGTTAGCTTTGGTCTTCTCTTCTTTTCTATCATTTTTGTATAGACTCCAATCAACTTTGGCAGTCAAGTAAGAATTAGCCGTATCTATTGGTTGTAATAATTCAAACCTGCTAATTCCTGAAAGTGTAATTAAATATCTTGAATCTTCTGTTTCAGTGAAACTAATCACCTTACCAGCACAGCCCACTTTGCTCAGGTTTTGTGATAAGGTATCTTCATTTTCATCTGATGTTGCTTGTATCATTCCTATAATACGAGACTGGGTTCCTAACACATTCTCTATCATTTCTAGATATTTTGTTTCAAAAATGTTCAAAGGCAAACGGGCATTTGGTAGAAGTAAAATACCAGTTAATGGAAAGATAGGAATAGTATCTGGAAGTTTCGTCATATTGCTTAAGTATGTCATTTAAACAGTCACCTATTTAAGAAAATATAATGGAAGATAGTTTTCTACGCCCTTTTAAAACTATAGGGTTATCATGTCCTAATGATTCAAATATTTGTAAGAGTTGATTCTTTGCTTTCCCATCTTCCCAGTTAGCATCCTCCTTAAAGATCGTAAGGAGTACATTTATAGCCTCTTCATATTCTTTAGAAGAAATTAGAGATGAGGCCAGTTCAAATAAATAGTGGAGATTTTTTGGATTTTTCTCTAAGTCAGCCTGAATTAAATTTTTACTTCTGGCATCTGAAATACTGTTTGATAGCTCAATTTCAGCGCCTAGTTTCTCGAAGATAGGATTATTTTTGATTTCTGATGGAACTGATCCTAGTATTTCGTTTGCATCTGTAAAATCACCTTTAGAAATTTTCAACTTTATCAGGCCAGCGTATGCCTCATAATTATTGTCATGTGTCTCAATTATCTTCTTGTAAATGAGTTCAGCTTCCTCCAACATACCATCATTAATTTTTTGTGTGGCTTCTTTTAGTAGATCATCTTGATCATTTTTTGTATCTCCACCGCTCTTCACAATTATTTCGGAGATAAACTCTTGAATTTTTGTTTCAGATTGAGCACCCATGAATCCGTCAAGAGGTTTTCCGCCAAAAAAAGCATAAACAGCGGGAATAGATTGTATTCTAAGTTGTCCGGCAATTGCTTGATTTTCATCAATATTAATTTTAACTAGTTTAACTTTGCCTTTATAACTTAGAACTGTTTTTTCTAAAATAGGAGTCAATGTTTTGCAAGGGCCACACCATGGTGCCCAAAAGTCTACAAGAACTGGACCACTATTACTTGCCTCAATTACGTCAGTTACAAACTCAGAATCATTAGTATCTTTAATTAAGCCTTCCAGGGAATCCAACTATCTTACCTTTCAAGTCCAAAGTCATTTAACATATTAACTCATATACATTTAAAAACTCTTGCTTTGATTTTAAAGGATCTGTCAATTTTATTTTTATAGAATCCATGACTATGGAACTAGGTTTCAAAAATAATTTATTTGCTTCAACTTCTGTAAACCCAGCTATCTGTGTAGCTTCTACCCACGCAGCACGTTTATCGGCTCTTTTTATTTCTTCTTTTATAGCTTTTGGGGTTTTTGCAGGCAGTCCGAATCTTATATGTATAGTCTCAAGCAAGGTTTGTTCTAGAATTTTGTATTCGTTGCCTATGAATGCTTTTACTGGAGAAATCATATCGCCGATGACATATTCTGGGGAATCATGTAAAAGGGCAGTTAAGAACCATTTTTTTTCAAAATGTGGGTTTCTTAGTTTAAAAATTTCTTGTACTAAAATAGAATGGTTTGCTACAGAAAAACTAAACTTACCTAAAGTTTGACCGTTCCACCTAGCTTGGAAGGCTAATCCATGAGCAATATCTTCAATTTCAATGTCGAAAGGAGATGGATTAATAAGGTCCAGTCTTCTTCCTGAAAGCATTTTTTGCCAAGCTCTACTCTTCAAATTAAACACCCTTACCCAAGAAAAGTTTTCAGTTCATAAACCTTGAAAATAATTGTGTACTATGCTTTATCTTCCTAAAAAAGTTTGAACCAAAATATAACAAAATATCGTACTTGTGAACTGGAGATTAAACATGAGCAGTGATTATGTAGTAAAAGACATAGAACAATCCAATTTTGGAAGAAAAGAAATTTTAATAGCTGAAACTGAGATGCCAGGACTGATATCTTTACGGGAGGAGTTTGGGAAATCTCAACCACTATCTGGGGCAAAAATAGCTGGCTGTCTTCACATGACGATACAAACAGCCGTGTTGATTGAAACTTTGGTTGAGCTCGGTGCTTCTGTTAGGTGGGCAAGCTGTAATATTTTTTCTACCCAAGATCATGCCGCCGCCGCCATAGCTTCAAGGGGAATACCTGTTTATGCTGTTAAGGGTGAGACTTTAGAAGAGTATTGGCAATATGTGGATAAAATTTTTCATTTTGGAGAAGGTGAGGCCAATTTAATCCTAGACGATGGTGGAGATGCTACCATGTACATTATTTTAGGAGCAAAGGCAGAATCTGGAGATGTCGGCTTCTTAGAGGAACCTAAATCAGAGGAAGAAGAATACCTATTCTCTACAATTAAGATGAGGTTAAAAGAATCTCCTGGGTGGTTTGGGAAACAAAAAGCAGCTATTAAAGGAGTTTCAGAAGAAACAACAACTGGTGTTCTTAGACTTTACCAAATGATGGAGTCCAAAGAGCTTCCTTTTCCCGCAATAAATGTAAATGATAGTGTAACTAAATCGAAATTTGACAATAAGTATGGATGTAGAGAATCCCTTGTCGATGGTATTCGAAGAGCTACGGATACAATGATCAGTGGTAAGACAGCCGTAGTATGCGGTTATGGTGACGTTGGGAAAGGATCAGCTGCCTCCCTCAAAGGGGCTGGAGCGAAGGTTCTGGTTACGGAAGTAGATCCCATATGTGCGTTACAAGCCGCCATGGATGGGTTTAGTGTTGTGACTTTAGACCAAATAGTAGAAACGGCAGATATTTTTATTACAGCTACTGGTAATAAAGATGTGATAAAAATTGACGATATGAGGAAAATGAAAAATATGGCTATTGTTGGTAATATTGGTCATTTTGATAATGAAATCCAGGTCTCAGCATTACGCAATCATAAATGGGATAATTTGAAAGACCAGGTTGATTTAATTGAAATTATCGGTGGAAAGAAAATTATCTTGTTGTCGGAAGGTCGTCTCTTGAATCTAGGAAATGCAACTGGCCATCCATCATTTGTAATGTCAGCAAGCTTTACAAATCAAGTTTTGGCTCAAATTGAGCTTTGGCAAAACAATAAGGATTATGACAACGAAGTTTATGTTTTACCAAAACATTTAGATGAAAAAGTTGCAATGCTGCATTTAAAGCGGGTGGGAGCAAATCTAACTAAATTAGATAAAGACCAGGCTGATTATATTGGAGTAAGTAGAGAGGGACCTTTCAAAACATCACACTATCGCTACTAAGGGTCTTTTTCTGTCCTTAATGGTCTAGAGAGAAGAGATTCGATTAAAAAGTCTATTCCCTTTATACCTCTAATTATCTGATCAATTGATCTAATTATTGGTATATCTAGGCCAAATTTATCAGCTATTTTGCATGCTGCACTAGCAGTGTCTTTACCCTCAATAGTACTTTGATTTAGATTTGATTTTTTTGATCCGAGGCTGATACCATAAGTAAAGTTTCTTGATTGAATAGAAGTACAAGTTAATGCAAGGTCACCCAGGCCAGATAATCCAACTAATGTTTCAAGTTCGCCCCCTAAAGCCAAGCCAATTTTCTTAATCTCATTAAAACCACGTGTCATTACAGCAATTTTTGCACTATCCCCAAGTCCTTTGGCTTCAGTGATACCACATGCAATGGCTATCACGTTTTTAAGAGATCCTCCAATCTGGGCTCCAATAACATCTGATGATAAATAAGTTCTGATGGAAGGAGTAGATAGTAGTCTCTGAATTTCTTTTCCAAGCTTCTTATCTTTGCATGCTAAAGTTAAAGCAATAGGTTTTTGGCTCATTATATCTGAAGAAAACCCAGGTCCTGTTAAAACAGCCAGTTGTTTTCTTTTTAAAAACTTTTCTCCAATTTCTGTTTGCAATAGTAAGCTGCCAGTATCTATACCCTTTGAACAAAAGATAACTGGTTTACTGCTAAGGAAATGGGAGTATTTTCTAAGAAATAACCTAACTGATTGTGCTTTTATGCATATTAAGATTATAGTTGCTTCCTTCACAACTTCTTCTATGGATTTTTTGATGTCACAATAATTGAGAAAATCTAAAAATGGTTCTTTCTGGTCACTAGAATTATTAAGGTCTAAAAGTTTTTTAATATCAATTGCTGTCCTATTCCAAATATTAACTTTCTTTTTATTGGTTGCATAGTTAATGGCTAATGCGGACCCTAAAGCTCCTGCACCAATGATTGCAATGTTCATGCTTTTACCCCTCGTTTCCCAAAACCTAACATTGGTTTGGCACGTATATCTAGTGGCCATCTTGGTTTAGCAACTAGATCTTCTTTTTTATAATTATCAGCAAAAAATCTCTGTGCTCCTAAATAACCTATCATGGCAGCATTATCAGTGCAGAATTTTTGTGGAACGGAAAAGAATTGAAATTTATTATTTGAAGTCGTTTCTTCTAAAGATCTGCTTATTGCTTTGTTAGCAGCAACTCCTCCCACCAGGGCGTAATTGTTATTGCTGATGCCGTAGTATCTTTGGAAAACTGTCATGGCATAATGTGATTTTTTTTTGAATATTTCTATTATGGAATTTTGGAATGAGGCGCAAATATCATTTATATCCTCTTTATATAGACCACCTTGATTTCTAAGTAGTTCATCAATTTTTCGTTTAACGGCCGTTTTCAGTCCAGAAAAAGACATATTACAATCCTTTCTTTCTAGCATTGGTTTAGGAAAGAGAAAGCGGTCTTTATTACCTCTAGAACTATATTTTTCTATTTCTGGACCTCCTGGATATCCTAAGCCTAGTGAAGCAGCTATCTTATCAAAGCACTCTCCCGGTGCGTCGTCTATTGTACCTCCAAGGCGTAGAAATTTGTCAAAATCTTCAACTATTAGGAACTGGCAATGACCACCTGAGACTAGTAAAGTAAGGTAGGGAAACTCCAATGAGTGAATCATTTTAACTGACAAACAGTGAGCAGCCAAATGGTTAACACCTACCAAAGGACAAATTAGTCCGTGAGATAATCCCTTGGCAAACATTATCCCTGATAAAAGACCTCCTATTAAACCAGGACCTGAAGTCACACTTATAAGTCTAATATCCTCAACATTAATTTTAGCCTCCTTTATAGCTTTTTGAGTACAGGAATCTAGTCTTTCATTGTGGGCTCTAGCTGCTATCTCAGGAACTATTCCTCTAAAATCTTGATGTAGATTATGCTGGTTCAAGACTATTGATGACAGTATTTCAACATTACCAAGGTTGCCTGACCCATCATAACATAAGACTGATGCGGCAGTGTCATCACAACTACTTTCTAAACCTAAAACAAATGAAGTATTTTTTTTCATAAGTGAGTTCTTGTATCTTCAATCTAATCGAGATATCACCATACTTATGGTAAGTGAAACAAAAAAAAGAGATTTTGCCCTAAAAAAAATAAAGATAGGTACCAGAGGATCCCCTTTGGCTCTAGCCCAGGCATTTGAAGTTAAAAAAAAAATTATCTCATCCAGTAATTTGCTAGAAGATTCTATAGAAGTAATTACCATAGATACCAAAGGCGATAAAATTCAAGATAGACCTCTTACTGAAATTGGAGGTAAAGGACTTTTTACGGAAGAAATAGAGAATAAATTACTAAATAAGGAAATAGATTTAGCAGTCCATTCTATGAAAGATATGCCTACAATTTTTCCTGAAGGTTTAGCTATAGAAGTTTTCCTTAAAAGGGAGGATTTTACAGACTCATTTGTTTCTTTAAATTATAAAGATATAGGTGATTTACCCAAGGGTGCCGTGGTTGGCTCCTCTAGTTTGAGGAGACGGGCGCAACTGCTGCACAAAAGACCTGACATAAAGGTAGTAGAGTTTAGAGGAAATGTACAAACCAGGTTAAAAAAATTAGAGGATGGAGTAGCTGATGCTACATTTTTGGCATCAGCAGGGTTGCTGCGCTTAGGGATGAAGCAGTTGGTAAACCCAATCTCCCCTGATATTATGATGCCGGCTGTAGCTCAGGGTGTTATTGGGGTTCAGCAAAGGAAAGATGACAAGCAAATGGCATCTATACTTGCCCCGTTAAATGATGAAGACACGGAGGTCCAAGTTTTGGTTGAAAGGGCGTTTCTAGATATTTTGGATGGTTCTTGCAGAACTCCTATTGGAGCTTTTTGTCGGCTGGAAGGTGGGAGTATATTTTTTAAGGGTGAGGTACTTAGAGTTGATGGTTCAGAAGTGGTCTCAGGTTCCTGGAAGGGTTCTTTGTCAGACCCAGTCGAATTAGGTCAAAGAGCTGGTAAAGATCTAAAGGAAAAGATTGGTGACTCTTTCTTTTAAAAAACCAATTATCCTAACTAGGATTAATCAAGATAACAAAGATTTTGTGAATCTTTTTTTGAGTACTTATAAATTAGAAAATATAAAAAATTGCTTTAAATGTCTTCCATTGATTGAAATTGTTTTAGAAAAAAAAACTAAGGAAACCATCG
The DNA here is from genome assembly GCA_045565235.1 of Paracoccaceae bacterium. GTDB lineage: Bacteria > Pseudomonadota > Alphaproteobacteria > Rhodobacterales > Rhodobacteraceae > CACIIZ01. The sequence continues at coordinate 21,727 of JBJLFU010000006.1, read as the reverse complement.
GGTCAAATCCATTAATTTTTACCTCAAGGCATGGAGTTCAAGCTATTTCTTTGATGTCCAATTTGGCAGAAAAGGAAATATTTTGTGTTGGACAATCTACTGCTAATTTAGCAATTGAGTTAGGTTTAAAGAATGTCTTTTACCCTAGTGTTGGAACAGTATCAAATTTAGTGCGATTAATACGTTCCAAAGTAAATAATAATTCATCTAGTCTTCATTATTTCAGAGGTGAAGAAATTTCCTATGATCTTAAGGGAGAATTAAGTAAGTTTGGTTATGTAATTACAGAAAGCATTGTTTATAGGCAGAAACAGATTAGTTCCGAAAGACTTATAAGTAACTTCATTTCAAAAGAAAATGCTGGTGGAGTAGTTTTCTTTTCTGCTAGTGTAGCTAAAATATTTTGCAAAGGTATCAAAACAGTTCCAGAAGATTTCTTGTTTATTTGTATTAGTGATAGAGTGGCCCAAGTGGTTTTTGAAGCGCAGTTAAAAGGAAATTATAAGGTTAAGATAGCATCCCAGCCAACCACAGAGGAAATCATTGAGTTAATCTATAATGAAAAAAGTATCTGGCCTAATTAATAACAACCAAGGTACTATATTTATGAAGTCCAATAATAGCCCCGATAATACAGGAAGGAAAACCCTAAGGCTAAATGAAAAATAACATCATAGGATAATTATAATAACAATATCTCTCAACAGGGATCAGAAAAGAAATTGGATAAAGAGCAGAAAGATATAGTTTCACCAAATCTTAAAGGGAGAGATAATTCTTCAAAAGGGGTAATTATGATGAAAAGAAGTCCTTTAATAATTACTTCGGCTATTTTATTATTTTTAACGATTTTACTTTTTGTCTTTACCAGTGCTTGGTTCTATAAAACTATCTCCAAGCAACGTGAAAAAATCAACCAATTAACTAAGAAATTTGAGGAGATGCCAAAACCTATTAGTCAAGGCCGTCTGAGTTTAATAATTAATAAATCGAATCAAAACTTGGAATCTAAGGTTAAGGAAGATTTAGGTTTATTGGAAAAAAAGATTATCGAGGTCAATCAGGAGTTAAAAGCTCTTCCCCAGCCAACAAGTGAAGGTAAAATTGGCTTGATAGTAAAAAAAGAAATAAAGTCTCTAAGACAAGAATTAAAAACACAATTTGACAAAACCTTTAGTTCTCTTGATGAGAAAGATAAAATAAGAGAAGAGCGCAATGGATTAAGTGGAAAGTTGCAAGCAGAAGTTGGGGAAATAAAGAAATCCCTCACTGAACTCAAAGACATAATAGGATCACATTCTTTGTCAAATTCTATAACTCAAGAGGTTAAAGAGCTAAAGGATTTTATTAATGTTGAACAAAAAACTACCTTGAGCATTCCTTCTAAAGACAAGGTAGAGATCATGGATCTTCACAAAAAAGATTTTGCGCTGATAGCTAAGCAATTTTCCGATTTCTCACATAAAGCAATTAAAGAGGATTTAAGAGTTAATGTGGGAGATGGGTTAGTCAACGGATTAGTCAATAAATTTCAAAGAATTTTTGTAAAAAGGTCTTTAACACCTCAACCAGGCAATTCAGTTGATGCCATACTGTCTAGAGCAGAAAGTGCTCTTAACTTTAGAGAATATAAAAAAGTTATTGATGAATTGAATAAATTACCCGAAGGCGCATCAAAAGTAATGGAGGATTGGAGAAAAGACTTTAATATTTTTTTAGAAGAAAAAGATAGAGATTAATAATGATATACTCTCTTATTAGAGGCGGTTTGATACTTTTTTTGTCAGGCTTTTTGACCTATTTTTTTGTTTTTATAGAAAATGTCCCTGGTTCCCTAAACCTTGAGATTGATGATACAGAATTTAAGATATCTTTATTGTCAGCAGTTTTACTATTAATATTGTTCGGATGTTTTTTTTGGGTATTTCTAAAACTTCTTAGTCTATCAATAGCAGTGTTGGATTTCTTTATGGGAAAAGATACTGCAATCCTTAGATTCTTCAAAAGAATCAGATATCGTAAAAGCCAGAATGCCCTTAACAATGCTATCTTTGCTCTTACAGAGGGAGATTCTCAGAGAGTTTTATTAGAAACTGCATCGGCAAAATTAAACCCTGAATTTGAGAAGGTTGTATATCTACTTGAAGCACAAGCAGAAGAATCCCTAGGACATAAAGATAAAGCTGAAAAAATTTATAAAAAATTATTAGCTTACAAGGAAACAAAGCTTATTGCTATTGACGGTCTTATTAAATCAAGGATTGAAAGTAGTGATTTGGCAGTAGCCCTAAAACTTGCAGAGAAGGCGGTATTATTAAGACCCAAAAACCTACAAAGTCTAAATACTCTTTTTAAATTACAATGTGAGTTAGAAGAATGGTTTGGCGCCCGAAAAACACTATTATCTTTGCAAAATATAGAGAAAAACACGAGAGAAATTCGGTATAGGCAAGAGGCATTAGTTTTATACGCTGATGCTAAAACAGAAAGGGCTAAAGGAAATATTAAATTGGCTTTGGAAAAAATAAGAGAATGTACAAGAAAAAGCCCAGGTTTAGTACCAGCTGTTTGTCAGGGAAGTGAACTTGAAAAAATTTCTGGTAAAGTTAGGAATGGTGAAAGATTAATTAAGGCTTGCTGGAAGATTTCACCTCATCCAGATTTGGCAAAGTCTTTTGCTGCGCTTTATCCAGATGAAACCCCCTCTGATAGATTAAAAAGATTCAAAGTTTTATTTAACAACTTTAATGATAATGATGTGGTAAGACTGATTAAGGTAGAACTACTTCTAGCTGCAGAAGATTTTCCTGCTGCTAGAAGAATCTTAGTAAAACTAGTAGAAGAAAAGCCTGATAGTCAGACTAATATTTTAATGGCGGCAGTCGAAAAAGGCTCTGGAGCATCAGAAGATATAGTGCAAGGTTGGTTATCTAAAGCATTTTCTGCATCTAGACCCCCAGTTTGGTTTTGTAAGTCTTGTAATAATATCAGTATTTGGGAGCCGATTTGCCCAAAGTGTCACCAATTTGATAGTTATGTGTGGGGACTTCCGGAAATAAACAAGATCTTTTCTGAAAGTGATGCTCTCTTACCAATGATAATTAAACCCAATAGGGTTGTAGAGCCTTCCTCTGAGGAAGAGATAATTATAGATAATGAAAAACCCAAAGTTTCTGAAGTAGATGAGGTTATTAACGATCCTGATAAGAAAAAATAGAAAATTAGTCATTCAAATATTTCAGGACCTGTGGCAACATGCATCCCTCCATCTATGGGAATTATAGCCCCTGTTATATAACTTCCACTTGGTCCGCAGAGATACAAAATTGCACCTTTAATATCGCTTGATTGACCAATTCTTCCTATAGGTACATTTTCCGAAACTCGCTTTTTACCTTCTTCTTTCCCCACGGCAAATTCTGTCATTCTAGATAAAAAAGGTCCTGGTGCTAATGCATTTACAGTGATTTTCTTTGGAGCTAGTTCTTTAGCAAGAATTTTTGTAATATGATGAACCGCTGATTTTGATGCTGAATATGAATATGGCCCAGCTCCCAAGGCTGCGGTACCCATAACAGAGCCAATATTAATTATTCTCGAAGGCTGCTTAAGTGTGGCTTTTGAAGCTAGCTTAGGAAGCAAAGATTGGGTCAGGTGGAAAAGACCTGTCACGTTTACTTTCATTACTCTGTCCCAAGCATGATAAGGAAATTCCCCTAATTTTGCTCCCCATGAGAGACCGGAGTTGTTTATTAAAATATCTAGATGACTTTCTTTAGCTTCAAACTTTTCGACTAGTTTCTTTATGCTACTTTCAGAACTTAAATCGCTGCAAATATATTTAACTTTGTGTTTTGGGTTTCTCACATTTATTTCATCTGAAGTTTTTTTAATTATTTCTGATTTTCTACTAGTTATGTAAACCTTTGACCCAGAAAGTGCGAGAACTTCAGAAATGGCTTTACCAATTCCACTGCCACCACCAGTAACAAGTGCTATTTTATTATCTACATTAAAGAGTTTACTTAAAAGGTCATTTTTTTCCGCCATCAAGCACCATTTTTCTTTCACTGAATATTTAAGATCAGATATAATGTAAAAGGAACCGTGACTGTTGATATAACTGTTGTCAATACTATTGCATTAGCGCTCTCTTTTTTGAAGACCCCATAATAACCCGCTAATACAAAAACATTAGCTGCAATTGGCAATGAAGCACATAAAATAGCAGTTTGAAACCAAACTGTTTTCTCGGTAGGCCATAGAAAGTAAGCGAGAGCTATTAGAGTAGGATGTAAAATTAATTTACCAATTACAATTATAATGAGGTCTAATTTTTGGTCCTTAGGAAATTTTAAGGTTATTGATGCCCCTAATGCTATCAAGGCTACTGGTGCTGCTGCACCACCAACGTTCATTATAAAGGTGTCTATCACTGGAGTAATATTGACAGCCAATTGAGAGAATAGCATACCCAAACAAACTGCAATTAAAAGTGGCTGAGAAATTATTCTTCTGATCAGATTATAAAATAGCTCTAAATGCGAATTTTTTTTCTCAGAAATAGCAATAAAAAAAGATGACAAACTTAATAATACAATAGTATCTGCCAATAAAATATATGCTAAGGGCAAAGCAGCTTCGTGACCAAAAGCTACTAATGATAAGGGAATTCCAATATAACCATAATTGGGATAAGCTATATTTAGGCCCATTAGGGTGCTTTTCCTTAGGCCTCTCCTGAGGCTAGTACCGATTAAAATTGATATTAAGATCAATAGGATAGTTACTGCTTCATAACAAAATAAAAACTGGATATTAAAACTGTTGGTGGGAGACGTTTTTGCTATGCTAGAAAATAGCATTGTGGGCATGAGTATGTAAAACGCAAACTTTGATAAAAAATTGTTCTTTTCATCATCCAAGAATTTAATAGACCTTAAAATAGTACCAAGAAATATCATAGAGAAAAAAGGTGCAGTTATTTCAAGAACTTGTTGCATTTTTGGTTATTGTTTTCAAAAAATTGAGCTAGAATAATACGATATAAAAATTTTCAGTGGAAATTTTCGAATAATATAGTTATTCAATGGATATAAAAAAGTAAATTGATAATTCTAATCTACAGTTTTCAAAAATGTCGACATATAAAATTGTTTTAATTGCAGTCTTAATGAATTTAGCTCCTGTTTACTATGTAATTGCTGGGTCAGATACGATTGATTCACCAAAATCTTTGACTGATTTATTTCGTCCACATTGGTCTTATAAGGCTTTTTGGGCCATTCCTTCGATAGATAAAATTAACCCAAGACTAGCTTTCAAAATAAATTCAGAGGGTAGAATCATTGGTAGGAGTAGGTGCTACGAGATAGACAGGTTAGAACAAAGGCGGATATTTGATCCTCTTGCAAAAATGGTTAATGAACAGCTTCATAGGGTGGCCTGTAAATCCATGAAACTCGCCATAAAGAATATAGATGATTTACCTATCTATGAGACTTTAGCGCCTGGTGAAGAAATATTGCTTAAATTTGATTTCTCTGAGGGAATTGTTAGTTCATCTAAAAAAATGTATGAAGCTATTCAGCTACCTGAAATTACAAGTGAAAACTCTGAATAAAGAAATTATAATATTCAAGTCTAAAATGATGCCGGTGTAGCTTAGCTTGTATAGCTCTTCATTCGTAATGAAGGGGTAGTAGGTTCAATTCCTATCACCTGCACCAGCTTTCTTTAAAAAACCCAAAGAATTCTGATTGCTAACCTTTTGTGATCTAAAAGAGTAGGACAAGCAGTTGGACATTTTAGGAAAATTAAGAGCTAATTATACTTTCAAGGAGAGAGGGATCTTTTAGTTTCAAAGAAGAGTTCCTGTAGATTTAGGAAGTATTAATATTCTGGATTTATAATAAAACAAGGTAAATCATTTTAGTTAATTTGAAGCTTGATTGTATACCTAAGTTGAGTAGAATCTTTCACTCAAAAAAAATCAGATTTGGAGATTTTTTATTTTGAGGATGAAATAAGCACTTTTCAAGTACACAAAAGTTAAACCAGACAATAGCACATTTGGGAAAAAGAAATAAGTTATCTGATTTTCAGAGGAGCTTCATTTTGTAATTTAAAAGTTTACCAAAAAATGTGGATTAAGGTTTTATAAACAGACCCTGACCAGTTGGAAGTTCAAGAATTTCGTAATCATGTAGAGTCATAATTTTATCTAGAGCTCTCTTTTGAGCGGAGTATGCCCACCAACCATAATCATCAAAAATTATAATCCCTCTCTTAGATAATCTTGGTAACACCTTTTCTAAAGCTGCAACCTCAGGGTCAGGGTGATTCATATCAATGTGTGCAAATGCTACAGTTTCTGGGAAACCTTTTTCAAAGGAGGCCGGTACAGTTCCTTTGATTATCAAAACAAATGGATATTCCCTAAATTTGTCAATGACACTTTCGTACATTAAAGGATCATTATGAGCTTTCATCTTCATCTCTGGGGTAAAGTCTTCTGCATCAAACTGGTCATATAGATAGTATTTTTTCTTTAAGGCTTTGAAATTAATTTTTCTTAAAACCTGGGAAGTTGTATAACCTGTGTGACATCCTAATTCTAAAAAATCTCAAGGTAAATCAGTGGCTAAAAGCGCAAAGTATCTTATTACGTAAGTTCTCCAGGTAATTTCCCTTTCTTTAGAGCAGTTCTCTTTACTATTAAGAGTGTTGAAAATTGCTCATCTCTTAAAAAACTGAGATTTCTATTCCAAGTAATCAATTATTGGAGAAAAAAAATGAAGCGCGTGAATTTGGGTGTATACTTTCCATTAATAGCTTCAATCCCTATCAAATTTTTCTTCATCGATAACGTTATAGTTAGCTCCCTCCATAGATAATGGGACAACTTTACTGTGTTCACTCATATTTTCTTCCAGTCCTCAAAATTTCTGTTAACCAGTTGCAAGTTATTTCTATTTTTTAAAATATGTGTTGCATGGAAAATTAAACAAGAAGACTTTATGAAACAAAGGAGTGACAAAAACATTTCTATCCAAATAGTCATATAATATTCAGCCATTGTTTAAATTAATTGTAAAGCATGTTTTAAATTAATTCAGAAACTCTGTAAGTAAGGATTGCTAATAATCTTAGTTTAGAAAAAAGGTTCGAGCCTACCTTACAAAACCTTTCATATTTACTGGGCTAAAATTGGTACAAAATTTGCTTTTGTTAGCTAATTTTATTGGATAGACTAACGTGAAGAATTTTTCAACTAATATTACCTTGTCACAAGCTAAATTTCTGGTTTCTAGGGGCCAGTTCGACCAAGCACGAAAATTATATAACTCAATTTTAAAGACTTTTCCAAAGAATAAAAGAGCCAAAAAAGGTTTACTGGGATTGGATCAGTACAAGATAAGTGATAAGCTCAATCCAATTGAAAACGAAATTAATGACTTAGTAGCTCTCTATAATACCGGAAAAATTGGGGTTGTCGTTGAACGAGCTGATAAACTGTCATATAAATTTCCTGAGTCTATAATGTTATTAAAAGTTCTTGGGTTAGCATTAAAAGACCTGGGAAGATTAGAGGAAGCTGAACAAACATTTAGAAAATTAATTTCTATAAATGCTTTAGATGCAAATGATCATAACAACTTAGGGATAATTCTTAAATATCAAGGAAAAATATCAGAAGCAATAAAATCTTTCACACAAGCTATTAAACTAGATAGCAATTATGCTGAAGCCTTCAATAATTTAGGCTGTACATACCAGGATCAAGGGATGCTGCAGGATGCAATCAAATCCTTCAGAAAGGCAATTAGCTTAAGTACCAATTATGCTGAAGGTTATTACAATCTAGGAAATGCATTGCATGATTTGGCAAATTTGACTGAGGCTATTAATTTCTACAAAAAAGCAATTGAATTGAGACCCAATTATGCTGAAGCATATTTTAATGTAGGAGTTGCTTTACAAGCTGAAGATAAGTTTCTTGACTCCCTCAAGGCTTATAAAAAAGTAATAGAATTACAACCAGACAACGTTTCAGCATATTTTAACTCGGCGGTCGTATTATATGAAAAAGGAAAGGTTGAAAAATCTATAGCATATTATGGGAAAGTATTAGAACTTGACGCTAATTTCAAAAATTGGTTCTCAAACATCTTTCTTCCTTTACAATGTATTAAGGTCAAAGATACGAAACTCTATCAACTTTTGGTTAAAGACTTGCACAAGGATGCTTCAGTTGAAGCTAAAAAAAACTTATCTTTATTAACCTATTTATTGGATCGAGGGTCTCATCACATAGATGAAAGTTTTTGTATATCCGTTAATCAGATTTCAGCAGACACAAATTTGGTACTGAAAAACCCTAACATTATTTATAAAAAAGACCTCAAAATAGATACTCCCCATAAAAGTATAGTAGCTCTTAAGCAAACAGGGAGAGCGGGAACAGGCCTGTTGCATAGCCTAATTGATGGTCACTCCAAAATTTCCGTATTACCAAGCATTTATTTTAGTGAGTATTTCGATTCTTCAACTTGGGCCAGCATTTCATCTGGAGGTTGGACTAGAATGGTAGATAGTTTTATTGATCATTATCCAATATTATTTGATGCCAGTAATACAACACCTGTTTCATCAATAAGTGGAACATATCTAACAGAGCTGGGCAGAAATGAAGGTCTTTGCAATGTTGGGCACGATAAAAATGAAATCCTTAGGGTGGATAAAAAACTTTTTAGAGCAACTCTTATAGAGCTAATATCTCATTACCCTAGTTTAGATGCCATGTCTTTTTTTAAGTTAATACATGTTGCTTATGAAAAAGTGGTTCATGATTGTTCCTCCAAGAGCATCTTATTCTATCATATTCATAATCCAGACATTTATGCTCAACTCAACTTTATGAGGTTAGCCCCAGAGGCTAACTGGATCATGATGGTTAGAGAACCAATACAAAGTTGTGAGTCCTGGATCAGAAAAGAATACTTAGAAGGTGATTATAACACAGTAGTTATGAGAATAGTAATGTTACTTTTTGAGATTGATAATATAATTTTTCGAAAACATTCTTCTATTGGTCTAAGGCTTGAGGACCTGAAGCGAAGTCCAAAGGAAACACTAAATAGCTTATGTGACTGGATGGGAATTGAAGAGGAGACTTCCTTATATGAGATGACAGCTCAGGGCAAAAAGTGGTGGGGAGAGGGAGATTTTTTTAGATCTGAATCTATAGGACATGAGACCAGCCCTTTTGGGTTAGCTTCAGTCAACCGCAAGGTTGGAGCAATTTTTTCAGAGTATGACCAGTATATTCTAAAGACCTTATTTTATCCATTTAGAGTAGTATTTGGATATACTGAAAAAAACGAGGCTAAATTCTTGACAGACTTGAAAAAAGTAAGACCATTACTAAACCAAATGTTTGAGTTTGAGACAGAAATAATGAGAACAAAAGGTATTTCACAGGATGAATTTACAGAGTTAGGATCATTTAAATTCTTACGGTCAGGTTTAATTGAAAGGTGGAATACTCTGAATGAACTTGGGACATATCCCTTCATGATTAAGCCATTAACAATCAGGGGATAATAAAATGTGTTAAAAGTGTTTCCCCAAGAAGGGACTTAATGGAGTTCAGCTTATAATTATAAAAACAAAAATTAACTATCGGCCTTTCTCGTAATTTAGCTACAACTATTGGCATACATATTGCGTAATTTAATATTTATGATTGTTCCCAAGTAGGTGTAATTATGCTCCATATTAACGACTTTAAATTTCGGTTAAAAGAGAAATCAGAAAATTTATTTTTCAATGGAAATCATAAACGAACAAAATTTAATTCAAACCTGATTCCATTCGAGGAAATATTATTTAATAAGAACGTCAGTACACTAGTAACACTTGGACCAAAGTCATCTACTCCATCATCGATTGAAGCAATAAGCGACTACACAAAATTATTTAGATTAAACGGGAGCCATAATACCATAGACTGGCACCTGAAAGTTTCTAAACTAATTAGGAAATCATGTCCTAAAGGATTAATCTTGTTGGATATTCCCGGTGTTAAGCCGAGAACTAATAATAAAAAGATAATAGAGGTAAAAAAAGGTGAGACGTTAGAGTTTTATCACACTCGGTCAAGTAGCTATCAAGAATTTAGAAAGATTGAGCTTACTAAGCCTTTACCAAAAATACCGAAGGCTCCAAATTCATTCAGCTTATCGGACGGTTTGTATGGATTTGACCTTTTAGAGGTTTCCCAGAATTATATTCTAGGTCGGTCAAGAAATGATTTTCATTTGCAACCTAAAAAGGGTCTTAACATTCCTGAGAGTATTTATGATGATGCCTTACAAATGAAGGCGTATTCGAAATTCCTAAATTTAGCAAGAAATATAGAGTTTGATGCTATTGGTTTAAGCTTTATCCAAAATCAAAGAACGATTGAAAATATCAGGTTAAAGTTCCCAGATAAATTAATGGTTTCCAAGATAGAAAACAAACTAGCGTTAGAAAATGCCGTTGAAATAGTTAATTCCTCTGACATAGTCATGATTGACAGGGGTGATTTATTTGCTGAGATTGGGATTAAAGATTTTTATGAAGCTATATTAAAAATTACTGAGGCCTCAAAATCTCATGGAAGGCCACTTATAATGGCTACAGAGAACTTGGAAAGTATGCAATATAGGTTGCAACCATCAAAAAGTGAAATTATAGCGCTCCAACATTCAATAAATCTTGGAACAAATATATTGATGCTGAGCGATGAGACTGCCACATCGGACTTATACATGAATACAATTCGTTGGTTGGATGGATTTCTCCAATTACAACAGGAGCAAAAATTTATTTATTAGGTTTCCTAAAGAATTAATAAATAAAGTTATAGAAATATGAATCTTTATCATAAAAATTCCTTACACTCTTTGACTAATTATCCAATCCTAGAGAAAACTTCCTCTAGATCAGGAAGGGTAATTTGGATAACAGGTTTGTCTGGTTCAGGTAAAACAACATTGGCTATTGAAATCAGAAAAATATTATTAGCAAATCATATCTACCCAGTTCTGTTGGATGGAGATGACATGCGTAATAGGTTGTTTGGAGAAATTATTCCAGAAGATAACTATAGCAATGAAAGTCGTAAAACTTTTGGTAAATCATATTCTAAGTTAAGTCATTTCTTAGCGTCTCAAGGTTTCATTGTTATAACTTCAGTTATTGCCATGTTTGGGGAGGTGTTTAGCTGGAATAAAAAAAATTTGCCAGGATATTTTGAAATATATTTGAAAGCCCCTTTAGAGGAACTCCAACAGGAAGACAGCAAAGGAATTTATTCGGATTTTGAGGAAGGAACACTTCAAAATTTGGCTGGTGTAAATTTAAAGGTAGATGAGCCAAAAAATCCAGATCTAATTCTGCAGCATAAGAGCCAATTTTCTGCAACACAGAAGGCAAATGAGGTAATCACTCTTTTGAATAGAATGAAATACTTTAAATAATAGGTTTTGTTGTGGGATTGAATCAAAAATGTTCATTTGTAAAAACCTATCAAGTTTTAAGAATAACAGAAATTGCAAAATTAATATTAATGCAGAAACACTAAAAGGCTAAAAATAATTTCGAGGCCATAACTTATAAAAATTTTTCAAATGAATATGCACTCTATATATGACGAAAATAAAGCAACCAATCCTTTCGAAGAAAGGGTTATTATTGACCTTGCTGGGGTTGCTAGTGGAATGTTAATGAATAATCTCATTCTGTCCTCTGAAGGTCTAAAAAAATTTATAAATCCTTTTAATGGGTTGCCAGTACTTATACCCTGGATCCCCAAGATGTTCGATACCTATGAAACCTTTATGGTAAATAAGAGTGAAGTACAGGACCTTATTTTTGGACCAGTCGATAGTAGTTATGTTGGATGTCAAATATCCTTTTATACTGACACATTTGTAAGAAACTTTGATTTAAAAAAAAGATTTAAAGCAAAGCTTGACTATTATATTAAAGATATTTTTTTAACAAGGGAAATAGTAAACAAATTTGTCAAAGAGTTCACCTCAGTGGGTGCATTTCAAACCAGAAATATACCCCATTTGGGTCACGAAAAAATAATTGATAAAATGTTAGATCACTGTAATTTAGTAGTAGTTAATCCAATGATTGGCCCAAAAAAAATTGGTGACATTAATCCTGCTAAACTTGGGGGTCTATATGAGTCAATTTTAAAACCTCGTTATAAAAATAAAATAGAGTTTCTGCCCATAAAAGCTAATATGTTTTATGCTGGACCCCGAGAGGCAATACACCATTCTAGGATACGACAGTGGTTAGGATTTACGCATTTCGCAGTAGGCCGAGACCATGCAGGTGCTGAGGGACTTTATGCAGATCATGCTGCAATTAATATGATTAAGAAATATGCAGGAGATCTTTCAATTGAGATAATAGCTCACAGTGGTGCCATTTATTGTTCTCAATGTCAAAATGTTGTCTTACAAGATGATTGCAAGCACAAAAAGAGCAGACTGAGAGAGATATCAGGAAGTGATTTTAGGCATTCTTTAAAGATAGGAAAAACATATCCTTTTGCCTCACTTGATGTTCAGAAATGGGCATCAAGAAACTTCGCTTATCTGGAAACTTAGAAAATGTTTAATTATGAATTCAGGCAAAAGATAACGGCGTAAGCTTATCATTTTCGATCACTTTCTACTTACCACTTAAACCCATATATCTTTCGGGTAGCTATTATAAATGTATTGGTGGTAGGCTTTTGAAAAGACTTTTTCTAGATTTTTTGTATAGGTTGGGGTGTCGAAGAGAGGCATAATATCTTTATTGTATCCAAGTTTCTTTTTTATCCTTTGTAAAAGGTTCTTATCTTTAGCTAGGTCTAAAGCAAGCTGTTCATATTCGTGATCTGTTTTGACAATTAATTCAGGTAAATCAAGAGCGTTCAAAAAGCTGGCAGCACATCGGGCCACATACTGGTCACCTTTTTTAGTTATTAAAGGGAGACCAGCCCATAAGGCATCACAGGCGGTTGAATGAGCGTTGTAATTAAAGGTATCAAGAAAAAGATTAGCCAACTTATGCCTGGCTAAATGCTCTTCGGTGGGTAACCTTTCAGTGAAGATAAGCCTTAAAGGATTAATTCCCCGTAGCTCTGCCTCCCTTTTTAGATTATTTTTTGCCCACAGATTAGTTTGTCTCAACCATAAGACACTGTTATCCACCTTATGTAGTAAGCGCATCCATATATCAAATTCACGAGGACTGATTTTTTCGCTACTATTAAAGCAACAAAAAACAAAGCTGTTTTCTGGTAAACCCATATCTGATCGGGTGATAGGCTTATTAGAGATTTTTCGGGAGTTATCTGTAGGCATGTATGAATGGGGTAGATAAATGATCTTTTCTTGGTAGTTACCTCTTAATCGATTAGGGATGACAGTGGGATCTGCCATAATATAGTCTATAAAATCGGCACCCATAGTGCTTGGATAACCGTGGAAATTAATTTGTACTGGAGCGGCCCTAAAAGCGAATATTCTTGAGCGAGATCCTCCTGTATATCCCATTAGGTCAACAGCAATGTCTAATTGGTCTTTTCTGGAAAGGAGAGCGACCTCTTTATCAGTCATATCAGTAACCTCTTTGAAATAGTCCACAGATTTAATAATTCTCCTTTTCATTTCATCATTGGTTTTTCGCATTGAATAGGCATAAACATCTATTTTTTTTCGATCATGTAATGCAAATACTTTGGAAATTTGGTGAGAGACAGGGTGATCGTGAAAGTCTGCACTAAAATAACCTATTCGTATTTTCCTTGAAGGGGTTTTAGGCTTAGCCGGTAGTGGAATTGGTTTTACTTTAGGAATTGCAGAAATATAATTTGATGCTCTTATCAATTGTCTCTCAGGATGATCTTCCATTATTAGAAGTGGAAATGGTTGAACCCATGGAGTGGTAATACCTAGGTAGGGTAATTCATATTCTAATTTATCTAACCCAGTCCAGTCGCACATAGTTTGTTTAGTATATGACCTTTCACATCTTGCCTCAAAGAGCTCTGGATCGAACTTTAATGCAATATTATAAGCATCAATAGCCTCTCCTAGGCGTCCTAATGATTTAAGGCAAATAGCTTTTTCTAAAAAAGCCTTAGAATAATTGGGTTTGAGTTCAATTGCTTTATTAATGTACTGTATAGCTTGTTCTACATTACCTTTATTTTTCAAAGCATTTCCCATATTATTGTAAGCTTTTGAAAAGTTAGGATCAATCGCCAAGATTCTCTTGTAACTATCTATAGCCCCATTCAAGTCCCCTATTTCATGTCGTATCCCACCTATATTAAATAAGGCTTCTAAATATTGGGGATTGATTTGTAGAGCTGTTTCATAACTTGAGATTGCTGTGTCTAAATCTCCTTTTTCTTGAAGGGCTACACCCAAATTGAAGTGGGAAACGGCAAAATCTGGCTTGAGGCTAATAGCTGTTTTATAACTCCTAATAGCGGTATCAAATTTTTTTAGTTTGGTAAGAGCATCTCCCTCTATGATATGCAAGGCTACAGACGAAGGAAACTGTTTAATCAATTGCATGGTTTGATCTAAGACTTTTTTTATAGCACCCTTTACAAATAAATCACAAAGCCTGTGGATCTCCTCATCCAGTGATACTTTCTTAGTTGAATTTAACAAACCAATCTCCAGATTTTAAATTTCTGTTGCATATTTTATGCCAGTGATTTTGAATGTATGACGGGTGTCAACAGGTAGGCTGCCTTGTATGTATTAGAAAGCTTTTAAGGGAGAGCGTATATTTTTAGAGTTAAGTCTAATTTTTAAGTAATATGAAGATTTCATCCAAAAAAGATCAATTTAAACTTCTAGTGAAAAAAGAGTTTTGCTTAATATGCTTGAATTATAAGGTTTTAGTTAAATGACAAGTAATGTTATCATTATAATGACAGATGAACTGCGCCGAGATACCTTAGGTTGCTATGGTAACTCTGTAGCAAAAACACCCAATATTGATAAACTAGCCAGGACTGGTTATCTTTTTAACAACGCTTACACTCCTTCGCCAATTTGTGTGCCAGCACGTGCTTCGATAGCTACTGGCTTGTATGTTCATGAGAATCGTTGTTGGACAAATGCAATGCCGTATTCAGGTCAATCAAGAAGTTGGCATCATGAATTGCGAGAAAGTGGTCGAGATATAGTCTCAATAGGTAAATTGCACTTTAAAAATATGGAAGAAGCGAATGGTTTTTCAGAAGAAATTATTCCAGTTCACATTAAAGATGGAAAAGGTTGGATCCATGGTCTTATGAGAGAACGTACCGACCTTTTTGACGCCAGTGGTTTTGCAGCAAATATAGGCCCTGGTATAGACCCCTACACAGATTACGATCGAAAAGTTTGCGAATTAGCTCAAGAATGGCTAGTTGAAAAAAGTAAAACCAGTCCAGAGGGTGGTTGGTGCTTATTTCTGTCTTTCTTGCGACCACACTATCCGTTGACTTGTCCACCAGAATTTTATGAGATGTATAATCCCAAAGATCTTCCGCAGCCTCGTCAGGAATCTACTCCTCTAGAATTGATACATCCTGTATTGAAAAACCTTCAAAAAGCATGTGATTATGATTCGTCATTCACAGAAGAAACCCGACAAGTAGCAATTGCCTCTTATTATGGTTTATGCTCTTTTGTTGATTGTTTAGTAGGAAAAATCACAAAAACTTTAACGAATACTTCCCTAGAAAAGACTACCAATATTATTTTCACTAGCGATCATGGAGAATGTTTAGGTGATCGAGGGTTTTGGACAAAAATGGTTATGTATGAGGAAGCTTCGGCTGTACCTCTGATTATCTCTGGACCTGATATATCTCAGGGTGTAAGCAAAGCGCCTGTATCTTTGATTGATCTATATGCTACTGTTTTAGATTTAGTTTCGATAAAAATGCCCAAACACTCTCCGAAACACTCAAAATCCCTTATTGAGTCTATTAAGGAACCAAACTTGTCAAGACCTATAGTTTCAGAATTTCATGACTACGGGGCACAGACTGGCATGTTTATGTTGAGATATAAGGATTGGAAGTTAATTGTATATCCAGGTTTTAGATCGCAGCTTTTTAATTTACTTAAAGATCCTGAGGAAAAGCATGATTATGCCCTAGAACCAATTTATAGTGGGACTATTGACAGTCTAATGAAGATATTGTGTTCAGTCCTTGACCCGAAAAAAGTAAACATTCAAGCATTTCAAGATCAAGAGGAAAAAATAGCGGAGCTTGGTGGTAGAGAAAGTATTTTATCCACTCAAAATTTTGATCATACCCCTGTAAAAATCAAGTGAACTATTAAGTAGTAAAACCATCATGACTTCATTTTAAAACCAATATGCGGTTTTAATAAGGGGAGTACTAATTATATAATCTAAAAATGCCTATATTTTTTTAACTCTAAGTTTTTTTGCAATCTTAAAAATCTTACCTTCTAATGAAGTTATTTTCTTAAGTATTTTGCTAAGCTTGCTGTCTAAGTTTCTATAGTTATATTTGTAAGGCTTCTTTTCTTGTATTTCCTTAACCAGGGTTCTTGGTACTGTCCTCCTATCTTTAAGGGCCCGACGATTAGTAGAGTTATTTTCTCCCAACCACATTAACATAGTTGAGAAATCTCCTTTATAAATCCTCTCAGGATAGGTAGGAATTGAGGAAGGCTTTGCACCCGACTTACAGTATATTCGCCATTCGGTAGTAGACTTTAATTGGAGACTATGAACAAACTTTTGAGCCTTTTTAAAGGGTAAGAACTTAACTTTTTGAGTTGCAATGTTACCGGTTCCTAACCAGTTGCCATATCCTAAAAACTCGTCACGATAAGTTTGAGCAGGGTTGCTTGGGATGTCTTCTGGTTTGTGTCCTGATTTACTATACTTTGTCCACTCTCTATAAGTTTCAATTCCTAAGCTTTGAGTATAGTCTTGAGCTTCTTCAAAGCTTTTCCATTTATATTTTTTTTTTCTAATAGGAATCTCTTTCAGCAAATAATAAAAACAAGATTAGTAAACTAACACTACTATAAAGATATTCATAATATTGTATACAAAAAAACTTACCGTATACAGTACACTATTATATTCTTAGAATATAAATATTTTATTATTTATATAGGAAAAATTAAATTCAATAAGTTTGTATAAAGCATACGTATACAAAAAATACTAATACTTTATCGTATACATTAATGATTTTTTTAGAAGAGTGTTCTTTAATTTTTTTATATTCGCAAGTATCAAATGAAAATATTGTGAACTGAGACTAAAAAAAATCTATGAGGGTTTGGTATTTATATTATGGCTCCTCGAACCTTGGCAGAAACCCATTCAGAAATGAATACTGTGACTAAGATGACAAGTAAAATAGTAGATACTTGTGTCCACGCTAATGTATTAATTGAGCCGTTTAATTGAAGTCCAATTCCTCCAGCACCAACTAGACCTAAAATTGTTGATTCTCTGATATTAATATCCCAACGATAAATTCCTACTCCTGTTATCGTTGGAAGGACTTGGGGTAGTATACCATACACCATTTGTTGAATGTTGCTGGCGCCTGTGGCTTTTATAGCTTCGACTTGGTTTGCGTCAATTTCTTCTATCGACTCATAGATTAATTTTGCACAAAAGCCAATCGATCTTAGTCCAATGGCAATTGTGCCTGCTAAAACTCCTGGCCCAAGTATGAAAACCAGCATAAGAGCCCAAATAAGTGAATTAACAGACCTTGAAGAAACTATTATAAATAATGCTAAAACTCTTATAGTAATGTGTGGGGTTGTATTTCTGGCTGCGCAAAAGGCTACAGGTACAGCGATTACCATAGCAATGATAGTACCCAAGGTAGCTATATTAATAGTATCCCAAATTGGTCTAATAAGTTTGGTAATGTATGCCCACTTTGGTGGAACCATGCGAGCACCAATATCGGCTGCCTGTCTGGGTGCATCTTGCACAAAAAACCAGATAGTTTTTTCAGATACCATACTCCATGCGTAAAAAACTATTGAGAGGCCAATTAACCAGAAAAACCAGCGGATCCATTGTTCTCTTGTAGTCCTCCGTTTCCATGTCAGCTCATTAATTTCTTTAGATCCCAACATTATTGCACCCATTTCCTTAGTATACTAGAGGCGTACTCTAAGACCATTACTATCACAATTATTACAATTAAGATTGCTGCTGCTGTATCAAATTCGTAACGAGAAAACGCCGTGTTCAATGTGGCTCCAATTCCACCTCCACCTACGATTCCCACAACAGCAGACTCACGGAAATTAATATCTAATCGATAGACGGATAGGCCAATCATTCTTGGCATGACCTGAGGTTGGATTGCATAATTAATCCATTGAAACCAGTTTGCTCCAGTAGCTTTAACGGCTTCGGCTTGGGCTAGGCTAGAATTTTCTATATCCTCGGCTAACAGTTTGGCAAAAAATCCAATAGTGCCTAGGCTTAGGGCTATAAAACCGGCAAATGGTCCAAAACCAAAAAGTTTAACTGCAAATATGGCTAATATAATCTCTGGAAATGTTCTTGATCCAGCAATGATGAATCTGCAACCCATATATACCCATAACGGGGCAAGGTTTCTTGCTGCACCTAAACCAATAGGTACAGATAGCGCAATTCCAGCGACAGTCGAAATAATGGCCATCCAAATACTTTCAAGAATGCCTTCCCAAACAACGCCCCTATTATCTGCAAAGTTTGGTGGAAAAAAAGATTCAATAAATCTTTGTCCTCTCGGTATTCCTTCTATCACTCGCTGTATATTGATATCCATGCTAGCAAGCGCAGCTATTATGTAGAGCCCCCCGCCAATAATTATTGACCAGCGCAACCAGGCCCGTTTTATAAAAGGTGGTTTGTCCCAAACTACTGGGTATGACGAAGCTCTTGAAGAATCACTCATTATTGTGAATCATCCTCTTCTTCCTCGTCAACTTTTTCAATTGTTGCAGACCAATCCTCTTCTCCATATATTTGGGTTAGTACTTCAGGTGTTAGGCCGTCGGGATTACCGTCATAAACTACTTTACCTAATGCCAACCCTACAATTCTTTGTGAAAACATTTGAGCTAGCAATACATCATGGATATTAATTATTGCAGTAAGGCCCCTTTCTTCACAAAGTTCATTAATTAGCCGCATAATTTGTCTTGATGTTTTTGGGTCAAGGCTAGCAGTTGGTTCATCAACTAGAAGTAGTTCAGGGTCTTGAATCAGGGCTCTACAAATTCCTACCCGTTGTCTTTGACCTCCAGATAGTTCATCTGCTCGCTTATTAGCCATTTCTAAGAGGCCAACTCTATCGAGCAAACGATAAGCTTCTTTTACATCCTTCTTGGGAAACTTTCTAAAATAGCTTCTCCAAAACCCTACATAACCCAATCTGCCTGAGAGAACATTCTCCATTACGGTTAACCTCTCAACTAACGCATACTCTTGGAAAATCATTCCCATCTTTCTACGGGCTTTTCTCAGTTGTCTTGCTGACAGATTAGTCAAGTTGACGTCGTTCAAAATTGCTGAACCGTTTGTTGGTTCAACCAAACGATTAACACATCTTATCAAGGTAGATTTTCCAGCACCTGAAGGTCCTATTAGAGCTAGTACTTGTCCATCTGGGATACTTAGATCTACTCCTTGTAGGGCTAAATCTCCCGTATTATATCTTTTGGTCAAATTATTTAAGATAAACATTAGCTTCCTTCGTCATAGGACCAAACCCTAAATAGGGTTTGGTCCTATATAATTTTGACTAATAAATTACTTGCAATCGTAACTAACACCGTTTGCTTTATCTATTTGTCTAATCACCGCCCAGTCATTCATGTGGCGAATTCCAACGAAACGATCAGCTTTTGCAAATTCTTTTTTGTAAAGAGGATCATCATCAAAATCCCAGGTAAAGAACGCAGTTTTTATTTTTGCCACTAGTTCAGGATGCAAATTATGAGCATGGCCATATCCAGTGGTTGGGAAAGTAGGAGACCTATAAACTGCTCTTATTTTACCTTCTTCAATAACGCCTCTTCTCTCCATTCTTTGGAGTACAGAGTTGGCAACTGAAGCAATCTCATAGTCACCATTGTATACGCCTAGGATTGAATTATCGTGCTTACCAGAAAATGTGGGGGTAAAATCTCTATCTGCAATCAAATCAAATTCACCTTTTAAGATAGCTGAAGGAGCTTTAAACCCTGAATTAGAAGTGGGAGATGTAAAGGCTAATGTTTTTCCTTTGATTTCTGATGGTGATTGTATTGCACTATCTGTTTTTACAATAATTTCCATTTCATAGCCATAAGAACCATCATCCTTTGCATGCATTGCAAAAGGGACAAAGCCAGCACAGCTAACAGCTATGGGATTAGATCCAGTATTAAAGCCAGCTACATGTAAGCGGCCTGATCGCATAGCTTCCAGCTGAGCAGCATTTGACTCTACTGGAAAAAATACAACTTTCCTATCAGTGTGTTTTTCCAGGTGTTTAACGAAGGATTGCCATATGTTGGCATAAACAGCAGGATCTTCCACTGGGGTATAAGTGAATATAATAGTATTTGGATCTACCCAGTCTTTTGGATCTAGTGGCAAATCAGCAACTTGATCCATATTACGGTCACAATATGCAACATCTAAAGTCCCCCTATGGCAATCTTCGGCGTAGGATGCTGATAAACCTAACCCCAAACTGCTAATTAAAAGGGCAGCTGAAAAGCCAATCTTATAAATAAGTTTCATTATTATCTCCCTAATAGACATATTTAATTTTCATACTGACTGTAGATTACCTAGGGTAAGCTATAGGCAGATATTAGAAGTTTGCATGAGGTTTACAACAATTTTATTAAGCTTTAATAAAATTGTTGTAAACCTTACGCCTATAACTCCAACTCTTCATTAAACCTAAGGCATTGTTACATCTATGAAAGATCAAAAAATCAATAAGCCTATTTTCTATTCTTTTAGAAGATGTCCGTATGCAATGAGAGCTAGGTTAGCTCTTTTAGAGGCTAATCAAAAAGTTGAAATAAGAGAAATTCTTTTGAAAGAAAAACCAGTTGAATTCTTACAAGCCTCTCCTTCTTCTACCGTGCCTTGTTTGCTAATTGAAGATAAAATTATAGATGAAAGCCTTGATATTATGACTTGGGCATTAAGTAAAAATGATCCAGGTAATTTTCTAGATATGCCTCACTTAGGGTATGATTTGATCAATGAAAATGATGGGCCTTTCAAGATAGCCCTGGATAAAACTAAGTATCATTCTCGATATCCAGACGAGAACCAAAAAAGCAACAGGGAGAAAGCTTCAGGTTTTATATATAAATTAGACAATATTTTTGAAGGTCCTTTTCTTTTTGGAGAGGATCCAAAGCTAGTTGATATAGCTGTCTTGCCCTTTATTAGACAGTTTGCTTTTGTTGACAAAATTTGGTTTGATCAACAACCTTGGCAAAAAGTTGTGGCCTGGCTGAATCGGTTTTTGGAATCAAAACGTTTTACTGATATTCAACAGAAATATGTTCCATGGAAATCTGGCACAAATAGTGTTTTTTTCCCCTAATATTTCCAAGTTCTTTAGAAAATATAGAAAAGCTGC
>JBJLFU010000005.1:0-42467 GCA_045565235.1 Paracoccaceae bacterium | reverse complement strand
TAAAAGCGATACCAGCTGCCAATCCAGTAAGTATCAGTGGGGTTGCCCTAGCTCCAGTTTCAGCTAATGCATTCGATGACCCAAAAGCTCCCTTAATTAAATGGAAAAAAGATTCAATTGGGGGTGCCCCAGCAATAAATAAAAGTATAAAAGCACATAAAAGTGAAAAAACTATTGCCATAAAAGGGGCTAGAATACTCAAAAAAGGAGAATAGTTTTCTCTGATTTCTAGTCGCATTTTACCATCACGAGACATTCCCTCCAGTCATCATTAAACCAATATCTCTCTTTTCTAATTTATCAGAGGGAAAGGGCCCAGTAAGTTTTCCATCAAACATGACGGAAACCACGTCAGACACCTCCAATAATTCGTCTAGATCCTCAGTTATAAATAATACAGCTCTACCTTTATTTCTTTGTATCAACAGTAACTTCTGGACAGCTACTATTGCTCCTTCATCAAGACCTCTAGTTGGTTGGCAAGCAATTATTATTTCTGGATCACGTTCCAACCAACGTCCTATAAGTAATTTTTGAATATTACCGCCTGAAAGCAAGCGAACGGGTTGGGCCAAAAATTGATAGCGAACGTCATTTTTTTTACAAATATCTGTCACAAATTCTGTAGCCTTTTTCTTATTTAAAAAGCCAAGTTTATTTTTAATTTTTGGATTTCCTATTTCTGTTAAAATTCCATTTTCAAGTATACTGAGTTCCCCGACTACCCCATCTGAATTCCTATCCTCTGGGATATATGCTATACCCTTATTCATAAATTCTTCAGGCGTAAACTTCTCAACAAGGGAACCAGAAACATAAAAATCACCTGAATTTGGTATGATATGACCAGATAAAAACTCTGCAAAGGCTCTCTGACCATTACCAGACACTCCAGCTATTCCATGTATTTCTCCACCAAAAAGCTGGAAGTTTATATTGAATAAGCCTAAAGAACTTCCAACTCTAGGGGATATGTTGATTCCTCTAAGGTCAATGAATTTTTCTGCCCTCAAACATCTTTCTTTGTCAGGTCTAATAATTTTTTTCCCTACGATCATCTCAGCAAGGCTACTTTTATTGAATTCAGATTTTTCCATAGAACCAGTGATCTTGCCATTTCTTAGTACTATTATTCTGTCACTAATTCGTAAAATTTCATCCAATTTATGCGAAATAATAATTACTCCTAATCCAGCCTCAACCATCGATTTCATAATAACAAACAATTGATCAACTTCTTGGGGCGTTAAACTAGCAGTAGGCTCATCAAGTATTACTAATTTGCACCCACCAAATAACGTCTTTATTATTTCAATTCGTTGCTTCTCTCCTATAGATAAGCCAGATACCATTGCGTGAGGATTAACAGAAAGTCCAAAATTATTCGAAATTTCAAGCAGCTTTTTCTCTATTTCTCCAAAATCTAAAGAGATACCAAGTAAAGATTGATTACATATTGCAATATTTTCTAACACAGATAGGTTTTCAGCAAGAGTAAAATGCTGATGAACCATCCCAATACCCAAATCTATAGCCTCCCTAGGCTTACCAATAGAGATATTGCATCCATTAAACTTTACAGATCCATGGTCTGGCAAATAATGCCCAAAAATGATGTTCATTAAAGTTGTTTTACCAGCCCCATTTTCACCGAGTACCGCTAAAATCTCACCCTTAGACACTGAAAAAGAAATATTATCATTAGCAATCAAAGATCCAAATTTCTTAGAAATAGAGTCTACTTCTAGTAATGGATACATTTTATAATCTCGAATAAATTAAGGCTGCCACAAAAGTGACAGCCTTATAAACATTAGAAAGTTGACTTAGGTTCATTATCGTTAATTTCTACAACAAATTTACCTGCCATAATTTTTTTACTCAAAGTTGCAACTTGTCCCTTAACCGAATCCGAAATTTTGCTATCAAATTCATAGTAAGGTGCTAGTGTAGCACCACCCTTCGCCATCATTGTCCAATCGTGATACTCTTCTGCCGAAAATGTTCCCTTTTTAACGCGGTCGATAGCATGATCAATAGCTGACTCCATATGCCATAAAGCTGAGGTAACAACAACACCGGTGCCATCTTCCTCTTTATTCATGTCGTTAACATTACCAAAAGCAATTATACCTTTTTCACGACAGGCATCAACAACTCCAGCCCTTTCAGCATACATTACATCTACACCAGCCTCAACTTGAGCCATAGCAGCCTCCTTCGCCTTAGGTGGATCATACCAAGACCCAATAAAAGTAACTTTAAATTTTATTCCGTCATTTACCGATAAGGCACCATTCATGAAAGCATGAAAAAGGCGATTAACCTCTCCTATAGGATACCCTCCTACCATTCCAATTTTGTTAGCTTTTGTCATATGACCTGCAATTATTCCCATGAGATAACATGGCTCATGTATATAATTGTCAAAAACAGAGAAATTATTTCCATGCGGTTTAAAAGGATCACCCATTAAAAATGCTATCTCTGGATAATCATCAGCAACTTTTCGAGCTTCCTTACTAATACCAAAAGCCTCCCCAACTACTAACTGAACTCCAGAAGCACAATATTCCCTGAGTACCCTGACATAATCAGTATTTGAAACTTTTTCAGAAAAAACGTATTCGATTTCACCACGTTTAGCTGCGGCATCTAAAGCCAAGTGTAATCTTGCATCCCATTTTTGCTGAATTGGTTGAGTATAAATACCTGCTACTTTAATTTTTTGACCAGCGTATGCCCTTAAATTGCCTAATGAAAAAATAGCACCTGCGGTAATACCAGTATTAAAGGTTCTTCTTGAAATCATATTCTTTTTCATATTTATCTCCCTAATTGATACTGAAACGTACCTTAACTCTCTCAAAAAACAAATACTTTTATAGTAAAAAAATGATTCATATTTCCATAATAGATATTTAATCGACTGACGCAGTTTAATAATTAGTACGACTAAAGACTACTAAACCTCTTTATTTAAAAGAAGTAAGATAAGGCAGATTGAAATTATAAGTGCTCCAATCAAGATACTAAAATCTAACGATCCTCCTAAGATTAAAATTTCAGAAAAAACAACCCAGATGGGAATGGCATAAGTGTAAGCCATTACTTTAATTGAACTTAGTCTAATAGCCGAATACTGAATCAAAAAAAAACTGATAGCCGTTGCAAAAATAGCCAGATAAAAAATAATCAAAATTGCAAATATATCAATATTTGACCATGATGTGATACTTAATTCTTCAATACTGAAGAAACCTACAATGAATATTCCAGCTACCAATGTACCAAAAGTCTGAATAATTGCTGGTTCACCTTGGTTCAGCTTAGGTATAAGTGCTGCGTAGATAGCATGGCAAATACACCCCATAAAAAATAATTTCTCTCCAAAACCAATATTAAAATCTTTAATGTTTTTTACCTCGCCATCAAAAATTATCCATATTGCGCCAAGAGCAGAAAAAGCCACTATACCCCATACCCTATTAGACATTTTTGTCCCTGAAAAATGAAAATCAAAAAACCCTGCCAGAAGTGGCGTTAGAGTAAACACCACGGCCATTGAAGTAGATGAAGCTGTCTTTAAGCCTTCAAACATTGTTACAAAATATATTGCAATTAATGTTCCCAATACCGATGACCGCCAGATGGATAATAGTTTCGACTGCTCCCACTGCTTCTGAAATGTAATAATTATAGCAACAAAAGCAGCTGCTATAACAAACCTCACAAACGTAATTACACTTGGATCAATTTGGTTGGCAATTCGTAAACCAGCCACAAAAGATACTGACACAAGTATCGAGAAAGTAAGCATGGAAGCATGGCCACTCAAGGAAGATTTAGAAGATAACTGCAATAGATTTCCTAAAGATTTTTTTTCCAAATGTCATTCAAAATGAGGAGCCTGGCTCAGCTAAAAACAAAACCTCTTCTCTTGACGATACTCTTCCGAGCAACTGATTTCTATGTGGAAACCTACTAAATCTTTTTATTATATCATAGTGCCGCTTAGCAAATGAATATGTTTTCTCATTTGTATAATTTTTAAAAAGAGGCAAGGACATTTCTTGAATTGCTAAATTTTCACTATGCATCAATGGCATCAACAGAAAATGTCGCCAGCCACTATTTTTTTCAGTCAAATAACCTTTTTTTATTGCATCTAAGCTAAGATCTAAAGCTTGGGAATCTCCCTCAAAAGCTTTAGGGGTGTCCCTAAAAATATTTCGGGTAAATTGGTCCAGCAAAAGAATTAGGCCAAGACAACCTTCTATATTTTCGTTCCAAATATTTAGTCTACCCTTTAGACCCAACTCCACCTGTCTTAAAAACCTATCTGATAGCAAAGAATCAAAGCCCTCATCTTTTTCAAACCATTTTTTTGGTTTTATTTCATCAAACCAAAATTGAGTTATTTCTGAATAATGCATTAAACCATTTCTTGTATTAAGAATACAATTATGAAAAGATTGAGGGCTGGTTATTTAAATTCTGGTTCTACTCTTATCACTTTACGAATAACCTGCAAATTATTTCTTATTTTTGTTTAAAATGAGCCATAATTCTTAACTCGTAGAAACCATTATTTTTACTCAGGTTTCCAGTATTATTTCCTGTCCCAAACTATTTGAGAAGTGAGCTGAGAGTCCAGAATAAGATTTTACCCTAAAACTGACTCGCTCATCACTAAGACTGCTTAGCAGTTCTTGCAGTTCAGAAGCGTTAGGGTGATAAATAGTTAGCGATCTTAGAGACACCCCACTAGGTGTTAGTGTAACTAATGGATGTTTTTGGATTGAAGGCCATTTTATCAGAGCGGGGAAACAGTCATCAAAAGGCAGAATACCATTTTCTGGCACATTAATACTCCAACTATAATCCCCTCTTGAAACGTCTAAGACTTGACCCAAATCCAATTGCATTCTGGCCATGTGATATTTTATATTGTCACAAGCACAAACCCAATTACTCAACCGAGGCTTTCCAAAAAAATTATCTAAATTGAACCAGCGTGCATGTTTGGGTTTTATTGCCTTGGGATCTAAGGCTATGCATTCAAGGTAAAGATCATTGTCTAATGCTAATAATTTGTTATGTGTTCCAAATAATTCATGCCTGCCCCCTTCTTGCATTTTTATATCTAAAGCAGACTCCACATAATCAACTGCTTCCTCAAGGGTTTCCCCAGAAATGACTAAATGGTCAATAAACATAGTTTTTTATAAAGCTAAAAATTGGATTTAACAATTGAACCAACTTAATAATTTCATTATTTCATACCTCCCCATGCGATAAAATTTCCATTTCTATAGTCCTTTTTTCCATAAAGAAGAGGGGTTTCACCATCATCTAAAGTAACAAAACCACCTGCTCCTAATAATATTGCATGGCCAGCTGCAGTATCCCACTCCATTGTTGGAGCAAACCTCGGATATACATCCGCATCACCTTTTGCAACTGAACAAAACTTTATTGATGAGCTAACTGAAATAATATCACTTATATTATTCTTCAAAAGCCAATCATTGGTTTCCTCTGATCGATGCTTTTTGCTAGCTACTGCAATACTGCGCTCACTATTAGCTTTTCTAATTCTAATTGGGTTTATTGACCCATCTTTCATTTCAATGTAAGATCCACTAGAACTCAAGCCGTAAAATAGTTGCTCAGAAACTGGCGCATAAATTAAACCTAAAATTGGCTTCCCATTAAGAATTAAGCCAATGTTAACAGTAAAATCTCCTGAACCATTAATATCTAAAAACTCTTTTGTACCGTCCAGTGGATCTACTAAGAAATATATTTGACTAGGTTTTGTTAAATGACTGAAGGGGTTCTCTTCGCTAATGATTGGAATATCAGGTGCTATTTTTAATAGGGCTTTAATTAGTATATTTTCTGATCTTTTGTCAGCAATTGTAACAGGCGAACCATCCCCTTTAGTTTCAATTTCATTTTTACTACTTTTGTAGACCTCAATTATTGCTTCACCCGCCCTGCGCATGACTGGCTTTAGGGAAGATACTAAAAACTCAAGATTCGGTTCAATCTCCATAATATTTACTTAGTCCACGATCAACGTTTAGGTACGAAGGCTCTCAATAAACTTAGGTTCCAACTAGCCCAAGACTTTTTAGCTTTAACATTATTAAAGAAGCACAATGTTCTACAGATGTATTTTCTGAATTAATTTGAATTTCAGGATTCAACGGCACCTCATAAGGGTCTGAAATGCCCGTAAACTCCTGTATTTGTCCTAGCCTTGCCATTTTATAAAGTCCTTTTCTATCACGGGCTTCACAAACCTGTAAGGACGTTGACAAATAAACCTCGAGAAAGAAACCAAAATCCTCAATCTCCTTTCTTACTGTTTGCCTAGTTTTTTCATAGGGTGCAATAGGAGCACAAATTGCTATTCCCCCATTTTTAACAATTTCCATGGCAACATAACCAATTCTCCTGATATTTAAATCTCGATGCTCTTTAGAAAACCCAAGTTCAGAACTAAGCCTCTTACGTACAATATCACCATCAAGTAAAGTAACAGGACGGCCTCCAGTTTCTAAAAGAATGTTTACTAATGCATTTGCAATTGTAGATTTGCCTGATCCTGAAAGGCCAGTAAAAAAGACTGTAAAACCTTGCCTGCTCTTTGGTGGCCTTGACCTTTTCAATTCTTTGATAACATCTGGGAAAGAAAACCAAACTGGAATTGGAAGGTCATAATTCAAACGTCTTCTAAGTTCAGTACCAGATATTTCCAAGGTTTTCTCATCTTTTGGAACTTGATCAACTGGTTGGAACTCAGATCTACTTTCAACATATACAACATTTTGAAATTTCACTAAATTAATATTGATTTTTCTTTGGTTCAACTCATAGAGTTCTTGAGCTTCATATGGTTTATAGAATGGGCTTTGATCCGACCGAACACCTGGTCCAGCATGATCTCTACCAACAATGAAATGAGTGCAACCATAATTAGCTCTAATGAGAGCATGTAGGATTGCTTCCTTAGGGCCAGCCATCCTCATTGCTAGATTTAACAATGATAGCTTTGTAGAAGATCTTGGATACTGTTTAAGTATAGCTTCGTAACATCTTACCCTTGTAAAATGATCTATATCACCAGGTTTTGTTAGACCAACAACAGGATGGATCAACAAATTAGCCTGAACCTCTTCTGCTGCACGTTGGGTGAGCTCGTAATGGGCGCGATGTAATGGATTTCGTGTTTGAAATGCAACTATTCTAGACCAGCCCAACTGATTAAACACCTTACGTAGCTCGTTAGGAGTGTCACGAAGTTGCCTAAAGTCATAGAATGTCGGTTTAGCTAACCCCATAACCGAGCCACCTATATAAGTAGGAAAAGAAACCTGTTTTAAATATCTTACCCCAGGGTGCTCAAGGGAGTTAGTTCCAAAAACAGTTTGTGCCTCTAATAATTTATCCGGCACCCAAATATCCTTTATGAGAAGCAACGCCAGAGCAACGCCCTCCTGATCTCTAAGTACAATCTCTTCACCTAATTCAATTTCTTTTGCAAACTCTTCAGAAACATCTAAATTGATAGGTATGGGCCATAGTTTCCCTGAAGGTAATGTCATCTTTTGACAAACAGACTCGTACTCTTCTTTAACTAAAAATCCAGTAAGCGGGTAAAAAGAACCGTTTAATAATAGATCTAGGTCGCAAGTCTGACGTCGATTAAGATCCCAAGATTTAAGTGATATTGCTCTATTTCTTGCAAGTTCAATTTCAACACCCTCTAAGAAAAGTTCTGGAATCAAAGGTAAGATAATATTCTCCCTATTTAACTAAAGAAGTTAAAGATTTATAAACTTAAAGCTAATCCCGAAAATTAACAAATTGTACTGGGATTTTAAGAGGCATTGCTTTAATAAGCTGAATAACCTTTTGTAAATCATCTCTTTTCTGCCCCGAAACTCTTAACTCATCACCTTGAATTTGGCTCTTAACCTTTAGCTTTGACTTCTTGATTTCAATATTTATCAATTTTGCCTCCTCCTTTTGTATTCCTTGTAATATTTCAAAGCGGATCCTGATATTATTTCGAGAAGCAGGCTCTCGACTCACCTCATGAAGAACCTTTGGATCAATCTTTCGACGGACTAAATTACTAATTAAAATGTCATTAACTTGACGTGCTTTCAAATCATCTTCAGTATTTACGACCACTGAATCTGAATCTAGCTCTATTTGAGAAATCGATCCCTTAAAGTCATACCGTTGACTTATTTCTTTCATAGAATTTAGAACTGCGTTCTTTAATTCACTTAAATCAACCTTGCTTACAATGTCCAAACTTGGCATTAGATCCTCACAATTCTTTACTTACCTTTTCTGGTTGAGCATTTAATACTTTTCGTACTGCATCTCTAGATCTTAATATGTCTAAAAAAGCTTTGAAATTTGGCCGGCCCTCCCTTAATCGTGACTTATCAAGATCCCAACGGGTAAGAGTATATAAATAAAAATCCACAGCCGATATTTCCTCACCTAATAAAAAGGGTGAAAATAATTCTTCAAGATAGTCAAAAATAATAGCTTGTTCAGCTTGGGCATGTATTTTAAGACTAGTAATACCTGTCTCCTCAACATATTTTCGCGAATGATGTTGCCGATGATATGCAGGATAAACGGAAGTTGCCAACAAGCTCAATATCTGCCAGTAAATAAAATATTTTGGATCTTGGGTGGCAGGGATCAACTTGCCAAACTTGGTAGTTATATGTGTGACAATAGCTACCGTTTCAAAAATTTTAAGACCGTTGGGGCAAATTATCACTGGGGCTTTCCCCAAAGGGTTAAAACCTATGTATTTGTGATCTCTTAAATCAGCTGGTTTGGGAAATTCTATATCATAATCAATCCCAAGTTCAGTCAGGAGAAATTCTGGTATTAATGATCCTGCACCACTTCTTCCTAAAATTTTATATTTACTCATCCTAAGGCACCAAATCTGAATTCTTTCCAACTTTAGCAGATCTAAAAAAAATAACTAGAAGGTAGGTCTTTTTTGTTGGAGAAAAATCAGATTAGTCTTCAGAAATTTACTTGCTTATGAAAAAAAAATAATATCAATTGGCTGTATTAATAATTTAATAAGGTCTTAAGTTGCACATGCATATAAAATCAATGGCTGGAGTTTATTATGTGATTACTGCTGGATTACTTTGGTCAATGATGGGGCTTGGAATCAGAATTATTGATAATGCAAACGTCTGGCAAATATTATTATATAGATCATCAAGCCTAGTATTGTTTCTATATACTGTAATATTACTTCAAAGGAAACAAAATCCATTTATTTTACTTTATAAAGCAAAAGCCCCAATATTTTTTGCTGCAGCTGGGCTTTTTGTTGCCTACTCTGGAGGTATTTATGCTATCCAAAATACATCAGTGGCTAATGCAATGCTACTGTTCGCCTCAGCCCCTTTTATTACCTCAATAATGGCATACCTACTTTTAAGAGAAAAAATTAAATACTACACTGTAATAGCAATTTCGCTTGCAGTAATTGGTATTTCAATAATGGTTTTGGAAAGCGTTGGTTCCAATTCTTTAAAAGGTGGCCTTGCTGGAGTTTTATCAGCTTTTGGATTTTCAATATTTACAGTCTCTCTTAGATGGGGGAAAAAAACAGATATGTTACCTGCCGTGTTTCTTTCGGGACTAATTGCGATCAGTCTAACTATTCCTATTTGCTATTACCAGGGGTTAACACTTTTACTGGGCAAATTAGATGCTACAGTTGCATTAGGTTTAGGGGTTTTTCAAGTAGGATTTGGACTTATTCTATATACTCAAGGCTCTAAAACTGTTCCAGCTGCAGAGCTAACAATCCTATCACTATCTGAGGTGTTGTTAGGTCCTATTTGGGTGTGGATTTTTTTAGGGGAAACAGCAACTCAATTAACGCTAATTGGCGGAGCAATACTTCTAATTGCAATTATTTATAACGCTACAATGCATATCAGAAAAAGGTCTAACCAAATTCATTCTACTTAAAGCTGCTAATCAATATATGACAATAGTTCGTTGCATTAAAAAAAGTATGTTCAAGTTAAATTACCCTTTTTAGGGTCTCTAATAATCTGGAAAAATCATCATTATTGTTCCATAAATGTGGTGTAATGCGTAGATATCCAGATCTTTCAGATATGTAGATTTTTTGGTTTGCTAATTTGGACAAAATTTCCTGCCCATTAGAACCTGGCAACCTTACACTTACAAAGTGTGGGGATCTTTTTACCTCATTTAAAGTGAACAGACCTAATTCTTCTAATTTCTCAAACAACATATTTGAATTTTTCTGAAGTGTATGCTGGATGTTACTTATGCCCCATTCAGATAGTTGATCTAAGGATGCTTCAATACCTGGAAGAAGAGAGAAGTTTGCTCTTTCACCC
Source organism: Paracoccaceae bacterium (assembly GCA_045565235.1). Taxonomy (GTDB): domain Bacteria; phylum Pseudomonadota; class Alphaproteobacteria; order Rhodobacterales; family Rhodobacteraceae; genus CACIIZ01. Next base: position 32,022 of record JBJLFU010000005.1, on the reverse strand, counting down.
ATATCAAACCTATTCGCCCCAGTTTGATATTCAAATTGATAATCTGTCAAAGAAGAAAAGTCTTCACTCCCTCTCCTTCCAGACCAAGTTTGTTCCAGAGGCACACCATCTAAAAAAGCATCATTAACATACATAAATCCAGTAGAATAAGGTCCCAACATCCATTTATAATTAGCAATTATAGCAAAGTCTGGATTAATCATGGATAAGTCTGTTAATAAAGCTCCTGCAGACTGAGTTAGATCGAGTATTAACTTTGCTTGGAACACCTTACAAGCTTCCTTTATTTTATAAAGGTTGATAAGAGCTCCATCTGTCCACCGAACATTAGGAACAGCAACAACAGCAACTTTATCGTCTATGGCTTTTACTAGAGTAGAAGTAATATCACAATTTTTTTCATCCTCGACGAATTTTATTTCTCCTCCCTTTTTCTTAACTAGATCAAACCAAGGATAAACATTCGAGGGAAACTGGTCACGTAAAACTATGATTTTCATACCAGGAACTATGTGAATATTTTTGGCAGCTGTAGAAATACCATATGAAGCAGATGGAATTAAAGCAACATTTCCTGAATTCACATTAAATAATTTTGCAAACTTAGACTTGACTGTTTCCAAATGCTCAAAAAAATGTTCTTTTGGTGAAATTTTCCAGGGCTGAGCTTTTAAATTTGAACCATGAACAATAGCACTGAGAACTCTAGAGGATAAGGGGGAAATATAAGCAGTATTTAAGTAAGCTATATCTTCTGGTATATTAAAAAGACTTCTCTGACATTTTATAAAATCAGACATCTAAACCCCACTTCAAAACAAAATGACTAAATTTATAACATAGTCTTATTATTGACTTAAGAACAACTCAATTACTAATTAACCTAAAATCTCTGTTATAACCCTTTCTTTTTAAACTTTAATAACCATATCAAAAAAATGCTCATCAGACACAAGCTAAAAAAAAGGATTTGTTTGTAATGAAAAAATTAGGATTTTCAATTTTTATTTATCTTATAAGCACCATGGCAAGTGCGGAAGTATTTGAGATTGGGAACAACCAACTGCGCTCTTTAATTGAAAATCAGGTTCCTATTATAGATATTAGGCGCCAGGAAGAATGGAACCAAACGGGGATAGTAAAAGATAGCATCCTTATGACTTTCTTTAATAAGAACGGTAAAGCAGATACAGAAAATTGGCTTAAAAATTTGGATTTAGTGGCAAAAAAAAATGAACCCTTTATTTTAATATGCAGAACAGGTAGGCGAACTAGCTTAGTTGCAAAGTTTCTTAGTGAAAAGTTAAACTACGAAAAAGTTTATGATGTCACTGATGGAATTACAGAGTGGATAAAAAAGGGTAATACCGTTGTAAAACCATAAAAAATTCGCCGAGCACTTATATATCTAGGATAAGTGGTTCTTATTAATAGTTACCATCCTATAGAGCAATCTAGATCCTAGGATTCCCTCATGAAAAGCTACAGCACAAATGTGAATAAGTATAAGAATTATAAGGAGGTTTGAGATTAAAGAGTGTATATTTAAAGTCAGACTAGAGTTTGCAAACAACCCTAAAAGCCCTGTTATAGTTACAGCAAACACCAATAGATAAAGAGAAATATGAGATAGTTTAGCTAATATCTTAAAAAAATATGGTACCGTATCAGACAGCGGTGGTGCTCCAAAATAAAGTTTGAAAAATGTTCTAACAAGCATAAGGCCAAGGATCATGGATCCAACTACGTATTGAGGTAAAAAGCCTTCGCACAACAACGTTGCTACACCAACTTCGTTACATTTAAGCAATTTTTCATCAGTTAGGGTAGTTCCAAGTGCATATTGATAAAAAACCAGCACTGCAATAGTCCAATGTAATATTATCTGCCCAACGTTATAGCTTTTCATTTGAACTATCGTATTGTTACCCATATTTAAAAAGTACCTGACTATTTACGATAAACAACTTTATTCTAACACTTGGAGTAATTACTGGTTAGACATTTTCTCGCCATTTGCTTAACTTGAGCCATTTGTTTAGAATTAAGGTGTTTCCTTAAAACATCCATATTTTCTCTTGCTTCGGACATCCCCTTCGAAGCCGAAATCATGTACCACATCTGAGCGATAAGGTGGTCTTTTTTTACCCCCTCTCCTTTGAAATACATTACTCCAAGATTATTTTGAGCTCTAGGGTGACCTTGCAGTGCAGCTGATTCGAACCATCCAAAAGCAAGACTAATATCCTGCTCTACTCCCTTGCCAGTATCATACATCCAACCTAAATGAAACTGAGCATGAGGATGACCGTTTGAGGCAGCTTTCTCATACCAGCTTGCAGCAATCTCAAAATTCCGTGGGACTGATAATCCATTAAAATGCATCATTCCAATATAAGTCTGAGCTCTTATATCACCTGCTTCAGCTAATGTGATAAATTGCTCATAAGCTGTATTATAATCTTGACTTTTGAAGGCCTTCAAACCGACAACAAAATCTTCCGCCATACTAGAATTCCCAAGTACATTTAGGCAAGCAACTATCATGAAGATAAGTAAGTTTCTAAACATTTAATTTCTCCAGTGTAAACATAGAAAAAATTGCCTTATTACATCAAATCAATTCATAAAAATACTTGCTTTTTTTCCTTTTGTGAATTGTTAATTAGTTTATTTTATGAAAAAACTATAAAACATTAATGCGCCTTTTAAAATAGATTGTCAGTCGAATATCGTCAATTTTATACTAGTCATTTTATTTAGGCACAAAAGTAGGCGATGATGGGAAAGAAATGCGATATAGAAAATTAGGTAATACCAATATTGAAGTCAGTGTTATTTGTTTGGGAACAATGACATGGGGAGAGCAAAACTCATTAAAACAAGCATTTGAACAAATGGATTATTCCTTAGAAAGAGGTGTAAACTTTTTTGATACAGCTGAGTTATATTCAGTCATGCCAAAAAGAGAAACATATGGAAAGACGGAAGAAATAATTGGAAAATGGCTGAAGCAAAAGAAAAATCGGTCAGAAATAGTGCTAGCCTCCAAAGTCGTTTCAAAATCAGATGGTCTTGACTGGATAAGAAAGGGATCAAAGAGTCTAGGTTTTGATAAGTTTAATTTGGAAGCGGCTATAAATGCTAGTCTAAAGCGATTGCAAACTGATTATATTGACCTGTATCAACTGCATTGGCCTGAACGAAAAGTTCCTAAATTTGGAACCTTAGACTTTGAATATGATGAAACTGATACAGATTGGACACCAATACTGGAAGTTTTAGAAAACCTAAACCACTTGGTTAAAATAGGTAAAATTAGGCATATTGGACTTTCTAACGAAACTCCATGGGGTGTTACAAAATTCCTTCAAACGGCAAAGGAAAATGACCTTCCCAGAGTATTAACTATTCAAAATGTCTACAATTTAGTAAATAGAGTTTTTGATATTGCAAATTCAGAAGTTTCAATTAGAGAACAATGTGGATTGTTAGCCTATTCACCACTAGCAGGCGGAAGGCTGAGCGGAAAGTATTTAAGAAATAAGCACCCAGAAAATGCACGATATACACTATGGCCACGTAGGTTTTCTAGACATCACACCGTTCGTGGGGAAAAAGCAATTGCTTCCTATGTTAATTTAGCCAAAGAAGCTGGAGTTTCTCCATCCACTTTTGCAAATGCATTTGTTAATGACAGGCCTTTCGTAACAAGTAACATTATAGGTGCAACCTCTTTGGGGCAATTAAAAGAAAATATTGATAGCAATGAGGTAACTTTAGATTCTGATATTTTAAAAAAAATCCAAGAGATTCACCTGTCGGATCCAAATCCTTGTGTATAATCTATAATTCATACGATATATCCAAATTAAAAGAAATATAGCCTAGCGTTAGTAATTAATTTTAAAAAAGATTCTAGTAACGTTATAAATACAAACAAAAAATAATTTTAAATCATTGCAAAATTTTATAATAATTTATGTAATTCAGCTATTTCTTTCATTCTCTTAAACTGTAGATTATCAAAAACAGGATCAGGTTGCTGAGAAAAAATACGGTTAGCCAAAGGATCATCCACACAAATCGAAGATCCACTCAGTGCTTGTAAAACTGAGTGTCCACAAAATGGAACATGAACATCACTGTACCCACCCTCATGAGCTAACACTAATTTTCCCTTAGTAAAATCCATTAGCTGTTCAGTCATATACAAAAACGTATTGGAACCGCACAACATTCTAGAGAGTGGGTCTACGCCTGAAGCATCATACCCACAAGCAACTACTACAATATCAGGTTTAAATTTCGTTAATTTTGGTAGAATAAGTTCATTCATTGCATAAGTATATACAGCATGCCCCCCTCCAGGGAAAAGGGGTATATTAAGATTAGATAAGTATGCATCTGACCCTCCCAAATCCTTGATATCACCAGTATTTAATGGATAATTATACTCCTGATGAATAGAAATGGTTAGGACATCTGGTCTATTATAAAAAATAGTTTCTGTTCCATTACCATGGTGCACGTCCCAATCAACAATAGCAACTTTTTCTACTTTATCACTTTGAATAGCTGCCTCAATTGCAATTGCGATATTATTTAGCAAACAAAAACCATTTGGATAATCTGACAAGCAGTGATGCCCAGGTGGCCTTGAAAGCGCATAACTATTATCAAACTCACCGTCTAAAACAGAAAATAATGCATCTTTCACTAGGGAAGCTGAAATACATGAAATATCAAATCCACCTGGACCAAAAGGAGACCGGAGCCCAAGATCTCCACCCGATTCACCCGACAGAAGAATAAAGTTATCAATATAATCCTTTGAGTGAATTCTACAAATATCCTGGTATGATATATCATTTATACTAGAAATCAGTTTTAAATCTTTTGATAAACCAGTAATTTCTATTAGGTTTTTTAGTCTTCTTTTGCTTTCTGGAGTTTCTGGAAGGCTAGATGAATTTAATGGTTCTACAACACCACCCACAGGAACAAGAAATGCAAAATTGCCAGCAGAATGCCAAAAGCAGCGTTCATTCCAAAAAAATGCTGTTTTATTCAACCCCATCAAAACCTACGCAAACACTAATAGTCAGCCCCTGAAACGCAGTATTTTAACCATATTACTTACCAATATAATTCAAAACTGACTTAAAGGTGCCAAGGTCTAACTAACATAATCCTGCTTAAATGATATAACATTTTACGGTGATAATCTAAAAATGTGTTTAAACGTCAAAAGATAAACTAAGACAAGCCAGTCCATGGAACCATGTTCCTTAAAAATGAGAACGATTTTAAGCCAAGGTTTGGTAAAACTGATATCACCAGAAGCAGTAATATAAGAAAAAGCAATAACTTAAGAGAAGAATTCACTCTCCCAAAGATTGGTTTTTTATTTTTGAGGAGAAAGTTATTAACAATCCAAGCTAAAACAACTAAAAACAGCCCAATTAATAAAATCCTGATCATGAATTACTAAAACCGTGCCATACTAAAAAAACTATATTGATTAGGTAAGTAGTTAATTCATAAATTAAAGGTTTCTGACTTTTTCTATAACAGTTTATTAATCTGAGCTATTTTGCTTAAAAATACGCTCTCCATCCTCCTTTAAAAAATTATTTAACGCCAAGGTTTTCTCCATCTCTTCTTCATTGGCTGTATTGAAAGAAACAAATTTAAAAAAAACTTTTTTATCTATAGTTTCTTTTAAGTCAGTACTAATTTTTCCTTCCATCATTGGACCTCTCTATAATTTTAGAGAATATACCTGCATTAAGCATGCCATTAATTTACTCCCTTGATACGGGAACCTCTTCATATTTCTCAGGAAGTAAATTTAGTGTTTTTTGGATAGAGAAAATTCTTTTTAGACTAGTTTATAAATAAAAATGTTTAAATCAACCTGGTAAATGAAAAACTAAAAATATATGAATATTTTAATATAAAGGGTCTCTAACAAAATAAAAAAAACCTACTAATTTTTGGAAAAAAATAAACACAAAAAAACATAGCCCAAAGGCTACCACTTGTTGGCAACCAAAGGGACTATAATTAATTTTTTTTTTATTAATTAAAGCTAGTGAACTAGCAATACTTTTAGGTCACTAACAAAGCGCTCTTAAAACTCTTTAGCCTTCTTGAAGCTGAATATGTACTGCCGAAGTTTTACCCTTCTCAGTAGCTAACTCAAAAGACACCTTCTGCCCATCATCCAACCGTCTTAAGCCTGCTTTTTCCAACGCAGTAATATGTACAAATACATCTTTAGATCCATCTTCCGGAGCGATAAAGCCATACCCCTTCGCTGTGTTAAACCATTTTACCGTTCCATTTGCCATTTTATTTTCCTTCAAAATTAAAGTAGGTAGGTGAATTAACACCCGATAACTAATTATATAAAGACTTTTTAACTAAAATCCTTATCTAAAACCTAGTTTCAAAACTTTCTCGACATTCCCAGTATCATTAGATTTTGGAATATGCAGACTGTAAAAATTTTCCTTTATATTGATGCAGATCTTGATGCTAGAAATTCTGTGTATTAAATCGCCAAATAAAAATCAAGAGGTATTGTACGAAAATTAGTAATACATACAAGAAAACATCCAGCAATAAATTAATTCTAACAAAATTTTAATTACTATTTAGTAAAAATTTATAATCTGCTCATTTACAAATGCACTTGAGTTCCTGAATGAATGATTAATTAAAATATAATTCGAGACAATGTACTAACTATCTTAATATCAATCCTTATAACAATTTGAGTCTCTATCCAATCATTTTGATTTAATTTTGTTTTGCTTTTTAAAATAAAGTTCGATAATTTTTGCACCTTAATTTAAAAGTTAGAAAAATTTAGCTGGACTTAATTGAACTGATCGACAGTTCTAGAAAGTTTCTCAAAAACTTCTAAGGCTTCATGAGATGATAACCGGGTAAGTAATCCATTTTTAACTTCTTCATATGACCACATCCAGGTTTCAACAGAGTCGCCCCTCATTGCCCAGGAAGAAAATAACCTCCTACTATTAGGAGAATCTCGCAGTTTTTTTAATTCTGAGTGCCTACTATCTGCAATAATTCTTTGATAGGTTTTATCAACTTGGTCTCTAGGTCCTTCCAAAAACTGCAAATATAAATCTTGCCTATAAATTAATGCTCCTGTAACGCCACTTTTAATGTTATTTCTCGTAGAGGAAATCAGGATATTATCGATTATCGCACCGTCAAAATTTACAGGACGAGAGCTGTAAATAAGATGTTTTAATGTTTCTTTACTTCCTCTTCTCATTTACCACACTCACCAAACTAATAATTATTTGATAACATAAAAAATTGAAAGCTACAAATATTTACCTAATCCAAAACTGGAACTTGGAGCTTTAGCGCTTAGAACAGGGTAGATTTTTTCAAATGTTTAGAAAATATCCATATAAATTTAACGGCTATTACCCAGTTTATAGAAAAACCATGATTTTATTATAAAAGTTGTGCAATAGAGAATTTTATGGGTCCTTTAAGAACAGCTTTTTCTAAAAGATATTCTAGATTGAGTACTTATAAATTTATGTACCTAAATTTACTTATATTTGTTATCTGCTATATTGAAGATGCTTTCTAATTACATAACTCACTCTAGGGGTGCTTTAAAATTTTTTGACACTCACTTTCTAGCATATTTAAAAAATTGGAACGATCCTTTTTAGAAAACCCCCTTTCCTTTTCTTGAAAATAGGGATCCGATGATCGTAGATCAGTCATTAGATTTCGGTTCGCCAATACTCCTCCAATGTTTGAACAATCAAGTATTTTACCATCTGGTTTGATAATTTTGGCTCCTTTAGCAATACACCTTGCAGCTAAAGGAATATCATTTGTAATAACTAAATCGTTATGGATTAATACTTCGACTATCCAGTCATCTGCCATATCTAAACCCTGCGACACCACATGCATCGTAACTAATTGGTGGTTGTAAGGTCTTATACCTCCATTTGAAACTACGACAACTTCAAATTTGTGTCTGATAGCAACTCTGTAGACTTCTTTTTTTACAGGACAAGCATCTCCATCGATATAGATTTTACTCAAATAAATTCTCCACCTGCTTAGACCTTAATAAATACATTCAAAAGAGTTTTCAATAACTACATGAAACTAACTTCTGGTACTTATCCCCAGAATACAATTATATTTGTGTTTATTTAGCTCTCTTGAAATAATAAGAATCATGGTGATCGTTCTTTGACATAATAGTTGTAACACTAACTAATTCCCAACCGCTGGCTCCAAGTTTATTAGCCTCTTTTATATCCTTTATTCCAGTACCAGAAGAATGATGCAATTGCAGGATACAATATTCAAATTTTTTAGTATTTTCTGTTTTCCTTTGTTGAATTGGTTGTGCACCAGCTAGCCAATCAAAAACCATTTTGTTTCTCTCCTTATTTGCCCTCAATTTAGTTTTTTTTAATTGAAATAATTTCTTTCAAAATTTCTTTCAAAATTCTGTTATTTTCTTCCTGTAATTCACCTTGGCGCTTTATATTTTGATCCATTTGCCGTAAATATATTTCTTTTAAATCCATAATAGCTCCTGTTAGTTTTTGCATATTTGCATAAAAGTTTAATAGAAATATTTTACTTCAAGCATTACGAAGGTAAAGTTATTACTACCTACCATCAGAATGATTTATTCAATCAGCACTGGTAAGTTTAGTACTAATCTCTTCAATATATCATTAATGCAAAAACGTTTTCACAGCAGAATCCTGAAGTTGATTGACTTTTGTGGTGAGTATGGATACCGCACTTAATACAAATAAATTTTTAGAGGAGTCGTAGTTAAACTTATACTAAACTATTGAATCATTTACAGAAATAAGCGCAAGATCAATTAAAGAGGCGTTTACTATACCAAACCCTTTACCACTGCTACAAATATAACAGTTACATTTAATAAATTCTTTTAAGCCTTTTGATTTATTTATATTGTACTGAATAGACCTAAATAACAGGTCACTCTAAACAAATTTTTTATGCCAATCATTTTTACTCCACTTAAACAAATAATATTAAGGGAAAAGAGATTAATGAAGCTAAAGAACCTTACTTAATAAAAAAATACATTAATAACATAACAAATAAGAAACTAATATAAAATTACACCGTAAGCAAAAAAGGAACTAAAATATGAGAAATTTACGGTAGTATTAGATTAAAAAATGTTATAGGCACTCAATTTAAGCTAAAATTTTTCAATCTTTCAAACAGTTCATCAATTTTTGAGCAATTTATATTGGCAAAAGCAAATCGGATGTGCTTTTTCTGTATATTGTTATATTTTGGTGTAAACATTCTTTCAGGCAATGATAGTATACCCTGATTTGCCAATAATTTCTGGCAAATAATATCAGATGAAATATTAAAAGGATTTTCAACATAAGCGAAATATGCTCCACAGCCCTTTAATTTCCAATTAGATAAGATTTTAAAACCTTCTTTAATTTTATTTTGCCGATTTAGTATTTCTATTCTCTCTTGCTCTAACCAACTAGATGAGTTTTTCAATCCATAAAGAGCAGCTACTTGTCCAAGCTGATTAGGACAGATTGTCACTGAATCTAAAAATTTTTCAATCTGCTGCAGCCTTTTCTCATTAGTTATTATCGCACCTACTCTATGCCCCGTAAGACGATACGCCTTTGAAAATGAGTACAGACTAACTAGTGTATCTTTCCAATCACTTTCTTTAAATAAATTATGTATTGGATTATTTCTAGAATGAAAATCTCTATAAGTTTCATCTACTATTAACAAAAGATTATTTTTTTGAGCAATTTTGTAAAAATCTAATAGTAATTTATCGGGGTATTCCAAACCTGTTGGATTATTTGGCGTAACCAAGACAATTGCTTTTGTCTTCTTGTCTACTAAATCCTCTACTCTATCAATTATTGGAAGCATTGTTTTATCTAATGGAAGTGGAAGCGTATTTATTGCTGCCATATCTAGCCACATTTTGTGGTTAAAATACCAAGGGCTTGGGACTATGATATTATCTCCTGGTTTTGCAATAGTTGCAATTACGGAACAAAAGGCCTGATTACATCCAGAAGTTATACCAATATTAGCTGAGTCTACTTTTCCTGAATATAACTCAGTCCATTTTCCCCCAAGCTCAAATCTAAGATTATCATTTCCTAAAACTGGTCCATAAAGGTGTACGTTAGGCTCATTAAGAGCAGCATCTGCAATTGCTTGTCTAATATCTAAGGGTGGTGGATCATTTGGCGCAGCCTGACTTAGATTCATTAATTCTAAATCTTTTGGCATTATAGTATTTTCCAACCAAGAATATGCCTCAGAAATAGGTGAATAAGAGGTTTTTTTAATAAATGGGTTAAAAGGATTTATCATTTTATTATTTTTTCGAAATAAGTTTCATGAGCACCAAAGTAACAATCTTTTTTAAAAAAAGAAATCAACTGAGTATCAGATTAGAAACAAAAATAGTTATATCAGATAAAAATGTCATTAGTTTCTCATAAAGGTTACAATTAGACTATAATTATGTAAGATATAAAGATATTATTTTTAAAACTCTTAAACTGATAAAATCAAACTTTATTACTGCGGTTTGCTAGAACTTTCTCAAAAGTTGGGTTCGGACCAATATACTTTCTCATATGCTACTTCTAAATTCTTTGTATACTGTTCTGTATCAAATAGAGGCGTTGAAAGTCGATTGTCAGCTAGCTTTTTGGTAATCGAAGAGAGTAATGTTTTGTTTGTAGCTAGCTCAAGAGCAAGATCCTCATACTCTTTTTCTGTGCTAGTAATCAATTCAGGTAACTCAATGGCGTTTAAAAAGCTAGAAGCACAACGAGCAACAAACTGTTCACCCTTTTTTGTAATAATAGGAAGACCAGCCCATAAGCTATAACAAGCTGTTGAGTGTGCATTAAAGTTGAATGTATCAAGGAATAGGTCTGCTAACCTATGACGCGCCAAATGATGCTCAGTTGGTACCCTCTGAGCAAATACTAATCGAGAAGGATCAACACCTCGTTGTTCAGCCTCTTTCTGAAGGTTACCCTTTGCCCATTGATTTGGTTCCTTTAACCACAAGACACTTCCTTCTACTTTGTCTAATAGTCGCATCCAAATATCAAACTCACGCGGAGTGATCTTATAGTTATTATTAAAGCAGCAGAAGACGAAACCATCTTCTGGTAGCCCCATATCTTTTCGGGTCATAACCGTATCAGATATCTCCTTGGTATTATCCGTGGGCATATAGGTATGGGGAAGATAGATGATCTTTTCTTGGTAATACTCTTTTAACCTATCAGGAATAACAGTATGATCTGCAATCACATAATCCATAAATTTGGCACCCATAGTACCCTCATATAGATAAAGTATCTGAACTGGTGCGGCTCTAAAGGCAAAAATATTTGTCCTAGCTTTTCCTGTATACCCCATAAGATCGATGGCAATATCGATTTTATCTTCCCGGGCAAGCAAAGCCACATCCTTATCAGATAGATTAGTTACATCTTTAAAATGATCAACAGAATCTATAATACGTTTCCTCATGTCATCATCTGCTTGACCAAAGGAATAAGCATAAACTTCTATTTTACTCTTATCATGCAAAGCCAATACTCTAGCTAGTTGGTAGGAGACTGGATGCTCGTGAAAGTCTGCACTGAAATAACCAATACGGAGTTTATCATTCTCTGATTTCGATTTATGAGCTAAGGGGATAGGATCTACATTATAGTTTTCCAAAGCATGTTTAGATGCTCTTATCGATTGCCTCTCAGGGTGATCATCAATGGATAGAAAAGAAAATGGGTTAATTGAGGGAGTAGTTATACCAAGATTTATTATGTCTATCTGTGTTTGATCAAAGCCACTCCAATCACAAATCTGGTTTAGTAAAAATAATCTTTCACAATCGGCATTAAAGAAATCAGGCTGATACTCAATTGCTTTATCATAATAAATTAAGGCACTTTGATATTCTTTTTGATCCTGTAAAGAATTAGCCTTGTTGTAATAGGCATCTGCGTAATTTGGATTGAGTGCTAAGGCTTTATCAAAAGCAATAATAGACTCATCTAGTCGCTTCTCCTCTCTTAGGCAAGTCCCTTTATTATTATAAGCCTCGGCATTATTAGGGTTGATTTTTATAGCATGGTCAAAGTTCTGAATGGCTTGAGGATATTTTTTTTGATCAGTAAAAACGCTTCCTAAGTTACTATATGCCTCAACAAATTCTGGATTGAGTTGGATCGCTTTTGTGAGGGTTCTTTCTGCCTCTGGATAGTTTTTGAGTTTATTGAATACAACCCCAAGGTTATTATAAGCCTCAAAGTAATTGGGATTGATATTGATAGCTTTCTCATAATGAGGAATAGCTTCTTTGTAGTTTTTTTGTTCTTTGAGAGCATTGCCAAGATTGTTATAAGCTTCTGCAAAGTCTGGTTTTACTTTAATGGCATATTCAAGCAGCTTTTGAGCTTCCTCATATTGCTTAAGGTCAATTAGGATATTGGCTAAATTATTGTTAGCTGTTGGGCTTGATGGGTTAAGCTTTAGCGCTTCTTTAAAATGAAAGAGGGCCTGCTTTGTTTGTCCTGTGTGTGAGAGACAAGCTCCGAGTACATTATGGAGGGCAGGGGTTTCTGGATAGGTTTGGATAAGCTTTTGGGCTTGAGACAGGGTCGCTTGGACGTCTCCCTTTTGATAGAGACTAATGACTTGATTGACCAGATCGCCAGGGGCTTTCTTACTGTTTGGTTCTTGAGGCGTATGAAGCATGTAGGCCCTATCTCCTATTCCTTCCCTCATAACTAGCAAGTAATATACCAGGTTAAAGGTAGTTTGGATAAGGATGCCCAAAAAAGGAACAGCAGTGTTGACACCTTGTTGATTAAGAGAATCTTAGTTTGACTCTGGGAGGCAGTGCTATTAGTTCCAATAGGTTAATTAGTAATTCTGTTTTCTTACAAATGTGCAAGAAAACAACTGTTGAGTTCATAATGAATAAATTAGGTAGTAGCCTTTAGACAACTTTATATTTAAATCTCACATATTTGTGAGGCCGCCATCAAGAATAATTTTTGTGCCATTGATAATTCTGTTACTGATTAAAAATCTAATTGTTGCGTTGATTTCATCGGTATCAACTAATTTTTTACCTGGAACCTCCGTTAAAAGACTTTCTTGAAGAGAAGAACTTAGTTTATTCCACATTGGGGTATTTACATAACTAAGGCAGATAGTATTACAGGTTATTCCAAACCGGGAAAACTCTTTAACAGTAGTCTTTTGTAAACCATTATTAGATTGCTTGGAGCTACTATAAGCTAAGCATCCAGTTTCACCCATTCCAGCTTTTACAGAGTCAATAAAAATGAAAGAACCTTTTTTATTTAATATCATCTTTGGGGCTAGATATTTAACAGCTAAGAAATTTGGTAAAAAGTTGGTATTAAATGAATCTTGCAACTCAGTAACAGTAACTTTTGATATTATTGCGTCAGTTTTTGTAGCCTTAAAGTTTACCCAGACCAATTCTTGGCCCTTTAAAGCCTTGAGACATTCCTCTAGTTCATCTAGGCAATTAGTAAAAACATTTTTCACGTTACCTTGAGAAATGTTTGTTCCACGCGAAATAGCTAATATTGGCTCGGATATTTCACTTTTAATATATTTTTGGGCAATAGCAGATCCTGCTCCATTGACTATAATCAAGTTAAACCTCTAGACTTAATATTAAATTGCAATAGGAAAGGCCGACTCCAAACCCAGACAATAGGCAATTCATAGGTCTCCTAAGTTTTTGTTCGCTTATCAGATATTTAAGGGATATAGGGATGGACGATGAATTTGTATTTCCAATATTTCTAGCAGTAAATGGACAAATTTCCTTTGAAATATTCAGAGTATCTCTCAAGGTCTCGACTATTAACTTGCTCCCTTGGTGAGGTAAAAAAAAGTCAAGTTCAAAATTGCCTGGAGTGTTACTAAGAAGGTATTGAATAGAAGGTACTACCTTCGATTTTACAAAAGACACAAGGCCAGGGCCGTTCATATATAACTCATTATTTTCTAATTGATATTTCAAGTCGTCTTTATACTGATAAAAAGATCCTGAATCATATTGGCTAATAGACTTGGTTCCTTTTTCTATAACTGAAAAAGTAACACAGTCACTAAAAATCGGAGATAAAGAACGGTTTTTACGCTTAAAATATTTTGAATAATTTTCAGCCGTTATTATTAAAGCTTTATTATTAACACCTGTAGAAAAAATTTTGTCTACGATAATCAAAGCTTCACAAAAGCCAGAGCATCCTCTGTTTAGGTCTAGAACAAGTTTTTTTTCTAAATTAAAGTTTTCTAACAGGAAAGCAGATGGTGGTGGTACATTGTTTACCGTATACTCCGAAACAACTATAATCACATCACTATTTACAATATCTTGTTCTAAGCCGTTTTCTGTTATAGATTTATTTGCTACATTAAAAATGTTCTCATCTTCAGAGCATATATATCTGGTTTCAAACCCAGATTTTTCTCTAATTCTATCTGCTACAACTTTCCCTATCTCATCACTCAAAAGCTGATGGGTTAACTCAAGTGAACCAAAAGCTTCAACGATTTTCGTAAATCTCATAAGTTTAAATTATGCTTTTCGAACAATTTTACGATCTGACTTACAGTCGAAACATCATTAAAGTCCCTTATTCCACTGACTTTACCGTCAGTGGCATCGTCCAATGCCGAGAGTATGCTAAGGTGTCCTAAGGAGTCCCATCCGGAGACATTTTCATTTGTAGAGGTGATACTGATATTACTATCATCTAGAGCTGAACTAATTAAGTTTATTATTTTAATTGAAATACTCATATTTCCTCCTGGCTTATCCTTGATTCTGCAAGATCTCGTTTCACGTATCTTCTTCTTGTCGAAAAGCCTGGATTATAGAAAAATTCACAGCTTTCAAAGTGGTAATGTGTAACTTGAGAATACCTGGTTAATTTTTTATTTTCAATAGTCCCAGCACCATGAAACAAGTTAGCTGCCCAAATTATTGCTTGGCCACGCCTCAAGACTGGAGTTTCTATACTTAGATTATTCTCTGCAATGTAAGCTTCAACATAGGATTCATAGGTCGAATAGATTCTTTTTAAATCAGCCATACTCTTTGGAAGTGCAATTTCCCCAAGATCTTCAGGCAGCATAACTGGGCTTTTATGAGACCGTGCTGCTATAGATAGTGGACCACTTTTAGGGTTAACGTCTTCAAGGGCCACCCAAACACCAGCTAGCATTAATTCAGGCATACTACCAAAGTGGAAGTAATCACTATGCATTGGTTGTTCTGTACCTTTTGTAAAATTGATTGTTGAAAATGGTATTGGATTTGATTTATAAAGTTTCTTCAATAAGTTATAAATAGTTTGGTTTAGAGCCAGTTGTCTTATACTTGGAGACTGTCTCCAGGCCTCAATTAATCTTGGAAATTCGTTATAGTGATAAATATCTGGATTAAGTTTTTTATTAATGCTTCCATTGATACGGTTCATATCATTGATTATTTCCTGGCAAAAATCTGAGGATAATTCTAAATCAACTATTGCATAACCATTTTCTATAAATGAGGTCTGCAAATCAAATATCTCTTTACTATCCCTAACAGCTGTACCCTTATAATCATCTAGCATAACAAACTCCTTTTGCTAACCCCCAAGCAAATAATATGCCAGAGCTTTAATAACCGATTAGCTTTATAAAATGAGACTTTTACTACTGATCAGTAGCAAGATTACTGGTCTAAAGATTCAATGCATAACAACGGGTTTCTGCAATAAACTGTCCAAATTTTTCTTCAAAATTGATATACCCGTTTTTTTTCATCATTAGAAGACGAGACTTATGCGTCTTAAGCATACTAGAAGGGAGAGGCCACTTTTGTTTTTGCAGTAAGGATGTTTTATAACCCTTCTTGAATAAAATATCATCAAGTTTCTTAACGTTGCATAAAGACAATACAGGAAAAATTAAGGTACCTCCATTATTCAAAAATTCTTCGCCCCTATGTATGATTTCTAGAGTATTATCAATACCATCTCTGCCAGCCTCACAGGTAGCACAGTCGAACCAATCACTTAATCCTGCAATCTCATCACTTATTGCGGATATGTCATTTATAATTAAATCAAAAGTATTACCACTCCAGGGATTAAGCCCTTTGCCAGACTTAAAGGTGAGCTCAAAGTTGGTTGACCTTCCCACATTTTTTGTAAAGTTACTCTGAGATGCACTGACTGCTTCTATTGAAATATCAGATAAGGATAGCTGGGATACATTTTTGAGGTATCCGTATTTTGCTAAATATGCTGATATCACACCTGTACCGCAGCCTAACTCTAGTACTGACTTAAATTTGCTAGTATTCTCTCTAGTCATTTTTATTACTGAACGGAGAATTAATTGCGTTGTTAAATTTGGTTTAAAACATTTCTTAGTATCGAGAAGTAATGTTTTTCCATATAATTCAAATTTGACCAACTAGGGAGTCCTTTTGACTTATCAATTTTTTGGCATATTGGATCATTGCCTCTTTATTCCTATTTTTGACCTTGCGGGCTGGATTACCTAGATAAATTGACCACGGTTCTGCGTTGGATCCAAGGACTGCTCCAGCGCCAATAACTGCACCTTCGCCAACAGTTATACCAGGCAAGATTACAGCGTTTGTTAGGACGTTGCTAAAACGTTCTAGTACTGTTGTTCCACCAACCATATCGTCTTTATATTCTTTTGGTATAGTGGGTCCTACCAAACCATTTCCTAAATGTGCTTCTCCCATACATATAATTCTCGCACCAGTAGCTATGGTTGAGAAATCTTTGGCTACTAGTAAACTATCGCTCCCCCCTATAATACTTACATATGGTCCAATATGAATGTAAGAACCAAAAAGTCCTCTGGTTGTTATATGCAAACCATTGTCGAATGCACAATGAGAGCCTATTTCAACTAATTCTGGGTATTTAAAATATGCCCTCTTGTCAATAAAAACGTCGGACCCCTTCTTCTTAAAATCCATAGATTTTTGCGAAAAACAGTCTATCAATGCTAGCTCCATATTTTTTTGTGGGGTTAAGTTTTATTTTCTAACCAACTTCCAGGTCTTGAAAACCCCTGTGGCTCTATCATTTCTGCTAGGCTTTTCTTTATAGCATGAACTAGTAATCGTCCATTTGATCGTCGGTAAATGGTAATATGTTGACTTTGGAAACCTGCATCTATGAACCATCTTCCTATTGTAAGTTCGTCTGGCGCATACCAATTTGAGCCTTTTTCCACTCCTCCAGAATAACTACATAAAGCATTCTGTCCTGGCATTGCTTTGGTCTCAATCAATAGTTCCCCACTAACTTTTAAATAGCTGAATAGTATTCTTAAAAGTAGGACTGGATCTGTGACATGATAAAGCACACCTGAACAATATATGTAATCAAATGTTCTCTGCCAATCAGAGTTATCTTCAAAAGCACTTTTCCGTAGAATTTTTGCCCCTACCTTCAAACCCTTTATTAGGGTATTTGCGGCGTCAAAGGTGCGAGGTTCTTCTTCCAATGCTGTACATTTGGCTCCTAATCCAGCAAGAACTAGCAGATCACCTCCCGTATGTGTACCAATATCTAATACCTTCTTGTTTTTTAAGCATGCTGGTAAAAAGCCCAAAGCCATAGCCTCTGATGGAATTTCAATATGTCTAGTGGACATGAAACCAGGTCTTTTGAGACCAAACCCAAAATCATGGTCGTGTCCCCAAACAAAATATTCTCTCGAAGACAGGTGTGAAACACTATCCCAAACGATATCGGGAGCAAAATCATCAGGGAATTTTTTTTCTAATTCCTTAAAAACTCTTTTAGCATGTTCTTTTGTTTTTGGACTCCACTTTTTAAAAGCATTCTTGATGATTTCGGTAGCCTCTCCATGCCCCATAACCATAGTTGGCTTTTTAAAGACAGTGTTGGATAAATGCACCTTTAGTTTATCTTTTCTTTCAATATATCCAGCTGGAAGTAACATTTTAGTCTTCTCAGCAAATCCGGATTCTATCATTCCATTTCCAATCAAAATTCAAATCTAGTACCTATAGGTAAATTTAGGAACCTCACGAATATTAATTTAGTCGCAAGGATTGTGCCAAAGCTTTTAAATAAATAGGAAAGTAAACACTAGGCCTATACTCTGGGAAGGCCTTAGTCTGCTAATGTACAAAGACTGTCACACACTGATTGATCCTAAAGTATCCAAGTGTCCCTTGCTTTTTCACACTTTTGATACAGATCAAATACATTTTCATATCCTAGCTCAAGAGATCGAGTATAGTTCTCTGAATCGTAAAGGGGCATTTTTAGCCTGTTAATCAGTAATTTTTCTCTTATAGAATCAAAAAATTTTCTATTTGTAGCTAGATTAAGAGCAAGATCTTCATATTGCTCTTTGGTTTTTGTAATCAATTCTGGTAGCCCAACAGCACTTAGCATACTAGCTGCAAAGCGAGCTACTGATTGTTCCCCAATTTTTGTGATCACAGGAAGACCAGCCCATAGGGCATCAGAAGCGGTTGAGTGTGCATTAAAATTGAATGTATCAAGGAATAGGTCTGCAAGTCGGTGTCGGGCTAAATGGTCCTCTGTTGATAGCCTTTCAGCTACAATTAATCGAGAAGGATCAACACCTCGTTGTTCAGCCTCTTTCTGAAGGTTACCCTTTGCCCATTTATTGCAATTTGCCAACCACAAGACACTACCTTCCACCTTTGTTAATAATCGCATCCAAATATCAAACTCACGCGGAGTGATTTTATAGTTATTATTAAAGCAGCAGAAGACGAAACCATCTTCTGGTAAACCCATATCCTTTCGGGTCATAATCGTATCAGATATCTCCTTAGTATTATTTGTAGGCATGAACGAATTGGGTAGATAAATGATTTTTTCCTGGTAATAGTCCCGTAATCGATCAGGAATAACGATATTGTCTGCAATCACATAATCAATAAACTTTGAAGCCATTGTTGTTCCCCAAGGATAAATCTGTATTGGGGCTGCTCTGAAAGCAAAAATATTTGTCCGGCAGCCTTTTGTATAACCCATGAGATCGATGGCAATATCGATTTTATCTTCCCGGGCAAGCAAAGCCACATCTTTATCAGATAGATTAGTTACATCTTTAAAATGATCAACAGAATCTATAATACGTTTCCTCATGTCATCATCTGCTTGACCAAAGGAATAAGCATAAACTTCTATTTTACTCCTATCATGCAGAGCCAGTACTCTCGCTAGTTGGTATGAAATAGCATTTTCTCGAAAGTCGGCACTGAAATAACCAATACGGAGTTTATCATTCTCTGATTTTGGTTTATGAGCTAAGGGGATAGGTTCTACATTATAGTTTTCCAAAGCATATTTAGAGGCTCTTATCAACTGCCTCTCAGGGTGATCTTCAGATGATAAAAACGGCCACGGTTTTACTGATGGAGTTTTTACACCTAACAACTTATAATTAGTTATTAATTCTCCTAATTCGCTCCAATCACAAATTTTTTTCAGTAAGTAAATCCTCTCGTCGTTTGCCTTAAAAAAGTCAGGCTTATAAATTAAAGCATGATTTAGAGCTTTCAATGAATCCCCGAATTCACCTAATAATCTCAAGCAAGCAGCTTTATGGTAAAATGCATCAAAATAATCTGGTTTAACAGATATTGCTTCATCTAAGGCCAAAATAGCTTCAGGCAGCAAACCATTTTTTCCTAAACATAGGGCTTTATTATAATAAAAAATTGGAAGTTTAGGATTTATTTTGATGGCTTTTTCAAAGCAATTAGTTGCGTCATCTAAATCACCCTTTTCCTTAAGTGTTAGACCCATATTATTATATGCCATATCAAAGTTAGGATTTATTTTTAGTGCTTTCCTAAAGTTTTCCAAAGCCTTATCAAAATCACCAATTTTTTTTAGTATGGTGCCCATATTGTTATAAGCTTTAAAGTTATCAGGCCTGATGGCAACTGTGTTTGCATAGCTCTTAAGTGATTTAATTAATTGATTGTTCTCCTGAAGTGCTACAGCCATATTATAATGAGCTTCTGCTAATGTTGGATTTATTTTGATACATTTTTCATAGTTCTCAATAGCAAGAGTTAGTTTACCTTGCTTTCTCAAAGCTAGTCCAAGATTATTGAAAACATCAGCATAATTGGGTTCTATCTCCAGGGCTAACCTGTAACTATTTATGGCTAACCCTAGATAGCTCTGATTTAGGAAGGTATTTCCCATATTATAATGAGCCTCACTATAATTTGGGTTAATAGCCACAGCCTTCTTAAAACTTTCCACAGCTAATGAATAGTTCCTCAAATTGTCAAAGGCAATTCCCAGTTTATTATATGATTCAGCGTAATTTGGATTTATGCGAATAGAGCTTTTAAAACTATCAATTGCTAAATCAAATTCTCTTAAGGAGATCTGTGTGGTTCCACGAAAATTATATAAAACAGGCGAGTTTGGAAACTGCGTGAGCATTTGTTTTATCACAAGTAAAACTTTTTTCAGCTTACCAGCAGCAAACAAGTCAACCAGAACTTGCAAATCTTCAGTTTGCGGAATTTGATCTCTACTTGATGGCTTATTAAGCATGTAAAACCTTTAACTAAAGAAAAATTATTGCAAATCTTGTACCACCTTGCTCTCCCCAAAAGAAAAGAAACTTACTGAATTATATGGAAAATAAGCTGATTAAATAAGGTAAAACAAATAGTGCCAGTTCGTTAATTAATTTTCGAACTTTGCCAAGATATAAAGAGTTAGATTATATTTAAATCTTTAAGTTAGACTAACCTTACAACTAAAATAATAACCAAGATACAATAATTATGAAAAGGCTATTTTAAAGGTAAAATCTAGTGGTACTTAAAAATGGATTAATGGCTTACAAAAAGGAGTAATACCTCCCAGATATATACCATCTTAATTTTTTATAACCAAACTGATTTTTTTCTCATTTAGTTTAATTAGTGGTATTTCAATAAGCATATTTAAAAGGATTTTAGACATATTATTCATTTCTTTTTATGTAAACCTAATTTTCCCCTCAAAAGTAATTAGTTTACTTACTAATTCTCAGAGTATAATTTGAATATCTGTAATGCTTAAAACAATTTTCTTAGTGGCTCTTAAAGAAAGTGAAAATGGTTGAGTTAGGAGACTTTTCTAGGTGGTAAAACCGTCGAAAAGAAGTTGATAAATTAGAACAATCAAAACAAATAAAATGAATAAATTTTTAGCATCAATGGCTTCAATAGTTCGTAAAGTTGATAAACATTTCAAGTTTACAATTTTAGAAATAGGTGCACTACAAGTTAGTAATAATAACGAACCTTTTTATAAGTTATTAGATTTATTTCCGGAGAGTAAAATCATTGGCTTTGAGGTTGATAAGGAACTTTGTGCAACCATGAATAGTACTGCTCCAACAGGTGTGAAATACTATCCACATGCGCTAGGGCAATTTAATGAAAAAAGAAAATTTTATGTGACGAGACATCAAATGTGCTGTAGTTTATACGAACCAAACAAGTCGATAAATAATCTTTATAATAATCTTGAAGCAGCTGACCTGCTTTATGAAACTGATATTGAAACAGTCAGCCTAGATTTTTTTGTAAAAGAAAATCAAGTAGGCCCTATTGATTTCATCAAAATAGACGTTCAGGGGGCTGAACTAGATATTTTCAAAGGTGCAAGAAAAACTTTAAAAAATGTCTTACAAATAGTAAGTGAAGTATATTTACTACCACAATATAAAGATCAACCTTTGTTTGGTGAGGTTTGTAACTTCTTAGATAAGCAAAATTTGATGTTTAATAAATTTTTAGGCATGGGAGGACGATCATTAAAACCAGTAATTATGAATAATAACCCTAATGCAGTATCCCAAAATATTTGGACAGATGCTGTTTTTATAAGACACGTACAGAAAATGGAAAATTTAACAAATCAACAACTCTTAAAATTAAGTTTGCTTGCATGCTTGTATGGAAGTACGGACTTATCTTTTTACTGCTTGTCACAGTTTGACACTAGGCAGTCAACATCACTCGCCAAGGAGTGGTTCGAAACCAGCCAAACTTGACCGATTATTTGACTATCAATGGGATAAATAAAAAAATTCTGAAATTTACTCAAGAAGTTCTAAAAGAACGCCCCAATTGCATGGAGGACTTAACTATTAATATATATAAATAAAATATGCAAAAAGACCAGCAGCTCCTCAGACCTGATAGATATCAGTATGGTTAATCATATTTTAGTGTACCAATTAGATCCGATCTAAGCCTGTATGCCTTAAAATTTTTACTTTAATTTTTCAGTTTTCCTGACCAAAAGTATCAGCCTTACTAAGAATTTGTACCAAAAATTTAACATTGAGCTACTTATTCGTTTTCACCCTTCGATCTGTAAATCCAATAATTAATGAGCCCAAGATTATAATACTTGCTCCTGCATAACCTACTGTATCGGGTAAAGAATTAAATAGCATTAGGTCCAGTAAAATTACAAAAATTAAGGTAGTATAAAAGAATGGCATAACAAAACTTGTATCTGCCCGATTAACAGAATTAATAAAACAAAATTGCCCTGAAAGCATACATATAGCGACTATTAGTAGTAAACCCAATTCAAGTAAGCTTGGAACAATAAAAGCGAATGGCAATAGTGAAGTCCCTACACACATAGCGATAAAATTATTTAAAAACAGTATTTTAAATACATTTTCTCGTTCTGATAAAGTTTTTATACAGACTATTTCTAAACCCATAATAACAGCTCCAAACAGACAAAGAATAGCTATTGGATCCAAATCCAAACTCATGGTGGGGCGAATTAAGAGAAGAGCTCCCAAAAAGGCTATAACTGCAGCTCCCCAACGGATTAAACCAACTTTCTCTCTAAATATAAGCACAGCAAATAACATAGCAAAAATTGGGTTAAGGAAAGTTAAAGCCGTCGCATCACTTACTGGAATATAAAGGACTGCACTAAAAAAAATTGTTACTCCGACCCAGCCCAATAAGGAGCGAAGCAAATGAAGTCTGAGGTTTGAAGACTTAATACTAGGTTTAAATGCAAGATACATTATCAATAAAATAATAAAAGAAAAACAGAATCTTGCATGGGCAATTTGAAAAGGATGAATACTATTACCAAAAATTGACCCACCTAAGCCTTTCACTAGAATTGTTGCACAAGCAAAAAAGAAGGACGCCATTATCATAAAAAATATAGCCAGGATATTCACCTTTTTTGTAGATACAAGCTAGGATTTTCTTTATAAGTTTATTTAAATTAATCTCATTATTTAAAACTTAATTCGCACTATCGTACATATTAGGTCAAAATGGATAATAATCCCAACTATAGTTTACTAGCAAAAATCCTACATTGGAGTTTCGTAGTTTTTTTTGCCTATGGAGTAATTAAACAAGTAGATAATTTAGATCAGTTAAAAGATACTTCGTTGTTAAGGTCAGAAATATTATTTGCATTAGCCTTTTTATTTCTTTTGGTTGTTAGATATTTTTATATGAAAATCACTCAAAAAAGCTCCTTACCTATAAAAACTAATAAAGCACAAAAATTAGTAGCTAGGGCAGTTCATCTGGGGATGTATGCAACTCTTGGTGGAATAGCAATTTCAGGATTGATAATAGGCTTTTTATTTTGGTTAGGCCTCCAGGAAGGTACTATAATACAAGTAATAGTTACTATACATGAATTTCTGATACCGTTAATGTACTGGCTTATTATAGCTCATGTTTCTGCAGCAATATATCACCGCTTGAGAAAAGATGGGGTTTGGAGCTCTATGGCCCCCTTTTGGAAAGAATAATTTATGAAGTAACCACACGTTTTAATCTTCTGAATTTTATTCTATTACGATAAAATATTATAGCTTAAAAATAAGTCTGCAGTAATGAATAAACTTTATCTTGAGAACAGTATCACAGCTTTTAAGATTATAAGACGAAAAGCTTTACCTTGACATCGAATTTTTACTATAATACTTCACCAGCAAATTTAAGGCTAATTTTTAAACTTTAATTTGAAAGGTTTACCGTGGCAACTTCAAAAATAATATATACTGTACTTTATTGTCTCTTTACTTTCGGTGCTTTATTCATAGCTGGAAATATATCCCAATATATCGATATCATGTCATTTGTTTTTGTTGCAGTAGTTGCTGTACTTTATACATTATCAGTTAAAGGTGATGAAAGTTACGTACAGAAGTTTGGTGATGGCGCAGTGAGAGCTGGATGGCTAGGATCTTTAATTGGGATTATATCCATATTTGGAGGTTCTGGATTTGGTAGTGCTAATATGGAAACAATAGGACCAGCTTTAGCTATTGCTTCATTAACAATATTTTACGGCTACTTCTTCAAACTAGGAGTGATCATATTGGATTAGCTAAATACTTGCTATATTAGAAAATATAGTACCTAGTTTTACTAAAATTCCGCTATTTCAGTAATAATATTTTCATGGTTAAATATTTAGGCTCATAACTCACGAGAAGACTCTTATAACACCTAATTTAAGGTTCTTAAACTTTTACATTGTTTCCATTTTAGTATGTTTGATTAACAAGAGGGTAATTACGAGTGTACAAATATTTAAAAGTGACAAACCTATTTTTTAATAAAATACTAATATGAGGTTGGCGTGTTCCTATTCAGATTTGTTCGTGACATAATAAGATTTGGACTAGTAAATGGTTGGAAAAGACAAGATGGGGTAACCAAGTGGCTTATTGTAATCTTATGCATCATTTTGATGTATAAGCCATTTTTAAGGATACTAGATATTTACTCACCTATATAATTAGGTCACAATTACGAAGTAAATAAAAGACTGAGGTAAAAATTGAACATATTTAAGGCAGGGAGTAGGCCACAAAAAAAACCATCATCAGATTGGTTTCATGGAAACGTTTTACAAACACTGATTATTGAAGCACCAGAACCTGCCCGGATTAGAGCACTAAAAGTTTTGTTCGAGCCAAAAGCACGGACAGCTTGGCACTCCCATCCCTTGGGGCAAACTCTTTTTGTACTAACTGGTGTAGGGCTAATAGGTCTCCGTAATGAAGTACCCCAAATTATTAATGCAGGAGATACCATTTGGATACCTCCTGACCAGGAACATTGGCACGGTGCAAATGAAGATTCCTCTATGGAACATATAGCTTTTCAGGAGGAGCTGAATGGAAAAGTAGCGGATTGGTTAGAACACGTTATAGATGATGATTATTATCTTAAATCATAAAAAAATATCATGAATGCTTTTTTTTAAATAAAGATTTTTTGAGCATTTAAAGTATGATAAAGTTTTAACACTTATTGATTTATCCAAATCCTAATGTTAAGGCACAGGAAAAAATATTTTCAGGTGGGACCTATGGCTGGAATGATTAACTGTATGAAATTTAAACCAAAAAATGGCCAAACAAATGCATTATTTAGGGCTTTTGCAGAGTATAAAAGGGATTATCCTTTTGATGATATAATGCATGAGATTATTGATTTAGGAACTGGAGAGTACGCTCTTATAGGTGTACATCACAGTATTGATAGCTTCGTAGATATAATGAATAGAGATAATCCCATAAGTATAATGTTACGAGAATATATTGAACCTTATGAAGACGGAGAAAGTTTCCACTCATTCTCTGGCCCCGTGGTAAACTGTAATGATTACCTTTAATCAAATTCTTGCTTAGCAAATAAATAGCCTTAAGGTTACCGAAAAGGAAGGTAATTTCAGGACAGTTATCCCAACAAAACCTACGCAAAAGCAACCGAACTAAGATTAAGATAGTGTTTCATTGTTAAAAGAGAATTTTACCCACACTATTTGAAACTAATCATTTAGTGTTTCGTGTAAAACAACTATGCCTCTGTCAGCATTTATTATTTGAGGATTGTCTTCATCTTCAGGTATTCCATTAAGTATTTTTTGGCATGCTATGAAAGCTTTCTCATCTTTATATGAATAGTAAAGTCCTAGCCTGTTATTGCCTTGCTTATTCCATATCTGTGTGACTGTAAAAGAAAGTAACCCCGCTTTTGCAAATTGGGGCTTCATTTGTTGTACATTATTTTCAATTCTTTTAATCTCAGCTTCTAAATGAAATTTTGATTGGAGATCAATTTGATTATAGCTCATTAGCTTTGGTGTCATTTTAAACCCATTTATTTGTGAAAAAACAATTTTTTAACTCTACATAAAAACATAATTATTTCCTAGTTTTAATCTTATTCAGCTAACTGTGAAATCAAAAACTTAATTTTCCAGAATAATGAGGACTCACAGTTTTATTGGTCAAGGAATCCTTCAAATAGTATTAAACCTCTTAACACTAGATTATGTTCTGAAACTTTAAGAAAATAAATTAAGCAAATTGTGCATAAACTGTTAAACCTTTAAATTGAAAATCTAAGGAGATAATGATGAAACTATATGATAAATGGATGAAGGCCTTTGAAAACAAAGATTTTGATGAGGTAATAAAATTTTATCATCCTGATTATACTTTTAAGGCATCAAACTAATACTGAAATGAAACTTTCTGAATGGTTACCAATGGTTAAAAATACGTTGGGAAGTGATCAATAGAAAATGATTTCACCAAAATATTGTTATGAAAATGAAGATGTATTAGTTGTTCACAACAATATGTCCTTTCTTGATGTATAAAAAGAAGCTGTTCTGGCTTGTCATATTAAAAACGATTGTAAAATTATAAGTAGTTAAACAGGAGCAATGCCTTTCAAATAAAATGCTTATTATAGTTGCTTAGATTAAAATCTGGGTCTGAAATTAAAAAATTAAATTAGTGTTTTGCCACCGAACCACACTTCTTTATAGCACATTAAATTGTAAGTTCCTCTAACTATACAAATCAATAGTCTTTTAACGAGATCTTGTAAAATGACCAGCTAACCCTCAATATGTACATGGAAGTTAGCTGGAATTAAGTTATTTTGAATCCCTAAATTAGATAAATAACGTATAACTGTGATAAAGCAGTTCCTCCAAAAATCGTGCATAATAAAACCTTAAAAAATGTAGTATTTGTTTGGGCATAACGTTCTGCTAAATGGGTTTTCTTTTCTTCATCATCATAATCTAACCTCACAGCATTCCAATCAGATATTCCATCTACAGCACCTGCCGAAACCAGTAAATTTACTAGAATTATGATTACAGTTATTGGGATATGTACACTATCCCCAGCAAAAGCTATAAGTGCAATTGTTGAAAGATTAGTAAACATACCAATGAACACCATAATAAGTATGGTATATAAAGAAAATTGTTGCCAGCTTGCTCTCGTAGCCCTGTCAGACGATGTATTCATCATTAATCCTTTCGAATGATTTTTTACTCAAATTTAGTAGATTTTTTTGGTAAACTTATTTTCTCTAGTTTTGCATAAAAATGTTAGATATTTAAAATCAATAAAAAATTCAACCCATTTTTTTATTTAAAACTTTCATAATCAATATTCCAAGTCTCATATAAGATATTTAGTCTTTTAAATCCAAATATCGCGACCGTTTGAGGGAGATAAATTCAATAATATTACCCTTTTTAACAGCAAAAAAAAATCACCTATCCTAAAAAAAGCACTTAAACTTATAAAGCCAAGGGTTAACAAACTTTTTAAAATTAGTTATCTATCACTTTTGAAATAAATGATAAGCTTGATGAGTTACTTACACCAAAAGTAGATCAAAGTGCAATTAAGATTGATAAAGCCATTACTGCCTGACAAGCAAACCCTACCAGAAACATTAAAGTTCTCATTAAAGGAACAGCAAGGGTATGCATAAAATAATGAACTGCCCTTGCAAAAAAGTATACGCTGGCCGCAATTGCCGTCAACTCATTATCAGCTCCTAAACTTACAACTAAAAT
Source organism: Paracoccaceae bacterium (assembly GCA_045565235.1). Classification (GTDB taxonomy): domain Bacteria; phylum Pseudomonadota; class Alphaproteobacteria; order Rhodobacterales; family Rhodobacteraceae; genus CACIIZ01. Next base: position 3,910 of record JBJLFU010000005.1, on the reverse strand, counting down.
TGTTAGTGGTACAAAAATAATTAAGTTATCAACTGCATTACTATGTGCTGCTTTAGAACGTTTTGCCCAATCTGCATATTTCGTTGTAGCCTCATCCGGAAACAAAAAAGCTTTTGTAGGTCCAACATTTAAAATTGAATGAATAATTTGCGGAATCCAAAGTAAACCTGTCATTATTATCGTAAGAACAAGCCAATAAAATTCTGTTGCGATATTATCAATCATTTTCAGTAACTACTTCTTTTTAATTGAGCCAAATTTTGTTGTGTATTACACTAAGTTTAGAAAGAGTGTCTAGCTTAAAGTGAATATAGATGTGTTCAACTTAGATGAAATCATTTTTGATTTCTAATATTTTGTAGTTTTATGAGCTTTTTTTGTTGTATGACATATTGTCTGATTTAAGACATAATTCTACTTTTTAGGTGGTTGTGACCTCCACCACATATAACCAACAAAGGTGAGTAAAACACTAGCTTCTATGATCATGTAGATATCAGCATCAGTCATTTTTCTGCCCACCACATCGTATTTCTCTCTTGCCATTCAAAGTACTCTTCCTCTTTCTTGATAGTATCATCAACTGTAAGGTCAGGTTGTTTCTCAATATCTGGAGCTTGTCTTACTTTAATAATTTCCTCTTTAAACTTAATATCCTTATTAAACCTTTCGTAATCAGCTATATGTACAGCTTTTTCTAACTCACCACCATAACCGTAATGCATTGCGTAGCAATCTTGAACTGGTAAAGCAGGGGCATCTATCTTTGTAAACTGCAATATTACATTTTCAGCCATACAGCTATCTTCAAACTACAGTTGATTGCCCAGACCTGTTAAGAATAGATGGTCTATAGGTTTGTGAACAACCTGAACACGTTCCCTTAGTTCAGCCCATGACATGCCTATATTATCTATATTGATTTTAAAGGGCAGTTTCTCAGTGGTTTTGTAGTCTGTATTATCGCATTAAAGGCTTCCTTTACTGTATCCCTATGCTGACCATCTAATACCCTATCATAAGTGTCTGCAGAGCCTAATTCATAGCCATATCGGTGGTAGATCATATCTGGATTGAGTTGAGAAAAGTCGTATTCATTAGTCTGTTTACCGTCTATGGTAATGAACTTAGGATAATCACTCGGTACATTCTGCCACCATACCTTATAAAATCTGTCACCTTGCTCAAATTATCCCTTAGAAAAAATACGTTCCTGTTGACACCACGAATCTTACAGATAAGTTATTAATATTGAGAATATTAAGATAAGTTTGGGGCTGGCATGAGGCAACTAAAACTTCTGAGCTGCTCCGAACCACAATAGATAATGTTTATATATCATTGATATAAAAATATAAAAAAATTTTTAAAACAATTATGTGAAATAAAATTTGCAAAGCAATCATACTAATTTATTTGGAGCTAATAATGAGTGGTAATAGTAATAAGAATTTTGTAAGTGTAGTTTTATTAAGTTTTCCATCTCAACTACAGTACGATTTATGGTATGATAAGTATAAAACATTCTATTCTTCAAAAGCTGTTGAATTTTTGAAATCTAATGGACAAGTTATGCAATCAGCTACCTTAGTTGATGATAATAATGATATTATAAGAGTTTCTTTAATATGGCTTTACAAAAATAAAAAAGCCTATGAAGATTGCCAAAAGTTTCATGGGCAATGGGCAAAAATTGGAGGAGATTTTATAGGTAAGGCATCTGGTTATCGCGGCAATGAAATATGGGGATTTAGTTAATATTCTTAATTAAATCTTACTTCTCAACCTAACTAACATATCTAATCGATAACCCTTTACATAAGCTTGCCCTTCTCCAGCAGTGAATCAACCACTTATCTTATGAACTATATCACTTGGACATACAACTGCTCTTAAACGATCTCTTTTAGTATGTCTAAGTCCATGAATGACATATGGATCTGTCAGTTGCAATTTAATGCATTTGTTAAATGGAGCACTTGCATAATTTATATTGGATGAAGAAATGTAAGTCTATCTAGGAAAAGCAAACTATTTAAAATTATTCTTGTTAACTCTTACTCTTACTCTTACTCTTACCTTTTAAGGTAGTTTCAGCTAAGTTATAAGTATTGCAGATAAAGTTGCTGATATTTCCTCTATTATTTCTGACAGTTTTGAAGACCCATCTAGCACAAAAAAATGCTACTTAATTAAGTAATAATGGTATTGAAATTTTTGATATTATATAAACCATTTAAGAATTACAGCAAATGATCAGCTATTTGTAAGTGACAGGGTGACACATGATCTTTGGGTGAAAATTAAAGCACCTTTGACTCTTTTGCTAAAGGTGCTTTAATCATCATTTATTATTCAGGTAATAATACTTTGTTTATTACATGAATAACTCCATTATCTGCCTCAATATCTGCAGTCACGACTTGAGCATCGTTTACGAAAACTTTACCGTAAGATTCTTTAACGATCAGCTTTTGGCCATTTACTGTAGTGGCTTCTATTGTACCAGAAATGTCAGATGACATCACTTTTCCTGCTAAAACATGAAAGGTTAAAATTCCTGCAAGTTTATTTTTATTCTCTGATTTCAATAGATCTGATAATAAGCTAGCGTCCAAAGCTGAAAATGCTTCATCTGTTGGCGCAAAGACTGTGAAAGGACCTTTACCCTTTAACGTGTCAACCAGTTCAGCAGCTGTAACTGCTTTTACAAGTGTGTTAAAAGCTCCAGCTGCTACAGCTGTATCTACTATGTCTGGCTTATGCCCATCCGCCTTTAACATACCTGTAAATGATAAAAAACCTATGGTTATTAGTGTAAAAAATTTGTTCATATTCGCTTCCTTTTTATTGAATATGAGAGAGATAGTTATTTTTTTTTATTTTGAATGTGACACGATGTACTATTTACGTGCGACAAAAGCTCACCTGTTGGCTATCATACGCAATTACTGCCACATTAGTATGTATACATAAACTGTGCCGCAGATTAATTTTTTTAAATAGGAGATCCCACTAACTACTAAAGTATGTTCCATGCGTGTGTATTGTTAACACACCTACACAAAATTATCACTTTCCCTACACTACTAAAAATTAATTTAAGTATTTAAGAAAAGACTGGTTTTTTTTAGATTAAATATGATATTTGGAAAGCCTGTAAACTATTAAAATGGATAATAAAGATGGTAGAAATAATTAGTGCAAAATTGATTAGTTATGTAAAGGTAGACTTTTTAACTGAAGCAGAGATGGACCTATACATTAATATGTTTGAGAAGGAAGGAAAAAATTTTTATAGTGAATTAAAAAAAGTTGGTCTGTTAAGGTGGAGATTTAATAGAGTATGGAATAAAACTGGTGGATTCGAGATTTCACAAATGTTTGAGTATAAGGATGAAAAAGCTTACGCAAAGGGCCAGGAAGTATTGGGTAAAATGATAGCTGGAAATAAATCCTTTTTTGATAAAATAAATATAAAAAGAACAGCAAGCAGATCAATAAATTTGATGGATTTCTATGGTTAGAATTTAAATGTTCTATATCTAATCTACATTTAGAGTAAATAGATGAGTGAGGTGAAATGTGTTTTCGTTTTATTTATTTCTTCTTGAAAATATTTCTCACTTCAGGTTTACCTGCATAATATAGGATTATAGATGCTGGTAAGTAAAAAATTAATGGAAGGTATTCAGACATTTCAATTCCACGAACTACGTAGGACAATGTACCTACTATTGTTAACATGCCTACCATTATACCCATAAATTGAATCGGATACAGTTTTTCTGAACCAAAAAACAAATAACGAAAACCAAAAAATACAAAAGTGCACATTAATGATAACCGAATAGCATGCAAACGATGTTCTGGAATATCGTATCCCTTTGTAATTGAAAACTGTGGGAAT
>JBJLFU010000004.1:0-52791 GCA_045565235.1 Paracoccaceae bacterium | reverse complement strand
ATGAAGCAGCGGAACCAAGAAACTTAACTTCATTCCAGCCTATTTTCTTTGCTGTAGCTATTGCAGTTATAGTCTGCCTAACACCTAAGGCAACTGCAATTAACTCACAGCCCTCAGCTTTAAGTTTTGACAAGGAACCAACAAAGTCTTGTTCGTCTGGTTTATGAGTAGTCTCTCCACTATAGACTAGGCCAAGCTCGTTGGAAATAGCTTTGGCGCCTTCCATAATTTCGATTCCGAAGTCAGATGGAATATACATAGCACAAACCTTATCCTCGCCACTTCTTTGATGTATAAACTCAACCCCTGCTCGTATCTGATCAAAATAATGTGATGTAGCTGCATATCTTAAATCAGAATATGGCTCATTCATTTGTCTTGCAGATGAGAATGGGTCTACGTTAGCAATTTTCTTTTTCTCCAAAAGATCAAAGGATGCTAAGTTCATAGGAGTACCTAACTGATTCATCATTAGGAATATTTTATCTGAATTCACTAATTTATTTAAGCCCTGCATAGCTTTAGGCATTTGGTAACTATGATCTTCAACAATAAATCTAATCTTTCTACCATGCACTCCTCCACTTGAATTAATCTTATCGAAATATAACTGGGCTGCCTGTGCTCCAGGTACTCCAAACGCAGCAAAAGGTCCCGACATATCTTGATTAGATCCTATTACCACTTCACTTTCTGTTACCCCTTGGTCAGCATAACCATTGAATGTCATTGAAATACTGAAAAGTATTGTGAGTGAAACTCTCTTAAGAACACATTCCATTTTTTGCCTCCAAAATATTTTCTACAGCCTAATCATACATTTCTTTTATAAGGGGTGAATATTTTTTTTCCAAGACCCCTCTTTTTATTTTCATAGTAGCGGTAAGCTCCTCATCTTCAGGATTCAAGATCACATTTAAAACCCTAAAGTCCTTAATTTGTTCAACTCTTGAAACTCTACTATTTAAATCATTAATCATATTAGTGATCAGCGCATTTATTTCTTTACTCTGACATAATGAAGAAAAGTCTATATATTGTATATCATTTTCCTGAGCAAATTTTTCAAGATTTTCCTGATCAGGAAGGATGAGTGCTGTTAAATACTTTTTACCGTCACCAAATATGACAGCATCACTTATAAGTGGGGAGAACTTTAAACTATTTTCTAAATTAGCTGGTGAAATATTTTTTCCACCAGAAGTAATTAATATATCTTTGAGTCTGCCTGTAATCTTTATATACCCATTGGATACTTCCCCAATATCACCAGTTCGAAACCATCCATCAGGACTAAAGGAAGCCTTAGTTTTTTCTGTATCATTGTAATAGCCTTTAAACACATTTGGGCCATTATATTCAATTTCTCCTAGCTTTGAAATTCGCACCTGGGAGCCTGGGATTGGTTTACCTACAGTGCCAACCCTATTAGTATCTAATAAGTTTACACTCATTGCTGCGACGGTTTCAGACATACCATAACCTTCGACTAAAGGTAAACCAAGTGCATGAAACCATTCAATTAATTCCTCAGATATAGGTGCTGCGCCAGAAACTGCCCTCGTTACTTTGCCAAGGCCAACAAGGTTTAGAATATTCCTATAAACCAGTAACTTCCATAAGTACCACTCTATGGTTAAAAAAAATGGGGACTTCCCTGAATTTCTTTCATACTTTACTTTTAGTTTACCAATCTTCATTGCGCGTCCAAAAGCCAATTTTCCAATTGAAGTGGCATCAGAAATTAGTAAATTTACATTACTGAATATTTTCTCATATATTCGTGGAACAGCCGCCAGATAAGTTGGGCTAACTTCCTGCAGGTTTTCAAAAAGGGTATCAGGACTCTCTATAAAATTAACAGTAGTCTTATTAACAATAGGCCCTATCACTGAGGTAGTTCTTTCAAAAATATGGCATAGAGGTAGAAAACAAAATAGTTCATCTTCTGGAGAAAACGGTAGAACATGTGTGCTTGCAGATTGAGCATACATCAAATTATTTTGATCAAGCATAACCCCTTTAGGTAAGCCAGTTGTTCCTGAGGTGTAAACTAACATAGCTAAATCCTCTGGCTTTCCTTTTTCTATTATGTCAATTATCTTGGATCTTCCATTTTTAAGAAATTTTTTACCTATTCCATAGAATTCATCCAGAAAGATAATATTCTCCTGCTTAAACCCACGAAGCTTATCTCTGTTCAAGACAATGATTTTTCTCAAAGTAGGTAACTTTTTACTAATAGACAAAAATTTATTCAGCTGTTCCGCATCGTCTAGAAACAAAAAACTCGAACCAGAATGTCTTAGCTGATACTCTATCTGTTCAGAAGAATCTGTGGTATAGATCCCATTACAAGTTCCTCTGGCACATTGGCACGCCATATCAATATATAGCCATTCCTTTCTACAGTCTGAAAGAATTGCAAGTCTATCTCCATGCTGAAACCCTAATTCATGTAAAGCACCTGAGATTTCTAGTACTCTTTCAAGATAATCTTTCCATGAATAGGAATCCCACTTACCAAATTTCTTTTCACGGTGAGCAATTTTATTTGACCCCAATTCTATACATCTTTTCAAAAAAAGTTTGGGAATAGTGTCACAGCCATCAATTAAAAAAGGAGGTTTACTAAGATCAAAATTAATACTTATGGTACCAAACTGATCTTGTCGTGTCTCTACATCATTGTTTGTGAGTTGGGCTAACATTATCTCCAGGTCTTTCGGTTTTTCCACCGTTTTTTTCCAAGGCGGCTATCTCTATGCATGCCTAGATAAAATTCTTGGACATCCCGAGACTTCTGTATATTTTCTTTTAAACCGCTCATTGCTACTCTTCCTAACTCCAAAATATAACCATAATCAGCTAACTCCAGACCTAAATTAGCATTTTGCTCTACTAGGAGAATACTTAAGCCCAAATCCTTTTGCAGGTGTTTTAGGATTGAGAAAATTTCTTTCACGATAATAGGGCTTAATCCTAAGCTTGGTTCGTCCAACAATAAAAGTTTCGGTTTAGACATTAGCGCACGCGCCAATGCCAGCATTTGTTGTTGCCCTCCGGAGAGGGCCTTAGACTCCGAATAAATAAATCGTTTAAGATCGGGAAAATACTGAAAAACCGTATCCAAGTCTTTCAAAATATTAGCTTTATCACTTCTTGAATAGGCCCCTAATAGCAAATTTTGTCTGACTGTTAATAGAGGGAACATCTCTCTCCCTTCAGGTACGTGAGCTAATCCACTAGATACAATAGTTGCAGGCTCTTGACCGCCAATAGATTCCCCGTCAAAAAAAATCTTACCTTTAGAGGGGATTAAAACCCCAGAAATAGCTTTTAGTATCGTTGACTTGCCCGCACCATTAGCCCCTAATAGTGTAACAGTCTGACCTGCCCTGACGGACAGAGTTACTCCTCTCACGGCGATTATTGGTCCATAATGAACTTCCAAGTTTTTTATAGATAAAATGTTATTTGCCAAAATAAATGTACCAGTTATTTCCCAATGAAAGCCTCCACTACCCTGGGGTCTTTATCCAAATCATTTGGTTGACCACTCCATATTAATTCTCCACCTGATAAAACAGCCACTGTATCCGAAACCTCTCTGACAATATTTAGGTCATGCTCAATAAGTAAGATCGTAATTCCTAAAACTTCTCGAATATCCTGAATCCAGAATGCTAAATTTTGTTTTTCCTCAACAGCCAAACCTGATCCTGGTTCGTCCATTAAAAGTATACTGGGCTGAAGAGACAAAGCCCTAGCCAATTCAACAACTTTACGAATTCCGTAGGGTAGTTCAGAAGGTCGTTTTTCTCGGTAGGGCTGAAGCTCTAGTAAGTCGATAACTTGCTCCACTACTTCACGATACTCTATTTCCTGAGCACGAACCCTTGGCAAAAAAAGTAACTCACTTAAGGAGTTTGTCTTTTTACGACTATGGCAAGCCACTAAAAGATTCTCCAAAACAGTAGCATTACCAAAAAGCTCAATATTTTGAAAAGTTCTTGCCAAACCCAATTCAGCCAATTGATGCGCCTGGAGACCCTTTATCGAAAAACCATCTAATAAAATATCTCCAGAACTAATGTCGTTAAACCTAGATAGAACGTTAAATACTGATGTTTTTCCTGCTCCATTTGGGCCAACTAAGGAAAAAACCATATTTTTCTCAATGGATATGGATAGATTATTAATAGCAATCAATCCCCCAAACTTTAACGTCACATTTTTTAATTCTAGCGCCTTCATCTTAATCTATCTGTTTTTAAAAAACTCCTCTGTTTTTTGAATAGGCTTTTGCTACCTAGAGGAAAAAGTTCACAAAAAAACTTAATTTTTAACCATCTACCATGTATGCCCATCGGTTCATAAAGAATAAAAAAAATCACCATGGCACAAAAAATAAAAGTCTCAAGACCAGGAACTGAATAAAAGGAAATATTAAAAAAAGAAGCGACCCCATCCCTGGAAGTTGCTATTAAAACAGGTAATAAACTTAATACAGCTGCTCCCAAGAATGCACCTTGAATTGAGCCCAATCCTCCAATTACTATCATTAATAATAAATTTATAGAAACTAATAAGTTGAATGTCTCATTATTAAATACCGTAGAGAAATGCCCCATTAAGCCACCACAAACCCCTGCATAAAAGCAAGAAACCGCAAATGATATAATTTTCATTTTCTTAACGTTAATACCCATAGCCACAGCCGATATTTCACTGTCTCTTATTGCAATAAATGCTCTGCCAATTGGAGATCTGAGCACATTTTTATAAATGAAGACTAAAAAAAGTGTTATGAATAATACCAGCCAATAAAAACGATCAATATTTGAGTACCGGTCAAATTTGATCCCCATGATTTCTATGCTTGGAGCGTAAATACCTGAAACTCCACCAGTTAATTCTCCTGCAAGTACAATGATGTCATCAACCAAAACTGATACAGCCAGAGTAATAATCGCAATATAGATACTATGAAGTTTTGTGGAAGGGACAGCTATTAACGCCCCCGCTAAGGCACTAGAAAAACCACCCAAAATAAGTGCAGATAAAAATGGAACGCCCCCTTTTACTTGCAATAATACGGTAACGTAAGCTCCAATTGCCAAAAAGGCTGCATGTCCCAAACTGGCCAATCCTGTATGACCTACTAGTATCATCAGGCTCATTCCACCGATAGACCATATAAGGAAAAGAGCCATCTCACCTAAGAGGAAATCACCCAAAATTAAAGGGAGAATAATTGCAAAGAAAATCAGACATACGTAATAAATTTTCTTATTTCTTTCTTTAAAAAGAACCAAATCCTGATGGTAAGATTTCTTAAAAACTTTAACCATTACACCTTCTTACTCTTTACTTGACTTATAATCCCATTTGGTTTGAGAATAAGAATAATAAGTAAGATGACGTAGGGCATTAGGTGACTATATCCAGAGCCTATAAACCGAGCAGAAAAGGGTTCTATAATTCCTATAATTAGGCCACCAAGTAAAGCTCCAGGTAAAGAGCCAAAACCCCCAATTACTGCTGCAGCAAAAGCTTTAATACCAATTAAACCTACAGAAGGATCTACGGCACTTTTTGAGGCAAACAAAATTCCGGCGAATCCAGCTACAAATCCAGCTAGAAGCCAGGTCAAACTTTGAAGTTTTTTAACAGGAATCCCAACATAATATGCTGCTAACTGGTTTTGAGATATAGCCATCAGCGCGATGCCAGTTTTAGTGTAGGAAAAAAAAACATACAAAAGTAGCGTAAGAACTAATGTCAAAATTATCACTCCAATCTCAGCTACGCTAAGCACAACGCCACCCAAATGAAGATAGTCACCAACGAAAGGTGATTCCAATGATAATGGTTCGTATCCCCAAATTACACCAGCAAAGAATCTCAAAATAAATCCTGTAGCTATAGTTAATATGACTATAACTATTTGAGGTTCCCCAACAGCATGCTGAAGTATAAGTTTCTCAAAACCAAAAGTTATTAGAGCCATCAGACCTAGGCAGATCGGGATTGCTAAAAACAAAGAAATCCCTAAAAAGTTGACGTTAACAAGCCAAACAATTATGAACGCTCCAAACATCATAAAGTCACCCTGGGCAAAATTTATGCCTTCAGTAGCTTTGTAAATAAGTACAAAGCCCAAAGCCACCAGACCATACACACAGCCGGATGAGACCCCACTGACCAATAACTGTAATAACTCTGAAATCACTTCACAATATAATCCTTCGATATATATATATCAGAATTTCTAGCGATGTATAAACATATCTAAATGAAATGATAATGTTAAAATTCTTAAAATATTTAACTGAAAACTTAAGGTTCCCTACCTAAAACAGATTTTCATCATCTCAGCTATTAATTCCCCCCAAGTCTTTTGACCTCTCTCATGGCTAATCAAGTCCTGCCTTATTTCGACAATAATCGCTGGGATTTTCCTTTCATCGCCGTGTATAGATATAGTATGGCCACTTTTTTTACTAACTCCGTAAGGTTCATTATCCCCAACAATTATACTCTGTTTACTTCGTAAAAATCCTAAGCAATCAGTAGCCAAATGTATTGCTGAATCATACAAAACTCCGCAATGCCATGGCCTCTCTAATTCTTCAGTCAAAAGCTTAGGGGTAAAACTATGTAACGATAACAAATACTTAGGTCCTATTGCATTTATGGTATCTGAAACAATAGCTTTGAAAGGTTTGTAATACTTATTTATCCTGGTTTTTTTTTGAGCCTCACTTAATTCTCTATTGCCTGGGATTAACGTACCATCACTTTCTGTTCTAATGCATTCATTTGATAACGAATGTCGATTTAGATCTACCACTAATCTAGAGTACCTTGAAAAAATTGCCCTAGAAGAAGTTAAGGATGAAGCAATTTCGCAAACCCCTTTAATACCAATGTCGTATGAAATATGCCGTTGCCTATCAGTAGTAGATAAGCCTAAATTATCTAGGTCTGAAGGAATTTCATTGCCAGAATGCTCCGCAATTAGTAACGAAGGGCTGACTAAGTTCCTGTTCTGAACTGTAAAGACATTTTTTTTATTAGTGTCACCCATTTTAGAATTACCTACGCCATAAAAATACAAGAAGTATGGTGGCATCAATTTATATAATGAATTCCATATCATCCATTAAAGATAACTCTCTTAAAATTATCTTCATCTTTTTAAGAAAAATACCTATGTCATCTTCCACTATACAAAGTGGTGGTCTTAGTTTCAAAACATTTTCATTTGGACCTTCCAAGCCAATAAGTATTCTCTCCTCCCTTAATCTATTGCAAATGTAATCAGCCTCGAAAGCTCCTGGTTCTTTTGTCCCTAAATTTCTTACAATCTCAACACCCCAAAATAATCCCATACCTCTTATATCTCCAATAAAACGGGAGCTATGTTTTAATTCTAATAAGCCGTCTTCAAGAAATACCCCCATTTCTTTAGCATTTTCTCTAAGCCTTTCGTCATCAACTATTTGAAGCACTTCATTTGCAATTAAGCACGATAGATTAGATCCTCCAAAGGTAGAAAAAAACTCTATTCCATTATTAAAAGCCTCAGCAATTGCTTTGGTGGTAACCACTGCACCTATTGGGTACCCATTCCCTATTGGTTTACCCATTACTACAATATCAGGTAGGACCTCCTGCTGCTCAAAAGCAAAGTAATAATCACCTAATCGCCCCAAACCTGTTTGGACTTCATCAGCGATACAGAGACCACCTAACTCTCTGACCTTTGTGTATATATATTTTAATACACCTTCTTGAGGTACAATTTGACCAGCTACGCTTGGAAATATTTCAGAAACAAATCCCCCAAGGTTTCTTCCATTTTCTTGCATGTTTTTTAATACATCATCTATTTGATATCTAGGGTCAACCTCTCTAAATTTATTAGGACAATCTATAATGTGAACCCAATCTTTCTTTCCTATCCCATTTGGCTTATTAAATTTATAAGGGGAAATTTCAAGGGCAAGGTTGGTGTTCCCATGGTAACCGTGGTCAAACGTTATAAAATCCGAATTGCCTCTATATGTTTTTGCAAGTCGTAAGGCTAACTCATTGGCCTCAGAACCAGAATTGACAAAAAAGACAACCTCAAATTGGCTAGGGAACTTGGACAAAATTTTGTCTGACAATTTTTTTTGACTTGGGTGTAAATAACGAGTATTTGAATTTATTAGCTTTAATTGCTTACTGACCAGATCAGCAATTCTTGGATGAGAATGTCCTACGTGGGGTACATTATTGTAAAAATCAAGATAACACCGACCACTTTCATCGAACATGTAGTTTTTATAAGCTCTAAGTAACAGGATCGGATCCTTGTAACTCAATTTTAAGTTTCCTGAAAAATGGTCTATTCGGTTTTGTACGAGTTCATCTTTATTAACACTTGTGAAAGATATGCTTTCAGGTTTGATTCCTAATAATGCCCCTGGATTTGGGCAATATTCAGACCAAAAGCTAATGTCATCTGGATCACAAACTCCTGGCCAATTACTCTCCTGTCCTAAACCTAAGGCTAGCTGTAAATGCAAGTGAGGCTCCCACCCCCCGTTCACACTAGCTTCTCCTATTCTTCCTAATATATCACCCTTGCCCAGATGGCCCCCGATGTGAGGCGGTATTGAATTTGGGTCTAAGTGCCCAAAGAGTGAATAGAAAAGTATCCCAGACGGTGTTTTATGTTCGATTACAACAAAGCCACCATAATCGAGATGCTTATTAGAAAAGTCTGAATGAACTACCTTACCATCTAATGGGTTAAAAACCTCAGTTCCCGCAGGGATAAACACATCTATACCAAGATGTATAGTTCTTCGGTCTGAATTCTTCCCAGTACCACGCCTAAAATCTTTGGAAGTGTAGATTAATCGAGGTTCAAGATATTTTCCTAAAACAATTTGATTTTGCTTCTCAGATTCCCCTAAGTTGGTTAAATTAGTTGCTTCTTTATCCTTAATGGAGTGAGGATCGTCTGGTAATATGCTGCTCCCTGGATCAAGTGAAATAACCTTTGAATCCTTCAAACATTTTTTAAAAATAGGATTAAACCTGGTTTGAGACGAGTTCAAATATCGGGTAATGGCATCTCCTCCTTTAACTGAAGGAAAATCACAAATATTTCTAAATCTCGCTGTAAGAAATTCTCTACTCCTCGCCATATCAGATAAGAATTTTTTTGAATTTTCTTGCGAAATAACCACATAAGGGTCATTAGGCTTACCTCTTGCCATTAACACTGAATTTACAAAACTTACAGCCAATCTAGTCATAACCAGAGTATACAGAATATCCAATTCCTCCTCGGAAAGAGGATTTCTTGAATGATAACCCCGTAGAAATTCTAGTTGTAAATTCAAACCAAATCCTGGAAGGATTAAAAGGTAGGCAGAACAAATAGCTACATTACAAATAGTAGGGCCTTTTGAAATGTCACCAAAGTCTAATATTCCAGAAAGTACTGGTTCGGCCTCCAGTGTAAGTCCTACCAAGAGATTTTGATCATTTAAATCATTGTGAATCCACTGATGAGGCATTTTTTCCAATTTATCAGAAATACTTAAAAAATCTTCAACAATATTTTTGATTGTTTTCTGTAGTTTTGAGTCTGAAATTTCAGATATATTATCCTCGATCCAAAGAGGTTTAGTTAGGTCCCATTTATGCCTCTGAGGCTCAATATTATTTTTAAATCTTGCACAAGCTAAATCCATTATAGCAATCTTTTGTCCTAAATCTAACATTAGGCTTTTTGGCCTTGGCGAAGCATCAGATAATAAAACACCCCTCATCTTTTCCAATACCCAGATTATGCGTTCTTTTTTGTCAGGGCCAGAAGTCAACTCGTAGGGGTTTCCATGCACTGACTCTATTATTTTGGGTATTGGTAGACTAGGTTCCTCCTCCCTTAAAAATTTCATTATCTTAACCTGGGTATCTAGGAATGAATGATGGTAATTTTCCCTCATTATCTTTACTACAAACTTTTTTCCTCCAACTTCATTTAATTCAAAATTTATGTCGAATTCTGAATTTAAAAGCTCGTATTGGCCCTCAAGGTTCCATAATTTAGCAACAAACTTTGCCCAAGATTTTTCTTCATTGGCAATTTTTTTCATTCTCAGGTCCTAAAATCCATATTACATTGCATAATAAATTTGTTTTCGGAATAGTATAGGTAATTATAAATTAAATTCTAAAAATAAAGCCTTTTTAATAGGTTACATTTTTGAAAATGTAGAGATGACATTTAAATGGTAAACAACAAATCCTTGGTTGGCTTTATTCTTGCAAATAAGTAATATAGGATTTTGCATATGAACATATTCAAATTATTTTTCTACACAGTTCTAGCCATTACCCTTTTTTGTGGAAGCCTGGTAAACGCAGAAATAAAGAGTACGCCAAATAAGTGTAATTCAAACACCATTGAAGAACTTTATTCAATGATTTATGCACCATTAACACCTTTTACGCCACCAGCTACGGTAATTGATGACGATGGCAATATAACGGCCAGCGAGGATGAATTGTTTTCCCTTAAGCGGCGTCATTTTTATGATCAACTCAAGGGGCAAGATCCAATATCCTTAGATTTACAAACGTACGCCACATTAACGAAGGAACTACCGGGCGGATTGGAAGATTTTGAACCTGTGCTGAAAATACTTTTATCAGATTGCCAACCAATTTCACTTTTTAGAGGAGTTCCAGTTTCTGCAACATCAGCAGATTTTGCAACAATACTCCGAACTGCAGAAATTGGGCTGAGATCAGAAATTGAAGCTATAATAAATTATGCAAGGACATCTATGGAACCTAACCCTATAAAGTTTGGAGAAATATTAGATATACTTGAAAATGATTTGGCAATAACACCAGAAATAGTCAACGCAATTCTACCAGAACCAATAGCAGATCGCTATTTCCCAGATGGTATCATTCCAACAGCAAACCTATCAGAAGCAGCCATACTGGCTTTTGTGGCGCTAGGCGGAACTGTAATAGACCCACCATCAAAACTTTTCTTCATAAAACCTCGAAGTTATTCTGGAGTAATTGAAGATTATAGCTCTTTGATAATACAAGAGGATGGAACGATAGAAGCTGCAGCTGCTTTAAATACTAATTTGGTAGCACAGATGATGAACAGGATGGGAGTTTCAGCCCAGGTTATAGTGATCACAGAGGTTGAAACTATGGCAGCAGGTACATGTAAAATTGATGATGCTGGCCGTTGGCATCAAATAATTGGGGGGAGAAAATCTAGGAATTGTCCTTTTTTTTCTTTAACCCGTCAGATGCTTCAAAGTGGAACTTATAAGAAAACAAAAGATTACATAGAGCAAAATATAGTCTTCAAACAACTTGAAGCTATACTTTCCATTTCCAGTAATAAGGGCCCAGAAGTCCAAAGCTAGTCTTTTTTCTATAAAACAGTATTACTGGCTTACCCTTCTACTAAATTTAATAACCTTTTTTCTAAGTAAGTTTATTGAACTAATAGCTTAAAATTTCTCAAAACAGTTAAAAATTTGATATATGAAATGCCTTTATTGACTTTTTTTTTTGCGAAAGGTACTCCACTAAGTTGATTTTAAGGTTCACTAAACAAAGGGAATGAAATGGATTTGGATAATATCAAGGCTGGGAAAAATCCTCCAGAAGAAATAAATGTAGTAATTGAGATAACTGGTGGGGGATCTGGCGGGAACCCTGTTAAGTATGAATTTGATAAAGACAGTGGGGGAATCTTTGTAGATAGAATCATCAATACTGCGATGTTCTATCCCTGTAACTATGGCTTTATTCCAAAAACTTTGCACGCAGATGGTGATCCAACCGATGTTTTGGTTTTAATGGATATTCCGTTAAATCCCGGGGTAGTTATCCCATGTCGTCCTATCGGTGTTCTAAAAATGGAAGATGATGGAGGATTAGATGACAAAATTATTGCAGTGCCAACTGAGAAAATTGATCCGTTTCAAGCTGACATTAAAGATCTTAAAGACTTAAATAGTAAAACCCAAGAACGCATAGCTCATTTCTTTGAACACTATAAAGATCTCGAAAAAGGAAAGTGGGTAAAGCTTTTAGGTTGGGGAAACCGGAATGAAGCCCTTAAAATAATTGAAACCTCTGTTAACGCATATTCTCCATAGGAGGTGCACTTTGCTTTTGGTGCTATAATTTTTTCTTAAGCTTTTGACAAAATTTCTTTAGCTCTAGCACCAGCTTGTCCAAAATCCATTTTACCTGAGTGATTCTGCTTCAAAGCACCCATAACCTTACCCATGTCTCGTATTGAGACAGCCTTCATTTCCTGAATTGTTTTATCAACAGTCTCGATCATCTCGCTCCTTGTCATCTGCTTTGGGAGGAAGTCCTCAATAATACTAATTTCAGTTAACTCCTGCTCAGCTAATTCTATTCTACCAGCCTCCTCATATTGCTTAGCACTCTCCTGTCTCTGTTTAATCATCTTAGCTAATATTGAGAGTATCTCTTCATCAGAGACACCCCTAACATTTTCCTCAGACCTGACGGCTATATCCCTATCTTTAATAGTTGCATTTATCAGCCGTATCGTAGAAATGCGCTGAGCATCCCTAGCTTTCATTGCTACCTTGAGCGAATTAGTAAGTTCTTCACGCATAAATTTAATATCCTAGAGTCAATATCGTTGCTAATCTAAACGCGATACATTAAACGTACAATTAAAGGAATTCAACCTTAAATAAAGAGGGCTATTAGAGATTTTCACATAGGCTCACCTAATTAAAGTACCTCTTAAGGGACTTGTTTTGACTTTCAGAAAAGGAAAAAGAAAAGTGTATAAGGGAGAAGCAAAGAGCAAAAATGCCCGAATAGTTTTACCAAACGGTTCACTGTTCGATGGCATTGGGTATGGTGCTAAAGGATATGCTACTGGTGAATTGTGTTTTAATACTGCCATGACAGGTTACCAAGAGATAATTAGTGACCCGTCCTATGCTGACCAAATTATTGTTTTTACGTTTCCTCATATCGGAAACGTTGGAGTTAATAGGGAGGATAATGAATCTCAAAAACCTAGGGCACGAGGGATAATTACTAGATTAAAACCAACCAATCCTTCAAATTGGCGAAATGCTGGTTGTCTAGATAGTTGGTTAAAAACTCATAATATTATTGGTATTTACGGAATAGATACTCGTAAAATCACTCGTCAATTGAGAGAGTTGGGAGTAGTCAATGCCATAATTTCACATGGCGAGAGTTCAGAAATTGAGTATGAAAAAATGATACAATCTGTTCAGAAATGGCCCGGCCTTTCTGGTTCAGACCTCGCAAGTGATGTGTGCTGTAAAACGCCTTATCGCTGGAATGAAGGCCAATGGTTTTGGCCAGGTAAGTTTAAAAATACTCATGGTACTAAAAAAATTGTAACCATAGATTTTGGTGTAAAAACTAATATACTTAGATGCCTTGCTGAGTCTGGGTGTACTATCCAAGTCGTTCCAGCAACTGCCACCTATGAAGAAATACTTAACCACAATCCTGATGGTATAATCCTATCGAACGGGCCTGGAGATCCTAAGGCAACTGGAGAATATGCGATTAAAGTACTTAGAAACATCATAGATAATACTACAATACCAATTTTTGGTATCTGCCTTGGACATCAAATCTTGGCATTGGCTTTAGGAGCTAGAACCTTAAAAATGGATTGCGGGCATCACGGAGCCAATCATCCGGTAAAAGATATGAGTACTGGTAAAGTAGAAATAACATCAATGAACCATGGTTTTACTGTAGATAGAGCCTCACTTCCAGTAAATGTTTTAGAAACACATATATCTTTATTTGATAATACTAATTGCGGTTTAGAGCTCAAGGGCCGTAATATTTTTTCGGTCCAATTTCACCCAGAGGCTAGCCCAGGTCCTATTGATAGTTTTTACTTATTTTCAAAATTTGTAGCAGCTATGTAGTAATGTTTTTTTGAGATATTATTTAAATAAATAGATATTATTTGAATAAATTATGTGAGTAGCATACCAAGAACTAGTTTTATAAATCTTTGATAAAGGAGACAAAGTTGAGAAATATAACTACTGACGTATTAATTTGTGGAGGTGGTATTTCAGGTTTATTAGCAGCAAAAGCATTACTTTCATTAGGCTTGTCTGTTGTTTGCATTGAGAAAAGAACTGGTGGAATAAAAGAAAAAAAATTGGGGTCGGACGGCAGATCTACAGCAATTTTAGATCCCACTGTAAGTTTTTTAAAAAGTCTTGGCATTTGGGAAACTTTACTTAAAAAAGCTCAACCACTTGAAAGCCTTGTCATTTGCAATCTATCAAAAGACAAAGGAAATATTGATGAGACTTGTGAATTCCCAGCTGCGGATTTGAATCTGAAAACCTTAGGTTTTAACGTTCCAAACGATTTCTTGATTTCAGAATTAAGAAAAGACCTTAGTAATCATAGTAAATTCATTTATTTTGATAACGTTGTCATTGAGCAGCTAGTGTCAAGAACAAACGAAGTTATTGTATTAACTAATCAAAAACAAAAAATATCAAGTAAACTTTTAGTTGGAGCTGACGGCAGAGAAAGTTCGGTCAGGGAATTTGCTAATATAGAAAAACATAGCTTCGATTACGGTCAACAAGCTTTGGTTTTTTCAATTAAGCACGAGTTGCAACATAAAGCTAAATCCTATGAGATATATGAAAAAGGAGGACCTTGTACATTAGTTCCCAACAAGACTACCAAAGATAATGGTTATTATTCTTCAGTAGTACTGGTGGATAGACCTAATGAAATTGATACTGCCTCAAACTTAGATAGAAAATCTTTCTCATCATATATGAACAGGCGTACAGGTATGATACTTGGAGAATGTCTAGTACAAACAGAAGTTAAAAAATTTCCTATAATATCCCAAATATCAAAAAAATTCACTGGGGATCGAGTAATATTATTAGCAGAGTCTGCACACATTATGCCACCTATAGGAGCCCAAGGATTAAACTCCTCTATTCGAGATATAGAAATCCTAACAGAATTAATTGCCACAAGAAAAGTTGGTAATAAGGATTTTGGTAATAACAAATTCTTACTAAATTTTGAAAAAGCTAGGGCTTTTCAAATTAGGTCAAGAATGATTGGAGTTCATATGCTTAATAAAGTTTCCATGTATAGTTCTAGACCAATAATTGAAGCAAGAAAGCTAGGGCTCAGAACTTTGGATAAGAATCCAACCCTTAGAAACTTTGCAATGAAATTAGGAATGTATGAAAAAACTTCCTTCCATCTATAAAAAGACAATTGCTATCAGATTGTATTTAAACTATGAGAAACTGCGTACTGAATGGCTGGTGATGATAAGCACGCTAGGCATTCTAGAGAACTAAATAGTTTGCTGAGATAGTGGGAAGGAAACAAAATGCGCGTTTATTATGACCAAGATTGCGATGTAAATATAGTAAAAGAAATAAAGATAGCCATTCTAGGTTATGGTAGCCAAGGACATGCGCATGCTCTTAATTTAAGAGATAGTGGGGCTAAAAATTTGGCAGTTGCCCTTAGAGACAACTCACCATCAGCGAAAAAAGCTTCGGCAGAAGGACTGAAGGTTATGGCAATAGAAGAGGCGGCTTCCTGGTGTGATTTGATGATGTTTACTATGCCCGATGAATTACAAGCCGAAACCTACAAGAAATTGGTACACAATAACCTTAGACCTGGTTCAGCAATGGCATTTGCACACGGCTTGAACATTCACTTTGGATTGATTGAACCTAAAGATAATGTCGATGTATTGATGATGGCGCCTAAAGGTCCCGGGCATACAGTGAGAGGAGAGTTTGTTAAAGGTGGTGGAGTACCATGCTTAGTTGCAGTCCATCAAAACTCTTCAGGTAGGGCCTTAGAGGTTGGACTTTCTTATTGC
This sequence comes from Paracoccaceae bacterium, assembly GCA_045565235.1. Classification (GTDB taxonomy): domain Bacteria; phylum Pseudomonadota; class Alphaproteobacteria; order Rhodobacterales; family Rhodobacteraceae; genus CACIIZ01. The sequence goes on along the minus strand of JBJLFU010000004.1, from coordinate 36,806 downwards.
TCTGCGATCGGCGGTGGGAGATCTGGGATAATCGAAACTAACTTTAAGCAAGAATGTGAAACAGACCTATTCGGAGAACAGGCAGTATTATGTGGTGGATTGGTTGAGCTGATTAGAATGGGTTTTGAAACTTTAGTAGAGGCCGGGTACGAACCTGAAATGGCATACTTTGAATGCCTTCATGAAGTAAAATTGATAGTAGACCTGATTTATGAAGGTGGGATAGCTAATATGAACTACTCTATTTCTAACACTGCTGAATATGGAGAGTATGTTTCTGGACCAAGAGTACTTCCATACAAAGAGACAAAAGAAAGAATGAAAGAAATTCTAAATGATATACAAAATGGTAACTTTGTTGGAAAATTTATGAAGGAAAATTTAGTGGGGCAGCCTTTTTTTAAAGCTACTAGGCGTATCAATGACGCACATCAGATTGAGAAAGTTGGTCAAAAACTTCGTGGAATGATGCCTTGGATAGCAAATGAAAAAATGGTAGATAAGAATAAAAATTGAGCGTTCAAATATAGAGCTTATACCGAACTAAGACTATTAAATTTTAAAGGGTTTATAAGAATGGAAAATGTATTACTCATACTTCACTTAATAATTGCCTTAATTTTGATCGGTGCAGTTCTTTTACAGCGGTCTGAAGGTGGGGGTTTGGGAATGGGAGGTGGTTCTGATTTTATGAGTAATAGATCTGCATCAACCGCATTGAATAAACTTACATGGATAGTAGCAACAATTTTTTTGGCTACCTCACTAGCTCTAACTATTCTTGCAGCCAGAGAGTCAGGAACTCAATCTATTCTTGATAATAATGATATTAATTCAATAGAAATAGATGAAACACCTATAATTCCAGATTTAAAACAACTAAAGGCCTTACCTAAGGACGACAAACCTTCTAGCCCCCCTAAAGAATATTAGATGCTATCCTTCAGAACTACATAAGTTAATTATTTAACTGCTTTAATATTAGCCAAACCATAAGTTTTGATCTATACTAAGTATCCGTGATGATGAATCAAAAAACACATTTGAATTTTCTGGTTATTAACTGAGAATGACCAGATTTATTTTTATTACTGGAGGAGTGGTTTCTTCCTTAGGTAAGGGTTTAACTGCCGCTGCGTTGGGGGCTTTACTCCAGGCTAGAGGCTATAAAATTAGACTACGGAAGCTCGATCCCTATTTGAATGTTGATCCAGGGACGATGTCTCCATTTGAGCATGGAGAGGTATTTGTTACTGACGATGGTGCTGAAACTGATTTAGACTTAGGACATTATGAACGTTTTACTGGTGTAGCAGCAAGAAGTACAGATTCCATCTCTTCAGGTAAGATTTATTCAAAAGTGCTTGAGAAAGAACGCAAGGGAGATTACTTGGGCAAAACTATCCAAGTAATTCCTCATGTTACAAATGAGATCAAGCAATTCATTGAAATAGGTGAGAATGAAGTTGATTTCATGCTATGCGAAATTGGGGGGACTGTTGGAGATATTGAGGGATTACCTTTTTTTGAAGCCATCCGCCAGTTTGCACGAGAAAAGGGTGAAAAATCTTGCATTTTTATGCACTTAACTTTACTCCCCTTTATAGAAACTTCAGGTGAGTTAAAAACTAAACCAACCCAGCATTCTGTCAAGGAATTGCGGTCTATCGGTTTATCAGCTGATATTTTAGTATGTAGAGCCAAAGAACGTATACCCAACTTAGAGAGAGAAAAATTAGCATTATTTTGCAATGTGAAAACAGAAGCTATAATTTCAGCCTACGATCTAAGTTCCATCTATGATGCCCCACTGGCTTTTCACAACGAAGGTCTGGATACAGCAGTTTTAGGTGCATTTGGACTAAATTCTCAGGAAAAGCCTGACTTATCTATTTGGAAAGAAGTTTCAGAGAGTATTAACTTTCCAGAGGGGGAAGTGAGAGTAGCTATTGTTGGAAAGTATACAAAACTTGGAGATGCTTACAAATCAATAGCAGAGGCTCTAACCCATGGTGGGATAGCAAATAATACGAAAGTTGTTACTGAATGGATTGATTCAGAAATATTCGAAAAGGAAGAGCCCTCTACATACCTTCAGAACTTCCATGGTATTCTAGTTCCAGGGGGCTTTGGAGAGCGTGGGGTTGAAGGAAAGATAATGGTTGCAAAATTTGCCAGAGAAAAAAAAATCCCCTACTTTGGTATCTGTTTAGGAATGCAGATGGCAGTAATCGAAGCTGCAAGAAACCTTGGAAAATTAGAAAATGCAAACTCAGAGGAGTTTTCTGATCTTAACGACTGTAAAGATACATTACACGTAGTCTTTCATTTGGGGAAATGGATAGATAAAGGAGAGATTGTCACCCGCAAAACCTCAGATTATAAAGGCGGGACAATGCGTTTGGGGGCATATGAAGCATTACTAACACCAGGATCTAAAGTTAGTAATATTTATAAAGATACCAAAATTTCCGAGAGACACCGACACCGTTTTGAAGTTGACATTAAATACCAAAAAATTCTCGAGGATAACGGATTCCGATTTTCAGGGCTTTCTCCAGATGGTAGCTTACCAGAAATTATCGAAATTCCTGAACATCCGTGGTTTATTGGAGTCCAGTTTCATCCAGAACTAAAGTCCAAACCATTTTCGCCGCATCCTCTTTTCTCAGATTTTATTCGGGCAACTCTGAAGCAATCTAGGCTAGTTTAGAACATGTATATAAATATGGGATGGCACGGCAAAATATTTATCTAATATGACAGTAAGCCTAAAAAATTATATCAAAAAGTGCGAAATGCCAGTAGTTTGAAATTTGAATAAACCGAGGAATTAAAATGTGGAATAACCTGTTAAAGTTGATAAAAGATCCAAAAGAGAACCAAGAGATAAGAGGAGACGAAGCAGTCGCAGCTATACTAGTCCGAGCTGCCAAAACAGATGGTATCTATACAAATTCTGAGCAAAAGTTGATTGAAAAGTTACTTATGCAACAAATGCATGTTTCCAAAGAAAAAGTTAGTCAATTACAAATATCTGCTGAAGCATTGGAAAAAGAAATTAACGACAATGTTCAACTCACACGGGTTATAAAAAAAGAAATTGACTATGATGATCGCAAGGAACTGGTGCAACAGATTTGGCAAATTATAATGGATGATGACGTTAGAACACCTGAGGAAAATAAATTTATGAGGGTCTTAACAAATCTGTTAGGGGTTAATGATGTAGAAAGCGCAAAAGCGAGATCAAAAGCAATTAAGCTATTAGAAAAAAGAACCTGATAAGTATGGGAAGCAGTAATTCTTTAAATCTTTTAAATGAAACTATTAACTCAGAAGTAATAAGGAACCACGGCTTTACTACTGAAGAGTATAAAAAATTAATTAATTTAATAAAACGCGAACCCACAATAACTGAATTAGGGGTCTTCTCTGCAATGTGGAACGAGCATTGTTCATACAAGTCTACTAAAAAGTGGCTTCGTACGCTACCAACAACCGGCTCAAAAGTAATCTGTGGTCCAGGAGAAAATGCTGGAATTATAGATATTGATGATGGTGATGCCCTAGTTTTCAAAATAGAGAGCCATAATCATCCATCCTATATAGATCCTTTTCAAGGTTCCGCTACTGGTGTGGGCGGAATTCTTAGAGACATATTTACGATGGGGGCTAGACCAATAGTAACAATGAATGCACTTAGCTTTGGTAGCAAAGATAAACAAAAAACTGGTTATTTACTGTCAGAAGTCACAAAAGGAATAGGAAGCTATGGAAATAGTTTTGGAGTTCCAAATTTAGGAGGAGAACTCCGATTTGACGAATCTTATGAAGGAAACTGTTTAGTAAACGTATTTGCTGCCGGAGTAGTTAAATCAAACAAAATTTTTTATTCTGGAGCAACCAGTAGTAATTTATCCGTTGTTTATTTGGGGGCTAAAACTGGACGAGATGGGATAGGTGGCGCAACTATGGCATCAAGTGAATTTAGTAGCGAAAAGGAAGCCGAACGACCTACGGTCCAAATTGGAGACCCATTTATGGAGAAGTGTCTCCTTGAAGCATGCCTAGAATTGATGGAAGCTAACGCAGTGATATCTATACAAGACATGGGAGCAGCAGGGCTAACTTGTTCAGCTGTTGAGATGGCTGGAAAGGGCGATCTAGGCGTTGTACTCTATCTAGATAAAGTACCTACCCGAGAGGCTGAAATGCATTCTTATGAAATGATGCTATCTGAGAGTCAGGAAAGAATGCTTATGACCTTGAGGCCAGGAAAAGAAGAAATAGCAAGATCAATATTTAGCAAATGGGATTTAGACTTTTCTATAATAGGAAAAACCATTAAGGAAGATCGATTCAAGGTTTTTCATGGCTCTAAGTTAGAGGTAGATTTACCTCTTCAAGCTTTATCTAAGATGGCACCTGAATATGATAGAAAATGGAAAACAAAAAAGTATAATAATGAAACTCCGTCTATCTCAAAATATAATCTGCAACCGATGGAATGCTTGAAAGCTCTTATTTCAAGTCCAAATTATTGCTCACGTAAAATTATATGGAGACAATTCGATCATATGGTAATGGCTGGCACGATTTTAGCTCCCGGATCAAATGCTGGAGTAATAAGTATTCCTGACACCGATAAGGCTATTGCATGTACATTGGACTGCACTCCAAGATACTGCAACCAAGATCCTAGTATTGGAGGCAGACAAGCAGTTACTGAAGGGTTTAGAAATCTTATAATAACAGGTGCAAACCCTTTAGCTATAACAAATAATTTAAATTTTGGAAACCCTGAAAAAGCAGATGTCATGGGACAAATAGTTGGCTGCATCCAAGGCATTTCAGAAGCAGCTGTTGCATTAAGTTTACCTGTAGTATCGGGTAATGTGAGTCTTTATAATGAGACTGATGGCCGACCAATCCTAGCTACGCCCACAATAGGGACGGTTGGTTTAATTAAATCACTTGATGATTTGATCCGTATTAAAGCAAATTCAGGTGATGCGCTATTTCTCATTGGGGGAGAACCTGAACATTTAGGGCAGTCTGCTCTTTTTAAGGAAGTTTTAAATATTTCAGGATTAAAAGCTGGACCTGTGCCAAGTATAGATTTTTCTGGAGAAATTAAAACTGCTCAAGCCATTGAGGAATTAAATTTAAAGAATAAAATAGTTGGTGGACATGATATATCTGACGGTGGCCTAGCTTTGGCTACTGCTGAGATTTGTATTATGAACAATATAGGTATAAAACTAGATGGCACTGATATTTCTTGGCTTTTTGGTGAAAATCAGGGACTTTATTTACTTATCTGCAAAGAAACAGATCATTCAACCCTGATTGAAGTATCTAATAAATTTCAACAAACTTATAAGAAGCTAGGCACTTTTGGTGGAAATTTATTTGAAATTGGAGATCAATCATTACCTCTAACCAAACTAAAAAATCTTCATAGCAAAGGGCTGGATTGTTTTTTTTAAGTGCATAACTAAATATCGTCAAAATACTACAATTAAAAGAAACTTTCCGTAAAACAAAAAAAGGGTATAATCTTTGAAAATATGTCTAAAGGGAGTTGATTCTAGGTTATGGCCATAGAAAGTCGCGAAATTGAAAATCTCATAAGGGAAGCATTTCCTTCAGCTCAAATTAAGATAGATGACCTAGCAGGAGACGGAAATCATTATTCAGCTACGGTTATTGCTAAAGAATTTAGAGGACTGACTCGCATAAAGCAACATCAGTTAGTGTATGCCGCGCTAAAGGGTAAAATGGACGGACCTAATGGCGTTCTACATGCCCTTGCTCTTACTACAAAACCAATGGAGATTTAATATGAATGCACCCTTAGAAAAAATAAAAGAAGAAATATCTGCTAACAACGTTGTTCTTTATATGAAAGGAACCTCATCTATGCCTCAGTGTGGGTTTTCTAGTAGAATAGCAGGAGTTTTGAATTATTTAGAAATTGAATACCTAGACGTGAATGTTTTAGAAAGTGAATCTGTAAGAGAAGGTATTAAAAAGTTTTCTGATTGGCCCACAATACCGCAACTTTATGTAAAAGGTGAATTTATTGGTGGCTGTGATATAATAACTGAAATGACCATGACGGGCGAATTAGATAAGCTTCTAAAAGAAAATGATATACAGTTCAATTTAGAGGCCGCTCAAAAAATTAGAGAAGCAAACGAATCTGACTAAAAAACGCTTTGGTCTGAAAGATTTTTTCTTAAAAGTTTAGATCAAAAAAGCTCTGTTTGATTGGAAGCTTCATCCTTGGTCGCTTTTAAGTGTTCATCTTTATTTAGATTTTCCTTGCTTTCAAATGATTCTGCTTCGATTAGATTTTCTAACTCACCTAAAAGCGATATCAGAATGTCAGCACACTTTTTTTCAGCATCAAATTTAATGTTTTTCTGAGAATTCTCTATATGACTACTTGCGAGTTCACCATTATTATTGATTCTTGCCTTTAAATCTTGAACCTGGCCTTCCAAGGCTAGGACCTTTTGATTTTGATTATGAAAATTTTTTTCTTGGGCTTTCAATCTTCCTCCCAGCATCAAACCTGCCATTAGTAATAGTTTAGCTTCTGGAACTTTCCCAACACCTCCCAAAATACTTTGAGCTTCAGCATCAAAATCTTTTGCCGCAGACTGGACTGCATCCTCTTCACCCTGATCACATTCAACAGTATAGCTTCTTTCACCAACTTTGATATTAACTTCAGCCATTCTTACCCTCCAAGATTATATCTATTTTTTTGAGTAATGTATCCACACTTGCTAAATTCAACTCGTGCTCCTTAACGAGATTTATCATCTCTTTTTTTAGTCTTTTGTTTTCTTGTTCAAGGTTACCTAATTGATCTAATAACTCTAATTCTCTCCCTGTACTTCTCTCTGGAACTTTGGTTTTTTGAAGCATGATTAATTTAATTTTCTTTAGGGAGATATTTACCTTTTTTTCAAGTTCTATGATTCTATCCATATTTCATCTCCTCATAACCCAGATAATGCCAAAATCATTATATTGTGAGTTTTAACTTCACCACAATAAAAATCAGCCTAAAAAAAAAAAATGCAAAATAGAAGTGGAAAATTATAGAAATTTCTTGTCACTTATTTTTAAAAAAGTATTGGTATTGAAAATCATAGAAGATATAGGCACTATAACAAATATGATATAGCTTGATAATAAAAGATAGAAAGTGAGATAACCGTGGAAATAGATGAATTACGCAAAAGCTTCCAAGATCATTGGTCCAAAGCGACAGCCATTCGAATGTTATCTATAGACGCTGTACAAGCTGCAAATTCAGGCCACCCAGGAATGCCAATGGGAATGGCAGATGTTGCCACTGTTCTTTTTGAGAATCACCTCAAATTTGACTCCAGTGAGCCACGATGGATAGACCGTGACCGCTTCGTTTTATCAGCTGGACATGGCTCCATGCTTTTATATTCTTTGCTATACCTCACTGGCTATGCAGATATTACACTTGATGAAATAAAAAGGTTCAGGCAACTTGGCTCAAAAACTGCCGGGCATCCGGAATTTGGCCATGCTCAAGGTATTGAAACTACAACTGGTCCCTTAGGTCAAGGGCTAGCTACAGCAGTTGGTATTGCAATGGCAGAGGTCATCTTGAGTAATAGATGGGGTCAAAAACTCATCAATCACCGAACTTATGTTATAGCTGGGGATGGTTGCCTAATGGAGGGAATAAGTCAGGAAGCTATAACACTTGCTGGTAAACACAAACTATCTAAACTCATAGTGTTATGGGACAATAATAATATAACAATCGATGGGGATATAAGTAAATCATGTATAACCGACCAAATTAAGAGATTTGAATCAGCAGGATGGTCAACCTTTGAATGTGACGGTCATAATCCTATCGAGATTAATAATGTAATAAATTTAGCGAAGAATGACTCTTGCCCTTCTTTAATTAGCTGCAAGACCACTATTGGATTTGGTTCACCAAGTAAAGGAGGTACTGCTGGAATTCATGGTTCACCTTTAGGTTTAGAGGAAATAGCATTAGTACGAGAGATATATGGCTGGAGTCACCCTCCCTTTGAAATACCCAAAGATGTTAAAGATTCTTGGTTAACTATTGGCTTAAAAAATGCTTGTCATCGGAAAGATTGGGAGAAAAACCTTACTAATTTATCTACTAAAAAAAGAACCCTATTTCTTGAATCATTCTCTGATGAATTGCCCCTGAAATTGCGCAGAAGGGCTTCCCAATTCAAGAAATCAATAATCCTAAATCATCCAACCATAGCCACTCGAAAGGCATCTGAATTAGCTCTTGAAGTTATAAACAATTGTTGCACTAACACTATTGGAGGATCTGCAGACCTAACTGGCTCAAATAATACTCTTACACCAAACCTTGGTATCTTTTCTCCTGAAAATCCTACTGGTAGATATATCCATTATGGAATTAGAGAGCATGGAATGGCAGCTGCAATGAATGGCTTGGCTTTACATGGTGGGCTTATACCTTATGGGGGTACATTTTTAGCTTTTACTGATTATGCTCGGGGCGGAATGAGATTATCCTCAATAATGGGCCTTAGAGTGATTTATGTCATGACACATGATAGCATCGGATTAGGAGAAGACGGCCCCACTCACCAACCTGTTGAGCACTTGGCAATGTTAAGAGCAACTCCAAATATGCAAGTCTTCAGACCTGCTGATCCTATAGAAACTATGGAGGCTTGGGAAATAGCTTTGCAATCGAATACCTGCCCTTCAACTATAGCATTATCAAGACAAAATTTACCTACACTGAGAACTAAATATACGTCAAAAAATCTCACAAAAATGGGGGCATACATATTGAGTGAGGCAAATGGTACACGAAGGGCTGTACTGGTGGCCACTGGCTCAGAGGTAGCAATAGCCATGGAGGCTAAAAGAATGTTAGAGGACGACGGCATTGGTACTAGAGTAGTATCAATGCCTTGCTGGGAACTGTTTGACCAACAAGATGAAAAATATCAAAGAAAAATCTTGCCATCGCGTAATCTAATTATTGCCATAGAAGCATCTGTGAGCATGGGGTGGGAGAAATGGCTAAATTTTGGACAAAAGAAGAATAAAGCCAATTGTTTTATCGGAATGAAAGGATTTGGAGCTTCTGCCCCAGCAAAAGAACTTTATAATCATTTTGGAATAAATTCCCAAAGCATTTTCAATAAAGTAAAAAACAACCTATGAAAGAAGTTTACATCAGATGCCTTTTAGGACTTTAAACGACTACCAATTAAGCAATAAGAGAGTGCTTATCCGAGTTGACCTTAATGTACCTTTAGAAAATGGTATAATTTCTGATTCCTCTAGAATAGAACGTGCTATTCCAACGATTAAAGAAATATTAAAAAATGGTGGCAAGCCAATTTTAATGTCGCATTTTGGTAGACCAAAAGGACCAAACAATTCGTCTCTGAGTATGGAATTTTTAATACCTTACCTTTCCAAATACCTGGGCTGTAAAGTAAAGTTTTCTAAAAAAATATTAGGGCCAGAGACACTAGACTATTCAAAAAACTTAGGAAAAAATGAAGTTTTGCTTTTAGAAAACACTAGGTTCTATCCGCAAGAAGAAGAAAATGAATTAAAATTCTCTGAAGCATTATCTAAATTAGGGGATATTTTTTGTAACGATGCATTTTCGGCAGCTCACCGAGCCCACGCCTCAACTGTTGGCGTAGCACGGTTCATACCAAATTGTATAGGACTTCTCATGTCGGAAGAGTTAAGTGCACTTGAAAGAGTTTTAGGTAACCCTAAAAGGCCTGTAGTTGCCGTAGTTGGTGGTGCAAAGGTTTCAACAAAGCTTGAGCTACTTGCCAATCTCATTCACAAGGTTGACCATCTTATAATAGGGGGTGGTATGGCCAATACTTTTCTATATGCGTTGGGTAATTCTATAGGTCTATCACTGTGTGAAAAGGCTTTAAAAGATACAGCCGTAAATATTTTAAAAGAAGCTAAAACAACAGGTTGCAATATTTGCATTCCGCACGACGCAAAAATTGCACGATCTTTTGAAGCACATGCGCCATTTGAAGTAGTAGGTACCAAAAATGTACCTGATGACTCACTAATACTGGACGTTGGCCCTTCTACATGCAAAAGGATTTTTCAAATCTTCGACGAATGTAAAACTCTTATTTGGAATGGACCATTGGGAGCATTTGAACTAACACCTTTTGATGACGGAACTAATTCAACGACAAGCTATGCAGCTAATCTAACGTTAAAAAACAAATTAATTTCGGTTGCAGGTGGCGGTGATACAGTATCAGCACTGAAAAAAGCTGGAGTAGTTAATGATTTTACATATGTGTCACTAGCAGGGGGCGCATTCTTAGAGTGGATGGAAGGTAAGGATCTGCCCGGTATTTCTTGCTTGAATTAAAAAAACTACCTAAAGTAAATTGAGAACCAAAACTTAACACCCTCTTCAAAATGATTGACACAGGTTCTTGTATTGGATTTTTGGATGCTAAGTGAGTTAAAATTTAAAAAGAATATTAGATCTCTGGCTTATGAAATAGTCATTTTTATATCACTTTGTATCTGTTGCTTCTATTTTAGCTTAGTAGCTATGAATGGCAATCATGGCGTAAAGAAAAAAGCTGAACTCATGTTTGTTGCTATTGAGATAAGAGAACAATTAGCAGGCTTACAAAAGACAGCGAATGAACTTGAAGGAAAAACAAGAAAACTCCAGGACGAATTTCTTGACATAGATCTTTTAGATCAACAAGCTAGAAAAATATTAGGTTTGATAAGATTAGATGAAATTATTATTATAGAATAATTCTAAATTTTAAGTCTTGTCATATATTTAGTTTAAGGTTAAACTAAATATATGATGGCAAAGTTAACTAAACCTTTACTTATAGATTTTTACAAAAAAATGCTTTTAATTAGGCGGTTTGAGGAAAAAGCTGGACAGCTATATGGTATGGGTAAAATTGGTGGATTTTGTCACTTGTATATTGGCCAAGAAGCTGTCGTTGTAGGAATAACATCAGTAAGAAAACCTGGTGATCAGACTATTACTTCATATCGAGATCATGGCCATATGCTAGCAACAGGTATGGATCCTAAAGGCGTGATGGCTGAATTGACTGGGAGAATAACAGGTTATTCAAAAGGTAAAGGTGGATCCATGCACATGTTTAGTAAGACTGAAAACTTTTTTGGTGGCCATGGTATAGTTGCAGCTCAAGTTCCTATAGGAGCGGGACTTGCATTTGCAAATAAGTATAAAAAAAACCAAAATATCTGCTTTACGTATTTTGGAGATGGAGCAGCCAATCAGGGCCAGGTTTATGAAACATTTAATATGGCATCTCTATGGAAACTTCCAATTGTTTTCATAATAGAGAATAATCAGTATGCAATGGGCACATCAATGCAGCGATCATCTGCGACTTCAAGCCTATATTCTAGAGGGGGAGCCTTTGATATACCAGGAGAACTTGTCGACGGCATGGATATTATACAGGTATATAATGCGTCAAAAAAGGCGGCGAATTATTGTAGGAAAGGGAACGGTCCCTACATATTAGAGATGAGTACTTATAGATACAAGGGTCATTCCATGTCCGACCCAGCAAAGTACAGGACAAGAGAAGAAGTACAAAATATGAAGGATAAAAAGGACCCAATTGAAAACCTACAAAAAATACTTTTGCAGGAAGATCATACTGAAGAAAGCCTTAAAAACATTGACTTAGAGGTTAAATCATTAGTGTCAGAATCTGCTCAATTTTCTTTAGATAGTCCAGAACCTGACTTGTCTGAATTATATAAGAATATTTACGAAACAGACGGTTAAAATTATATTATTAGTTTCAGGAAAAAGGTTCTCAAAATATGGAAGATAGTCAAATTTTGATGCCAGCTTTATCCCCAACAATGGAAGAAGGTGGCATAACCAAGTGGCTTGTAAAACCAGGTGATAACGTTAAAGCAGGTGATATAATAGCTGAAATCGAAACTGATAAAGCTATAATGGAACTTGAATCTGCATTAGATTGTAAGATTAAAAGTATCCTAGTTGCCGAAGGAAGTACCCAGATCAAAGTAAATACACCAATTGCAGAACTTGACCTAGGAAATACCTCCACCAATATAAGGCCAACTTCCAGGGGTTTAAAAAAAGATTCTGAGATACGATCTAATATACCATCATCTAAAGTTACAGAAATAATCCCTAACCAAGTTTCAATTAGAAAAGAAACTCAACTTACCGTTAGAGAAACGATTAGAGATGCGATAGCAGAAGAGATGAGGAGAGATGAGTCAGTATTTCTTATGGGTGAAGAAGTTGCTGAATATCAGGGTGCGTACAAAGTTTCTCAAGGTCTCTTAGAGGAATTTGGGGAAGAAAGAATAATTGATACTCCAATTACAGAGCATGGGTTTACGGGCCTTGCTGCAGGAGCAGCTTTTGCTGGTCTAAAGCCTATTGTTGAATTTATGACCTTTAATTTTTCAATGCAGGCAATGGACCAAATTATAAATACTTGTGCAAAAACCCTTTATATGTCTGGTGGACAAATGAACTGTCCTATAGTATTCAGAGGCCCTAACGGTGCTGCTTCGCAGGTTGCTGCTCAACATTCTCAAGATCTTGCGCCATGGTTTGCGTCTGTACCAGGACTAAAAGTTATTCAACCTTTTTCAGCTTCAGATGCAAAAGGACTTCTTAAAACAGCCATAAGAGATCCAAACCCTGTAATATTTCTAGAAAATGAGATTTTATATAATGAACCATTAGCTTCTTCTAGTATTGAGGAAGGCTTAGTTCCTTTTGGCAAAGCACGTATTTTAAAACATGGATCAGATGTTACTGTAGTAAGTTATGGTATTGGGATAAAACACGCTCTTCAAGCAATTCCACTAGCCGAGAAGGAAGGGATAAGTATTGAACTCATTGATTTAAGATCACTTAGACCTTTAGACTACAACTCAGTTTTCTCCTCAGTAAAAAAAACAAATAGGTGTATAACAATAGAAGAATGTTTTCCAGTTTGTTCTATTGGTAATCACCTATCAGCATCGATTATGGAGAATGTATTCGATTACCTAGATGCACCAGTAATTAATTGTACAGGCAAGGATGTTCCTATGCCGTATGCCAAGAACCTAGAAAAAGAGGCATTAGTTACAGTTGACGAAATTCTCAATGCTATTAGAAAAGTAATGAATGGCTAAAAAAGGTATCCCATGTCTATAGAAATTCTTATGCCAGCTTTATCTCCTACAATGTCTGAAGGAAAATTAGCCAAATGGTTAGTCAATGAAGGCGATGTGATAAAGGCTGGTGACCTGATAGCAGAGATAGAAACAGATAAGGCAATAATGGAGTTTGAAAGCTCGGAAGATGGAATTCTAATAAAAATACTTGCCCCTGAAAGTGATGAAAATATCAGTGTTAATCATCCAATAGCAATTTTGGAAACAGACATGCCAACTAAAAGTCAAAAAGTGAAAGGAACAATATCCTCAGTTACTAATCAATCAACAACAACTGAACCAAATGTTGATAATAATGTTCAACCATCAGAAAAAGAAGAGGTAAATATCAGCTCAACTGATAAAGATCAAATACCAGAAAAGAAATTTGCTCACCAGAGAATAAAAATATCTCCAATTGCAAAAAAAATGGCTAATAATCTAAATTTGGACCTTAATAGATTAATAGGTAGCGGACCAAGTGGTAGAATTGTAAAGGCAGACATCGAAAAATATAAAGAAAAGATTAATTCATTAGGGATTGTAGTTGAGGAAAAAAATGAGAAGAACGTACATTATGATTTTAATGAGGAACCAGAAAGAATAGAACTTACCCCAATGCGCAAAACAATAGCTGAACGTTTAACTGCGGCAAAAAGGGATATTCCACACTTTTATCTCAGGAGAAAAGTAAAGGTTGATAAGTTAATCGAAGCAAGGGAAACGCTTAATAAAAGTTTGATTAAGGTAGGAACAAAAATTTCCTTGACTGACATAATTATTAAAGCAGTTGGGCAGGCACTCCTGAAGCATCCTGATTGTAATGTGACTTGGGGTGGGGACTGCATAATGAAGGCCAAAGTAACAGATATTGCTTTAGCTGTCGCCATCGGAGGCGGATTATTGACCCCAGTATTAAGAAACGTGGCGGGCAAATCTCTTTCTGACATAAGTCTAAACACTAAAGATCTTATTATAAGATCGAAAGAAAAGAAGTTAGTCCCATTAGAGTTTTCTGGTGGAAGTATAACTATTTCAAATTTAGGCATGTTTGGAATAGAATCCTTTGATGCTATTATAAACTCTCCACAAGGATCAATTCTAGCTGTGGGCAAAGCAGAAGTATTGCCCGTAATCGATGACAAGGGCGCCTTTCAGAAAGCTACAATAATGAATCTAACCCTGTCTGTTGATCATAGGGTCATGGATGGAGCAGTTGGTGCAACCTTTTTAGCAAGTATTGTTGCTTTTCTTGAGGAACCTATAACTTTACTCGCGTGATTAACAGTAGCGCAGATGAAAATCCTGAGTTCTACTCGTTCCTACTTTCAAACTTATGGTCCATCAGGCGAGAAGGATCTATCTCTGAAGGAACCTCTCCTACTATTTTAGCTGGTACACCGGCAACGGTCTTTCTATGAGGAACACTATTTAAAACAACTGATCCAGAGGCAATTTTACTACTGTCCCCAATTTTTATATTCCCTAATACTTTTGCACCAGCACCTATCAAAACACCATTACCAATTTTAGGATGCCTATCCCCTTCTACTTTTCCAGTACCACCCAGAGTTACTGCATGCAGAAGACTAACATTATTTCCGACAACTGCTGTTTCACCTATTACAATTCCGTGTGCATGGTCTATCAATATCCCGTTTCCTATCTCTGCTGCCGGATGAATATCAACAGAGAATTTATCTGATGTCATCATTTGTATATAGTATGCCAAATCCAACTGTCCTTTTTTAAAATAGTAGTTCGAAACTCTATAACATTGAAGCGCCTGAAAACCTTTAAAATATAGGATTGGATTTATGAACCTACTACAAGCTGGATCCCTTTCAAATGTAGCTATAATGTCTGAATAGCCCGAATAAGTTAGCTGCTCGTGCTCTTCATAGGCAAAGTTAGCAATTCTTAAAAGATCAGTATGAGACAAGTGCTGACTTTCTAATTTCATTGCAAAGATATTTGCCAAACAAGAAGATAGGGAATGCTGATTCAAGATATTAGTAGTCAGGAAGTGATCCAAATAGGCCTCGCCAGCTAAGATAGTTTCAGCTTCAGCTTTTACGGTCTTCCATAAATCCTCAGGTGTTTTAGATAACAAATTTTTTCCCTCGTTCATAAACAGTAAATCCTCATAAATAAAGTAGCAGTTTTTTGGGTGCCTGCGTATTAAGTCAAGAGCTTTAATAAGTAAGATCTAACTTTAATTACCCTCGGAAGCGTCTCTTAAATTTCTCCAGATTCTAACATTTTTATTATGTTCTTCAAGTGTTTCAGAAAAAGTATGCCCACCCTGTCCATTTGCCACATAATAAAGATAATTTGTATTGGCGGGATTAGCAGCAGCGAATAAGGAAGCTTCACCAGGGTTACAAATTGGTGCTTTTGGTAATCCATCTATCATATACGTATTGTAGACAGAGAATACCTTTAAATCAGACCTTAATAAGCGGCGACCTAAACTATTTCTCCCTCTTGTTATACCATAAATAACTGTAGGATCAGCTTGCAACCTCATATTATTTTTTAATCTATTATGTAGCACTGAAGAAATAATCACCCGTTCGGAATCGCTACCACTTTCCTTTTCTATGATGGAAGCCAAGATCAGTAAGTCTTCTGGTTTCTTTAATAAAAGATTTTTCTGACGTGTTTGCCAGTTTCTTTTTAAGATTTTTCTCTGAGCATACTGCATTTGCTCCAATATTAGTGCTCTGGGCTGACCATTTGAATAGAAATAAGTATCCGGTGAAAGTGTACCTTCAGACGGCAATTTAATAATCTGTCCAATTAGGGAGTCTACACTGTGCAGTATATCTAAAATTTGATAGCTTGAGGCACCTTCTGGAAAAGTAATTCGATTATTAATAACAGAACCGAGGGAGAGATCGGATAAAATATCCTGGATTGATTGAGATGTGTTAACATAATATTCTCCTGACTTTATTTCTCTATCTAGATTATAAAGTCTAGCAAAAAACTCAAAGAGAACTTGGTTTTTTATTACTCCTTGCTTGGCTAACTCGTTTGCTATTATTCTTAAGCTGTCTCCCTTATTTACTACGAGAATCTTCTCCTCTATCAATTTATTATCACGTAACTCTTTATGACTAAAAAGGGGATAAAATGCAATTAAGCAGGCTAAAAAAAAACCGCGCAAGCTATCAGATTAGCAACAACTGTATTCATTTAATCACTAATTTTACTGAGAATCAATGAAGCATTAGTACCCCCAAAGCCAAAAGAATTGGATAAAACATGCTTAATTTTTCTTTCAACAGGCTTAATGGGGGCCAGGTCCAATTTAGTTTCAATATCAGGATCTTTTAAATTTAAGGTCTGTGGCGCAATTTGATCACGAATAGCTAATACACAAAAAATTGCTTCCACTGCTCCAGCTGCACCGAGTAGATGACCAATTGCAGATTTTGTAGAAGACATGGTAACACCATTTACTTTATCTCCTAGGAGTCGCTCAACAGCTCTTAGCTCAATTGTATCGGCCATGGTTGAAGTTCCATGTGCGTTTATATAATCGATATCAGCAGTTTTCAATCCTGCAGATTTAATTGCTGCATTCATTGATCGAAAACCACCTTCTCCATCTTCAGAAGGAGCTGTAATATGATGAGCATCACCAGAAAGACCATAACCCTTGACCTCGCAATAGATATTAGCTTTCCTCGCCCTTGCATGGTCATAATCTTCAAGAACTAAAACTCCAGAACCTTCCCCCATTACAAACCCATCTCTACCAGTATCATATGGCCTTGAGGCTATTTTAGGATTCTCTGCATACTTAGTTGAAAGAGCTTTGCAAGCATTAAAACCAGCTATACCTATTTCAGTTATAGGGCTTTCAGATCCTCCCGCCAGCATTACATCTGCATCTCCTAAACTGATTAACCTTGCAGCATCGCCTATTGAATGAGCTCCAGTAGAACATGCCGTAGCAACTGCATGATTAGGACCTTTAAACCCATGTCTTATAGAAACTTGCCCAGATATCAAATTTATTAAAGCTCCTGGTATGAAAAATGGAGAAACTCTTCTTGGCCCTTTTTCTTTAATCATTAATGCTGTTCGAGCTATCGACCCAAGACCCCCTATTCCAGAGCCTATCATCACACCACTTCTTTCCTTATCTGTCTGACTAGAAGGTCGCCATCCAGAATCCTCTATGGCTTGTTCTGCAGCTGCTACTCCATAGAGTATGAAATCATCAACCTTCCTTTGATCCTTAGAATCCATCCAAAAATCAGGGCAGAATGTACCATGAGTTCCATCGCCATATTTAATTTCACATGCATATTTTGTTACAAAATTTGTTGGATCAAATCGAGTAATTTGACAAGCACCAGAATCACCTTTGAGTAATTTGTTCCATGTAAGTTCGACACCACTGGCTAAAGGGCTAACCATTCCTAACCCAGTTACGACCACTCGCCTCATGGCATACCTCTACTAACTCTATGCAAGTAAACTCTCCTAAGAGCCAACTATCAAAACATCTAGAAAATTTTCACTCACCTAAACAAATACAAGCCTGTATCTTACTTGGATACCTTGAAAACGTCTAGCTTACATTTTCGTTGATGAATTTTACGGCATCTCCAAACGTCTGAATTGTTTCTGCCGCATCATCAGGAATTTCTATGTCAAACTCCT
This sequence comes from Paracoccaceae bacterium, assembly GCA_045565235.1. Classification (GTDB taxonomy): domain Bacteria; phylum Pseudomonadota; class Alphaproteobacteria; order Rhodobacterales; family Rhodobacteraceae; genus CACIIZ01. The sequence goes on along the minus strand of JBJLFU010000004.1, from coordinate 18,833 downwards.
CTTCAAAAGCCATTACTAATTCAACTGTATCCAAACTATCAGCACCAAGGTCATCGATAAAGGACGCTTCATTGACTACTTTTTCTTCATCAACGTTTAAATGCTCAACAACAATTTTTTTTACGCGATCTGTTATATCACTCATACTACTGACCTCACTTATTCCTACCTAATTTCCAAAATTATTAATTAAATACTCGATGCGAGAGCTATACACGCGAGTGTAGCTTGACGCAATATATTTTATTAAAAAATTCAAATGTTTGCGATAGCCTGCACTTAAAGCATAGCCATACCACCATTAACATGGATAGTTTGCCCTGTAATGTAACTTGAATGTTTTGAGGCTAAGAAAATTGCAGTAGAACACATTTCTTCTGGGCCGGCAATCCTTCCCATAGGAACCTTTTCTATAATGTTACTTATTTGATTTTCAGTTAATTTTTCTGTCATTCTGGTTTGAACAAAGCCTGGAGCTATGCAGTTTACTGTGATACCCCGAGTAGCCACTTCAAGAGCTAGGGATTTCGACATACCAATAAGACCAGCCTTTGAAGCCACATAATTTGCTTGACCCACATTCCCAGTCATTGCGACTACAGACGAAATGTTAATTATCCTACCCCATCGCTTTTTCATCATATCACGTAATATACCTCTCGTTAACCGCATGACTGACGTAAGATTTAAATCAATAACACCTGCCCACTGCTGATCTGTCATTCTGATTAACAGACCATCATCAGTCCTCCCAGCATTATTTACAAGTACGTCAATGCCCCCAAGGTCTTTTATAAAATTAATCAAATTTTTAATTGATTCACTATTAGATAGGTCACACATAAAAATCTCGCATCTATCTCCCAATTTTTTTTGTGCGGTTAACAACCGATCCTTAGTTGTGCCAGTTAACACAATTTCAGCACCTGTCTCCAAAAAACTTTTAGCTAATTGCTCTCCAATTCCCCCAGAAGCTCCTGTTATCAGTACTTTTTTTTCAGTTAGATCAAACATTGGATTGCTCCATGAATTTGTACAGTTCATCAGATGTTCCCAAAGAAAACTGATCCACGCCCTTTACTGTTCTTTTCACTAGATTACTTAGAACTTTACCAGGGCCTATCTCTAAAAAACTTTCCACCCCTAAACGACGCATTTCTATCATACTTTCCCTCCAACGAACTGTACCAGTTATTTGTTTAACCAAGTTTTTTCTTATCTGCGTAGGGTCACTAATAGGACTAGCTGTAATGTTTGAAATGATTGGGATTATGGGCTTTACTATAGAGGTTTCCCTTAAAACCTCAGCCATTTTTTCTTGAGCTGGGGTCATTAAAGAACAATGAAAAGGCGCTGAAACAGGCAATATGATTGCTCTCTTTGCTCCTTTAGATTTAGCTAGTTCACAAGCTTTTTCTATAGTAACTTTTTCTCCAGAGATTACCACTTGGGTTGGATCGTTATCGTTTGCTACTTCACAAAACCCATAATTTTTACACTCCTCCGTGATATCAGTGGCAGTTTTAATATCTAATCCAATAATTGCAGCCATTGAACCAGTACCAATTGGCACTGATTCCTGCATAAATTGTCCCCTCTTTTGTAGTAATTTAGCAGTATCAGCGAGAGTTAGAGAACCGGCTGCACATAAAGCAGAATATTCACCTAAAGAGTGTCCAGCCAAATACAATACTTTTGAAATGTCTAAACCCTCTGACTTTAATGCTGCTAAGACTGCCATAGAAGTGGCCATGATGGCAGGCTGAGCATTTTTGGTTAAAGTCAAAATGTCCTTATCCCCTGTCCAAATTAAATCAGAAAGTGAAAATCCCAGAGTGTTGTCAACTTCATCGTATACGTCCTTAGATACTGCAAATTCTTTTGCAATATCCTTGCCCATCCCGATAAATTGTGAACCCTGCCCTGGAAATAAAAATGCTATCAAAGGATGTTTTCCATAATTAAAAGCCTCTATCGCTATAAATATTTTGTTTTAGGAAGGTTTCAAACAGAACCAACAGATCTTAATCTTATATCATATCCATCCAAACATTCAAAAAAAACTTATTACAACTTTTCAGGCTCCTTATTTGGATATGATAAACTACTTTTAATATGCGGCCTGCTATCTAATTTTAGAGATTGTTTTTAAAAATTATAGAGTGTTCGAATTAATAGGGAAAAAAAATCATCATTATCCTTGCATTCTAAAACTTCTAGGTTATAACAAAAATCCAAGAAACATTGCTCATTTGTATCAGCTTCTAGCTGATTTTAATTTAGGAGATAAATGATGGCTCTTTACGAGCACGTATTCATTTCGAGACAGGACCTTTCCACTTCTCAAGCTGAGGAGTTGGTCAGCCAGTATTCAAAAGTACTTGTTGATAATGGAGGAAAAGTAGTAGGTCACGAATACTGGGGACTTAAAACAATGGCCTACAAGATTAAGAAGAATCGAAAAGGTCATTACTCCATGATTAAGTCTGATAGTCCACCTGCAGCAGCACAAGAAATGGAACGTTTAATGAAAATCAATGAAGATATTATACGGGTGATGACGATTAAGGTGGTTAAGCATGATGAAGGTCCTTCTACCATGATTAAGTCAAAGACGAAAAGCGATGAATCATATAACGAAACACCAGAAAACCGCGCAAATTAGTTACAATGCCACTAAAGTTTAGACCAGGAGATCAAGCATTATGATGATGAATAAAACTTTCTTTCGCAGAAGGAAATCATGTCCGTTTTCCCATCCATCTGCTCCACGGATAGATTATAAAGATATAAAGCTTCTCCAGCGGTATATTTCAGAGCGAGGCAAAATCGTACCTTCTAGAATAACAGCTGTTTCTGCAGCAAAGCAGAGAGAACTAAGTCTTGCTATAAAACGCGCTAGGGTTTTAGCATTACTTCCTTTTGCTGTTAATTAGTGATTTTGAAAAGATGAAAATTGTTTTATTGGAGCGCGTTACTAAGTTAGGTCAAATGGGTGATGTAGTTGACGTTAAATCAGGATATGCGAGAAATTTTTTGCTCCCTAAGAAAATAGGTTTAAGAGCAACCCAGGCAAATATCCAGATTTTTGAAAGCCAGAAGGCCGAACTGGAAGCAAAGAACTTGGAAAGTAAAGCCGAAGCCAAAAAGGTCAAACTAAAGCTGGAAGGAAAATATTTCACTCTCCTCCGCTCAGCATCTGATTCGGGCGCTTTGTATGGGTCTGTTTCTTCAAAAGATATATGTAAGAATGCCGAAAGCGAGGAGGTTAAAATTTCGAAAAACCAAATTGTTTTAGAGAAACCTATTAAAGAATTAGGCATACACAGCATTAGTATTTCATTACACCCAGAAGTTATTACTGAGATTTTTATCAATGTAGCTAGGACTGTTGAAGAAGCTAAGCTTCAAGCTGACGGTACCGTTATCAAAGAAAAAGATCTAGAAAAAGAACAGCCAAAAATGGCGGCTGAAACCCTGTTCGAAGATGTTAAAAAAAATGCTAGCTTACAAAATAATGAGGATCACTCTAAAGGTTCATCTGATAGTTTAGACAGCGATGAGCAAGTTAAAAATCAAGAATAGTTCCTAAAGGTCCAACATTTTGGATTACGGATCGCTTTCAAAGCAGGGCTCAGATAGCAAACATTGAGCACTCCAAATTTATTAGGGTGTGGTTTTAATTTTTTGTAGTATAGTGACCTATTGGTAGGTGAGGTAGATATGACAGATCTCGTGCAAACAGGTTCCATTCAAGCGCTTGATGGAAGTAATTTGACAGAAAATCTAATTTATCTGCCTCACAATATTGAGGCAGAACAAGGTTTGATCGGAGCTCTATTAGTAAATAATGAAGTATATGATAAAATTTCTCAACTGATCAATCCACAGCACTTCTTTGACCCAGTACATCAGAGAATTTATGAAGTGGCAGTTGAAAAAATATCTCGTAACTCTTTGGCTTCACCAGTTACACTTAAAACAAATTTTCAAAATGATCTTGGCCTTAAAGAATTGGGAGGAGTGTCATATTTAGCAAAACTAGCTGCTTCTGCTATTTCTATGTTTGGAGCAGTGGATTTTGCAAAATTGATTTGTGAGCTAGCTCTTCGACGAAATCTTATAAATCTGGGGCGAAATATTTCAGAAAAAGCCTTGTCAACAGATATTGAACAAAGCCCTGAGGAACAGATTGCAATGGCAGAATCTCAGCTCTACAACATAGCAGAAAAAGGAGGCGAATCAACTGGTTTTACCCCTCTTTTAAGCGCTTCAAAAGAGGCAATACTTATAGCAAATAAAGCCTATCAACAGGAAGGTGGTATTTCAGGTGTATCAACTGGCCTTATTGATTTAGACAAAAAACTTGGGGGGTTACATGCTTCTGATCTGTTAATTATTGCGGGTAGACCCTCTATGGAAAAACTTCTCTCGCAACAAATATGGCCTTTAGTATAGCTAAGTCATTTAAAAAACAAAAAAATGAAGATGGGTCTGAAGACGTGCTAAAGGGAGGAATTGTTGGTTTTTTTTCTTTAGAAATGTCTTCGGCCCAATTGGCTACTAGAATTTTGTCAGAAACTTCAAAAGTCCCATCAGATAAAATTAGAAAAGGAGACCTGACAGAGGGTGAATTTAGAGGATTTATAGAATCTGCCCAGGACATTGAAAAATGTCCTCTTTATATTGATGATACAGCGGCACTATCTATATCAGCTCTGGCTGGAAGAGCTAGAAGACTCAAGAGAATGTACGGATTAGATGTTTTATTCATTGATTACCTTCAACTGATAAGGCCCTCCTCTACTCGCGATAGCAGGGTGAATGAGATCTCAGAAATTACTCAAGGTCTGAAATCAATAGCAAAGGAATTAAATATTCCAGTCGTAGCTCTTTCTCAGCTCTCCAGACAAGTTGAAGCCAGGGATGATAAAAGACCTCAACTTTCTGACCTTCGCGAGAGTGGCTCCATTGAACAAGATGCAGATGTAGTAATGTTTATCTTTCGTGAAGAATACTATAAGGAGAGAGAAAAACCTGATGAGCACGACGTAGAGAATTTTATAAAATGGCAAGAAGATATGAGTAGGTTACACGGACGTGCTGAATTGATAATTGGGAAACAACGCCATGGGCCTATTGGAACTGTAGACCTATCTTTCCAGAGTAAATTCACGACTTTTGGTAATCTAGCAAAATAAATCATTCCTTAATTAACCCGACTAAACTCTAAAAAAATGATAGCAACTGTTGAAATTAATTTAACAAACATCAAGAAAAATTGGTTATATTTAAACAAGCTATCCTCTAAGGAAACACAGACTGGTGCAGTTGTGAAAGCTAACGCCTATGGGTTAGGAGTTTCTAAAATAGCTCAAGCACTATGGGAAGTAGGAGCCAAAAGTTTTTTTGTTGCAACCATGGAAGAAGCTATCGAGTTAAGCACCTACCTGCCAAAAGGAAAGAAAATTTACGTTTTAAATGGCTATCATGAGCGATATAAATTAGCTTTGGACGAATTTTCAATTATTCCAGTTCTGAACTCCCCGGCCCAGTTGATCTCATTTCTAAATTTTAATCCTAAAAATAAAGCGTGCCTTCAAATAGATGTTGGAATGAGGAGATTAGGATTTCAAAATGAGGAGTTAGATAAGTACAAGCATTTGATAAGTTCTTTAAATCTCGATTTGATCATGGGACACCTCAGTTGTGCTGACAATAAAATTGATACCGCAAATATCCTTGCTCTGAGATACTTTAAAGAAAAAACTAATAATCTACCGAAAGTTCCTAAATCCCTTTCGGCATCACATGGAATTTTCTTAGGCAAATTATATAACTTTGATATTACTAGGCCAGGTATTGCTCTTTATGGCGGCATAAGAGAAGAAGGACTTCTTGAAGCAATAACTGTTCGACTACCGGTACTGCAGACCCATTACATGAACCCTGGTGATAAGGTAGGATATGGACTAACATATACGGCAAAAACAAAAAAAAGGGTAGCAACATTGTTTGGAGGTTATGCAGACGGAATAATGAGAAACTTAGACCAAAGTATTTCTTTATATAATAATACTATGCCTTGTCCAATTCTAGGCAGAATTTCTATGGACTTAATTACAGTTGATATATCTCACTTAAATACAGTTCCTGATAGTCTAACACTATTGGGTAGAAATCAAACAGTGAATGACTTGGCAGATAAGGCAGGTACGATTTCGCATGAAATTTTGGTAAATATTAGCTCCAGGTTCAACAAAACTTATATAGATTTGTAGATTTTTTCAAAATGATCAGAAAGATAAGAAATAAATTTATACTAAATTTTTTTTCCCTTACAGGAAGGCAAGCAATAAGTGTTACATCTTTAGTTGGCTCTTTAGTTCTATTTACTGTGTCTGCTTTAAGTAGATCAGTATTACCACCATTTTTTTTAAAGGAATATACCAAATTAATTGTTGCTATTGGTTGGGCGTCTTTACCTGTTGTGGGCTTAACAGCATTTTTCACAGGAGCTGCATTAGCACTACAAATTTATTCTGGCGGATCTAGGCTAAACGCAGAAAGTGCCGTCCCATCAATCGTTGCTATAGGGTTCCTGAGGGAGTTAGGACCAGTACTGTGTGGATTAATGGTAGCTGGCAGAGTTTCTTCAGCCATTGCTGCAGAATTAGCTACTATGAAAGTTACAGAGCAGATTGATGCCCTAATTACTTTAGCAACCGATCCAATCAAGTATTTAGTAGCTCCTAGAATCATTATTACTACAATATTTCTACCTATATTGACTGCAATTGGTAATATTATTGGAATTTATGGTGGATATCTTGTTAGTACAGGTAAACTTGGGTTCAATCCAATTATTTATATGGAAAGTACCTTAAAATATATTGAAACTGGCGATATTATATCAAGCTTGGTTAAAGCAGCTGTGTTTGGCCTAATCATCGCAACCATGGGCTGTTTTTTTGGGTTTAGAGCTACACGAGGGGCACTGGGTGTTGGAAGGGCAACCACAAATGCGGTTGTATCTGCCTCTATACTAGTTTTAGCATCAAATTATTTGCTGACTGAGATTATGTTTAAGTCATGACAGAAAGATCCTCTCAACAGTTTGCGCTAGAGCTTAAGGATCTATCAAAGAGATTTGATGAGAAATCTATTTTTAAAAAACTAAATTTGAAGATACCACATGGTAGGTCGATGGGCATAATGGGACCCTCAGGGAACAGGTAAGTCAGTATTATTAAAGTGCATACTAGGACTAATGAACTATGAAGGACAGATCTTTCATAACGGCGACTTACTGACGAGAAAGAACCGGCATGCTCTTTTTGGAAATTTTGGAATGCTATTTCAGGGTAGCGCCTTATTTGATAGTCTCAACGTCTGGCAAAATATCACCTTTAAACTCATAAATAAAAAAAAGAACATACAGAAAAAAGAAGCTTTGGAAAAAGCAATGAATTTGTTAGAGGATGTCGGATTGGATAAAACTGTAGCTCAACTAATGCCTGCAGAACTATCTGGAGGCATGCAAAAACGAGTGGCTTTAGCAAGAGCCCTGGCTGACAATCCTAACTTATTATTTTTTGACGAGCCCACAACTGGATTAGATCCACTCACCTCTTCGTCCATAAATAAGTTAATCGAGTCTCTTACAAATAAGAAAAACATTACTTCTTTGGTTATATCTCATGACCCTTCTTCAATAAATCAGATTTGTGATGAAGCCATATTTTTGGAAAAAGGCGCAATTGGCTGGAGAGGAAAGGTTTCTGAGATGAGAACATCTCAGCACAGATTACTCTCAGAATACTTAGGCTCAAAACAACTTAATAAATAGGTTAAATAATTTTACTGAATGAAAATGCATAGGCTAAATTAGATATGGAATTAGTAAATGAAGTAGATTTATTGAGCTCAGCTATAATTCTTCTATCCATCTTGCTAAGTTATTTTAGGGGAATTCTACGAGAGTGTTTCACGATTGTAGCATGGATAGTGTCTTTAGCTTTATCAATAAACTTTGGTCCTAATTTAATACCAATTATGGTAGAAATTCCGTTCTTGCAGGAATTTTTCTTAGGTAACTGCCCACTTACTATGCTTGTATCATTTGTATTGGCCTTTGTACTTTCCCTAACCTTTTTTTCTCTATTAATAACTTTCTCTGTTCCTAGACAGTCAAAAGATCGAGAAATATCAATCCTAGGAAACTTGGACCGAATGGCAGGAATAATGTTTGGATTTGGAAGAGCAATAGTAATTTTGATCTTCCTATTAATTTGTGTTGATGACTTATTACAACGCTCATATTTACCAGACTCTCTATTAAAGAAACTTGATGAGTCTGCATCCAATAAATTTCTAATGCCATCTAAGACTTTAATAAAGGAAGAGGTTTTTGAAAATGCTTCAACTTGGTTTAGTGACACCTACCAATTAATTTTAAACAATGAATGCCCTGATTAAAATACAACCCAGAAATTATTAGAAGTTTCAAATGTCCAATTCAAAAAAGAAAATAATACTTATAACTGGTGCATCTAGAGGTTTTGGATTTCAGGCGGCCTTGAAATTAGCTAAAAAGGGTGTTCACCTCATAATAACAGCTAGAACATTGGGTGCTTTAGAAGACCTCTCAGATAAGGTTTTAGCAGCTGGGAGCACTGTAACTGTTGCACCACTAGACCTTTGTAGGGAAAAGGACTTTCAAATTGTTGCAAGGACAATCTATGAAAAATTCGGAGGAATTGATATACTTGTCCACTCAGCATCCTCAGCAATTCCCATGACACCGATTGAAACAATCCAAAAAAATGAAATTGTTAACTTCTTTAATAATACTATTATCACTCAGCGGGTTATCCAAATGATTGATCCGTTACTTAAAAAAAATGCTAATTGCTTAGCGTTGTTTATTCAGGATAATAACAGATATAGAAATAAGAAATTTTTAGGAATTTACAATGCCACTAGAACTGCCTCTAGAGAAATTATTGCAGCCTATGCTGCTGAGAGAAAGCGTCTTAGTCCAACAGTCCTTACATTTGACCCAAAACCCATGCCTACAAAAATTCGAGCCACATTATTTCCAGGAGAAGATAAAGTAAAGCTGAGTTCCTGTGAGATTGAGGCAGAGAAAATGGTAAAGTTCATTTCTTCTTTTCTATAGTTTTTTATTTTACAGAATACGGGTTATCTCCAACCCTAATATTCAATCTTATTGCTACGTTAAATAGCTTGAAATCCCTCCGTAAACCATTGATCAGGAAACGCTGATAACTTTCAGGTAATTCACAATGGTGCGAGGAAAATAAAATAAAGGTTGGAGGTCTTGCCTTAACCTGGGTGATATACTTTAATTTAATCCTCCTACCCCTGATCATCGGAGGCGGATGATCTAAAAGTTTAAAACTCAACCATTGGTTAAGTTTTGCAGTTGGTATTCTTTTGGTCCAATTCTTATAAGCTTGTAATATAGTTTTTTTGAGAAGAGTTATCCCTTCATTTTTTCTCGCTGATATTGTGATTAGCGGCAAATCTTCAAACTGAGGGAGGGAGGAAACAATCTTATCCTTTAACTTTGACAATTTTTCTTTCTTATCAAGCTCTTTATCCCATTTATTAACCGCAAGAACTAAGCCTCTTCCTTCTTTATAAGCAAAACTAATGATACGCAAATCTTGAGAGTCCAGTGCTCTTTCATTGTCAAGAAGTACTAGTACAATCTCAGCATATTTAATCACTTCAAAAGCTTTTTTTACAGAAAAGTCTTCTATTCCTTTATTAACCTTTACTGCTCTCCTTATACCGGCTGTATCAACAATTTGGAAGTCATGACCTAACCATCTGGTAGTAATATTGACAGGATCAGTAGTTGTTCCAGCCTCAGAGCTAGTCATCACCCTGCTTTCTCCTAATATACTATTGAATAGGGTGGATTTTCCTACATTAGGACGACCAATAATTGCTAATTTAATATCTTTGCTTTCAACTCTATTAAATGAACTTTGAGTATCAGAAATGCTCAAGGATTCGTGATTGTCTTTTGATAATTTTTTTACTTTTTGATTTTTGATCTCAGAAAAACCAAATTTACAGTTTTTGGCCTTTAAACATTCTTCTATTCTCTCTAATAATTCTGGTATCCCTAATCCGTGGGAAGCAGAGATAGGTATAGGTTCTTCAATTCCTAGAGAAAAAAAATCCCAAAATCCATGCTCTGCAGCCTTAGTTTCCATTTTATTAGTTAAAAGAAGTATCTCAGAGGTATATCTCCTCAGATCACTAGCAAACTCAATATCGTTTCCCGTCAATCCCGCTCTAGCATCTGTTATAAATAGAATCACATCTGCACTATCCAGCAAATGTCTAGTTTTAAATGATATTTCTTTATTAAAATGATTATCACAAGAACCATCTATGCCTGCTGTATCAAATAACCTACAATTAAATTCCCCAATATTCAGTTTGGAGCTTCTATAATCCCTAGTAGTACCAGGCACATTGTCTACAATAGCCACCCTCTTCTTGATTAGACGATTAAAAAGAGTAGATTTTCCCACATTTGGACGACCAGCAATTATTATATTGAATGAATTCATATTCTAACCCGTACATTGTCCCAATGCTTCTACTTAAATGCAATGAGTTTACCAGATCGTCTAACTACAAATAATTTACCATGAGCGGCAAAAGGGCGGTAAAGCACTGAACCTTTAACATCATAGTCACTAACTTGCTCCCCAGTTACAGGGTCAAACTTTCTCAACATGCCGTCAGTTCCAATGATCCAAAGATGCCCCCCTGCCAGGGTAGGTCCGAAATATTCAATTTTTTTTCGACCTTTAGCATTGATTTTTCTAGCCCAAAAGATAGTTCCATTTTTTTCAGAAAGCCTTACCAAATAGCCTGAGGAAGAAGAAACAAATATTGAGCCTCCTACAATTAAGGGAGTGCTACGGCTTCCCACTGGGGCCTTCCAAGCTATTTTGCCATTATTTAAATTTACTGCTAATAACTGACCAGACACACTTACTAGAAAGATCTTTCCTGATTTAATTATTGGACTACCACCAAAGTCTCCTATTACAGCTTTGGCTTCCCCTTTTATTGCATCATCAAACGATTGACTCCAAACCTCTGAACCGTTTGAAGACCTCACTGCCTTCAATACACCTGCGCTAAAAGGTAAATAAACTCTGTTCCCTGAGGAAGATGGTGCTACGCCCTTCCCTATAATAGTTGGCTTAGTTGCACCCTCCAAGGTCCATAAAATCTTACCATCCAGAGACATAGCTATGGCTAGATCATTTGCTGTTACAGCATAAAGCCTGTTATTCTCTATGACTGGGGGGCCTCTAAAAGGTGAATCAAATTTGCTTCGCCAAAGAACAGTTCCTTTCAAAATATCCAAAGCAATAATCTCACCAAACCCTGTTAAGACATATATCTTATTTTTGAGAACTGCCAAGCCCCCGCTATGCTGGCTTTTCTGCCTACTTCCAGGGTTAGGTGCTAAGTTAGTAACCCAAACCTCCTTACCTAATAAGTCCAAAGAAACAAGGTTAGATTCACCGTCTACAATTAAAATATTACTGTCAGTGAAGACTGGCGCAGACAGACTCCCAGCTTTTAGAACTGAAGTTTCCCAAGCTTTTGATACTAAAGTTCCAAAACTTGAATGTCTAAAATGATGAGTTGGGCCGTTATCTACCTGGGAAATAACTGACAAATTCTGCTGCACCCCTAAATTTATTTCTCTCCCATTTGTATTACGGAATTTTGCGAGCGGATCAGTATAAATTTCTAACCGTTCACCTTGTAATATTTGATTATTTAAGCATCCAAATGCAAAAAAACATATACAAGTGATAAGTAAAGATCTAATCAAATGCCTTCGCCACTGAAAACTGATAATCATTTCGAAGCTTACCATTATAGAATTAACCACCACCTATTTAGAAATAATCTTATCCTGTATAATTTTCTTCAAACTCTTGATTCTAGCAGTAATTTGTGAGGAAGGGGATAAAGCAGTCTCTATCTGATCGATTTCGATAAGAGCATCTTCGAAGGCATTATTACCAATAAGTAAATCTACCTTTGCTTCAATAGCTAATACACGATAAGGTCTATCAGGACCAGATAATGCATTTAATTGGTCCATTTTCCGGTCAAAATCTGATTCAAAAATATAGGCTTCATAAAGTTTAGCCAAATCTCTTAAAGCCACCGGCAGTTTCAAGTTACTTGCTACGGCCTGCAATTGAGCTTGTTTTTTTTCATTATTTCCCTCAGATGATATCAAAAAATTGTGGTTCAGAACAGCTAAAGGTTTTCCAGGCATATCTTCGTTAAGATACAAATAATATTGTGCAGGATCACCAGTTTTCTGATAATTTTCGAGTACTTCTCTTAATTCATCACCATTTTGCTCGGCAACTAATTTCAGTTGGCTTTTCCAATACTCATTAAGACCAGCGGCAGCAACCAAAAGCAATATTAAGCAAATACCAATCCAAGCATATCTGCGAAAAAACCCAAATAACCTATCCCTTCGGACCTCGTCACTTACCTCTTGCATGAATGAATCATTTAAACTCAATATCTTAACCTCTTCTTAACTCTCCACCTACTATCTGCCCAAATAAAAACATTTAAAATAAAACTTGCTTTAGCTCTAGACTTTATAGGATAAAATGCACACATAACTATTGTGAGTGGTACACTCAGAATACCTGGTTTGTCTACCAAATAATGAGACGGCACACCAAAAGAAAATTAAGAGTAAAATTAGCAGATCTGCACGGCCAAATTTTAATTTTTTAAATTATCAAATACAAAAACCAAAATGAGGAATTGATGCGCATATTTTCAATAGTTTTAGCGATAGGCGTTAGCATTAGTCTTTACTTTTTAGTAGTAGATCGGAAGTCCTTAGTGAGTTTTCTGAATAAATGGGGTAACCTTGAGCAGGTGAAAAATGAAGACAATCCATTAGAAAACAAGCCACTAATTCCCGAAATTGAAGAAATATTTCCTCATGTAATAGTGAAAAGATCAGAATCAATTAAAACCAATAATATTTTACTCCTTAGAGGACAGACTGAGGCTGCTAGAAAAGTCGAAGTAAGATCTGAAATTAGTGGAGCTGTTATATCTGCTCCCCGTTCTAAAGGAACTAAGATTGAGACTGGTGAGACTCTCTGCGAGATAGCTGCAGGCATAAGATTCGTTACTCTTAGCGAAGCCAAAGTCAGGCTCCTGGAGGCAGAAAAAAAAGCAAAAGTCGTTGAGTCCCTTGGTCAGAAAGGTTATAGCACGGAAACTAATAATCTTACACAAAAAACATTTTTAGAGGCAGCCAAAGCGTCTTTGGCTAAAGCAGAATATGATATATCTAAATTATTAATTGGCGCACCATTCGCTGGAATATTGGAAAATAATACAGCAGAACTTGGCAGCTACTTGAACAAAGGTTCTCTATGCGGAACAATTATTGACTTATCCCATGTAAAATTAATAGGTTATGTTCCAGAACTTAAAATTCGGGCAATTTCTGTGGGTGCTAATGCGTCGGCAAAGACAGTGTCTGGTATTAAGACTAACGGTTCTGTTACTTTTATTTCAAAACAGGCCGACCCTATTACAAAAACGTTTAAAGTGGAAATTACTGCAGAAAATAGTAAGTTAAAAATACGTGATGGAGAAACTGTTGAAATTTCAGTTGAGTTAGCGTCTGATACTGCCCATCTATTACCCCAATCTGTCTTAACCCTTAATGACGACGGTACTTTAGGAGTTAGAGCCGTTGTTGATGGAACAGTGAAGTTCTTTGAGGTAAAGATTCTTAGAGATCAAGTAGATGGTTTACTTTTGACAGGGCTACCCAAAAGCATCAATGTGATTACAGTTGGTCAGGAATTTGTATTGGATGGCCAAAAAGTGGACGTAAGTTATGAGAAAAGTAAATGAAACAGTTAGTTGATTGGGCTGTTCATAGAGCTCGGATGGTCTTGTTTTTTGTAGTATTATCTCTTATTGCCGGTATCTACTCATATACTAATCTTCCAAAAGAAGGCGAACCAGATATAGAAATTCCTGTAGTCTTTATATCAGTACCCTTTCAGGGCATATCCGCGGAGGACAGTGAGGCCCTTTTAGTAAAACCACTAGAAAAAGAATTCTCCGAGCTAAAGGGACTTAAGAAAATGTCTTCAACTGCAGCCGAAAGTTATGCAGGTATTGCTCTTGAGTTTGATTATAATTGGAATAGAGAGTCAACATTAGCAGATATTCGAGACAAGGCAAATAAAGCAGAGAATAAATTCCCAGATGGTGCTGAACAATATTCTATAAATGAAATAAATTTTTCTGAATTCCCAATAGTGATTGTTACTGTATCTGGAAATATCCCAGAACGAACATTGACCCGCGTTTCGAAAGATCTCCAGACTGTAATTGAGGCGGTTCCAAACGTGCTTGAAACAGGTTTGTCAGGGGTCAGGGATGAGATGGTTGAGGTACTAATAGACCCATTAAAGCTTGAGTTATATAATGTTACTGCAGGAGAATTATATGCCGTAGTTAATAACAATAACCAACTGATAGCAGCTGGAGACGTTGAAGTAGGTTCTGGCTCATACTCTATAAAAATACCGTCTAGCTTTAAATCGACTACAGATGTATACGATCTCCCCATAAAAATTAATGGGGATAGAGTGATTAGACTCGGGGATATTGCCGAGATTAAACTAACTTTTAAAGATAGATTTGGAATGGCACGTTTCAATGGTCAACCAACAATGGCCATTCAAGTCGTAAAGCGTAAAGGCTCCAATTTAATTCAAACTGTGGAAGAAGTTAAAGATGTGGTCAACCACCATACCAAATCTTGGCCAGTCTCTTTACGAAATACTGTTGTCGTAAATTTTTCTTTAGATAACTCAAAACAGGTCAAAGGTATGGTTGACTCCCTCGAATCAGCAGTCTTGACAGCAATAGCACTTGTAATGATTGTAGTTTTGGCTTCCCTTGGAACTAGATCTGCCCTTTTGGTTGGGTTTGCTATTCCTACTTCATTCATGCTTACCTTTGCCTTTCTAGCAATCTTTGACATTGCTATCTCAAATATAGTCATGTTTGGACTCATTCTTGCCGTTGGAATGCTTGTAGATGGTGCTATTATTGTAGTTGAGTATGCGGATAAGGAAATTAAGAAAAATGTTGGCCCAATGCGAGCCTATACCGCCGCTGCAAAAAGAATGTTTTGGCCGATTATATCATCTACTGCTACTACCCTGTGCGCCTTTCTTCCAATGCTGTTCTGGCCTGGAGTAGCAGGTCAATTTATGGGGAACTTACCCTTAACAATTATCTTTGTCCTATCCGCATCTCTAATTGTTGTTTTAATCTATCTCCCCGTCGTTGGAGGGGTAACCGGAAGGGTATCACGGAATATTGTGAGAATTGCAGAACAACTAAGGGTTCAAATTCCATTTATAACACGAGTTCTACTCTTCATTGGATTCGTGATCTTATTGATAGGGACGGCTTTTGTTAGTTTAAAATCCGCCTTTATTGATACTAACAAGCCTTTAAGTTTTATTACCGCTGTCATATTTTGTATGGAATGCCTTGTCCTCTCAACTCTCCTTTCTTCTTTACAAACAATTAAAGATCCGGAGACAGCTGAACATACCTACGCTAGAAATAGAGTAGGAAAGGTAGTATATTTTCTAGTTGGCAATCCATTTATGCCTGTAATCACAATTTTAAGCTGTATTTTTCTCCTTTTTTCAATATTCAAAGTTTACCAGGAAAACAGTAAAGGTGTAGAATTCTTTGTAGCAACCGAGTTTGACCAAGCTTTAGCACATGTCCGAGCGAGGGGAAATCTCTCAGTTAATGAGAAAGATCGGTTGGTAAGAATGGTTGAGCAAGAAATAATTGGGATTGACGGAGTTGAAGCGGTTTTTGCTTTCACTGGACCTGGCGGTTTTACTAATGCAGACGGTCTAGGAGACTCTAAACCTACTGATACCGTGGGTGGAATACAAATTGAACTAGCCTCATGGGATAAAAGACGTCCTGGTAAAGAAATTGTAAATGAAATTAATGAGAGGCTTAAAATATTGCCCGGGGTAAAGGCACAAATTTCGGAGCAAATTAGGGGACCTTCGTCTCCAAAGCCAGTATTCATTAGGGTTTCTGGTAGTGAGAGAAGCAAATTATTAGAAGCAACATCTCTTATTAGAAAAAAAATGGATAATAATTCAAATTTAAAGAATGTTGGTGATACTCGCCCACTACCTGGGATAGATTGGCAGTTTGACGTCGATGTGGAGGCTGCAGGACGCTATGGAACAGATGTCTCAACCATAGGAGGAATTATCCAATTAGTTACAAAAGGTATTAAATTAGGAGCTATGAGAATAGATAGCTCAGATGAGGAGCTTGATATAAGGGTTAGATTTCCTGAAAAAGATCGTCTTTTATCAACTATTGACGACTTAAAAGTTCGAACTAGTCTTGGTTTAGTACCAATATCAAACCTATTAAATAGGAAACCAGTTGCAAAGATTGACAATATTGCAAGGGTGGACAAGTCTAGGATATTTGATGTCACGGCAGATGTCATCGATGGAGTGAACGCCAATGCTGAAATTAAAAAGTTGGAAAAATGGATCCTTGAGGAGAGTCCATTACCTAAAGGTGTGAATTGGGAGTTCACAGGTGAAGCTAATGATCAAGCTGAAAGTCAAGCCTTTTTGGGTATAGCATTTACCGGGGCTTTGGGATTGATGTTTGTTATCTTGTTAGCCCAATTTAATAGTTTTTATAATTCCATTCTCGTATTATTGGCAGTTATAATGTCTACTGGCGGAGTACTACTCGGAATGCTGGTGATGGACCAAACTTTTTCTGTGATTATGACTGGGACCGGAATTGTTGCACTAGCTGGGATAGTTGTTAATAATAATATTGTGCTTATTGACACCTATCAACAATATGACGAGTCAATGAATACTATTCAAGCAATTGTTAGAACAGTAGAGGATAGGATAAGGCCGGTATTGCTTACCACTATAACTACAATGGCAGGCTTGACACCAATGATGTTTGGTTTGTCCCTAGACTTTCAGCAAGGAGGTTATACCTTGAACGAACCTACAGTCACATGGTGGAAGCAATTAGCAACTGCTATAGTATTTGGGTTAGGCTTTGCTACAATACTTACTTTACTACTAACTCCAACTCTTTTAGCGGTAAGATATTGGATCAAAAAAACTTTATTTGTAATTATAGAATGGTTTAAAAGTCATTCAATCAAAAGAATCCAACAGCCTTTAGATCAATGATGAGTAGCTTTTAGATTTCAAGTTTGTCTCAAAAATACAGTTACCTTGAATATGTAACTGCCTGATTTCTCCATAGCGAAAGGTAAATCCCATTTAAAGCCAATAACTCCTCATGTGTCCCCTCTTCAACTGTCTTACCATCTCTTAATACTATGATCCTATCGACATCAGTAATTGCAGATAGCCGGTGAGAAATAATGACCATAGTAGTTCCACGCTTTTTTTTCTCTCAAGTTATTAAGTACCCATTTCTCAGTAGAATAATCCAAAGAAGACGTTGCCTCATCAAGAAGTAAAATTGGCGAATTCTTCAATATAGTTCGGGCAATCCCTATTCTTTGTTTTTCCCCACCTGAAAGCTTTAATCCCCTTTCTCCTACAAGAGTTTGATAACCCTCAGGTAAAGAATTGATGAACTTGTCAATACCAGCATAATATGAAGCAGCTTTAATTTCTGAAAAGCTAGCGTTTTGGTTAGCGTACTTTATATTGTACAAAATAGTCTCATTAAACAGTACCGTATCCTGAGGAACTACACCTACTTCTTCACGGATACTTTTCTGTGTTACATCAATCAAATTTTGATTATCTATTGAGATAGAGCCCTTATCAGGATCATAAAACCTAAATAAAAGTCTTGCAATTGTAGACTTACCGCTTCCAGTAACTCCCACTAGTGCAATTTGTTCACCCTTCTTAAGACTCAAAGAAAAATCACTTAAAATTTTTCTCTCTTTATCATACGAAAAGTAAATATTCTTAAATTCTATACTAGCATTCGATACTACTAAAGGAATAGCATTTTCATTATCCTGGACTTCAATTGGTTGACCTAAAAGAGAAAACATCGTGCCTAAATCAACTAAGGCTTGGCGAATTTCCCTATATACCGTTCCTAAAAAATTAAGAGGCATACTGAGTTGAATGATAATTGCATTTAATCCTACGAATTCGCCTAAAGTAAGATTTCCACTTTTTACTCCCAACATACCAAAAACCATAACTATAAAAAGGCCAAGGGTCAAAATTGCAAATTGACCAAAATTGAGAAGAGCTAGGCTTACCCCAGTTTTCACAGCAGCATCTTGGTATTTTTCTCCTAGAGGTATCGTATCTTTTAATCTCATAATCCTGTGCATTAAAATATTTTACTGTTTCATAATTAAGCAAGCCATCAATTGCTTTCTGACTAGAATCAGCGTCATGCTTATTCATCTGTTTTTCTTATAAGAACTCTCCATTCAGTCATCTTTAATGTAAATACAGTGTAAACCACTAAAGCTCCTGTTGTGACAATTGTGTAGCTGAAGTCATATTTGTAAAGCAATAATATCATTACTAAAGCAAATTCAAAAACTAATGGAATTACATTGAAAAATAGAAACCTAAGTAAAAACTCTGTAGCAATTACCCCTCTTTCCACTATGCGACTAATTGCTCCAGTTTTTCTTGTAAGGTGAA
>JBJLFU010000003.1:0-14148 GCA_045565235.1 Paracoccaceae bacterium | reverse complement strand
AACTAATCTCCCTAATTCAATCAGCATAGGAGATGTAGCAGGAATTGCAGTTGATCAAAAAGATAATGTTTATTTGTTTAATAGAAGTGAGAATCCTATAGTGGTGCTCAACCCTATGGGAGAACTGTTAAAAACATGGGGACATGGTTTATTTAAAAATCCACATGGAGCTCACATTGGTTTTGATAACTGTATTTATTTAACTGATAATGGAGATCATACTCTAAGAAAATTTACTCTTGAAGGTAAGCTATTATTAGAAATAGGCGTCCCAGGGCGAACAGCAGGATTTATGAGCGGCCTACCCTTTTGCCATTGCACCCATTCAACCCTTACTCCTAATGAAAATATCTTGATATCTGATGGTTACGGTAATGCTGCTATCCATGAATTTGACCAAAGTGGGAAATATATTAGATCTTGGGGTGAACCAGGTACGGGGCCTGGGCAATTTAATCTTCCTCATAATATCTGCTGTGATCAGAATGGGTGGATCTATGTTGCCGATAGAGAAAATTCAAGAATACAAATTTTTGATAAGAATGGTAAATATGAGAAACAAGTAGGAAACATTCACAGGCCAAGTGGCTTAGCAATCACCCCTGGAAATAGTCCTGATTTGATTATTGGGGAGTTAGCACCTTACTTAGAAGTGAATAAAAGGTTTCCAAATTTAGGTCCTTTTCTAAGCATTATTGACCACAATAGTAAGCTCTTGTTTCGAATGAATAAGGATGGGAAACCTGGGCTTTTACCAGGCCAATTTGTTTCACCACACGCCATCGCTTACGATTCTAAAGGAAATTTATATGTAGGGGACGTAGTCGAAACTGACTGGGAACAAGTATTTAGCAACACAAAAAAACCTGAAAGATTACGCAGGTTCCAAAAACTGAAACGTTCTGGTGAATGGCCAAATATCCAAGAGGATAAAAATTGATTCATTTTATTTAATTTGAGGTCTATAAGATCATTATATGATCACGTGAGATTTTTAGCTGTTACATTAATAAGCTGTTACATTAATAATATGTATAAGAGGATATAAGATGTTTATTAAATCACTTACTTTTCTGGTAGTCGTCATCGCTTGTTTTGGGTGTAGTAAAATAAAAGATGATGCATCAATGCTGGTTTGCACAAGCTTAGAGACTAATCCAAATTTATGCGCTGAGACTGTTTCTAAAAATTATTGAGCTCAAACATTTAATCTGTTTAAGTTTTCCAGTTAATTAGAATTAAACCAAAAATCACTAAGAAAGCAGCAAATAGGAAATTAATAGTCAAGCTTTCGCCTAAAATCAGCCAACCAAAGAAAATTGTGAAAATTGGCGTTAAAAAGGAAAAACTAGCTACACCTGAAGCAGGATAAATAGAGAGAAGCCATAACCAGGAAAGGAAACCACCCGCTACAACAATAATTGACTGAAATAATAACCCCCACAAATGAATTATTTGAAAATCACGGATGGGATCTGCTAATATTAATGAAAATAGTATTAAGACTGGTCCTGATACCATCACCATCCAAACAAGCTGTATTTCAGGATTAACTTCCTTAAACCTTGTACCTTTGGCTATCAGAATAAGTAATGCCCAGGTAAATGCGGCAAGAATTGCTAAAACGTCTCCCCAAAAGGTTTCAGCAGATAAGGAAAAGTCGTTAACACCATTTAAAATTGAGAGTGTTACACCCAAAAAGGCCATTATAAGACCAATACCCATCAAAAAGTTTAACCGCTCATTCGGAATAAAAAAATGTGCTAGACAAGCTAACCATACCGGCATTGAATAATAAATAATCGAATTTCTTGAGACGCTTGTGAAATCTAATGCCAAGAATAAGAATAGAAATTCTAAAGCAAAAACTAGCCCTGCCAGGATTGAAACAAATATGTATTTCTTTTTTAATACAATGCTCTTATTCCATATCTTCATGCAAATTAATAAAAAGAAAAAGGCTATGACAGATCGAATGCCAGCAAAAAATATTGGATCTAAGCCACTATTAACAACCTTAATTACCACATGATTTATTCCTAAAAGTAAGGAAAATGAAATCAATGCTACTGCTCCAAAGATATCTATTTTACTTTTTTTCTTCATTCATAAATGGCTAGATTAACTAATTAAAGTGTGTCCTAAACGAGTGTGGCTATTATATTTTTGACTTGCGTCGTTCATTATCTATAACTTAAAGCAAAAGCAAAACTGATGAGAATCTACATTTTGACCTATTTAAAGGTGCTATTTTTAGTTCTGTTATCATTCCCTCCTGGGATTATTAGGGCACAAGAGGAGACAACCTCTCCAACTTTTTCTTGTTCAACCTTAAGGCATATACAAGTACTTCGTACTGTAACAACTGAGTTTGATCAATTTAATTTTGAGATTATAGTCAAAGATGAAGGTATAATTTTAACTGACCGTTTTTTTTATGGCTCGGCAAATTTAGAATTTTTATCAAAAAATGATACTAATAATTGGCTAGCAACAAATAATGAAACTAGGCTCAATAAAGAGGGTAAATACCTTTATATTACAAGACTTGATGGCGTAGGGGTAAAAGCAATCAGTGCTACTTGCTTTGAGAAAAAATTTGAGTGAGCCTATTTATTAATGAACTGGTTCACATCGTTGAATATTTATTGTGAAAGACATGGCGCCGGATTCTGGAATGAGCCTATTAACGCTTTAACAAATCTGATTTTTATTCTAGCTGGTTTTATGTTAGTTTTTAACACTAGGCAAAATAAGCTCTGTATATTTCTCTCACTTCAAATAATTCTTATAGGCGTGGCCTCTTTTTTATTTCACACTTTTGCCAATATATTAGCAGGGTTGATAGATACAGTTTCTATAATGTTATTTGGAGTAACCTATATTTTTGGCTCAAATTATTACCTTCTGAAGCTAAGTACTATTACCTCCTTAATAATTGCCTTTTGCCTGGTGCCATTCAGCTTTTTTGTAAGCCAGCTGGCTACTATTTCTTTTGGAAGTCTTAATGGTTCCACTTGGTATCTTTCCTTTATCATCCTATTTCTTACCTATTCATATCTTATTAGAAAAGAATTTGCTCAGATGAGTGTGATATTACTTTGTTCTGCCTTATTTCTTTTAATATCAATTTTTTTCAGAACAATTGATATTATTTCTTGTAATATTATACCAGTGGGAACTCATTTTGTTTGGCACATTATGAATGGAGTCCTATTGGGAACATTAGTTTGGGGAATACACCAATCTATAAAACTAGAAAAAAACTTTTAGAATTTTATTTGAGGAATAATTAGTTTATACAATTTTAGCTTGAAGTTCAGTAGCTTCATAATCCTGAAACACCTAAATGTATTCCAATAGCTAACATTATCAAACCTAGAAAAATATTAGTTCTTCTCCATAAGGTATGGGTTTTGAGTAATGGTCCAATTTTATTACCAATATATCCAAGAAAGAAAAAAAATATAAAACTAGCGCTCATTGCCCCAAAAATAAAAACTCTTTGATTATTTGTATCAATAGTATTTGCTATGCTACCTATTAGAAAAACTGTGTCCAAATAGACATGAGGGTTTAGCCAAGTTATACCAGCCAACGTTATTAAAGTCTTGCTCAGACTCCTATCCAATTGATTATTATTTAGCATCTCAAAAGATCGAGAATCTTTAATGTTGATTCCTTCTCGAATCTTCATAATTCCATAAACAGAAACCCATAAAGATCCTAAAATAAATAAAAATGTTTGCAAATTCTCATTTTTATTCAAAATAAAAAACATACCAGAATAACCAATATATATTAACAAAGCATCAGAAACTGCACAGAATAGGCAGATTAAGAAAACATATCTTCCTATTAACCCTTGGTGGAATACAAACAAATTTTGTGCCCCTATTGCTATAATAAGAGATAAACCAAGGAATAATCCCTCCAGATAGGCAAAAAAACTAGCCACTTATATACCCAAATTTAATTTATTAAAGAAAAATTATTGAATAATACTACCTTTAAAGCATTCAAGTTAAATTTAACAAAAAGAGAATAAAGTAAATATTTTTTCTTGGCTTATAAATAGATTACCCATTAGAAATAGTTACGATTTAGGCATTAGACTGATATAGAACGTAGAGCCTATAATGATACAACTTCCAAGTATAAAGTTTAGACCTAAGTTCTCATCAAAGAAATTAATCGCTACAAAAAAAGAAATAGGCACTGCAAGGTATTGCAGTGGGGCTAAAATAATCGCAGGAGCCAATGAACGGCTAAATGCCAGTAAGAATTGCTGAATACTGGATAATGCACCAGACGCGATTAAAATTAACAATACATATTTATCCTCTGGTAGGGAATAATTCATAAATAGGAAAAGAAAAGTAAAAAGTCCCGACCCTGCAATATTATACCAAAGCGCCGTACTTATTGGATGATCTGTTGAACCTAATTTTCGTAAGAAAATATTGAGCAATGCAGAAAAGAGAGCACTATTTAAACCCCATAAGATCCCATAGCTGAGCCAGCCTTCTTGACTCGGGTTTATTATAATTAGTGAACCAAGAAAACCAATAATTACGGCAATCCAGCGTCTCACCCCAACCTTTTCAGCAAGAATTATGGGAGCCAAAATAGTTATAAATATTGTTACTAATTGGCCAAGAGCAATAGTTTTTCCTATACCGATAATTCCGATTGCCATGAAATAAGACGCTAAGCCCGTTATTCCTACAACTATTCTTATAGCTAAAGTTAGCCTTCTATTAATCCTTAAGAGGTTTTTTCCTCTTTGGAAAAAACCAAATAAGAATAGCAACGGTAAAGAGAAAGCGTACCTAAAAAATAAGATTGTTATAATCTGTATTTCTGGAGATAGATATTTAACAATTGTTGCAATTGTCGTTAAAGCAAGGATTTCTAATAAACAGGTTCCTATTCCAAGAGAAATCCAATCTTTATTTACCTCATGCTTCATGTATTTATTATCTAAGGCTATTAAAATAAATACCAGCACAAATATAAAGACTAAGTCGTACTATCAGTATAACTAAATAAGCCAAAATAGTTCAGTCAGTTTAAGTCAACTTGGTACTGTTTCAGCGTGCTCAAATCAATTATTTCTAAAGCTTTAATATTAGTTGAAAGCATCTTTACTTTAGGAGCACATCCCGCCACTTCCGCTTCCAGCCATCGTGCAGCACATAAACACCAGCTATCACCTGCCTTTAAGCCCTTAAATGAAAATTCTGGCCTTGGTGTACTTAGATCATTCCCTTTGCCCTTAGAGAAAGTAAGAAAATCCTCAGTAACCTTGACACATACTGTATGACTTCCCACATCAAGTTGGTTAGTATTGCAACAGCCATCCCTAAAAAAACCTGTTTTTGGATCTAGACCGCAAACTTCTAGCTCAGTACCGAGAACATTTTTTTGTTTCATTTTAACCCTAACGAGATCTTAGAATTTTGACTTATATATATCTTCAGTTTTTGAAGAAAGTATAAAATCATTTATGTGTAAAGACTCAATTTTATGGCTCCACCACCTAACTATGACTTTACCATATTCAAGCAATAAACTGGGATGATGTCCTTCAGCTTCAGCCAAATCTCCGATTAAATTTGTAAACATTTGAGCATCCGTAAAGTTTTTAAAACGATACTCGCGCCTTAATTGAGGAAAAGAAACATCAGTTGCCAAATGCCATTCTAAATATTCCTTTAAAAAATCATTTACTTCGTTAGTTGAAGCTGGCTGGGCATCCGCCGAACAAGCAACACATATTTTCGATGTGTAATCAGTCATTCATTGTTACTTTCTACTATGGCTCGATGTGAGAAATATTATCACTTCCTCTATCATACAACAAGATTCATAATTTAATTTTTTCCCTCTTATATTGATGCTAACAACCTTCAGCTTAATAAATTTCAGGATACTACTGTTTTTTTATCTTTTTTGAGCATATGTATTAATCTTGGTGAAAAACCAATGCTGTATTTTTTCTGCACTTTCAACAGGAAGTATCTTATGCCAAAGAATGTTGTTATAATTGGGGCCTCTGGCTCTATTGGCTCAGCTTTAACGAGACTTTATTCTGATGAGAATTCTACAAGAGTTTTTGCATTTTCAAGAAAAAAAACTAACATTAGCTTACCTAATGTAGTTGAAGACCACATTGACCTTGTCAATGAGGATTCAATTTCTGTGGTTGCATCTAAGTATTTTGGAGAAGTTGAAATTGATGCTTTAATCATCGCTTCAGGGGCCTTACACACCAAGGATTTTTTTCCAGAAAAATCATTAAGAGACATATCTGTTGAAAAATTTCAAACAATATTTGCAATAAATAGTATAGGACCTGCCCTAATTTTTAAGCACTTTAATAAATTTTTATCTAGGGACCGACCTGGAATTTTAGCAGCTATTTCTGCGAGGGTAGGAAGTATTTCTGATAATCAATTAGGCGGTTGGTATAGTTACAGAGCTTCCAAAGCAGCTTTAAATATGATTATAAAGAATACTAGTATAGAGGTGCGCAGAAGGTGTCCTAAGGCAATTGTCGTTGGCCTACATCCTGGTACTGTTAATAGCAAGCTGTCTGAACCATTTCAAAGCAATGTCCCAACTGAAAAATTATTTACCAGCCAGTATGCAGCAAATAAATTAAAAAATGTCCTTGATGCCCTTAATATTGATGATAATGGAAAATGCTGGGATTTTAACGGCTCGTTAATTCTACCTTAAAATTACTTCCCAAGTATGGTTAAAAATTTTTAAAAAGGAGGAAATATGACAAACCCACTTCTCTCTGGCTGGAGTAAAACTAACAAACTTCCTCCATACGATGCGATAGATGACTCACATTTTGAACAAGCTGTAGATACAGCAATGAACACACAAAATTCAGTAGTTGAGGCTATTTGTGGTGAAGTCTCCTCGCCAACGTTCAAAAATACTGTTTCTCCATTCTTAAATTCAGGAAATAAAATAACAGAAATTCTTTCTATCTTTTATAATCTGTGTGCAACAGATTCGAACAAAGCAAGAGATAAGATAAAAACAAAAATAGCACCTAAGATTGCTGCACATTTTTCAAAAATCTATCAAAATTTAAATCTTTTTAAGAGAATTAACGATATATGGGAATCAAAAACCAAAATTAAGCTATCAAGTCAGGAAGAACGGGTAATTACGCTTTTAAGAAGAGACTTTATGAGGTCTGGTGTTGCTTTACAAAAGGAAAAAAAGCTGAGATTCCAGAAAATTCAAGAAGAGTTGGCCCTATTAGGGACTCATTTTTCTCAGAATATACTTAAAGATGAAAAATCCTGGTTTTTAAGTTTAAGCCCAGAGGAGGTTTCAGATCTACCTAATTTTTTACTTTTAGATATGAAAAAAATTGCTTTAGAGAGAAATGAAGAAGGTTATTGTTTAAATTTAACTGAGTCATTAATCATCCCATTTCTTAAATTTTCATCTAGCCGAGTTTTAAGAAAAAAAGTTCTAGAAGCTTGGAAAACTCGTGGTCTAATGCATGATAACAGTAACAACAAAAAAATAATGAGCCAGACTATTCAACTCAGAACTGAACTATCCAACATACTTGGTTTTAAAACATATTCTGAATACCGGTTAGAGACAGAAATGGCTAAGAAGCCTGAAGTAGTAAAAAATCTTCTACTTAGCATTTGGGAGGCTACTAGTAAAAAAGTTACTAGTGAAGCCCAGGACTTAACTAAATTACTTCACAATGAAGGTTTTAACGGAAGTTTAGAACCATGGGACTGGCGGTATTATGCCGAAAAAAAACGAGCGGCCAAATATAATTTTAGTGAAGAAGATATTAAAGGCTTTTTTCAACTAGACAAACTGCTAGATGGCATCTTTTATGCTGTAAATCGCTTATTCAAATTGGATTGTAAAATAACATCAATAAAAGGCTACCATCCAGATTGCAAAGTAATTGAGATTACAAGAGACGGCATTGATTTAGGGCTCTTTATTGGAGATTATTTCTCTAGGGCAGGTAAGCGATCTGGGGCCTGGTGTTCCACACTAAGAAACCAAAAAAAAATAAATGATGTAAGAGTAAGTCCAATAGTACTCAATGTATGTAACTTTACAAAACCTCAACCTGGTTCTCCATGTTTGTTATCTTATGATGAAGCCAAAACTCTCTTTCATGAGTTTGGCCATGCTTTGCATCAACTACTATCCAATGTTGATTTTGAAATGATTTCTGGAACTAATGTGCCAAGAGACTTTGTGGAACTGCCAAGCCAATGGTTTGAGCATTGGTTGGATAGTAACGAGGTAATGGGCCAATTTGCTATTAGTATAAAGGATGGCACATCCATTCCCAAGGAGTTAATGAATAAACTTTCAGCTGCTAAATCCTTTAACTCAGGTTTTGACACAATGGAGTACTTAGCTTCAGCCCTAGTTGATATTGAAATACATTCAGATGCTTCATGCAAGGATCCATTAGAAAAACAAAGAGAAGTTCTAAAAAAAATCAAATTACATAATGCAATTTTTCCTAGGCATCAAGTAGAGCACTTTTCCCACATTTTTAGCGGAAGTGGTTATGCTTCAGCCTACTACAGCTATATCTGGTCGGAAATGATGGACGAAGATGCGTTTTTAGCTTTTGAAGAAACTGGCGATCTTTTTGATGAAAAACTCGCTAAGAGTTTTGAGGGCAACATTTTAGCTAAAGGTGGCTCTGATGAACCTGAAAAACTTTATAAGTCATTCAGAGGTAAACTACCCACAATTGAAGCATTAATTAAAAGTAGAAACCTAGAAAAGTTTGTATAATAATTAGTAAGAACACATCACAAGCTTTACTGTAGCTGACAAATGTTTAGTTATTAAGAAATTTAAATTTTACATGGCATCATTTAAAAACCTTTCTCCCTTAGCCAAAAGTGGTATCCTTTTGGTATCAGGCATATCAATCTTTGGATTTGCTGATAATCTCACTTTACTTGTTTCTGACGATGTTAGTGTAGGTCAGTTTCATTTCTCACGTTCACTTTGTGCCAGTACCATAGTATTACTTTTTGCCTACTTCACTGGTGCTAATATTATACCGAAAAAATGGTTGGCAATAATAATACGTACATTTTTAAATGTTATTGCTATGATTTTATACTTTAGCGTAATTCCCATAATGCCAATTGCAGAAGCTGGTGCAGGCCTTTTTACTGCACCCATATTTGTATTAATTATTTCTGGTGTATTTTTTAGAGAGAAGATAAGTAAAAGACAAATTCTTTCAATTTGTCTAGGCTCTTTTGGTGTAGTACTTATTTTAGGAAAGAACTATTCAGGACTTACCCTTTATCATATCTTTCCCATACTTGCAGGCGCTTTCTACGGCATGGCAGCAATCGTTACAAATCGTTACTTGCAGTATGAAGAACCGTTAGCAATTCTATTATGCTTTTTATTTTCTATTGGTTTGGTCGGACTAATCTTAACAATCTTCTTCACTTTCAACCCAGTAACACAATCTTTATTAATACAGGCTCCTTTTATATTTAAGCCTTGGAACAATCCGGATAGTTTTTTTTGGGTAATTATGAGTTTTCTTGGCTTTTTATCCTCCCTAGCAATTTACCTCTTGGTTAAGGCTTATCAGATTTCGAGGCCTAGCTATGCTGCAATATATGAATATACTTACCTCATTTCAGCCGGTTTTTTTAGTTGGCTATTTTGGGGTATAACACCCACATTTGCAGGAATATGTGGCATTATCGCAATAGTCATTGCAGGTGTTAATATAGCAGTAGCAAAACCATTGATCCCAAAATCACTTTAATTTGAAACCAATACTGTGCTCAGTTATAGTAAGGAAAGAGACTTTATATATATAGGAGAATAAGGTGACTGAATCAAAACTAATGAGCTATATAACTTCAGATTTCGCCACTAATAGTGATATGAAAGTGGGAGCTGAGGAATGGCAAGCTGTTATTCAAGATATGTTACCAAGGTTTAAAAAAGCTGGGGCTGTGAGACAAACTGTTAGTCAAATCTGGAACAAGGAGGGGGTATATAGACTTGGGAATATGTGGGAATACAAAGATGAGAAAGCCTTTATTGAATGCCAAAAGTTATTTAGGGAAGCTGAAATAAGATTTGATGAAAAATCTAAAATTACCGTTAAGAACTTTTCAAACCGTGGGATTATCTTGTACGATGTTATTTTATGATTGAAGTAATTAAATAGGAAGGTTTGGAGCATATTATGACGCTACTTAGATCGCATTTTACAGTATTCAACTGCAGTTAACTGATGGTATGTTGTGTTTGAATAGTCTACCTCTACTGGTTCTGGGTCGACAATTTCAATTGGAATGTTGCTTTCGATTGCAATTTTTAAGGCAATACTTGTGATGTTCACACTAAAAGAAGTACCAATAAAGACTATCTTTGAAGCAGTTTCAATTAAGTTTATAGCTTCGCTCATCCGATAATTCTCAGTATAATATTCGTCAAAGAGTAGAACAAATGGCTTTAAGGAAATGCCTCTTTGCGGAATGTATTTTTTGTCACTTTTGTTTTTGGGGATTTTGCATTTTTTTAAAAGGTTCTCTCTTAGAGATAATAAATCATTCCTCTCAACATTTTGGATAATATCTTGCCAATTAGCATCAAACGGTACTTGAATGTTTTCCTGATCATCGTAAATTATCAATTTGTCTAATCTACCATGAATTGGGATGTATTTTTTGTTTCCAGCCTTTCCATCTAACCCATCAATATTTTGAGTAATCAAGAGCTTGTCTGCCAGCCAAAAGTGGGAAAAATTAGGTTCAGAGTTTTGTAAACTTACAAATCTTTTAAAGTACCAGAGTAAAAATTCCTCTGGATTATTTTCATACATTCTTCTTGTAGCCATTTCTTGCGGAGTATAATTATTACTGCCTATCGTCCAAAATCCGTCTGTTCCCCTAAAGGTTGGAATGCCACTATCTGCACTAACACCCGCCCCTGTTATAAAAAGGTCCTGGTTCATTTTTTATTAAATATCCTTTTGGGCTTTAAGTTTTGCACCAGTCTCAGACTCTCCATAAAATAGAAGATTTTGAGGATTTTCATTACTCATTATAGCCTGAATATTCTTAAAAATAAAATTGGCCCTTCTTTCAAACATTTCTTTTACACCAGCGCTTTCATGGCCAGTCATAATAACATTATCAAGTAGGTGAAAAGGATAAATCGAAGGTTTTGGGTTAGCATTGTTCTCATCAACATAGTTGTACCAGACGTCTAAAACAGCTCCACGGATTTTTTTATCTTTTAATGCCTCAAAAAGATCTTTTTCTTTTATTATCTTTCCCCTTCCGACATTAATTATTACAGATTCTCTTTTCATTACATCAAAAGACTTTTTATTGACTATCCCTAGTGTTTCCTGATTCAGATCACAGGCAACAAGAAGAAAGTCTAGCTCAGGCAAAACTCTTTGAAAGTTTTTGTTAGAAATTACTTCGTCTAAATATTCTAAATTTACGTCCAATTTTCTCTTTATTCCAATGACTTCCATATCAAAAGCCTTTGCTCGTCTAGCAACTTCTTGCCCAATTCTTCCATATCCAAAAATTCCTAATTTTTTACCTCTTATTTCATGATGAAAATTGAATATTCCAGGTCGTTTATAATCCCATCCCTTTTTCTTAAATCTTTTATTCATTTCAGATAACCCTACCTGAAATTCCAGCATTCCACTTAAAACATATTCAGCGATAGTAGTTTCATGTTCATAACAATTACAAACTGGAACCCCTTTTGGTACTGTTCCAGGAGTACAAAATTCATAACCTGCCCAAGGTATTTGAAATAATTTTAAAGTTTTAAAATTGGGCATTACAGGGGTTGGAATACTTCCACTAACTAATATGTCAGTTTCCAGACAATATTCATAAAAATCCTCTACTGAATTAATTTTAGAATCCCACACACAAATGTGCCACTTTGAATCAAGAAGCTTTAAAAGTACTTCTTTTAACTGGGACGAGACATGTCCATTTAACAAAATATTCGGCATAAAAAAACCTTATAAATATTGAATTATCATCTAATAAAATACTTGCTTGGATTGCCCCAATGACATCTTGGGAAAAATGGGAATTCGTTTGTGGCAAAATAAACCATCTTACTTCCTAATTTTCCAAAATTACACTCATCTAAATTCCCACTTCCTTCTACATACTCATAATCTTGTAAAAAACTTCCATCATGCACTCCAAAAGGCTTTGTTTGCCGAAACCCTTTTTTCAAAACCCAAGAGGAATTCATTCTGGAACCTAAATAATGAATTTCATGGCCATCTGCAGCAAAACCAATGAGTGATCCATTTTCTTCGCTAAGAAGCTTTCTAGATACTCCGTGATAATGGTATAATCCTCTTTTATCTACATGGGCATTATTGTCGTCGATCCCAAAAAGTTTCTTATTTGGGGTTATTGCTTCTAACTTCCATCCGGAAGAGTTTTTTTTACTGTGTCCACGAACAGAGTTTTCATCAAACCAATCGGCTGTGCCTGGTCTAATAGGAATTCCTGTTAGGGTAATACCTATTGTCTCTGCCTTATGGCTAGTAAAATTATTAACTTCTGGATTTAAAGTTATACAATACCTTAGCTTTTGTCTTTTAAAGGTATGCGGGTTACCCCTGATTGGAAATTGACCAATTCTATGATTAGGCACCCCATTTGAAATAATACAGCGCTCATAACCTTCAATAGAAATCTGAACGTCAGTATGTCCATTCGAAACTGAAACACACCAAATTATAACCAAAAAAGTCCATTTACTTAATAGTTTCAAAATACTCTCTCATTAAATATTTATATATAATTGAATTTACAGTTTGAGGACAAGTTATAGGAGCCATATGACCTCCTTCTGGCAAAAAAGCATTTGTTATTTCTGGTAACTCCCCTATGAAAAGTTTAACTATTTCTTTGGTTACTAAATTAGTATCTTTTGCTGAAACTAATAATATTTTTTTCTGAATACTAACAAAATCTTTAAGACACATTTTTTCAGAAAAAATCCCTTCCGCTTCATGGTAAATATTTGGGATTAGCTTTAAGAATCCTTGTTGTTTTTTTTCCGACATTGATGGCCACGCTTGATTTCCAATCCAAAACTTAAGAAAAATTTCTGCAAACCTTTCCCAATCATGGTTCTTATGACAAATTTTTAATGTTTCACCAAGATTTCTAGACATTGAATATGCATTTGGTTGTTTTTCCCGGTCAAATAAAAAAAATGGGTTTGGTTCCAATAAAATTAAGTTTTTTATTTTATCTTGATATTCAAGAGCTGCTCGCATTGCTATCGATCCACCATATGAATGCCCAATAAAGGAAATTGCTTCATCGAACCTCTTGAGCAATGGTTTGAATAAATTTACCTGATCCAGTAAGGCTTGGGGACCTTTTTTCTTACTCCATTTGGAGGTTAAACCATAGCCATATAAATTTACTGAAATTAGGGTAAAACTCTTTTCTAATTTATCTATGAGGGCTTTCCATTGGTGTAATGAGCTCGCAGTCGAGTGTATGAGCACAACAGGAGGGCCATTTCCTTTTGTTTCATACTCAAGTATAGTATCTTTAGTTTCGTGGATCATCCTTCAATTACTATTATTCCTAACTGCCGTAATCAAACCAATCCTAGTGTAGAACGACATAGATTTAACACTCCAAATATCCGGCATGCTTTTTGTATTTTCGTAAATCAAATTAAAGCTAAATTTCCTATTTTTAAATTTACTAGGGTCAAACCCTTCTAAAAAAGTGAACAGACCTTGGCAATGCATATGACCATCGATTAGCTTTTTTTTCTGGAAATCAACTGAGATTAAGGACTGTCCCTCTGAAACCTTTTTAGTTCCTAAACAAAGTTGACCTGACTTCCGTCTCTTCAGCATCCAATAGGTCACCGTTAATGGATCGATAGAACCTTGGAGTTGATATGGATTTATCGCAAAAGGATTATCTCTAGGTTTTGGAAGGACTTCATAATGGGACAATCGATTATTTTTATAACGAATGCGGGATTGCTTACTATTAAGTAAGCTTTTCCATTTCGATAATACTTCCTTAGGTCTTAAATCATTCCAGCTTG
>JBJLFU010000002.1:0-133257 GCA_045565235.1 Paracoccaceae bacterium | reverse complement strand
AATAATTAATGGCAGTTACATCTGAAAGAGGGATATTAGATACCGAATAAAACCAAAGTACTACAGCAAAACCGTGCAAGGTACCTCGCACTCCATACTTCAAAATTGGTATAGTTCGGTCCCTTTTCCCTATCTGTTGAATAACAAATGGACAAATAATTACTAAACCTAATAAATACCTTAAAAAAGCTGCTTGAACAGACGGGATGCTGTCACTTAGGTAGCGAAGAGAAACCATGACTGCTACCATACACAGGCCCGTTAAGGCCATAAAAAAAATTCCCAAAAGATATTCCTTTTGGCGAGAGCTACTTTCACGGTAGACCATTTTAAGGTTCCAAAATTACCTTTAGTTAAAAGCTAAGAGGCTATTTAGCTAATAGGATTTAAGTTACTTTCCTAAAAAGACTGGCTTCTTTTTGTTAAAAAATGCTTCCACAGCATTGTGAAAATCTTGAGTTTTAGCTAATCTACCTTGAGCTTCAGCTTCAGCGTCGAATATATCCCAATAGCTACTTTTTTGAGCTAACCGCAAGAGCTTTTTTGCTTCAATCATCGCCAGAGGCGACCTTTTTACCAATTCCAGAGCCCAATCTTGAGTTTCCTCTACAAATTTTTCCTCAAAGAAGACTTTGTTAGCTAGTCCATATTTTTCACAGTCTGCAGAACTAATATGCTCACCTTTGACAATAATCTCTAGAGCTTTGTTATATCCCAACTTTTCTAATAAAGACCAATGAGCGCCACCATCAGGGATTAAACCTATATTTGAAAAAATTAGAGACAATCTTGATTTTTCTGACATTACCAAAAAGTCACATGCTAAAGCTAAAGCAGCCCCTATTCCTGCAGCTGACCCATGAACAGCGGCAATATACAACTTCTTTCCATTCACAACTTGCTCAAAAATTGGTTTGTATTCGTTTTGTAACTGATCAGGCAGCGTGCTGCCTGGGGGCTCAGTTAAATCAGCACCGGCACAGAAACCAGGACCATCACCACGAATAATTACTGCCCTTACACTCTGGTCTCCCTCAATTTGACTTAACATTTGTGCTAATTGATGCCTAAGCTCTTTGGAGAATGAATTATACTGACTTGGCCGTTTTAAGAGTACTTGGGCCAAGCCATTATCAATGTTTAAACTAATAACGGCATCTTGGGACATTTAATTTTTCCTGAATGGATTAAGAAGATAGTTATTAAAGTAATTATAATCTTTCAATAATATGTAGGTCTATGATACCAAAATCATAATAGGTTTGACAATAACTAAGCTTAATTTTTGGTAATGGAAAATAATAAATATACTGAGCTAGAGAAAATTATATTGGGCGAACTTAAATTATTGGAGCAGAGCCTAAATGATTTCAATGAATCTTCTAAGATAGTAGAGCTCGACCAGCAATTAATTGGTCGATTGAGTAGAATGGATAGTATACGAGACCAGCAAATGACAAAAGCTAATATGATCCGGCGTGGGCAGAGAAAATCAGAATTAATTAAAGCTCTTAAAAGGCTTGAAGAAGATGATTTTGGTTTTTGTATTGATTGCGGTGACGAAATAGATATAAGGCGGATAAGAGTAAATCCATTAGTACGAAAGTGCATCTCCTGTATGCAAACTTAAACCCTTTTTATAAATCTTTTTTAATGATTGTAAGTGGGCCGATGAGCCAAAATAATTTTTATGTCCAAAATTCAAGATGGCTATTAATAACCACGCTGCTATACTTTTCATCCTCCTTTGGGCAAACCTTTTTTATCGCTATTTTTGCTGGAGCAATCAGAGAAGAGTTCGCTATAAGCCATACCATTTGGGGTACTATATACGCTATTGGTACTCTATCTTCTGCAGTTTTGATGTTCAAATTTGGAGGTTTTGCAGACAAGAAGGAACCACGTAGGCTTGGCAGTATCATAATTATTTCTTTAGCCGTTTCTTCCTTTGGAATGATGTTAGTTCAGCATGCTTGGTTTCTCCCATTACTTATCTTTGGACTTAGGTTCTTTGGTCAAGGGTTCGCCAGCCATTTATCAATGGTATTGTGTGGCCGTTGGTTTAATAAAAATCGGGGACGAACTGTTGCCGTGACAAGCCTAGGATTTGCTTTTGGGGAAGCCTTGCTACCATTAATTTTTGTTTCAATCATGGGATGGATAGGTTGGAGATATTCTTGGGGAATCGCTACACTACTACTACTAGTAGTAGCTTTGCTCTTCAGAATTTTGCTAAATAACGAAAGAACTCCTAAAAGCGTAATTGATAATATTAACTCCGATAATATAACTGGACTTTACGGAAAACATTGGACCAAAAGTGAAGTTTTGAAGAGTTGGATTTCATGGCCAATGTTAATAGCAATAATGGCCCAATCTATGTTTGGAACGATTTTCTTTTTTCAGCAAGTGACTTTAGGAATTGAAAAAGGTTGGGAAATTAACCAATTTGCTATCCTTGTTCCTGTATATACCGTAGTGGGTATTATCTCTACTTTTATTGCTGGGTTTCTTATCGATAAATTTGGGGTTAGGAGGTTAATCCCATTCTATTTAATTCCTGGAATGCTTGGGTTCCTATTTGGTAGCTTCTTAACAGATCCCATAACAAGTAGTTTAACATTTGCCCTTTTAGGGATGACAACAGGTCTAAGTAATTCTTTTAGTGGAACCTTTTGGCCTGAGTTTTTTGGAACAAAACACTTAGGAGATGTAAGAGCAGTTGCTACTTCCTCAATGGTTATAGCATCAGCTCTTGGACCCCTCTTTAGTGGATTTCTTCTAGACCTAAACATTTCTCTTTCAGCCCAATTTCAACTTATGGCCTTAATAATGAGTATTTGTACTTTAGGCCTAGGTATTATTAGCCTAAAGACAAAATCAGACATGAGCTAGGATTTAAATAACTAGATTTCCTTCTGTTGCAGATTTGATTTGTTCGAGACTTGCTCCATCAGCTATTTCTATTATCTCTATACCTTCACTAATAATTTTGAACATACCAAAGTTTGTGATTAAAAAATCTACAACACCTATTCCTGTTAACGGTAGGGTGCATTCCTTAAGTAACTTACTTTCACCTTTTTTGTTAGTATGATCCATAATAACAATAACCCGTTTGACCCCAGAAACTAAATCCATCGCCCCACCCATGCCTTTAACAAGCTTCCCAGGTATCATCCAATTTGCTAAATCTCCTTTTTCCGATACCTCCATAGCACCAAGTATAGCCATATCTATATGACCCCCTCGGATCATCGCAAAACTATCAGCGCTAGAAAAATAACTAGTTTTATCGAGCTCAGTGATTGTTTGCTTGCCAGCATTGATCAAGTCTGGATCTACTTCATTCTCTTTTGGAAATGGACCCATACCAAGCATTCCATTTTCTGATTGTAATGTAACATTCAAATCTTTTGGAATAAAATTTGAAACTAGAGTCGGAATACCTATTCCTAGGTTAACATACATACCATCCTTGATTTCCTTAGCCGCTCTGGCAGCCATCTGATTCCTATCCCACATGTATAACTCCCTACTCTGTCACAGTTCTATTTTCTATACGCTTTTCATGCTTGCCTAATATAAGTCTATTAACAAATATCCCTGGTGTATGAATATAATCCGGATCTAAACTACCTACAGGGACAACTTCTTCCACCTCCGCTATACATGTCCTACCGCACGTAGCAGCATTAGGGTTAAAATTTCTTGCTGTCTTTCGATAGATTAAGTTTCCCTCAGCATCTCCTTTCCATGCCTTAACTATAGACAAATCAGCGACAAAAGCCTCTTCTAGGATATACATCTTTCCATCAAATTCCTTTTGTTCTTTTCCCTCAGCCACTAGCGTACCAACCCCAGTTTTAGTATAAAAGCCTGGGATGCCTGCTCCCCCTGCTCTCATTCTCTCAGCTAAGGTACCCTGTGGGTTGAACTCTAAATCTAATTCTCCACTCAAATATTGTCTCATGAATTCTGCGTTCTCTCCCACATAGGAAGATATCATTTTCTTAACTTGCCTTGACTGAAGAAGAATGCCAATGCCAAAGTCATCTACGCCTGCATTGTTCGAGGCAATTACTAACTCTTTAACTCCTAAACCTTGGATTGCACCTATTAATTCTTCAGGAATACCACATAGACCAAAGCCACCTGCAGCAATCTTCATTCCATCAAATAATAGTCCATCTAATGCTTCCTGAGCCGACGGAAATACTTTATTCATCTTCTCCTCCAAATAATTGTTTCAAAATAAAAATTCGTCAGTTTAGTCTCTCCACAAAATTGGTAAGAATAAAGCCATAACAACCAAGAGCTCCAGTCGGCCAAGAATCATGGCAATAGTCAGGACTCTTTTCTCTGGATCGTCCAAGCTACTATAATTACCAGTTGGCCCAATTACATCACCGATCCCTGGGCCAACATTGGCTAGGGCACTAGCCGCACCAGATAAGGCTGTAATAAAATCAAGTCCCATTGCACCTAAAATGATTGTAAAAATAGCTAAGAAACTTAGAAAAGTTGTAATCATAATAATTGCTGACCTAAATACAGCTTGGTCCACTACTTGCCTTCCATATCTAATCAGAAAAACTCCCCTAGAATATATCAGTTCATTAAGTGACGACCTGATCAACTGAGCAAGAATAACGAATCTGTATATTTTAATTCCACCAGAGGTTGATCCGGCACACCCTCCTATAAAGATCAAAAAGAAAAACAAAACCGGCCCTACACCAGAATAAGACATGAAATCACCAGACGCATAACCAGTAGTCGTAATAATAGCGACGACATTGAAAATGTACTGTGATAATTTAAAGAAACTAAATTCGGTCAGTTTGAGGTCTACTGCTATAACTATAAAGCTAGCTATTAATATTAATACTATGAAAAAATATATTTGAGGATCAGGCTTTGGCAGACTTCTAGTAAAAAATAGGGCAATGAAAAAACTAAAAGGTAGCCCCCCCAAAAACATGAATACTATTGCAACCCATAGGACCTTAGAATCTTGATAATATCCAAGAGATTCATCATGGGTTGAAAACCCTCCTGTTGCAACGGTTGTCATTGCATGGGCAATAGAATCAAAAGGGGCCACTCCAGCAGCTAAGTATGCTAATGTACAAACTCCTGATAAACCTAAATATATTAAAATAATTGATTTTGATATTTCTATTAGCCTTGGTAAAGGTTTTTCAGCTCGATCTGAGCTCTCCATCCGAAATAGCTGCATCCCTCCTACTCTTAAAAAAGGCAACAAAATCAATCCAAGGGATAAAATTCCTAAACCTCCAATCCATTGCATAATGGCTCGCCATAGTAAGATAGGCCTTGATTGGTTTACTAAGTCTGACAAAATCGTAGCACCGGTTGTTGTCAAACCAGAAGTAGCTTCAAATATGGCATCAGCTGTACTTAGGTCAGGAAGGGCAAGCATAAAAGGCAGCGCACAAATTAATGGAATGGTCCACCACAGGAAATTTACCACTATTATTCCAAAACGAGCAGATATCCTAGGTGTCTCTCCCCGTGTCGCTAATAGAATTAATATACACCCGAATCCAGATGTAAGTCCTGACCATAAAAAAGGTTCACCACCCCTCCAACCGATTCCCAAAGCAGCCAACCAAGGAATAAACATTAATAAAGAAAAGATGAGTCCAACAAGCGCCACTATTTGGCTGGCAGCTCTTAACTCTTTGGAAAGCATTGGGTCCTCTTATGACTATTATATTTCTCGTAAAAATACCAACTAATTTACTATATCATATGGTAGCTTGAGTTACTAATTTTTCCTTGATAGGCAAATGAATGGCTGCTGCAAAAAGGGCCAACCCAATGTCTATAAACCATACCAATGTATATTCGCCAGTGATGTTAAAAAAGTACCCTCCAAAGTAGGCTCCTAGAAAACCTCCAACTTGGTGAGAAAATAATGCAATTCCAAATAGTGTAGCCATATATTTCGGACC
The DNA here is from genome assembly GCA_045565235.1 of Paracoccaceae bacterium. Classification (GTDB taxonomy): domain Bacteria; phylum Pseudomonadota; class Alphaproteobacteria; order Rhodobacterales; family Rhodobacteraceae; genus CACIIZ01. The sequence goes on along the minus strand of JBJLFU010000002.1, from coordinate 127,276 downwards.
AAACATTCTGTTTACTAAGGCAGCAGTAGGTGGAACAGTAGACAGATAGGTGGCTCCCACAGCTGCAGAAAAAAGTAATATTGATAATGTATCTTTAGGACTTAATAAAAAAATTATCACAATAATGGCTCGAGAGAAATAAACTGCTGATAGAAAGATCTTCATGCTTCTGGTAGTAATATACCAACCAGCAAATAAACTACCCAAAATGTTAAATATTCCAATTAGTGCTAGAGACCATCCTGAAAGGGTGGGTGGGAGGCCGCAAGCAGCTATGATACCAGGCATGTGTGTTCCAATAAAAGCTACATGAAAACCACATGTAAAAAAACCTAAAGCTAAATAATTATAGCTAGGGGTACAAAAAGCTAACCACATTGTTTCACCCAAACCTAACCCCTCATTTGTTTGAGTAATTTTTTCTGATGGATTGGGGACCTTTAATAAATAAGCAAAAGGTAAGGTGCAAATGAGTAAAAGGCTAAGGCAATATAAAGCATTGGCCCAGCCAAAATTTAAGATTACTAAAACCCCTAAAGGTGCCAAAAAGGTCTGGCCCACAGACCCACCAGCATTGAGCACCCCGAAAGCCAATCCAGATTTTTCTGACGGAACTCTTTTATTAACCGCCGACATCGCAACAGCTAGGCCAGCTATTCCTGACCCACCAGCACTAAGCAGACCTATACAGATAATGATTTCGAAAGTGCTTGAACAATGTGGAATTAAGGCAATACCTAAGGCGGAAAGAACAATGCCTAAAATTAAAGCTTTTTCATTTCCAAATTTATCTCCAATGATGCCTCCAACAGAGTTAGCAAATCCCCAAACAACCTGGCCAATGGCAAATGCCAAACTCAATGTCAAATAATCTAAGGGTGTGGTTTGGGTAATGCCTTCAATAGTAAGGGGCAAAATTTGCCTGCCGCCAAAACCTACTGCAACTATTAAACTAGCACTAATAATGGGAAATAAAAAAGCAATCATCCTAACATTTACCTTTATCAAATTCTTATAGATGGCGGAGAGACAGGGATTCGAACCCTGGAGACGGTCTCCCGCCTACACACTTTCCAGGCGTGCGCCTTCGACCACTCGGCCACCTCTCCATTTAGATCAAATAACTGGGAATAATAGAAAAAATCAAGCACTGATTGATTTTTATTTTTTTGCTAAAGGAAATGTATGTTTACCCTCCTGTTATTTTTACCCTTTTTCTCGATTTTACCTATCTTTATTTCCCCTATTTCCCCAGTCTTTTTAACATGGGTCCCCCCACAAGGCTGAAGGTCAATCTGCTCACTATAAGAGCCAATTCTTACAAGACGAATGTCTCCTACGCCACGAGGTGGCGATACAGACATGGTCTTCACAAGCTCAGGTTTAGTATCTAATTCAGTCTCTGAAATCCACTCTTGTTCCACACTGAAATCTTTTTGGATTAGTTGGTTTAACTGATCCTCTAGCAGTTGTTTGTCTTCTATTGGATCAGGCATGTTAAAATCTAATCGACTTTTAGACTCACCAATTTGCCCCCCACTGACAGGTAATGGGATAACAACTGATAGTAAATGTAAGGCCGTATGCATTCGCATATGCCTATAACGCAACTCCCAATCAATTTCTTGTGATCCTACCGTTCCAACCTCGAATTTGTCAGCAGCCTCCGCTGAAATTAGTAAAATGTCTCCACTTTCAATCTTTTTCGCCTCTGATATATTTATTATCTGATCATTAAAGTTAATTCTCCCTCTGTCAGAAGGTTGTCCACCACTAGTTGCGTAAAACAAAGTTTTCTCTAATAAGAGTCCTGAACCAGGAATAATTTGTTTAATAACCGCGGTCTCATTAACTGAGTAAGGATCTGTTAAAAATATTTGCCCATTCTTCATTTTTTATTACCACTGATCAAAGAGTACATTGGCCCTTCCGGGTCAATACTTATGTTTAAATCACGTTTGGGGTACGGAATCTCAATATTATGTTCATTGAAAATCTTAAGCACCTCAAAGTTGAGTTCTGATTGTACGTTAAGACTAAATTTCTCTGTAATAAATGCTCGCAATTCAAATTTCAAAGCACTCTCTCCAAAGCCCCTTAGAAGTACCACTGGTTCAGGATCATCAAGCACCTTTGTATTTTCTTGAGCTATTTCCAACAGTAATTTTCTAACTAAAGTAGGATCAGTCCCATAGGCTACCTCAATTGGTACACTGACACGGCCTTCTATATCTCCGTGCATCCAGTTAAGCACAGAACTGGAAATTATTGCTGAATTTGGAATAATAGCTGTGGCTTTATTGAAAGTTTGTAAGTGTGTGGACCTTACAGAAATTTTTTTGACGGTACCAGAATAACCAGATACCTCAATCCAATCACCTTCTTTGATTGGCCGTTCAATAAGCATTATAATACCCGAAACAAAATTTGAAACGATAGTTTGCATCCCAAAACCAAGACCAACAGACAATGCTCCAGCCAAAATAGCTAGACTAGATAGGTCCAATCCTGTTGAAGATAAAGCTAAAATACCAGCAAGGAAGTACCCAATATAACCAAGCCCAGACAGGATTGCTCCCTTTCCTCCAACGTCTAAATTAGTCGAAGGTAAAATCCTTTCCTGTAGTAAACTTTGTAAAAAACGAGTAAGTAAGTATCCAAGTGAGAATATCACCAGAAATTTAGCAAAGTTCAATGGTGTTACTCGACCAGCGCCAAACGGGATACCTTCGTTTATTTTGAACCAAAAATCTTGAAGATTATTTATTGCTAACCCCCAAACTAGTGAAATGATCATAAGAGAAATCAAAATGATAATAAGACCAATAAAACTAGATAATAGTTTTTCAATTGCACCTGTATCTTCTTGGGGCTCTTCATCTTTAAGGAAAGAAAAAGCTCCTTTAATGAAAGTATCTAGAATATGGAAGGCAACGTAAGTACCCCCAATAACCGCTAAACTCAATATTATTCCCTTTAAAAAATAGAGTGCTGCTTCAAGATAACCAAACACAGTAATTATTGGAATCACGATAATTACTGCTAAAAAAACCTTGCTTATTACTTTTGAAAAAAAAGCTGATTTTTCTACTAGTGTGGGATAATTTTCTGCACTTCTAATAGCTCTACTCAATTTAAATAGTGTGAAAGCATTGAATAATACTATAGGAAAGTAAAGATTGACCAAAGAATTTTGAGTCAAGTTAAAGCCTTTATGAATCATATCAACAAACAAAATTGTACTAAAGCCCACAGCTAATTGGATCACTACATTAATAATATTTTTTTCTTTTTCCTTTGGAAAATTAAGCAAGTGACCAATCTGAATAGTTGGAGAGGCAATACTCAAAATTAACCATCTAGCAATTACAACAGACAGGACTATTCTTAGGGCGAAGTCAAAAAACAATTCACTGTATATACCAAAAATATTCATTCCCTTTAGACCATTACAAATGGCAAAATATCCAGCTACTGGAAGGACTAATTGATTCAGGTTTTCCAATATTAAGAAGATTACCTGGACATTTTTTCTAGTTGCCACATCTGTCCATGACTTTATTTCAGATTTAAATATCGGCTTTAACCAAAATAAACCAAAACCAATGGCTAGTAAAAAGAGTGACTCCAAAATTCTAATAGGAGCTTCACGACCAATATTTTCTGCAGAATTATTAAACTGATCTAAGATCTCGCTACCTATAGAGGATAATTCAGAAAGAGTTGAATTCCAAGTGAGTACATTAAGCGGACTGGGACCTTTATATACAAGCCTTGATTTAAAGCTCTCTAATAATAACTCATCAATCTGATCAATAAGCTGGTCCGCTCTTTCCCTAGCAGATCTTGAGAAAGCAAGAGGATAGCTAGCTTCAGCCAAATCTGATTTCAAGTTATCTTTCAAGAGCTCTAATTGCTCTGAACCTATCTCACCATCCAATGCAGGTAAATCAATTGCCTTAATTTGGCTGGTCAAATTCTTTACTAAAGCCAACTGGCTTTCTTCGTTTTTCAGTAATTTACTTCGCAGCTTCACCAAGCTGGATCTAGTCAGTCTAAAGGAATATTCGGATGCTGAATCGTCGTTGATAACTTTTTCTGAATAGTCCAATAGCTTTTCTGATTGCTGGCTAATATTTTTTTGATCATCTGCATATGAAATACAAACATTCGACAAGAATATTATTTTAAGCGATAAGCCAAGGGCTAGGATCGTCTTCAGTAACCCGCAATGAAAATGGGTATTTTTATATATTTTGAACACTGACTTCATATTTAAAGTTTCATTTTGAATAATGTTAATATTATTTTTTGCACATTTAATATTTGAATACCACATATTTAGCATTCAATTGCTCTTGAAGTTTCTAAATAATCCTGTACGAGTATATTAACGTATAATTTGTAGATTTAGATATCTAGAAAGTGTGCTTTTAAACAAGGCAGAAAAATAAATTCAAGTATTTTCTTAGAGGAACATGAATAGAAGAAAGTTGTTGATTGGAACTAGTGCCACGGTTTTGTCCGGCATGTATCCCTCTATATCGCTGGCTGAAAAAGCTCAGACTTTATTCTCTCTTTCATGGCGAGGATTGAATGTTGGCTTTTCAAAGATTGATCTCAACAAATCTGGGAAAACAATAGTAGCTAATATTGAAGTAGAAATTTCGGTAAAAATTTTAAATTTTGATGCTTTTTCTTACAAACTTAAAAATCAAGAAACTTGGGAATCTGGAACTTTAATAAAATTGGCTTCTGAAACAATAGTAGGGAAGAAAAAAGAATTTGCTACAGGAAAGCGAACAGGTAAGGGGTTTGAGATTGACGGGTCAAAGTACACAGGTGTTGTAACAGGTGATCCCGCTACCACAAGTTACTTTTCTCCAGACTTTTTGAAGAGAAAAATATGGATAAGTACTCAAGATGGTGATCCACTCTCTGTCTCTACAAAAAAAATAGGTGCCGATAAAGCTAAAACTATAAATGGGGACATTCCTGCAATACTTTGGAAAGTAACTGGTGATTTAGAATTGGATCTTCTTTATGCTAAGGACGGCAAATGGATTGGCAGTCGGTTTAATGCTGGCGGTTCTCAGGCAGAATTCATATTAAACAATAGTAGCGGAAATATGCACTTGCTATGGCGAACCTAGCAAAAAATGAAGCTCCAGTAGTTGTAGTAACTGGTTGCTCCAGCGGAATTGGAAAAGAATTAGCTAGAATGCTTATATCGAATGGATATCATGTATTTGGTACCACTAGATCCTCTCATGACTCATCAATTCTAGCAAAGGAGTTTGGCTCTGGCTTTAAACCTCTTTTAATGGACGTTACCAACGAATCCCAAGTTACCAAAGCAAAAAATAAAGTGGAAGAGTACCTTTGTGGGAAGAGGCTCTGCGCGCTGGTCAATAATGCAGGGATTGCCACACTGGGTCCAGTTGAACATATGCCAGCATCGGACTTTCTAGCGCAGATAAATACTAAAGTACTGGGAACATTTTTATGCACAAAAGCTTTCCTACCGTTACTAGGGACAGATAGAGGGCTGAATGGTCCACCAGGAAGAATTATAAATATAAGTAGTATTCTGGGTGGTAGAATTGGTTCACCCTTCATGAGTGCCTATTGTACCAGCAAGCACGCGGTCGAGGCGTTTTCAGAGTCACTTAGGAGAGAACTAAAAATCTTTGGCATTAAAGTTGTGATTGTAGCACCTGGTTCAGTTTCTACACCAATATGGGAAACCTTAAAGACTCATTCAAAAAATGAAAAAACTTCAAATACTGAGTACCATATCCCTTTTAGTAATGTTCTAAGTGCATTGCAGAAATTTGATAATAATCCTCTACCGATTGAAAAACTCTCCAAAATAATAATAAAGAGTATAGAAACAAAAAAACCAAAAATACGATATACGCCTACGAACGACTATTTACAGAAAGTCTGGCCTCTCATTCCCAAAAGCTTAATGGATAAGTTTTTTTAGGTTTTTAACTTAAATTTTACCCTCTAAGCTTAAAGAAGCCATAATCTCTTTGTGTTTCTTTCGTCCCAATTCAAAATCCCACATAAGGTAAACTGAAGTTAGTTTTAGCAAAATTGGAATCCCTCCATACATAAAAGAAAGTAGTCCTAATAAGATCACGCCATTATTTTGATTGGGTTGGAAGCCTATAAGGTCTAATATGATTAAAGCTGCGCCAGTTGAAATAGCAACTGCCGATTTAGAAATTAATCCCCATAGAGCAAAGAATTGACCAGAAGGTCTTTTACCAGTTCTAAGTACTTCAAGGTCTAATACGTCTGCCTGTATAGAAGTTGGGACAGCCAAATCAGCGCTTAGCGCTAATCCACTTAACAAACAAATGATTACGAATCCTATTAAATCGCCCTCATCAAGTACAAGTACAAATGCAAAGACAATACAGGCGTAAATCATAGCTCCGCACCAGACCCTATGCTTATCAATTCGGTTACATAGCAACATCCAGAATGGGACCCCTATAATAGCTCCCACAAAATATAATAATAATAAAGGACCTGTATAAGCTGGCACACCTAAAACATAGCCAACATAAAATACAAATAAAGCAGGCGGGAAACCATTAGCTAATCCATTTAGAAAATGGGATATCAATAATCGAACGAAAAGCCGCTGATTATTTAGCATTTCAAAAATTTCATTAAATTTGAACTTTTGAGTTCCTTTGAGGATAGTATCCTTCTTTTTAATAATTGAAGCCATAAAGAAAACCATGGAAAAGCAAAAGAAGAAGACAGAAGCCAAAGATATTTGATAAAGCCCCACCGAGGGTGTTATCCCGAAAGAAAATTCCCCAATAGTTGGATCAAAACTCATTGAATAAAGAAGTGAAGCAATTATTATCCCCAAAAGAGCTAGTAGTTCCCTAGAGAATGTAATCTTACTCCTTTGGAGATAGTCATTACTTAACTCTGCTCCAAGAGCATAATAGGGTGAATAAGCAATAGTCCAACCGATTGTCGAAATAACTAGCCAAAATACAAAGTAATAAATATCAACAACTCTATCCTGATTTGGGACAAGAAGCATCCAAGCCGCATAAGTAAAAAGACCACCACCTAATAACACCCATGGTCTACGTTTACCAAATCTCGTAGAAAACTTGTCACTTACATAACCCATTACTGGATCTGAAAAAGCATCAAAAAGTCTAACGAGAATAAAACTAAGACCTATAGCAGAGAGAGAGAGATCAAATTGACTCGAATAAAATTCTCCAAGGAGTACATAAAGAGCAAAATATAAAGATGCTAATGGTAAAGAAGGGAGGCTGTATGCTAATATTCTAAACAAAATACTTTTAAATTCAGCTATATTTTTTCAGCGTAATTTGAACAACATCACCTGTTTTAGAGTTGAACACTGCTGCGCATGAGGCTAAATAAAAATTCCACATTCTCTTAAACCTCAAATCAAACTTTCCTGAATTGATCTCACCCCAAACAGAATTAAACCTACTATGCCAAAGCCTTAGTGTTTTTGAATAACTAGTACCAAAATACTTGGTGTTTACGTTCTCTAAACCAACACTTGCAATCTGTTCATCTAAAGCTGCCATACTAGGAAGCATACCCCCTGGAAATATATATTTCTGAATAAAGTCTACTCTTTTCCGATAATCAGGAAACAATTCGTCGGCAATAGTGATAATCTGTAATGTAGACCGGGCTCCACTTTTCATTAAGTTTTGAAGAGATTGAAAATATACAGGCCAGTATTTCTCACCAACAGCCTCAAACATCTCAATAGACGCAACTCCATCATATTTACTATCTTCAGTACGGTAATCCTTGAGTAGAATACTAGCATGTTCTGAGAGTCCAGATTCAAATAAACGCTTCTGGACAAAAGTTTGCTGTGCTTTTGAAATAGTAAGACCTGTTACTTTTACCTTACGTTTTTTTATAGCATATTCCATAAACCCACCCCAACCGCAACCTATTTCTAGAATGTGGTCACCTTCTTTAGGGTTAATACTATCGCATATGGCCTTATATTTATTTTCTTGAGCTTTTTCCAAGGTTTCTGATCCTGATTTAAAAAGAGCAGAAGAATATGTCATCGTACTATCTAACCACTTAGCATAAAAATCATTCCCTAGATCATAATGATAAAAAATATTCTTTTTGGCCTGTTTCTTAGTATTAGAATGCCACCAGTGAACCAACTTTTCATAATTTCTGAAAAGAAACCCACCAGGAAAACTTCTTCCTATTTCCTTATTATTCATCATAACAACGTCTAAAACTGCTAATAAATCGGGAGTATCCCACCAACCATCCATATAGGCTTCGGGAAAACCATTTTCTCCTTCTCTCACTAATCTTGAAAAAAACTCTACATTTTTAACAAAAATACTTGCCTTTGGTCCATCTAATTTTCCCACATATTTAAAGGATCTTTTATCTGGTAAGACGATATTCAACTCACCAATTTTCAAATTGTTCAGAATAAGAGAGATAGCCATAAACCATCTTGGTAAATTAGACTTACTGTCGGGATTCGGCTTACTCACATATTTCTCCTCTACTTGTCAATTTTGTTAGTTTCACGAACCCACCCTGCATAAGAATGGTATCGCATTCCCTTTAGAAATAATCTAAGAGCGTGCCAATGAATTGCAAGAGTAACTTTAATACCCATGAGTGGATATGAAAATAGAGCCATTAGCAAATTTCGATCACTCAGTGGCTGAAAGTTTCCAGTTTGGGTTGCTATCAATACCTTACCCTCAGCCCCAGTCTCTTTTATTCGGATTGCTAATCGCTGACCAGGGGGATGAATGGTGAAATGATAGATCTGTTCCATATCCAAAAACGGGGAAACATACATTTCTTTTTCCTTTGCGTGACGGATAGCACCATCTTGACTCGGTTCTGCAGCAAAAACATATGGAATCTGGTCACCATAAGTATTTTTTACTTCATAAATTATAGAGCTTAGTTTTCCTCCTATATAGCAAAAGTAGATAGATAAAGGATTAAAGCCAAAACCCAAAATCCTTGGAAAACTAAGTAAAAAAACTTTTTCAACTTTCGGTAACCCGTGCTTCTTTAATAATGTATCAACCCAAGGTCTTAGACTCTTATTATCTCTTGCCGCATGATCTTTATAATAAAGGGATATAAATCCAAAGCTGTTCAAACTGAAAAGTTTAAGGCTATCATTTACCCTCTCTAGGGAATCAATATCTAGAAAAAGGCTAAACATTTTATATCGAAACTTATGCTTTTTTGGTCTCAGTCTCATATGCATTACGTCCCCGACATATATGCAGTTACTTAAGCCCATTAAAATAATCCTCAGCAGTCTTTGGAGTTTAAGTCTGAATCATTTAACCATGATGGCAAACATTTGAACTCTTTTGCAATTTTTATGGCAGACATTAGACCATCCTCATGAAAACCATATCCTAGCCATGCTCCAACGTACCATATCCCCCCATTACCTTGTATTTTAAGAATTTCACTCTGGGCATCTAGAGAATTAAGGTCAAACTGAGGATGACTATACTCAGTTTCATAATAAACCTTTGATGGCTCAATCTTTTCTCTTGGGTTTAGTGATACAAAAAAGTTCGTACTCTTGTCTAATCCTTGCAATCTGTTCATCCAGTAGGTTACTGCCGGGGGATCATTATAGGAATCCGCACCAGAGTCATACAGAAAATTCCAGCTGGACCACACTTTCTTTCTCTTAGGCATAGAACCTTCATCTGAATGCAAAAAAGCTCTATTTCTAGTTGTTTTAAATTTTGATAAAATTGAGGCCTCATTTTTGTCTTGATTTGATAGAAGTCTTTTAACTAATGGCGCGGCTGTAGCAAAAATAACATGATCAAAAGCCCTTGAACTACCGTCATTAAAAGTAACTAAGCAACCATTTTCATTGCGGCTGACCATTGAAACCTCTGCACCAGCCTTACTATTTCTACCAAGGCGTCGGACTATTTCATTAACGTACCTTTCTGATCCCCCTTCAAGGGTTCGCCACTTTCTAGCTGGCCCCAAACCATTCAACAAATCATGATTTCTAAAGAAACTCACAAAATTTTCTGCTGGAAAATCCAACACTCTCTCTAGGCTTGTAGACCAAATGGCTCCAGCCATAGGAAGTATGAAGTGATCTCTAAAGTAACTACTATAACGATAGATTTTTAAAAAATCCCTCAAACTCAAGCTGGATAATTTTCCTGAGTCCAAGAACTTGGGGGCCTCCCTATTGAACCTCAAAATCTCCAAAAGGCACTTTAAAAAATAGCCATTTAATATATTTCTTCTCTGGGAAAAGATTTTATCCAAATTATCACAGGCATATTCAAAACGGCCCTGATTAAATGAAAAACCTAAAGACATATCAGACCATTTTGACTTGATGCTCAAATGGTTTAACAAAGACGAAAAATTTCTATAATTATTATCGTTATAAACAATAAAACCTGTATCAATCTTAAATTCAGTACCATTCAAAGAAACAGAAATAGTATTTGAATGTCCCCCAAAGCGATTATTTTTTTCAAAAAGGTGAACCTCATGGTCATGACTATAAGATAACAAGTAGGCAGTCCCTAGTCCTGAAATTCCAGATCCAATTACCGCTATCTTTTTTTTACCCATTTGCGTTTTCAACCATTACTCTCAAGAAATGGAACCTTACCCCAAATTCTACTTTGATCATTAAATACAGTTGAAGGGGTAGGTATGGACTAAATTTTCCAGCAATAAGCAATGGTATTTTATAGGATTTCATCTAAAGCCCGAACCATTGAATCAATCTCATCTAATTTGTTATAATGCACACAGCTTAATCTAAGAACTCCAGCTGGAAGGTCTATTCCAAGAGATTCTAAAAGCCTAACTGAATAAAAATCACCAGATCCAGCCATTAACCCTTTGCGGCTTAACTTATTAACTATTTCTTCCCCTCTCGTACCAACATCGATAGAAATCGTGGGAACTTTTAGTATCAACTCAATATCTGGATCACCCAAAACCCTAATATCTTTCCTGCTATTCAAAAATTCCATCAGTGGCGCAAGAAGAACCATTTCCATATTGCGTTGTAATTTCCCTACTCTTTGGGCTGTATGTGCCAAACTATCATTCACGCTTTCTTGAAAATGGTGTCTATCAATTATTTCGACATAATCTACTATCCCAGATACAGAGGCTATTTGAGCATGATCTGGCCCGGCTGGTGTGAGTGTCTTTATTGGGTCACCACTATTGAAAAAATGTCCTTGAGAAGGTAAGCAACTGTTTAGGTCAGCATCAACATACATAATACCCAGGTGTGGTCCATATGTTTTGTAGGAGGAGAATAAATATATGTCTGCACCCAAGGAGCTAATATCTGGAAATGAATGTGGTACGAAGCTAACGCCATCAACACAAGTGATAACACCAAATTTTTTAGCCAGTGAACAAATTTTTTTAACTGGGTTTATTTCTCCAATTATGTTCGAGCAATGTGGAAACGTAAGAAGGCATACATTTTCATTTAGCAACTTCTCTAGGTCTTTTAAAACTAATTGACCTGTATCTTTCTGAACCTTCCATTCTTTTATTTCATATCCATGCTGCCCCAACCTTCTCCATACACCCGTGTTAGCTTCATGATCTTGGTTTGTAACAATAATCACTTTCCTCTTAGTTTCAAAATCTCGAAATGCAGTTGACAGAACAAAAGTATTTTGACTTGTGGATGGCCCAAAATGCAAAGTATCAGCTGGGATATTTAATAAAGCAGCCATCCTGATCCTTGACTCATCCATTTCGTTTCCTGCGAGAGTTGAAGATCTGAAAGGCCAGTAAGGTTGAACTCGTCTTTGAGAGTGATAACGTGCTAATCTATCAATCACTTGCTTGGGCATATAGCTTCCACCAGCGTTTTCAAAAAAACCTTTTCCTGCATAATCGTCATGTATTAATGCAGGGAACTGTTTCCTAGCAAATTCTATATCTAAGGATATCAAATTTCTCTCCATGCAGGAAATAGTCAGCAATCAGCTGCTATTTCCTAACACTCATTTGTTTTCAAATTATTCCAAAATTAATCAGGATGTACGCCCTTCACCTTTAGATACAGCATTAACTAGACATGCCATATTTCCATAGGGATGCTTATTATCATGCATTAACTGATGTGCATGACCAATTTCATCAAATGAAAAAGTTTCAGACAAACAAGGATCAACTTTTTTGGATATAACTAAATCATTCACAGCTATCGCTTGCTCATCATTAGCAACATGTGAGCCTTGAAGACGCTTCTGCTGCATCCAGTGATACCTCAAATCTAAGGAAACATTGTAACCAGTCGTTCCAGCACAGATGACTACCATTCCACCAAGATCACATACATAACAAGAAGTCGGCAAAGTAGCTTCACCAGGATGTTCAAAAACAATTCTAGGGTTTTTTCTCTCTCCCAAAATATCCCAGATAGCTTTTCCAAATCCTCTAGCACCACTTACCCAATTTCTGTATTCAGGCGACTCAGTGTTAGGTAAAGGACCCCAATGTGAAAAATCATTACGGTTTATAACTCCTACTGCACCTTTATCTAGACAAAACTGTCTTTTATCCTCGTTAGAAATTACTGCAACTGGCTTTCCTCCCAATGCAGCCACAATTTGTAAAGCTAAAGCTCCTAAGCCACCGGCTGCGCCCCAAACTAGAACCACATCTCCCTTTTCAACTGTGTGTCCAGACCAACCCATAAGCTGACGGTATGCCGTAGAAGCACAGAGCATATAACAAGCTGCCTCTTCCCAACTAAGGTGCTCCGGTTTCTTTACTATCTGATGAGATTGAGCTTTTGCAAATTGACAATAAGAACCGTAGTTGGTTTCATATCCCCAAACTTTTACGCTAGGTGCAAGCATTGCATCCTTGCCAGCCAATACCCACGGGTCATCTGGGCTCCAATTTCCAGAATGTACCACGACTTCATCACCTACTCTGACATTAGTGACTTGATTACCTACTGCCCAAACGATTCCAGAAGCATCTGAGCCTCCCGCATGAAACTCTTCAGATTCACCCTTCTTTTGCCTAATAGCAATTACATCGATCGGATAACCGAGTGCAGCCCAAACATTATTATAATTTATCCCTGTCGCCATAACATAAACCAAAACATCCTTTGGTCCTAATTCGGGAACATTGATTACTTCTCGTTTCCATGCATCTTTTGGCGGACCAAACCTATCTTGTCTAACCGCAAATGCATGCATTTTTTTAGGTACTTGCCCCAGTGGTGGTTTGTCCCCTAAGTCATAAATCTCTTTTTCAGCCACGTTTTCCTCCGTTACATTTTACACTTCTTATTTTTATTTTTTTATCTAATTTGGCCCATGCCAATGGATTTGGCAGATTTCTGCGCTTAGTCCCTTAAAATCCCATATCCGAGCAAAAGCTCTCACTCTCCCCTTATCTGCTTGAGCAACTGTTATGTCTGAGCCCATCCAATATCTTGTATTATTTACGGATACCTCTTTATTAGGATCATTACCTACTATCGGTGTCACAGCACCTTGAATTTTATTACCCACAGTAAGGTGACGGGTTTTACCCTCAGTTTGATAAGATATTTGAGCTCTTTCCACCCCAATAATTTCACTGACTAACTTAGTGAACAGACCAGTAGTTCCTCGCGCCTGACCACTCAAAATTTTTATAAGCCCATCATACGCCTCAGTACTAGCATTCTCATCAATAAAAACAGCAGCCTTCCAATTTCCTCTTGCCATTCTTCCTGGAATTTCAAGCATCATAGCTACGTTAATACCAGAAAGATCATACTTATCGTAATAGCCTTCATCAATCCTTATTCCAGTCCAGGCCTGGCAGAATGTCTCTGTAGGAGGATGTTTCCCCAAACTAACAACGCATGGACAAAAAACTGTACAATTGCAATTTAATATCAATTCACCCTTAATTTCCCATTTTTTTAAGAAAGACGTTAATACTGGTTTCATTCAATGTTCCTTTTAAATTAAATCCGATATAGCAACTAATGATCCAGAAATCAAAAGTAAAACTGATAATGGTAAAGTGACATATTGTCCAATCTTAGGCAATTTTTCACAAATCATTACTAGTGTTACCAGAGCCATAAATCCAATATTCATGACACCACCTACAAAAGCTAGGAGCATCAAAAGCCAGCAGCAACCCAAACAAAAAATACCTATTTTTAATCCAACAAAAAATGTATCCATAATCTTACCACTCCACCCATTTAAGAAAAAACTAAGAGGATGTCGACATCGATGCAGACAAGCTTTTTTTAAGTTAGAAAATTGGTAAATGCCAGCAAGAATAAGTAAGGAGGTGGTCGCGATAGGGTTAATGAACGTTCCTTCGGAATTTAATAGACTTTGCTCTGTTAAAATGACCTGCAAAAGTGAAGCTAATAGGGAAAAAATGAACCAGACAAAAATAAATCCTAATAGTATGTAAAAAAAACCTAATTTTGGAGCTTCACCAATTCGTACTAGATCATCATAGGTCTGGAGGGTAGGGTAAATTGTAGGCACCATCATTGCAATACCCATAAGAGCCCACATCAAGAAAGAATAAGGCCAATCGCTAAAACTATCTATAGGTTTGCATAAAGTCGCCAAAAACTCAGATCCATAAAACGCCTCAAATTCTGACCCCCTATTAGATTCAAAGACCATAAGAAAAATACCTATCCAGCAAATTATTATTAATAGATAAAAGGAAAGCCACTGGACATCGTTGAAACGTAAAATAGGTGAATTCATTTTATGTTCACCATTATAAACCTAGGACTTAATCTCATTAGAAGATTACTCACTTAACTTTTAATTAGGAAGAGTTTGCTAATTGACGGAGTACATAGTGTAGTACACCGCCATGCTCGACATATTCAAGTTCTACTTTAGTATCTATTCTACATTTAACCCTAAAATTTGATATGGTTCCATCTGGGTAACTTATTTCGGCATTCAAATACATTGAAGGCTTTAATTTATCTTCGAGTCCCGTAATTGAAATGGTCTCAAAACCCTTTAGGTCAAGTTTAGACCGGTTCGTGCCCTCCTCAAACTGAAAAGGTATTACCCCCATCCCAATAAGGTTTGATCGATGAATTCTCTCAAAGCTTTCTGCTATTACAGCTTTAACCCCCAATAATGAAGTCCCTTTAGCTGCCCAGTCTCGTGAAGACCCAGCTCCATATTCTTTTCCGGCAATTACAACTAAGGGTATTTTGTCTTTCTTGAAAGACATTGCAGCATCAAAAATTGATACAATATTCCCTTCTTTATCCCTTGTTAGACCGCCTTCTACTCCATCTAGCATTTCATTCCGAATTCTTATATTTGCAAAAGTACCACGCATCATCACCTCGTGGTTACCACGCCTAGAGCCATATGAATTGAATTGCTTTTCAGAAATTTGCCTCTCAATTAAGTACTTACCAGCAGGATGTTCCTTTTTAAAAGAACCTGCTGGTGAAATATGGTCTGTAGTCACCATATCTCCAAGTATTGTAAGTATACGTGCATTTTTTATATCAAAAATTTTTCCTTTCTCCATTCCCATATGTTCGAAATATGGTGGATTTTGAACATAAGTAGAATTTGAGGGCCATGTGTAGGTATCACCCACTGCACTCTCAACAGCTTGCCAGTTTTCATCTCCTTTAAAAACTACCGAATACTCTTTTAAAAATGATTCTCTAGTTACTACAGCCTCTAATAAAGTGTTTATTTCTGCAGAGGTTGGCCATAAATCTCTCAAAAAGACCTTTGAGCCATTTTTGTCATACCCCAAAGGTTCCTCAACCAAATTTATTGTCATATCCCCAACTAAAGAATAGGCGACAACAAGAGGAGGAGACGCCAAATAATTTGCCTTTATATCTGGGCTAATTCTACCTTCAAAATTTCTGTTACCTGATAAGATAGATACCGCTACTAAATTATTCTCCGCTATTGCCTCAGAAATCTCTGGCGTTAATGGGCCAGAATTTCCTATGCAGGTGGTGCAGCCATATCCAGCTAAATTGAAACCAAGCCAATCTAGATCATCCTGCAATCCGGACCTAATTAAATAGTCTGAAACTACCTTACTACCTGGAGCAAGGGAGGTCTTCACCCATGGTTTAGCTTTTAAACCAAAGGACCTTGCTTTTCTGGCAACTAATCCTGCTGCAATCATAACATTTGGGTTAGAGGTATTAGTACACGATGTTATGGAAGCGATTAGGATACTTCCTGAGGTTAGGTAAAACTCCTGTCCTTTTACCTTTGCTATCTCTTTACTGCCTTGCTTAAATGTATCGACTAAAGCATTCTTAAAAGAGAAGCTTGCGTCTATGAGTGGCACGAAATCTTGGGGCCTCTTAGGTCCAGAAATAGCTGGGTAAATCTCACTGATATTTATAGATATTGTGTCAGTATACATTGGGCTATAGTCTGAGCTGTACCAAATTTCGTTTTCTTTTGAGTAATGTTTTACTAGATCGATTAAATTTCTGTCTCTTCCCGAAAGTTCCAAATATCGTAAAGTTTCATTATCAACTGGAAAAAAACCACACGTAGCTCCATACTCTGGGGCCATATTGGCTATAGTTGCTCTATCAGCAAGTTTTAAATTTTTTAACCCCTCACCAAAAAACTCGACAAACTTACCTACAACGCCATAGCCTCTCAAAACTTCTACGATTTTCAAAACCAAATCAGTTGCAGTCACACCCTCAGTGAATTCTCCAGTTAAGTTAACACCAATTACTTCTGGTAGTAGCATAGAAACTGGCTGACCTAACATGGCAGCCTCAGCCTCAATCCCACCAACACCCCAGCCTAATACTGATAAGCCATTAACCATAGTCGTATGACTGTCTGTACCTACCAGAGTATCAGGATAAGCAATCAAATGGCCATTCTGATCTATATCCGTCCAAATCGTCTTACTAAGGTATTCTAAATTAACCTGATGGCATATTCCTGTACCGGGAGGTACAACTCTAAAATTTTTGAAAGCCTGTTGACCCCATTTTAGAAAGCTATATCGTTCTGAATTTCTTTCATATTCTTTCTTAACATTTCTAGTTAGCGAGTCAGAAGTACCAAAGAAATCTATCATTACAGAATGGTCAATAACCAAATCTACAGGATTAAGGGGGTTAATTTTGTTTGGGTTTCCACCAAGAGCAACCATAGCATCACGCATGGCGGCTAGATCAACGACCGCTGGAACTCCCGTAAAATCCTGCATTAGTACTCTTGAAGGCCTAAAGTTTATCTCTTCGTTACAGCTACCTGAATTCTCCATCCAAGACTTGAATACATTTACAGGATTAGCGGCAGGCTCATCGTTGAAATCAAATCTAAGAAGGTTTTCTAAAATCACTTTCATGCAGGCTGGAAGTCTTCTGAAGTTTCCTAAACCCATCTCATCTAATGCTTTTATAGAATAATAGTGATATTCCTTATCGGCTAAACTAAACTTTCTCCTACAATTTAAAGAGTCGTGACCAACTGTAATCATTTATATCACTCCAAATCTTGCTGGCTCCGATTTATTTAAGCAATCTTCACAAGATAAATATTACATTTACAGATTTTTTTTCAAATCTTCATTAACTTATATGTCTAATAAACATTTACTTCTGAGATATCAAATAGTATCAGACAAAAATTGCACATTTTCAAAAGTTTTTATACATGAACCTAACCGGACAGTCTTTAGCATGCAAGCGAGGTGAGAATTTAATCCTCTCTGGAATTGATTTTTCCATAAATACTGGTGAATTCTGCTTTGTTAAAGGCCCAAATGGCTCCGGTAAATCTTCCTTTCTGAGGCTACTAGCTGGTTTTTTAAAAGTTGAAATAGGCTCTTTATATCTCAACAAGGAAAATATTACCGATAATAGAGAAGCACGAGTAGATAACTTCCTATATTTGGGGCATCAAAATGTGCTCAAAAGCCACCTAACAGTTATAGAGCAAATAACATTCTGGGAGTTAGCATCTAATAAGTTGTACGATTTTTCTTGTGACCCAATGAATATTAAAATAATTCTCAAAAAAAAGATTCACGAATGTTCAGAAGGTCAACGTAGAAGGGTAGCCCTAGCGCGTTTAGTAATAGAAAAAAATAAAAATATTTGGCTTTTAGACGAACCTACAGTTTCATTAGATGAAAATAATGTTAAAATCTTTAAAGGTATTCTAATTGAGCATTATAAAAATGGTGGATTGGCTTTTATAGCGACCCATGACAATTTAGGAATGAAGCCAGATTTAGAAATTAATTTAGGTGCAAAAAAATACCTGCCCCTAAAACCTGATCCATTTTTATGAGCAAATGAAATTAATAATTCATATATTAAAATACGAAATGAAACTCTCTGCTGCTGGAAAAAGTTTGTTCCTGTCTACCTGCTTTTTTATAATTATCATTTTCGCAGCAAGTATTGGAACTAGTGAATTTGGCGTTAAAACAAATAAAACATCTGTTGCAATTCTTTGGACTGCATTATCATTATCAGCATTACTATCCGTAGGAATCATGTTCCAAACTGATTACGAAGATGGGACCCTAGATTGGTTTTTTCTTTCACCTATATCATTAGAACTCCTAATTACTTTAAAGGCGATTAGCCATTGGCTTACTACTTGTTTACCTTTAGTCATCTTGACACCACTTGTCTGCATTCCTCTTGGGATAAACGTAGCTTCATCTCTTTGGATTTCAGTTATAATGCTAATTGGAACCCCAGCTATAAGCTTTATTTCTACTATGGGTGCAGCTTTAATTTTAGGAGAAAGGGGCAGTCAACTATTACTTTCAATTTTTATCTTACCAACTTTCTTGCCCACTCTGATGTTTGGTATTAAGATTTCAATGTTGGTATTAAATTCAGTATATGATTTTGAAGCTTTGTTCTTGATGATTGCTATTTCTTTAGTCTGCATTGCATTGACACCCTTTATTACTGCCATGATAATCAAAGTCCACTATTCATAGAAAGGCTTTTATGCAAAAGAATAACAAAACAATATGGGAATTTGCTAATCCAAAAAGATTTTTAGTAATAGCAGACAAATTAATCCCTATGCTAACGCTTTTCACAATATTGACAATGCTCACAGGCCTCGCTTGGGGGGTTTTCTTCACTCCAAACGATTATCGGCAAGGAGCAGCAGTAAAAATAATCTACATCCATGTCCCTAGTGCATTTCTAGCTATAAATATTTATATAATGATGCTTGTTACTTCAGTTATTTGGTTAGTCAGGCGACACCATGTGAGCTTATTAGCAGCTAAGGCCGGCGCACCCATAGGATTGACTATGACATTGGTTGCCATTTTGACTGGAGCCATTTGGGGCAAGCCCATTTGGGGGACATATTGGGCTTGGGACCCTAGATTAACATCCTTCGCTGTACTTTTAATGTTTTATATTGGTTATTTGAGCATCTGGGTGACTATGGAATATAATGAAAAGGTTGCAGATCTTTCAGCATTACTTTGCATAATAGGATCCATTTTTGCATTATTGTCTAGATATGCAGTTCTATTTTGGAGTCAAGGTTTGCATCAAGGCGCATCATTATCTCTGGATAAAGAAGAGAATATTTCTAACGTTTTCTACTTTCCACTTTTAGTGTGCTTATTAGCTTTCTTCTCCTTTTTCATAACAATCTTATTAATTCGAATCCGAACAGAAATTAGGGCAAGAAGAACTTATAGTTTAAAGAGAATTAATTAAGAAAATGATAGATTTTGGCAAATATACCTGGACAATAGTGTCAGCCTATGGAGGGACAGCCTGCTTAATAACACTCCTTGTGATTATGACTATATTGAAGTCAAAAAAGGTAAAAAAGGAGCTATTTTTTGCTGAAAAGGAAAAAAGGGACAATGCAAAAAGTAATTAATTGGGTAACTTTTATACCTCTAGCTATTTTTTTGTTACTAGTAATCTTGGCATTTGTTGCACTTAAAGAGGAAAATACTGGGAAACTACCTTCAGCATTTATTGGTAAACAACCCCCCAAACTCACCCTGAGTAGGTTGGGCAGTTATCCTCAACTCACTCAAGAAGATCTAAATCCAATAAATAATAAAATCACACTAATCAATTTTTGGGCAAGTTGGTGCCCACCTTGCCGAGTAGAACATCCTCAGCTTGAGCAGATCTCCTTGATGAATGATATAAACCTTTTTGGTATTAACTATAAAGATAAAGAAAAAGCGGCACTAAATTTTTTAACCGAATTTAATAATCCCTATAAAAAATTAGGATCAGACCCGCTGGGACGTAATGCGCTTGAGTGGGGTGTCTATGGAGTTCCAGAAACGTTCATAATTGACAGTTCTGGAAGGATAGTTTTCAGACATGCAGGACCAATTACCCAGGACATTTACAAAAAGAAAATTCAAAACTTACTAAATTAGTCTTTAGCACCTGGATCCCTTTTTTTTAATTCAACCGAGTAAGCACTCAAAAGCTTAAATTGAAAAATCATAAAAATTAAAAGAATAAGCGGAAGGCCAAAAGTTTTGAAGTTAACCCAAAAATCTTGGGAAAATGTCCGCCATACAAACTCATTTGCCAAAGCTAATAAAAGGAAAAGGAAAGAGAACCTTTTAGTCAGTTTCATCCAACCCTCCTCATTCATAGGTATTGCTGAACCCATCAAATATTTAAGATAAGCTTTTTTTCGTATTATCCCAAAACTAAGTACGCCTGCAAAAATCAAGTAGATGACTGTTGGTTTCATTTTAATAAAAACAGGATCATTTAGCCAAATAGTTAGGCCACCAAAAACTACGACTAAGATTGCTGTAATTAAAGGCATCTTGGCAAGTTTACGAGTCTGAAGCCAACCTATAAATAAAGCAATTAGAATGGTAGGAATAAAAATCTTAGTTGCAAATATGATTTGGAAAATGTCAGCTTGATCTTTATTTTCAACTAAATTCTCTGGAATTGGGGCATTGTAGTAGGATACAAAAAAAATTATCAATGGTCCTAATTCTAAAACAAGTTTTGAAAATGGTTTCTCTTCTTCTTTATTTGTCACGTCATCAAACTCCAGATTACTATGTACTTACACTTGATATACTAACTTAATAAAAATATCCATTGTAGCCATTTTAACAGAACTATATCTCGTTCTCACCATCTAAACCTACAATTGCATTTGCAAATAATCTCGGATCGAAGGATCCTAGATCATCTTGTTTTTCCCCTAAACCAACATAATGGATTGGTAGACTAAATTTATCTGCTAAAGCAACCAAAACCCCACCTTTAGCAGTACCGTCTAGTTTAGTCATGATTATACCAGTTATGCCTGCTGATTGGGAGAATATATCGACCTGAGAATGAATATTCTGTCCTGAGGTAGCATCCAGAACCAAAATATTATTATGAGGAGCAGTATCATCTTTCTTTTTTATTACTCTAATAATCTTCTCCAACTCCTGCATTAGATCTGCCTTATTTTGTAAACGACCAGCTGTGTCAATTAGGAGTAAATCACTCCCATTTTGATGAGCTTTTTCAATTGCCTTAAACACTACAGACGCGGGATCACTTTTTTCTTCGCCCTTTACTACAGGCACTTCAGTGCGTATCCCCCATATCGATAATTGCTCCACGGCTGCAGCTCTAAATGTATCAGCCGCAGCTATAATTACTTTTCTCCCTTTAGATTTTTCTTGTTTAGCTATTTTGCCAATGGTTGTTGTTTTACCTGAACCATTAACACCCACAAAAAGCCAAATATTCAATTTCCCATTATAGTTCTTTAATACACCACTAGAATCCTTCATTATACTATAAATTTCGGCACTTATAAGCTGTTTCAACTCCAAAACACTTAATTCTTTTGAGTAGTTTTCTTTTCTAATTCTCCCAACTATCCGAGATGAAGTGCTAACGCCAATATCTGAAGTTATTAGTAAATCCTCCAAGTCCTGCAACATTTCCTCATCCAATCTCCTCCTTCTAGATATTTTTTCCACGGAAGAAATAATCTTTCCAAATAAACTGGACTTCACCTTTTGTTTAGTAACTTGGGATCCATTGCTTAGATTTTTCTTATTCCCTATATTCTCCGAAATTCCAGCAGCCAGTACTTGTGATTGAGGATTTTTAGTTTCCTCAGAAACTTTTTTTGTTTCTGAGTCTATACTCTTTGGATCGACTAGACTTTCTAATCCGCCTTCTAGCTTAGAAGACGTGGAAAACAACTTTTCTTTTAACTTTTTAAAAAATTTCATATTATTTCCAAACTTCCAAGACCCTATTTTTTAAAAGATAATTTCTATCTTCAAGAAATAAAAAGTGGTATATTTACTAACAAACTCTAGGTCCATATTTAGATGCTTATTCCCCAATTCAAACTCACCCCAAGATTGTCTCAGCTTTTAAGTTCTGAAACTTTCACTGCTAAAAGACCCTCTTCAAATTCAATATTGAGAATTTTTTCTTCAATTGCTGCACCTTTATTTCTTACTAATTTCATTTTTTTATCCCTTACAATTGTATATCCCCTTGATAAGGTTCTCTTATAGCTTAAACTATCGTGTAGCCTAGAATCGTTGAAAAGCATATTTTTTTTATTTCTAACTAAATCATCAATCTGCTGACTGAGATCTTTTCCTAAAGCCTTAAGCAGGCTGCTTTTCACCAGAAGATCTTTACCCATAGCTTCAACCTCAATAACTGAGGTTTTAATAAGTAGCAATTGCTCCTTTTTCTTCTGTATATAGTTAATTAAGATATCTGGAAATCGGACTACCGAAATATCAAATCTTTGGATATAATCAGCAAGAATATACTTTATGTTCTCTAATCTTTTGCCAATCTGATCAAGATTTTTCCAATCTTGATTAATCTTTGAAAAGATAGGACGGATTAACCTTTCCCCTAAATCATTAGTTTTCTCAAGTAGCTTTTTTCTTTCAGGCACGGCAATTTCTGCAGCTGCCGTAGGTGTTGGGGCTCTACGGTCAGCTACATAATCTATAAGTGTAGTATCTGTTTCGTGACCAACAGCTGATATTATTGGAATTTTGCTTTGAGATACGGCACGAACAACTATTTCTTCATTAAAACTCCACAAATCCTCTAAACTACCCCCACCACGCCCAACAATTAATAGATCAGGCCTAGGAAAATTCCTGCCATCAATAATGGAATTGAAGCCAATTATAGCTTCTGCTATTTTCTCTGAACTGTCTTTACCTTGAACGGGTACTGGCCAAAGTATCACGTGCCTCGGAAACCGTTCATTGAGTCGGTTTAATATGTCACTAAATACTGCACCAGTTTCTGAAGTTACAACTCCTATAACTTTAGGTAAGAATGGTAAAACCTTTTTCCTTTTAGAATCGAACAATCCTTCTTCAATGAATTTCTTTTTACGTTTCTCTAGCATGGCCATCATTGATCCAGCACCGGCTGGGGCTATATCGCTAACAATCAGCTGATACCTACTTTGACCTGAAAAAGTTGTTAATTTTCCAACAGCACTGACCTCTAATCCCTCTTTTATAAATTCAGATTCTACGTTTTTTGTATTACGCCAAATTATACATGCTAGGACAGACCGTTCATCTTTTAAGTCAAAATAAATATGACCAGATGCAGGTCTAGACACTCTCCCCAACTCGCCTCTTATCTTTATGAAAGTAAATCCTTCTTCTATGTACTTTTTAAGAAGTGTTGATAATTGACTTACTGAAAATTCTTTTAAATTTGATAAATTATCGCTCAATTTAGTAATATCCTGTTAATATGGGGAATTAGTGAGTTAAGCTATCATTAAGTTTTACATTTTGATTCTTAAGACTTTAACGGTATTGGGATAACATTGAAAATACTAATTATAGGCAGTGGTGGACGAGAACATGCTTTGGCATGGGCATTCAAACAAAACCCAAAGTGTAGAGAACTTTACTGCATCCCAGGAAATGCAGGGATAGCTAAGATAGCCACCTGTAAAAATATCGATATTTTAGACAACAATGCAATATTAGAATTTTGTATAGTTAACAAAGTTAGTTTTGTGATGATAGGACCTGAGGGACCATTAGAGCAAGGCTTAGTTGATCTATTAATTGAGAATGAAATACTTGTGGTAGGACCAAAAAAAAAGGCCGCGATGCTAGAGTCATCTAAAAGTTTCACCAAAATGATCTGTGGGCAGAGAAATATTCCTACAGCGAAGTACAGAGTAGCACATTCAGAAAGCGAGGCACTGGATTATTTGAGTGAATTCAGGCACCCCTATGTAATAAAAGAAGACGGTCTGGCTGCAGGAAAGGGAGTTCTAATAGCTAAGAATAAAAGGGAGGCTAATGAAGCTGTTCGAAATATTTTCCAACGCTCAAAGTCTGATACTAAGTCTGTTATTATTGAGGAATTTCTAAAAGGTGAAGAAGTAAGCGTTTTCATTTTAACGGATGGAGTCAATGCAATTTGGCTTGGAAGTGCTCAGGACTATAAAAAAGCCTTCGACAACGATCTTGGTCCGAACACTGGGGGTATGGGCGCATACTCACCAGCATTAAATCTAACACCAACAATTGAGAAGAAAATACTGGATAGAATTATTTATCCAACTCTTGATGAAATGAAATCTAATGGAACCCCCTTCTGTGGAATTTTATATGCGGGTTTAATGATAATAAAAAATGAGCCTCATCTAATCGAATATAACGTACGCCTAGGTGATCCCGAATGCCAAGTTTTGGCGGTCAGATTAGGCGCACAACTTTTAGACGTTTTATTAAGTTGCGCAAAGCAAGAGCTTTTAAGAACAAAAATAAGCTACACTGAAGATTCTGGAATAACAGTAGTTGTTGCGAGTAAAGGATACCCTGGTGAATATCAAGCAGGCTCTAAAATATTTGGACTAGAAAGCATCGACCAAAATCAGAACATTCAAGTTTTTCATTCTGGCACCATCTCTGATGGGAAGCAACTGCTTTCAAACGGAGGAAGAGTTTTAAGTGTTACTGCTAGAGATGATAGTCTCAAAAAAGCAAGAAATAAGGTTTACAATGCGTTAAAGAAAATAATATTTGAAGATAGTTTTTATAGAAGTGATATTGGATATAAGCCCTCCAAAAATTAACCTTAATCTTTATATTTGTTTTTCTGGCATTCTTACTATTAAACCGTCTAAGTCATTTGTTACTTGAATTTGGCAGGTTAGCCTTGATGTTACGTCATCAGGTTCGTAAGCAAAATCTAGCATATCTTTTTCAATATCATCTATAGCCGGTAACTTACTAACCCAAGATTCATCTACATAAACATGACAAGTTGAGCAGGCACATGCCCCACCACAATCCGCTTCAATCCCTGGAATATTGTTATCGCGAGCACCCTCCATGATAGTCAGTCCGACTGGAACCTCTACAGTATGCTCTTCTTTAGCAAATGTGATATATGTTATTTTTGGCATTATCTCTCCTGAGGATTACATTTAACTTAAATCTTACAAAAATGCTAACAAAAATATTGCCAGCAACTATTTAATGTTCTATTTTTGTTCTCATATGCCACAAGAATGTAAAGACATCTAGTATAATCAAAATTGTTGAACATAGGAGTTTGCCTGAGAAATCTATTATATATATTGCTGGAATGTTAATAATTAAAACAAAAACCAAGCTCTGCTAGGGGACTAATATTTCTAAGAATAGAAGACGAGATTGGAGCTCCAAATATAGTTCTTTGAAAAAATTTATGCCACTAATTTGGCTATTATTTGGCAACAGCTAATAATTTAAATATTACTTGCTACATAGAAAAGCAATGTTTCTCGATAAATGTTATAGGCAAAAAAAGACAACCTACCTTTCTTATTTGTTAGACAACATAGAAAATATATAAAAACAGTTTAATGCTGAAGATTTAACCTAATAGGCTAGTTGATTAATTATTAACTGGAATTGCAACAAACCTTCCTTCCGTTCCCCTCTTTACAAGTAAAAGAACTGATGTTTTTCCTTTCTCCTTAGCCTCATTAACCATTTTAATAACGGAAAGAGGAGAAGTCACATCTATCTGGTCAATTTTTTGAATAACATCCCCTGGTAAAATACCTCGAGATTTAGCAGCTGAATCATCTTTAATCTCTATAACTACCACTCCTGAAACAGCTTTAGATATGTCCAAGCGCTGCCGCAATTCCTGAGTCATACCAGCCATTCCCATTCCGGCAAAATACAATATTTTTGGATCTACATCCTCAGGTTTTCCCTCAGTAATTTGTACTGTCTCTAGGCGACCTAAAAGGACAATTATCTTCTTTTCAGCGTTATCTCGCCATATCAAAACCTCGACTTTCTTGCCTACTGGGCTATCACCCACTACCTTCACCAAAGCACTACTGTCTTCAATTTTTTTCCCATCAAACTCTAAAATTACGTCACCAGACCTGATACCAGCCTTTTGAGCAGGACCGTCTGGTACGTCTGTTACTAGTGCGCCCACAGTATTATCCAAACCCAGTGCCTCGGCTACTTCAACATTCAAGTTCTGAATCCGAACACCTAACCAGCCTCTACGAGTCTCACCGAATTCCCGAAGTTGCTTTACAACTTTCTCTACTACTTCCGAAGACATTGAAAAACCAATTCCAATTGAGCCTCCATTGGGAGATAATATTGCAGTGTTAACTCCTATTACCTTTCCACTTGTGTTAAACAATGGCCCACCAGAATTACCTCGGTTAATGGCTGCATCAGTTTGAATAAAATCGTCATAAGGTCCCTGCAGATCTCTACCCCTAGCTGATATAATTCCTGCCGAAACTGAAAATCCTTGGCCTAATGGATTCCCAATAGCTAGGACCCAATCTCCAACCCTAGACTCATCACTATTACCAAATTCAACAAAGGGTAAACTGCTTTCAGGACCCACTTTTAACAATGCTATATCTGTCTTTGGATCTGTACCAAGAACCTCAGCTTCTAAAATAGTTCCATCTAACATTTCAATCTTTATCTCATCAGCATTTTCTATCACGTGATTATTGGTTACTAGTAGACCGTCAGGAGAAATTATAAATCCAGACCCCAGAGCTGTTCCGCGTCTCTGCCTTCTGGGTTGCCCATCACCAGGTTGTTGCTTTTCCATAAAGTCCCTGAAAAATTCTTCAAAAGGTGACCCCCTCGGTACCATAGGACTAAATTGTTCCCTTTCCGGGACTACTGCTGTGGTAGTTATATTTACTACAGCTGGACTTAGCTTTTCTACTAAATCTGCAAAACTACCTGGCAAATCTTTTGCCATATTTGGAGTTGAACTCAGTATTAATAAAACTAAACTGAGAAAAAGTGCACCTATAGAGGTTGGGATAAATTTAAAGGCGTTATGTTGGTGACAATTTCTACCAAATGAAAAAAATATTGACATTATGTACTCCAAATTTCGAAATAATCTGATTAGATCTAAGAACTATCCAATTATTTAACCAAATATCTTATTTTACTATTAATTCTACATCTTAGATGTCAGTTATCATCATTATTGCGATACCAGAACCCATTACTATTAGACCTATTCTAGACAACTCTAAACTGGAAACCTTATTAAGACTTTCTAAAATCTTTTTTATACGCCCTGGTGCAATGGCTAAAAAAAAACCCTCAAAGACAGCCACCGATCCTACAGCAAAAAATAGTTTATCCATTATTTTGATCCACTTTCTTTGATGTAATCAAAGAATTCTGAATCTGGATTCAAGACTATAGTAGTATTTTTTCCAGTCATCGAACCCTCATATGCCTTTAAAGAGCGAATAAATGCATAAAATTCTGGATCACGGCCAAATGCCTCAGCCAAAAGTTTTGTAGTTTCTGCATCCGCTTCACCTCGAATTATCTCAGCATCACGACTAGCCTCTGAAACAATCTCCATAGCCTTTCTGTCTGCTAATGCTCTCACACGTTGAGCAGCTTCCCTTCCACGCGCCCTCTCGTCTGCAGCCATGCGTTCTCTTTCTGCTTGCATTCTTTGAAAAGTAGCTGCTAAATTTTGCGTTGGAAGATCTGCTCGCTTAATTCGCACGTCAACAATCTCTACTCCTAAACCAGAAGCCTCAGCAATGGCGGCATCTCGAATCCGGGTCATCAGACCTACTCTATCAGCTGAAGTAACAGCATTGGATGTTACTGAACCTAAAACTTCTCTCAATGCCGCATTTAGTATTCTTTCGAGTCTAACTTCGGCAGAAGCAGTTCCACCAGTACCCACAGCCTTCCTGAACATGACAACATCTACAATTCTATATCGAGCAAATGCGTCCACTACTAGACGTCTATCATCTAACGGGGTCACTTCCAAAGGCATCGTATCCAAAGAAAGAATCCTATCGTCATATCTTACTATGTTTTGAATGAACGGTACTTTAAATTTTATGCCTGGATCTGTCTTAACGCTTCTTACCTGTCCAAACTGAAGAACAAGTGCTTTTTCCCGTTCATCTACAACGAAAATAGAAGAAGAAACACCAAAAAAGGCTAAAGCTAATATGATTATCAAAATTAACGATCTGTTCATTAGTTATTTCCTCCAATTTTCAGTTGATTTAAAGGTAAGTAAGGAACGACCCCCTGCCCTGATTCAGATTTTTGGTCAAGAATAACCTTATCAACGTCACCAAGTACCCTCTCCATTGAATCGATATATAATCGCTTCCGCGTGACCTCTTTGGCAACAACGTATTCTTCAAAAATTGCTAAAAATCTGCTAGCTTCACCAGTGGCTTCATTTACGACCCTAGCTTTATATCCCTCCGCTTCTTGTTTTAATTGTTCAGCCTCTCCTCTTGCCTCAGCTAAAGCTTGATATTCATAAGCATCAGCTTTCTTTTCAAGTGTATCACGCTCTTGTTCAGCTGCTTGTACGTCCCGAAAAGCATCTATTACCTCTTGAGGTGGGTCGGCCTTATCAAAATTTAGGCGGACAATGTTAACCCCACTATCATAAGAATCCAATATTGTTTGTATCAAAGCACGTACATCGGCACTGACTAAGGCCCTATCCCGGTTCAAAATCGGACTAAGTTCTGATCTTCCGATAACCTCTCGCATTGCTGACTCAGATACTGCTCTTATAGTTTCTCTTGGATTAGCAAGATTAAATAAAAACTTTGCAGGGTCAGATATATTCCAAACTACTTGAAAATCAATATCAACAATATTCTCATCACCTGTCAACATTAACCCCTCATCCTGGCGACCTCCCCGGCCGCCCACACCTATATCCTCAGTATTTTCTCTTGTAACAGTAAGCACTTCGTGTGTGATCAATGGCCATGGAGCAAAATTTAACCCTGATTCCCCTGTGTCGTAATACTCACCAAAAAATAACTCGATAGATTTCTCCTCAGGCTTTACAGTATAAAAAGAAAGGAAGGCCCAAATAACAAATAAACCCAAAATCACCAATGAAAAACCCCCTTTACCAAAGCTAGGAATTCCACCAGGGCCCGAGCCACCACTACCGGTATTACCTCCTCCCTTACCACCCATTAGCACCCTTAGGCGCTCCTGGCCTTTTTTGACAATTTGATCAATCTCAGGAATTCCGCTATCAGAGCCATTGCTACCTGAATTGCTCCCCCATGGACTTTTGCTATTATTCTCTTTATCGTCTTTTTTCTTACCAGAACCCCATGGGCCCTCAGAATCATCTTTGTATGGCATTTTGATTTCCTTGATATGTTTTAATTTAAGTGTGCTCAAATAAGTAAATTTCAAGTCTAACTCTTAGGTCAGCGTCACTAGCTCCTCTGCTAGGGTAGGATGAACTGCACAAGTAGAATCCAAATCACTTTTCTTTAACCCCATTTTTAAGGCTACACCAAAAATCTGAATCATTTCACTAGCTCCCTTTCCTACTATATGACAACCTAAGACTTTATCAGTTTGGGAGCATACTAATATCTTCATAAAAACTTTTTGCTCGCTCTTTGATATCCTGTTTTCCATTGGTGAGAAAAGTGTCTTAAAAGTTTTTATGTTATAAGATTCTTTGGCTTCTTCCTCTGTAAACCCCACCGTACCAACTTCAGGTCTAGTAAATACAGCTGTTGGAACAAGATGATGGTCGGAAGCAGTTTTTTCCCCTTCGAAAACAGTCTTTATAAATGCAGCAGCATCTCTTATGGCAACAGGCGTTAAATTAAGCCTATTAGTTATGTCACCTACTGCATAAATCGACTTTACTGAAGTTTTCTGAAATTTATCAACTTGGATAGCTCCAGATTTCGTTAGTTGCATATCTACAGTGTCTAATCCAAGACCTTCAGCTTTCGGCTGCCTACCCACTGCTAAAAGTACTTGATCTGATAAAACCCTTTCTCCATTTGAAAGATTAACCATAAGACTATCTTCAAATCTATCAATATTATTAACCATGGTATTATTTTTAATAATCACTCCCTTAGCGCTCATGGATTTTTCTACTTGATTTCTAACATCATGATCAAAGCCTCGTAGGATCATTTCACCTCTGTAAACTAAAATGACCTTGGTCCCTAAGCCATTAAATATTGAGGCAAACTCGCAAGCAATATAGCCGCCACCAATAATAGTTAATGTTTTTGGAAGGGCTTTCAGTGAAAAGATCTCATTCGAAGATATTGCTAAGTTTTCTCCTTCTATACCAAGCTTGCTAGGTTCACCTCCTGTAGCCAACAAGATATATTTTGCTTTGCATATTCTTCCATCAGTTAATATTACAGAGGAGCTACTATTAACTCTTGCTTTTTGTCTAAAAATTTCTACCCCTGAGGAAGATAAGATATTTTCATATACAGTCTCTAACCTATCAATTTCGATTTGCACTGAAGTGGAAAACTTATCCCATGAAAAGGAAAAAGTATCAAATTTCCACCCAAACCCCTCTGACTCCTTGAATTCATTTCGGTAATCACTGGCAAAAACCATCAGTTTCTTGGGAATGCATCCTCTTATAACGCACGTACCTCCTAGCCTAAATTCTTCTGCTATTCCCACCTTTAGGCCTAAGTTTGCTGCAAGTCTAGATGCTCTTACCCCACCTGACCCTCCTCCTATTACAAACAAATCAAATTCATCATTTACCAATTTTATTTTCCCTTATTATATAATTTTTAATTCACCTTTATTGTTTCCAATAATGACCTTATTTGCCAACTCGAGGAAGAGACCAGTTTCAACTACTCCAGTTACGCCTTTAATGCGTTGGTTTAAAAGTATTGGATCATGTATCTTATTAAGCTCCAGATCTAAGATATAATGATCTTCATCAGTTAAAAAGAGACTTTCACGATCTTTTCTCCATTTTGCTGAAATTCCTAAATACCCAAGGTTCTCTAACTCACTGAGGATCCTTTTCCTAGTAAACTCACTCCCAAACTTAATAACCTCTATAGGCAATGGAAAATGACCAAGGTTATCTACAATTTTAGTCTCATCAACTATTATTATCATCCTCTTACTACTTTCAGCCACTATCTTCTCTTGTAGCAGAGCACCGCCACCGCCCTTGATCATGGCAAGATTTGGGTCAACTTCATCTGCACCATCCACAACTAAGTCAACCTTTCCAACAGTATTTAAAGTAGTCAAAGGTAGTTTAAGCTGCCTTGCTTGCTGATTTGTAGCTGAGGATGTAGCTAATACCTCAAGATTAAGACCTTCTTTAAGAATCTTCTTTGCTAACAAATCAACAAATATCTTTGCGGTTGAACCAGTACCTAAACCAATTGTCATATCAGTTTTTATATATTTTAATGCTGCCTTAGCAGCAGACTCCTTACCTAAATTTATGCAATTAGAAATTTTTGGCATTAGACCTCCTTAATGCTCTTTTGATAGAGTTAAAAAGTATATTATGATTTATGTAGTTACTTCTTATATTGTTATAATAATGTCGGAAATTACATAATTACAAAAAATTTGAATTCTTCTAAATGACGTCTGAAATGGACCTATTATATCAAGGTTCCTCATCCCTAAACTTATTTTTCAAAAATGTTTCTTTACCTACGACTTGTCATTGATCTCATTAACAACAAACCCATCATTTTCTAAAGCGTCTATAATTGTTTTTATATGATTTGTACTTAAAGCTTCAATTACAGCATCTATTTTCGCATTTTTAACAGGAACGTCATGAAACATTCTCTGATGAAAAATTTCTATTATGTTTCCACCATTTTCAGCAATTAGGCTAGATATCCTAGCTAACATCCCAGGTTCATCAAGGATATCAATTCTCACTTTAGCCAACCTCCCATCTCTTGAAAGTTTCCTATTAAGAATACTAGCAAAAACCCTAGCATCTATATTACCCCCACAAATGACTGTACCAATTCCTAACCCGTTAAACAGATCGGGATTCTTCATAATTGCCGCGACACCTACCGCACCAGCACCCTCAGATACAATTCTCTCGTTTTCAAATAGTGCACTGATAGCTTTTTCGATTTCGAATTCATTTACTAGTATAATATCATCTACATACTTTTGAATTATAGAACTAGTGATATTACCAGGTATTTTAACAGCTATTCCATCAGCTAGGGTATCACCTGTTACTCTAAGTTGTTTTCTCTTGAAAGAATTGTACATAGTTGGGAATTTTTTAGTCTGTATTCCATAAATCTTTATCTTTGGATTAATCGATTTTGCTGCTACTGCTATTCCAGATATTAAGCCACCTCCACCAATTGGTACAATCAGGCAATCAAGATCAGGTATTTTTTCCAGAAATTCTAGACCAATAGTTCCCTGACCTAAAATTACATCTCGGTCATCATATGGGTGTATAAGAGTTAAACCTTCTTTATCAATTTTTTCTTCAACAAATGATTGAGCTTCATCAATTGTTCTGCCCCTAAGAATAACATTTCCACCATATTCTTTTGTTTTCATTACTTTTGAAAATGGTGCTTGTTCTGGCATTATAATCGTTGCATTTATTCCCTTTTGTTTAGCCCACCAAGCCACTGCCTGCGCATGATTTCCCGCTGACATAGCAATAACACCTGTTTTTTTCTTTTTTTCTTCTAACCTGTCGAGAGAAACAAAAGCCCCTCTGGCTTTGAAGGAAGAGGTATGTTGTAAATTTTCAAGCTTTAAGAATACACTGCCTCCTACAAGGTTACTTAAGTAGTTGGATCTTATTTCTGGTGTAATTACTATCCGATTTTTTAATAAGTCTCTAGCTTCCTTTATATTTTCAATCTTTAAATCCAAATTTAAGCACCTACCTCTCAGTGGATAACGTCAATACTATTCTTTAAATTATTCTTTCCAATTTGACTATAGCGACGACAATAATGGGAATAAAAGCAGAAAGTCTGAGTAAAAGAATTAAAGCTGGCTAAGTCAAGCTTGTATGTTAACAGGAGATTTAATGGTAAGAAGAAAATTTACAGCAGTTTAGATACTCTTAAATAAAATTAGTTTCTAAAATTACACCGTACTCCAAAACGTTATTAATGTATTTGATCTTATCACATGATAAAAATTAGATAGTTAAGGCTGCTGAGTGATGGCTAATTCTAGGCCAAGATCCTTATCACAGGCTAAACTAATATATATAAGCTTCATCTAAGCTTTGGGGTACCTTCTTGGTGAGGCTTGTAATCCAATTTTAGGTTTGGGGTTGGCTTCTCATTTAGAAAATACCTTTTAAAAAATCTTAAGCCGTTTTAACTAGGTCCTTAAGGTTATGTTTTGTATGAAAACGATAAGAGAGGAAGCCTGAATTAGGAGAGGATCCTAAATTAGCAACGAAATAGTACCAAAATATGTATGGAATAGCATCAGAAATAAGCTACATATGCAGAAGATAGTTAGATTAGAGGCAAAACACCATATGTCTTTAAAATCCTTGGTAAACAACAGATTGGCAGAATTAAAAGCATTCCAGAACCCCTTAAGCTTATTTCAACTTTCGGAGAGGTAACCTCATTTGAAGTTCCAATTATTGAGTCAGGAGAAAAATAAACTCCCGATATATTATATTTCAATCCATAACTTGTTAGTCCTAAAACCTCTTTAAATGGAAAAAGAGAAAATCTTGTCCCAACTTCTAATTCTAAACTAATCAACTCATCTACATGAATTATTAAATCTTTTTTCCCTAGTAAGATAATATTTTTATCTTTTCTCTTTATGAGTGCAGAACAAGACGCTAACGTATGGTCTAACCTCAATCCCAAGAACCCGTTCGCCAAGTAAAGCGGAGCATCAACCAAATATAAGCATTTCTCAAAATCTGTTGACTCTTGTTCAGAAACCTTACTTAATTTTGAACCTTTATCCACCCAAATCTGTATATTTTTAGCTGAATCTAAATCACCAATTATCCATCTTGGGAAGTGGTGCGCTGGGTTTAGGTGATTTAATCCACCATCCACTGCTATTAAATCTTTACCTATTGTCAAAGAATATTCAAAAATCTCAGGATTAAAATCACCCGCGCCAATTATAGAAATAGGTTTATTAAATTTTTGTACTACAGCGGTCATAAATAATCCTTATTAGTATGGTTGCTGCTATTTGGTATAGCCAAAGCTAGTCTACAAACTAACGTTTATTATGCTTATTATTTTTTGAAGCCAAGCCCTTAAAGATGAATTTAAATGGATAGACCCATACTATTCCCAACAGTGTATAAACCAGTAATTCAAGCCACAGACTGAAGCGATCTAAAAAAGAAATAATAGTTACTGCAAAAATTATGTAAGCAGGCAAGAACACTAGTAGGATTAAATATGCTAACCCTTTTCTAACAACTATTTTCATTTATCATGAGCCTCTGTTAAATGGATTATATAACTGAACCAGGTCTTCTCTTTCAGGTGATGTTGAGATAAAACTTATAAGACAACCCGTCAACGTTTCAATTCTTTCAAGGTATGCTCTAGCGTTATCTGGTAAATTTTCAAGTACAGAAATTCCTCTGGTAGGTTCGCTCCAACCCTCTAAGGTCTCATAAATTGGCTTAATTTCCTGAGAGGCATGCACTGATGAAGGAAAATACTGACATGCTTTTCCATTTATCTCATAGCCAGTACAGATCTTTAATTTGCTAAGCCCATCTAAAACATCTAACTTTGTAACAGCTATTTCGTTCACCCCATTTAAAATACAGCTTTGCTTAACCAAAGCTGCATCAAACCACCCGCATCTTCTACTTCTACCGGTAACAGTACCTTTCTCATGACCAACTGTCTCAAGGTGACGGCCAATTTCATCATCACACAATTCTGTTGGGAAAGGTCCCTCACCTACCCTCGTAGTATAAGCCTTCACTATGCCCAAGACTGAGTTAATTCTTTGCGTAGAGAAACCTGCACCTAATGGAGCTGCTGATGCTATTGTGTTTGATGAAGTAACAAAAGGATAAGTACCGAAATCAATATCTAGGAGTGTCCCTTGTGCACCTTCAAACAAAATATTTGCACCATCTTGGAATTTTTCATTCAAAATTTCCCAAACGGGTGCTGAGAATTGTTTTAAGAATGGTGATATATCTCTGAGTTTAATCTCTACCTCGTCAATATTGATAAGTGATTTTCCAAAACCTTTCCGCAAATAATTATGATGTTCAAGAGCTTTTTCTAATTGGAAGCGAACATAACCAGTATTACTTAGGTCACACAAACGAATAGCCCTTCTGCCCACTTTATCTTCATACGCTGGTCCTATACCTCTACCAGTTGTTCCAATTTTTCTAGAACCTGCCTTCTCTTCCCTCAACAAGTCTAAATCCCTATGATACGGTAGTATTAAAGGCACATTTTCTGCAATGATCAAATTGGAACTATTAACTTCAACCCCAGACTTTCTTAAAGCCTCTATCTCTTTTTTTAGTGCCCAAGGATCCAGCACAACGCCATTACCTATAATCGATAATTTTCCTGGTCTAATTATACCTGAAGGCAAAAGAGAGAGTCTAAAAACTTTCTTGTTGATTACAATTGTATGACCAGCATTATTACCACCTTGAAACCTAACAATAATGTCTGCTTGCTCACTAAGATAATCAACTAGTTTTCCCTTTCCTTCATCCCCCCATTGGCAACCTACAACAACAACATTAGTCATTAAAAATCCTTTCAAAGATCTAATTCGAGAGCATGAAGAGAAATTTATCTCCATATCTATACCACATTAGTCACTTTTATTAAAATTTTAAAGCTCTTGCTTTAAACATTAAAAGAGGATTCTTACCCAAGACATCTATTAGCGCTTGACATATCCTAACCAAACTACTGGTTCCCATTTTTATCTTATGATTATGAAGAAAAATCTCAAAAATGACCCAGATGGATCTATGTAAATCAACCCTGTGGAAAAACTTAATTTAATGAGATATTTGAATTATTATTTCTGACAGTATGCAGTAGATTTATTTTCAGGCTCAATTATTAACATCTCCTTTTTTTGAAGATAGTAACTGAAAATCAACAAATAAAAATCTCATAATTTGATAAAAAGTTTCCTCTGAAAAAGTTAAAAATATTTTTGTTTTACAAAATGGAATGCCCAATCCAACCATGGCATAAGACATTTTAAATCTTCTGCTTCGACAGTTGGGCCACACCATATTCTTAATACTGGAGGACCATCCCTATGCCCTTTAATATCAAAAGCAGCTCCCTGTTCTTCTAATAAACAGGTCATTTCATTAATAAACTTCCATTTCTTAATGTCATCAAATGCTGAAAATTTTTTGTCATTAATTTCTAAGCAAACTGAAGTATTCGACTGTATGTTTTCTGTCTTCACTAAATTCCTTATCCACTCCCTCTTTTTATACCAATTAGATAAAACTCCAAAATTATTTTGCGCCCTCTTGTGAGTAGCCTTCCAACCACCTATTTTTTTTATCCATAAAAGAGAATCTAACGCGTCAGCCACACAAAGCATCGATGGGGTATTTATGGTAAGACCTTCAAAAAGTCCTGTATTTACTAAATTGTTACTTGCTAGTCTGAAAACTTTGGGAATTGGTCTATCAGGAGAAAAAGTTTCTAATCTAGTAATAGCTTTAGGGCTGAGTATCAAAACACCATGTCCCCCTTCTCCTCCCATAGCTTTTTGCCAAGAGAATGTAATAACATCTAATTTGTCCCATGCAATTTCTTGCGAAAATACAGCAGAGGTGGCATCACAGAGGGTTATTCCAGGCCTATGGTAGGTAATCCAATCAGCGTTTGGTACTTTTACTCCAGACGTTGTACCATTCCAAGTGAAACAGATATCTGAGCCTTCCCTTACCCTAGATAAGTCAGGTATCTCACCATATTTTGCCTTAAGAATCCTTACATCTGACAAGGATAATTCACTTTTTATGTCATAAACCCAACCAGAACCAAAGCTTTCCCAAGTCAGAGCATCAACTGGTAAGGCACCCAGCATAGACCATAGCGCTGTTTCAAAGGCTCCAGTATTTGAACCAGGTAAAATGGCAATCACATAATCTTTGGGAATTTCAAGATTTTCCTTAAAAAGCTCTATCAAAATTCCTAATTGTTTCTTGCATTCAGAGGAACGGTGAGACCGACCCAATAATGCATTATCCTTTATATTTTTCATATTCCAACCTGGCCTTTTAGCACATGGACCACAAGAAAAATTTGGATTTTTTGGTAATTTATCAGGTTTGTCTAGCAAAGCTTTATCCAGAGTTATAATTTAATATGGGTAAATATAAGGATATTAATAAAACTTCAACCAATTTGCTCCAATAGAAGACTAGTATTTACGATATGGGAATTTCTCTATATTAAGCATTTATAGAATTGAGTAAAAATAGGTTTTGAATTTAACATCCAAAAATATATATTCTTGGCTTTTGCTCTCCATTCTTGGCGTGATTTGGGGGAGTTCTTTTTTTGCGATAGAGATTGCTCTTATATCATTCCACCCTGCCTATGTATCCTCATTTAGGATAATAATTGGGCTCTTCACTCTGCTTCTGTTTTCGTTACTATTCAAGATCAATTTAGTGTCCAAACAAAAAACGTGTCGATACTGGATATCCTGTCTTGGGGTTGCCCTATTCTCAAATGTAATACCATTCACATTTTTGTCAGTGGCCCAAGGTCACCTAACTTCAATTTTTGTGGGCCTATGTATGGCAACAATACCTATGATAATATTAGTTTTTGCACATTTTCTCTCAGATAATGAAAGGATCACTAGAAAAAAATTAATAGGAATAGTCCTAGGTGTATGTGGAGCTGGACTTCTCATATCCTCAAAAAGTAGCATAAGCGAAAACCCATTTTCATTAGGTGATAAAATTTTTGTTGGACTATGTATTGTAGCTCCTTTTTGTTATGCGTCAGGGGCCATTATTATAAAAAGATCAGTTCAATCAGATTATCTTGAGTTTTCTACCCATTCATTATTTATTGCTAGCTTAATTTGCATACCAATTTTGGTATTTATTGGGGAAGTCCCTTCAACGTTTAAAAGTAATAGCATTATTGCAGTTTTGTACCTTGGAATATTCCCAACAGGTATCGCTACTATAGTACTTGTTTCGCTGATAAAAGATGAAGGGGCTGTTTTTATAAGCCTTGTAAACTTTAAAGTTCCTGTATGGTCAACAGTCTTTGGAGTATTTCTTTTAAAAGAAAGTATCCCTTCTAATTTTGGTACTTCTTTTCTGCTCATTTTGTCAGGAATATTGATTTGCCAAATACAAACCAAGAACAATATCAGAGGGTTAAAATAACTCGGATATCAATTATCCTGAATTTTAGAGCTTATTTCTTCTAAAATACTAGAAACTATTGCCTCATCACTGTGTTGGATCATTATCCTAATGACTGGCTCTGTACCAGATTTTCTAACTATGATTTCCCCCAAGTTACCAAGTTTTTTCTTACATCTTTCAATTGATTCAACTACTTTTCTTTCTCTCATTGGATCGCGGGTAGGGTCAAAAGTAAGATTAACTAATTTTTGGGGCACAGGTTTAAAAGCAGATAAAAGGCTACTTGCTTTGGATGACGACTCAGTTAAAATTGAAAGAAGATGCAATGCTGCAAGTATCCCATCTCCCGTAGTTGCATGATCAGCCATGACGATATGGCCAGATTTTTCCCCACCAATATTAAAACCATTCTGACGCATGGAGTCTACGACATATCTATCACCTACTGAAGTCCTATGAAGGTTCAGTCCCAAAGAGTTCAGATATTGATCCAAACCTAAGTTAGACATAACTGTTGAGACTATTGTTCCTTTGGCAATTTTATCTTCTTTATGCCAGTTAGCAGCTAAGACAGCAAGCAATTGATCTCCATCTACCTCCTCGCCTTTCTCATCAAGTAAAATTACTCTGTCAGCGTCTCCATCTAAGCAAATACCCAAATCGGCTTCATGCTTTCTTACTAACTCTCCAGCCAAGCTGGTATTTGTAGAGCCACAATTTAGGTTTATGTTGTAACCATTAGGCTCAACTGCAAAAGGTATAACTTTCGCCCCTAGTTCCCATAAAATTTGTGGTGCACATTTGTATGCCGAGCCATTAGCACAATCAATCACAACTTTGAGGCCATTTAATCTAAGGTTTCTCGGCAAACTGGTTTTAACAAATTCAATATACCTCCCCAAAACCTCATCAATCCTTTTTACCCTTCCTATCATATTAGAAGTTTTTAGCTTAGTTTCTTCTGAAAGAAGTAATTCAATCTCACGTTCAACACAGTCAGATAGCTTAAAACCATCATGTCCAAAAAATTTAATGCCGTTATCTTCAAAATGATTATGGGATGCCGTAATCATTACTCCCAATTCAGCTCTCATAGACCTGGTTAACATTCCCACAGCTGGGGTAGGGATAGGGCCCAAAAGGAAAACATCAATTCCAATAGAAGTAAATCCAGATGTTAGTGCTGTTTCCAACATGTAACCAGATCTTCTAGTATCCTTGCCTATTATTACCCGATTGGAACTACCAGAGCGATTGAATGAAGAAAGGTACTGCCCGCAAGCAATCCCTACTCTCTGCACAAAGTTGGCGTTTATTAATGTTGAATTAACTTTACCTCTTATTCCATCAGTACCGAAGATTCTTCCTGCCATTTTATCTTCCTAAAAGATTCTTATTCTACACTCATTAACCTGTTAAATATTTTCACGACTTGATTAGTGTCGCTTATATCATGAACTCGTACGACCTGCACGCCCTGCTTTATTAATTCTCCTGCTAAAAAGGTCGAACCTACCATTCTGCCTAAAGGGGTTTTCTCACCCGTTATGTTACCAATAAATTTTTTCCTAGAGACACCTACAAGGATAGGGCAACCCAGGGTATGAAACAAGCTTATGTTTTTCAAAATATTTAGATTTTGTAGCTCTGTCTTTCCAAATCCAATTCCAGGATCGATAATAATCTTTGACCTCGATATTCCTCTGGACTCAACAAAACAAATTCTTTCTCTTAAATAATCAAAAATATCCAAAAGGAAGTCTCCTCCAGAAATTTTCTTATGCAACTCCATCCCATGCCCAGCAGTGTGCATAAGACACACATAAGTTCCAAATTTTTTTGCAACATCGATACTTTTATAATCAAAACTAAAGGAAGACACATCATTAAAAATTTTTGCTCCTAAACTCAATGCGTATTGACCTATCTGACTTTTCCGCGTGTCTATAGATATAATAATATTGGGATATTTCTTTCTTACGAATTTCAGAACGCCTTTAACCCTTTCTTTTTCTATATTTACTGGAATAGTCGTAAAACCTGGTCGCGTAGACTCACCTCCAATATCAATAATATCAATGCCACAGTTATTCATTTCAGAAATCTTGTCTGAAAAAGTATTAAACCCACTAGAAATACCACTATCGGAAAAACTGTCAGGTGAGGTATTTAGTATTCCCATAACCAAAGGAACTTTTTTTTTGACACCAAGAATATTAGCTTGATATAACATTAGCGTAGATTTGATCTCCACTGGCATTTCTGCCGCACTTACCACTCTAGGAGAAGATCCTCTCTCAAATACCTTTACTAAATTAAACCAAAAATTTGTATTACCTAAAAAAATTGCGTCATCCGGATAAGACTTTTCGAAACTTAAAATAGGGCGAAAGTATTTAAAAGATACCATCTAATCAAATCTTTTGAATAGCTTCAATTATAGTAGGGAGATTTAAGAAATTAGAGAAATAGTAATCTGGCTTAAGTTCTTCAATCGGCGTTTGGCGGTAACCCTCAGTAAATAATATAAAAGTAGAATTTGAATTTTTAGCAGTCTTTGCATCAGTCAAACTATCACCTACATAAAGTACTCGTTCCGGGTTAAAGTTTTTTATTGCATGCTGCACCATTCTAGGGTCCGGTTTGAGAACATCCAATGTATCCCCAAATGCAAATCCAGAAAAATATTCTAGGATATTAAAATGTTTCAATATAAATTTTGCAGGTTTTTCATTCTTTTGAGTACAAATAACTAGATTCTTATAAATTTTCTTTAGCTCCGCAAGAGTCTCTTTGACCCCTGGATAAATAAAGGTCCCACCTAAGGGATTTTTGTAATAATGCTCCTTGAATCTGAGGACATATTTTTCCAAAGAGTTTTCAATATTAACATTTGAAAATCTTAGTAGTTTTTCCACTTGCTTAGGGATACCTCCACCAATAAACGAACTGTAGGTATCCACTGATACTGAAGGTAACTTTAACTCTAATAGAAGCTTGTTGCCCGCTTTGGCCAAAGCAGGGGCAGTATGTACAAGTGTACCATCTAAATCAAAAACTATACAAATTGAGCTAGACAACTTGTCACTCACGCCTTCGGACTAAACGAACCCCAAGGCTTCCATTTATTCTATCTAATTTTTCTATCCTAATGTCGATCATTTTCACTTCCCTCTTTAACAAACAATAGTTGCAAATGTTATCAGCTAAAGTTTCAAGTAAATTAAGTCGCTTTTCAGATAGATACTTATTTATAGCTTCAATAATAATTTCATAAGAAAGTACATCTGAAAGGTTATCAGACCTAATGAAATTTGAATAGTCTACATCCAAAGTTACATTAAACATTAACCTCTGATTAAGTCCATGCTCAGATTCAAACACTCCTATTTCAGCATCACAAACATAGTCCTTAACATAGATCTGCTCCAAAATCTGTCTCCAACTTTTCCGGTCTTTATTTTATAGTATTTTTAGATAAAAAATTTATATTTAAAGGTCATCTATATTTGTGGCTATTCAAGTTTATAAAAAATATGTTGGCCAATTTCGTTTGTTTTTTTAAATTTCTTTGCCCAACTGGGATTGACTGCTTTAGCATGGTAGAAAGTTGCCCCATCCGTTAAAACCCGAGCAGACGGTTCTAATAAAATCTGCGATAGTTTTGATATCCTGCCATAACTTCCTTTCTCAGTCACAATTTCTAACTTCCCATCACAATTATAAGAAAACTGGCAAGCATTCAAGCGACTAGAACCTTCAGAAACTACCCCACAAATACTATTCGGAAAGGAAGGTGAAATCATCCTATTAATTATCACCTCCCCAACTGCGTACTGACCTATCAAGGATTCTCCTCTGGCCTCAAAATAAATCGCTTCAGCTAAACATTTCAGTTCTGAGGTCATTTTTGGCATTGGTAAGGCGTCTAAAACACTAAAGGAAAAATTACTTTTATTGAACTCAGAAAAACCTGAGTAAGTCTTTAAGTCCCGTCTCTTCAGGGAAGATAATGCAGTATTCTCAGCCACAAGCGCTTCAGAAATAACGGTAAGCGGATCAGGTAACACCACTTTATCTTTCTTCAAAGTTTTTTGTTCTGAGAAACTTGGTGATAATAGTAAAATAACTATTAATACAGGAACTGCTGCATAAAACTTTAATTGTTTAATCATAATACTTTAAACCCGATTTAAACTTGAAGAAAACTCTGTTTTTGTATTTTGCCTTTTACCGTATTTGTCAGTTAATATATTTAATCCCTTGAATCAATACTTGCTTCTTTTTT
Organism: Paracoccaceae bacterium; assembly: GCA_045565235.1. Taxonomy (GTDB): domain Bacteria; phylum Pseudomonadota; class Alphaproteobacteria; order Rhodobacterales; family Rhodobacteraceae; genus CACIIZ01. Next base: position 84,197 of record JBJLFU010000002.1, on the reverse strand, counting down.
CCTGCCAGTTTTTTAGCATGGAATTGGACGTGCAGCTCCAAGCCTTGCCATCGGGACTCGGTAGGGAGAACAAGATACAAAATCTAGCCCTATTTCTTTACAAAATTCTATCGAGTTTGGATCTCCCCCATGCTCTCCACAAATGCCTAATCTTATATTTGGATTTGAAGCCCTACTCCTTTCAGAAGCAATTCTCAGAAGTTCACCTACGCCAGTTATATCAAGAGACCTGAAAGGATCCTCTGAGAATATGTTATGTGCAATGTAGTCTCTCATGAAAGTACCAGAGTCGTCCCGACTTAACCCATAAGTCATCTGGGTCAAATCGTTGGTTCCAAAGCTAAGAAAGGAGCTTACTTTTGCCAATTCAGCTGCTTTTAATACAGCCCTGGGTGTCTCAACCATCACTCCCAATTTATAAGTCACTTCACCAACCTTGTGTTGGCAAACTTCCTTGACTACTTGATCAATCATATTTTTTAGCAAATAAACCTCTTTAGCTGATGAAACCATTGGAAGCATAATTTCAGGCGGAAAATTAATTTGATCAGCGCCATATACACTTCTACTAGCCTCTAAAATTGCTTTAACCTGCATTTTATAAAGTTCTGGCAAAAGAATCCCTAATCTTACTCCTCTCTTTCCTAACATAGGATTAATCTCAGCTAAATGCTTTGAACGCTCAGAGAGCTTAGAAAAAGTAATTCCTAGTTCATCTGCAAGACTCTCCAACTCGATCAAACTATTAGGCAAAAACTCATGAATGGGTAAATCTAATAGCCTGATTGTAACAGGGAAACCTACCATTATCTTCAATATTTCCTCAAACTGAGCTTGCTGTAGAGGTAATAGAGATTCAATAGACCTTTGCTTCTGAATCTCATCAGATGTTAGAATCATTTTTTGCATGAATTGGAGCGTATTTTTCTCAAAAAACATATGTTCTGTCCTACATAGGCCGATTCCGTCCACCTTAAATTCTTTTGCCTGCATTGCCTCTTCCGGGGTATCTGCGTTTGCTTTAACGCTTATTGTGCCAAGCTCATTAGCCCATCCCATAATTTGATAGAAATAGGTTGATAGGTCAGGTTGAACCATTTGAGCCTGACCTATCAGAACTCTACCGTTTGATCCATCAATAGTAATTAAATCTCCACTTTTTAAATTCTCGTTATCCCTTGTAATGAGTGATTTTGAGTTATTATCCATTCTCAAATCACTGACTCCAACCACACATGGTTTACCCAGTCCTCTAGCAACAACAGCTGCATGGCTAGACATGCCCCCTCTTAAAGTTAAGACTCCAGCTGAAGCATGCATTCCCCTTATATCTTCAGAACTGGTTTCACTCCTTACTAAAATAGCCATCAAACCTTTGGAGCTCATATTAATTGCCTCCTCTGCCTTAAAAGCAATTAATCCAGAAACTGCGCCAGGACTAGCTGGTAAGCCCAATCCAATAACCTCAATATCAGCATCCTTTTGAATTTGCGGATGTATAGTGTCCAAGAGCATTTCAGGATCAGTTCTTAAGATGGCTGTTTCCTTTGAAATAGCTCCTTTACTTACGCCTTCAACGTTTAATCTCAGCAAAGCTGATGCATGTAACTCTACCTCTTTGGCGTCAATTAGGAAATAATTTTGGCCTTTGATTAAAAAAGAAAAGTTGAAATTAATACCTAATTCTTGAAATACTTTTCTGTCTAAAAGGTCAATTTTTTTCAAAGTAATTTTCGAAACAATTGAATTTTCTATGTCTGAAATTCGGGGCTTTTTAGGTAGCAGTTCTAAAAAACTATTACTTTTAAATTCTAAGAGGCTTTTTTCCCCAAAACTATTGTGTAAAAAATTACCCCGTGTGTGCTGCTCTCCAGTTGAACTATCTATTGACTGTATTTCCAATAAGCCAAATTGTGATTCATCATTTGGTAAGATCATTTTTTGTAAAATGGCTCCAGTAGATGTATTTGCCTCTGCCCCAAGAGATAATCTCAGAATTTTCGAACTTGGATTTTCCCATTTTTTTGCTAGCGCCGTGAGAGCATAGTTTATCTGCTGCTGCTCATCTTCAGGAAAATCAAACCCCAAGTGACTTCGGTAGAATTCTTCGAATTCATCAGTCAAGGCATCAATCATATTTAATGGAAGATCTCTAACTATTTTTTCATTTCGCTTACTCATAAATAGATCCAATGCTTCATCAAATAAGTCAGGATCCAGGTCCATTACTTTTACTCCAAAGTTCTTAACATGCTCCAAATACAAAATTTTTGATAATCTTTCCCCGGTTATTTTTTTTACTAATCCCAACTTAGATTTATTTAAACCTAGATAAAGTAAAGATTCTGGACCACGCCACTCTCGGTTTTGAGGGCTTGACCTAAGACAAAGAGGAAGACCGTCTAGTAACTTCCTAGGGAATTTTGGGGGAGGACCACCTTGAATTATTCTACGAATAGATTCAGAAGAAATAAAGTAACCCTCAGCTATGGGAAATCCTAACTGGCTTAAAGCCGAGATAGCACTTGACCTGTGGCCGTATAATTCTCTATCAACCGTACATTTAGATGAGACTGATATTATGTCTTCTATATTTTCAGTCTCAGACATAATCCTTGTCCTCTAAAATTTAACAACCATTTTCACTTCGGAAAACCGTGCCACAAAATGCATTATATGCCTTACCTTATTGCACAAACACAATCTGTTTTCTTTTTTTATAATACTTTCAGAATTTATAGTTACATTTTCAAAAAAAGCATCCACACTGCCGTGTAAACTTGCAAGTGCTTGTAGGGCAGCCTGATAATCATTTTTAGATACCATTTTTTTCACAGTATCTTCTGTTGTAAGAAGTGCTTCAAACAGATTTTTTTCTTCATCAGTACTAAACAAGTTAATTTTTGGTTCTACATCATATTTCTTATTAGTTTTGTTTTCTTCTGAAATTAGAATATTGTTAGGCCTCCTGTAAGCATCCATTAACTGGTCGAATAAGTCGATTTTCCTAAATTTTTCTAACTGCTCAACCTTAACAAAACAACTATATGGGTCATTAAAAGCCGTCCCCACTAAACATGCCTGCAAAGTGTCATACATGAAACCTTTTTCGATTAGGAGTATTCTAAACCTTTCGCACAAGAACTGCGAAAGATCTAAGGTTTTTTCAAAACTCAGCATTTCACCTATCAAATGCCTTAGCTCTAGATTTAGCTGTTTTTCAATTAAAATACGTATAAGTCCAATAGCATTTCGTCTCAAAGCAAATGGGTCCTTGGAGCCTGAAGGCTTCTCTCCTATTTCCCAAAATCTGGTAAGAGTAAAAATTCTATCAGCAATAGCCACAACTATAGTAACTATTTCCTGTGGGACTTTGTCATTCTGATTTATTGGTTGGTAGTGATTAGTTACGGCCTTATGAATGGCTTCCTTTTGACCCTCTATTTTGCTATAAAGTCCCCCTACTATTCCCTGTAATTCAGGAAATTCCCCTACCACCTTAGTGGTAAGATCAGTTTTGCATAACTTGGCTGCTTGATCACAAGTCTGAGGGTCTGTCCCTAGCAATTTAGCAATCCTTACTGAAATTTTCCTTATTCCCTCAACCCGATGTGCTTGGCTCCCAATTTTATTGTGAAAAGTAACCGCCTTTAACCTAGAGTTAAGTGCAGAGAATTTCTTGCTTTTAATATCTGCCAAATCCTTTTGGTAAAAAAAGTTAGCATCCCGCAACCGAGAGCGCAAAACTCTTATATTTCCAGCGAGGACCAAGTTATCGGTATCTTTAGTTTTAATATTTGAGACAACAATGAACTTAGTTATTTCTTTATTATCAGCGCACAATACTGAGAAAAATTTTTGGTGCTCTCGCATCGAAACTTGCAAAATCTCTGCAGGTAGATCTAAAAACTCTTTGTCTATATCACCAATCATAACTACTGGCCACTCTACAAGGCCAGCTATTTCAGCAAGTAAAGCTTTATCTTTCAAAATGACTAATTTTTTTTCATCAGCTAACTTTTTAGCCGAATCCCAAATAATATCTTCCCTCTCTTTATGATCTAAAATAACCTTTCTATCCCGTAGACAATTAATATAATCTTGGGCAGTTTTTGGATATACCTTTTCAGGGCACATGACAGAGTGTCCATAAGTATAAGTACCCGTCAAAACCCCATTAAGCTCAAAATCAATTCTTTTAGGTTCCTGATTTACCCGATACAAAGCACATAAAACAGTACGAAGTGGCCTTACCCACCGAAAACTGCTGCTGCCCCATCTCATAGACTTCTTCCACGGAAAGTTACTGGCAATTTTTATAGTAATCTCTTTAATTAGGTGCTCAGCAGATATTCCAGAATGCTCAATTCTGTGGAAATAAAAATCCCCTTTTTTTTCTTGTTTTACATAAAGATCTGAAATAGCCAAGTTCATTGATTTTGCAAAGCCAGACAATGCTTTTTCTGGAGCACCTACCCTTGGTCCTTTTTTTTCCTCAAAAAAAGATTCAGAAACGTCCGCCAAATCCCAAATTATTAAAGCTAGCCTTCTCGGTGTAGAGAAAGCCTCTAAGCGTCTAAAAGGTAATCGCTCTTCAATAAGACAATTTTCAAATAAATTTTTTAGATCCCTGGCAGCTTTTACTTGCATATTTGAGGGTATTTCCTCAGAATAAAATTCTAAAACCAGATCAGACATCATCAATTCAAATACTTTTTATTTAATTGTCGCCATTCATAGCCTTTACCATTCGGATATATTACTACTAATCTATCAATACCATCAGCTTCATTTTCCTTGGCTAAGTAAGCCTTGGCTCTTCCGCCATCAATTGCTTCCTGTAAATCCTTTGAATTAAAGCAATCAAACCAAAATGGAGCATTCAATGGTTGTGGTTTTTTTGCGGGAGGCAGATTTCTGAAATCTGAAGACTTAGCAATAAAACAACTTCTCATCTTTAAAGCTGAAGTGTCAGCTCGTATGCCGAGGTAATCTTTGACCTCAATCTTCCTATCCTGTACCTCTATTTTTTTTATACCAGAGACTTCTTGGTAGTAGGCAAATGACTGAAAATAGAAAAATATAATCCCAAAACAAAAAGAAAATCCCAAAATTAAAACTACTGTTATTTTCCCACTCATTTCTGAGATCCCAATTCTTCTTGCTCAGATTCTAAAAAAGCTTCAGCACACAGTCTTGCAAGGTCCCTAACCCTAGCAATAAAGTTTTGCCTTTCCGTAGGGGAAATCACACCCCTCGCATCTAATAAGTTAAAAATGTGACTTGCCTTTATGCAATAATCATAAGCTGGTCTTACCATAATTATAGTTTGGGATAAATGTTGGTCATTCTTTTCAACTGAAAGGATCCGCTTGCACTCCTTCTCATAATCATGGAAGTGATTTAGTAACATTGAAGGATCTGCTACATCAAAATTCCATCTGCTATATTCGCGCTCTGTTTCCCGAAAAATGTCACCGTATTTAAGATGTACCTTTGAGTCAGGATTGTTAAAAGGTAAATCCATTACATTGTCTTGACCTAAAACAAACATCGCTATTCTTTCTAATCCATATGTTATCTCTCCTGAAACAGGATCACAATCTTTTCCGCCTACTTGCTGGAAATAGGTAAATTGACTAACTTCCATGCCATCGCACCATACTTCCCACCCCAGGCCCCACGCTCCTAAGGTTGGGCTTTCCCAATCATCTTCCACAAAACGAATATCATGCAGTTTTCTATCTATTCCAATCGTCTCCAAACTCTCTAAATACAATTCTTGTATATTTGCAGGAGACGGTTTGAGTATTACTTGGTACTGATAAAAATGTTGTAATCTATTAGGGCTTTCGCCGTAACGACCGTCTGTTGGTCGCCTAGATGGTTGAACATAAGCCGCATTCCAGGGTTTTTTACCTAAAGCCTTTAGAGTAGTCGCAGGATGAAAAGTTCCTGCTCCCACTTCCAAATCGTACGGTTGTAGTATAACACAACCACAAGCTGACCAATATTCATGGAGTCTAAGTATTATGTCTTGAAATGACCTAGGACTAATAGACATATTTCCTGGAAACTATTAAAAATCTTCTGATGTAGCTTTCTACAAAATTTAGTATTCAAAATGATCTAAGTAATCAAGTGCATGAAGTTACGAACATTCCTATATCAACAGCTAAGATCTAGGAAAGATCGTCGGAAGTCAACATCCGTCTTTGCCTCACCTAAAAAGGTAGTAGTCACCATACTTGTTCCAGGTTTATGCACTCCTCTGGTACACATGCAATGATGTTCAGCTTCTATCAAAACAGCGACTCCCTTTGGTTTAAGGACATCTTCTATAGTTAGCCCAATTTCTCTCGTGAGCCTTTCTTGAATTTGAAGACGCTTTGAAAAAAATATCCACCACTCTTGCTAATTTTGAAATCCCAACTACCAGCTTATCTGGTAGATAAGCAACCCTTACAGTCCCAATAATTGGCGCTAGGTGATGCTCACAGTAACTTTCTAGCCTAATGGATTTCAACACTACCCAGTCTTCATAACCTTCAACCTCTCTAAACGTTTTTTCTAAAACCTCTACAGGATCTTCATTATAACCACTAAACCATTCATTAAATGCCTTTAACACCCTTTTCGGAGTGTCTACCAAGCCTTCCCTATTTGGATCATCACCTGCCCATCTCAACATGGTTATAACAGCCCTTAATGCTTCCTGCTCTGAGGGCTTTTCTGGACCTCTGCCGTCAACACTATGAGACTTAATAGAAAAATCGTGGACTCCCATTGATACTCTCCTAATTAAACCACTAAGTTATTTTTATCTACGTCTACCAACTAAGTCACTAACCTTAATGACGCAGGTGGCTTATTTATTATAACGGCTATGTGTCATTCCTACATCGAATTTTCAGGTGTATAAAGTACAAAAAGAAAAGGTGCAACCAATAGAGATAAATAACCTATAACAATTTTAACAATTCTATTCCAACTGCCATAAAAAGTCTTTGCTTGTCCTGATGGAAATCATTTAAGTATCAACTAAATATGTATCATTATTAAATTCGTGATATTTAATTAAGTAAAACTTAATATGAAAAATTGACTACAAAATTAGGGTGGTAAATTGATCTCTAATTTCAAATATTATCTTGAAAGATTGTTAACAATTTATATCTCAATTTACTAAACTAAAAATTTCCGTTGGTACCTGTACACTTTTTTGTTAATGATTCTTTAACATAAGATTCAAAAAACTTTTTTACTCCATCCTATAAGATCAATCATAGTGCATGCAAAATTTAGGTCAGTCTATAATTATTAGGAAGCCAGATGATTGGCATCTACACCTGAGAACAGGAGAAATACTAAAAAAAGTATTAAAATACACTTCCTCTACCTTCGAGAGGGCTATAATAATGCCTAATTTGCACCCACCCATTTTAACGACTCAACAAGCCAAATCTTATTATAGTCAAATTTTGGAGTTAGTTCCAAAAGAACATAGTTTTGAACCATTAATGACCCTGTTTCTTACCGAACAAAGCGATATTCTGGATATTGAAGAAGGGGTTAAACGGGGAATAGTCAGTGCCGTAAAACTTTATCCAGCAGGATCTACAACAAACTCTTCGAATGGTGTTAAAAATATTTTACATATTTACAGATTATTAGAGAAACTATCCCACTTAGATATACCTTTACTGATTCATGGTGAAGCAACTGATCCAGAGATTGATATCTTCGATAGGGAAGCTGTTTTTATTGAAAAAACTTTAGCTCCTTTGAGGAAAAGCATTCCCGAATTACGGATAGTTTTGGAACATATAACCACTCAAGAAGGTGTAGATTATGTATCAGCTAGTCAACACAACTTGGGGGCTACGATTACACCACATCATCTTTTAATAAATAGAAATAACATGTTTCTTAATGGGATCAGACCACATTATTACTGTTTGCCTTTGGCGAAACGTGAAGCTCATAGATTGGCGCTTGTTAATGCCGCAATATCAGGTAATCCTAAGTTTTTTCTTGGAACAGACTCAGCTCCACATCTCGACAACGTAAAAGAAAATGCATGCGGTTGTGCAGGTATATTTTGCGCACCAACTGCATTGAGTTGCCTGGCGCACATTTTTGAAAAAAACTCTGCATTAAACAATTTAGAAAAATTTGTTTCATTAAACGGAGCAAAATATTATGGCCTTCCAGCTAATAGCAAGTATACTAGGCTGTCTAAGGTTGAAACTCCTGTGAAACAATTAAAAAGTGTTTCAATTGGGAAGAATAAAGTGACCGTATTCGATCCTGGTTTTTCTTTACTTTGGCAGCATGAAAATATGTAAAGCGTTTAATTATCATGGGTTGAAAATTGATTAAAAATATTGATAGTAAAGAAGAAAGTATTGCAAGAATTACGTCTAAGTTGCTTTTGGATATGAATGCAATTCATTTTAGCCCAAATAAACCATTTACTCTAACTTCTGGTATTCAAAGCCCAGTCTATATCGATTGCAGAAAGATAATCTCATATCCAAAGGCTAGGAAAGTTTTAATGGATTTTTGTGCAGACATAATTGCTAAAAAGATAGGAATTCATAAGATTGATACTCTAGTAGGTGGTGAAACTGCTGGGATACCCTTTGCAGCATTTCTAGCTGAGAGACTTGAACTACCAATGAATTATGTCAGAAAAAAACCTAAAGGATTTGGGAGGGATGCTCAAATTGAAGGGGAAAGTGTTTTTGGAAAGAGAGCAATTCTGATAGAAGATCTTTCAACAGATGGAGGAAGTAAAATCAGTTTTTGCAATGCGCTTAGAGGTGCTGGAGCAGAAGTTGCAGATACCATCGTTATCTTTTACTATAATATTTTCATGAGCGTGCCAAAAAAGTTAGCGGCATCAAAAATTGAACTTCACTATCTTGCCTCCTGGTGGGATATATTGAACTTTTGTAAAGAAGAAGGCTCAAAATGGAATAGTAATACATTAGATCAAATTGAAACTTTCCTAAGGGCTCCTCAACAATGGTCTGAGCAAAAAAATTATAATGTGAACCATCTGAAAAAAAACCCTAAGAATGTTGATTTCAAATAATTAAAGTTTATTTCTAAAGTCATAAGCCATGGATTCATGAGAATCAGCTGGAGATAATAAACTGTGTTTTTATGTATTTAATAGAGGGCCTGGAAAAGTTTCATATTAAACTACCATCAGAAATCGGGAGAGAAAGATTGAAAAAAAATGTAAAAAAGGAAGAGTGGAAACCTAACCCTGACACTATGGCATATAAAGTTACCCAAGAGGGCGCCACAGAAAGACCTTTTTCTCATCCTGGATTTGGGTTGGAGGCAAAATATTTTGCATGTGTATGCTGTGGTCAGGTAATATTTAGTATCAAAGCGAAATTTGAAAGCGGCTCTGGGTGGCCTAGCTTTTTTGAAACAATAGCACCTGACGTGATTAGTGAAAGAGAGGATTTAGGGTACGGCATGAGTAGGACAGAGGTAAGTTGCAGTAAATGCCGTGGTCACCTTGGTCATGTATTTAATGATGGACCTAAGCCAACAGGTTTAAGATACTGTATAAATGGAGTAGCATTAAAATCAAAAACTTCTTTTTGACAAGATATTATTATTTTACTGTTGCAAGCTTTGAGCAGAGAAATTTCCAATATTCCCAAAAATTTGCTGTAGTATAGTTAATTTTCTACCACCTGAAACTACTTTTTGTGAGCTAATTTCAATAATCCTAGAATTCTCAATTGTATACTGTTCTACTTCATCTAATCTTGAGTTCTTAGTAAAGGTCAACAAAATTATAGACCTAGATACAACTTGTGGTTCATAAAAAGCAAGCTTCTCCTTTTCTTGGCTAAAGTAAATCCAGGTATCTTCACCAACACCTTGAATTATGTGAGGTTCACCAAGTAAATCTTTGACATTTGGCTTTTTTTGACTTTCCTTTTTGAAGTTTTGTTAAGATATCTAATCCAGGGTCAAAACCATTAAACTCTGTCACTTTACTACAGCCAAATGTGATAATAGCTGAAACAAGAACTATTGCTTTTAAGACATTTCGTGTTATTAAAAAAGGCATGAATAAGAACCGTTTATTCTAGATTACGTCATTGCGAAGATATTACATATTAGCAGATCAGTGCTATTTAATAAATATTTAATAATAAGGATTTAAACTAATAGTGCCTAATGAAAAGTAGCCCTGACAGCAAGTATAATAAAGAAATCCGTCCAACAGATTATAATGATTCTGCTTTTTCAAGAAGAATTAAACTATCTGAGCTTCAGGCAGGTAGGGAGACTCACCTTTCGATTGTTCTAAATAAGCAAGAAACTTCAGAACTAGCAAAGTTTTTAAATATACCAAAAATTGTTTCTTTTAAATGCACAATTAAACTTAAACCATCAGAAAATGGATGGTTGCTTCTGGGAGATATTAAAATTGTTGTTTGTCAATTATGTGTCATAAGCCTAGAAAAACTACAGAATAATCTTAAAATTCCCATAAAAAGACAACTGCTTATTCACAATTATACGCCATCGAAAGAATCAATGCCGTTGAACTTAAATTTAGTTGATACCGACCCTTTGCATGAATATTTAGAACTCGGTGACTTAATTTCCGAGGAGATAATTCTTGCTCTACCTCAATATCCCAAAAAAAAAGGTGTAGAATTTGAACCTAATAGAATACCGATTAGCATTGATGATAGACCAAACTACTTTCAAGAGTTGAGCAAGCTGAAACAAACCTTAGAACAAAGTTCTTTTAATAAAAAAATTGATTAGGCTTGTATAAGGTCAATTATTCAAAAAAAAAGCACTTTTTGAAAATTGGGGATTGTAAAAATGCTTACGTTTATTTAGAAGATGGACTTTAAGCCAACCGTTGAGGGTAATAGGAATGGCAGTACCAAAGAGTAAGATAACTAGGTCACGACGTGGAATGAGGCGTTCTCATGATTCTCTTAGAGGAACAAATGGAATAGATTGTCCAAATTGTGGGGAACAAAAGTTGCCTCACCATATTTGTGGAGCGTGTGGACATTATAGGGACCTAGAAGTAATTCCTACAAGTGAAGAGCTAGATATTGATGACGATGCTGCTGCGTAGGTGGTGAATTCTAAAGTCAGGTTTAGGCACTAGAAATGTTAAGCCAAGAGTCAAAAACAATTATCTCCATAGATTGTATGGGGGGAGATCATGGCGAACAAGAGGTTCTAAAGGGTATTACTAAAGCGTACTCTGCCAACGAAGACATTTTTTTTCTTTTACATGGTGTTGGTAGTAAAATGCCGGAACTTCTAAAAAAGGAAAAGAAATTATCTGGAGCTTTTAGGTTTATTTCTGCAAGCCAAACTATAAGTATGGATGAGAAACCCTCTCAGGCCTTAAGAAATGGTAAACAATCAAGTATGTGGAATGCTTTGACTAGCGTTGCGAATGGAAATGCTAAAGTAGCAGTCTCATGTGGCAATACCGGTGCACTTATGGCAATGTCCATGGTTAAGCTTAGAAAAATTGATGGAGTAAATCGCCCGGCAATAGCTGTTCTATGGCCATCTACTAACCCACACGGATTTAATATCGTTTTAGATGCAGGAGCTGATATAAAAGCAGACTCCACGGATTTGCACCAATATGCTCTGATGGGTATATGTTACGCTAAGAATGGCTTTAATATTAAAAGACCCCGTGTTGGATTACTAAATGTGGGGACTGAAGGACATAAAGGACGGTCTGAACTACAGCATGCAGCTGAACTAATTCTTGAGTCTTCCAAATCCTTTGACTTTGAGTATATAGGATATGTTGAAGGGGATGATATTCCTTCATCTAAATTAGACGTTATTGTCACAGATGGATTCACAGGCAATATTGCCCTAAAAACTGGTGAGGGCACAGCTAGTCTAGTCCGAAGCTTACTTAAAGAAACGTTTGCATTTTCTATAATGGCAAGAGTTGCCTCAATTTTGGCACTAAAACCACTTCGTGCTTTAAAAAAACGTATAGATCCAAGGAGAGTGAATGGAGGGGTCTTTTTGGGTTTAAATGGCACTATAGTAAAGTCCCATGGCAGCGCTGATGCCACAGGTATAGCAGCAGCTATCACTCTAGCTTATAAATTAGCGCAGAATGATTTCCAAGAAGATCTTGCTAAGAAGATCTTGCCTCAAAGAAAAATGTCTGGATAAAAGATTAAAGAGGATTTGACATAAATAAATTCTATCTACTCAGAAAAAATTAACTTTAAACATATTGACTCTAATACGTGATTTAAAATATTCTTTGTTAGGTGGAAAATATTAATGAATGATAACAGTCTCACTAGGTCAGAATTGTCTGAAGCAGTCGTAAGAGAAATCGGCCTGTCCAGATATGAATCCTTGCATATGGTGGAAGATGTGTTGGAATATGTTTCTCAAGCCCTGATAAAGGGTGAAAGTGTAAAAATTTCGTCATTTGGAACATTCACTGTAAGGAAAAAGAGTGAGCGGGTGGGAAGGAATCCAAAAACAGGCATAGAGTCTCCAATAACTGCCAGAAGAGTAGTCACTTTTCGACCATCTCAGAGAATGAAAATATTAGTAAACAAAGGAAATCAAGACAATTAATTTAGGTCCTTTAATTGGTTATAGTAAAATCAGCAGCAGCTTTTAGAACGATTTCTGAAGCAGGAAAAATGCTCTCTCTACCTGCTCATGTTCTAAGGTTCTGGGAAAGTAAGTTTCCCCAAATTAAGCCTGTAAAGAGAGGGGGGGGTAGACGTTTTTACAGACCAAACGATGTCTTGGTGCTTTTTGCTATAAAAAAATTACTACATGGAAATGGTATGACTATAGCAGGAGTTAAGCGACTTATCAAAGAAACGGGTATCAAACAAATTATGGCGATAGGTGAAAAAGCCAAAAATGAACCCAGGGGAAGTGCAAAAGAAAGTAAAGAAATTGATATCAATAAAACACTGGCACTTCTCGAGAGGATGCAAAACATTAGTGATTTTGATAGGGAAAAGCTGACTGAAATAAAACAAGACTTTGTTACATTAAGGGTTAAGATAAATGAAAGAGTAAATAATCCTTACGGTATTTCCCCTAATGAAGAAGGAAATTAAAACGGGCTATAGCGCAGTCTGGTAGCGCGTTCGTCTGGGGGACGAGAGGTCGTGAGTTCAAATCTCGCTAGCCCGACCATTTTTAGAAAAAGTAAAAGGATTCAAAAACTGACACTTAATATAATACCTAAGGTTCCTGGATCTGTTCTTCCTTCACAGGAAATTAGACAACTAATATTAAAAAATTATATTGGATCTTGTACACCCATACAACCAGGACAAATTCAGCCCTCTAGCATCGATTTGCGCCTAAGTGCCCGTGCTTGGAGAATGAGAGCCTCATTTTTACCTGGAGACCATAGAAAAGTTAAAACTATGATTGATCAATTATCAATGCAAGAAATTGATCTTAATCGTGGCTTCATCCTAGAAAAAGGTTCTGTTTACTTAGTACAGCTACAGGAAAATTTAGCACTACCAAATAATATTAAAGCTTTGGGTAATGCAAAAAGTTCAACAGGCCGATTAGATTTATTTACTCGCCTCATAACTGATAATGGAACTGAATTTGATAGAGTAAACCCAGGTTATTCTGGCCCCCTATATGCCGAAATCGCCCCCAACTCATTCTCGGTGTTAGCAAAAAAAGGAATTATGCTAAACCAGATAAGATTTAAAATGTGTGAAAATATTGAAAGAATAGACTCTAATAAAAGAAAAAATTATGACCATATAGTTCAGAAGGTAAGAGTTGGCCAATCTAATTCAAAAACGTTTTCAATTAATTTAAAAGATACCGGAAGTAGCATTATTGGTTTTCAAGCCAAGCCGCATACTGATCTTATAGATTTGGAAAAATTAAACTACTATAATGTAGATGAGTTTTGGGAAAAAGTTTCTGTGAAACAAAATAGAATTGTTTTAGATCCAGGAGCCTTTTATATTTTCAGCAGTCAAGAATATGTTAGTGTCCCACCACAATTAGCTGCTGAGATGGCTCCTTACCTTTCAATGATTGGTGAATTCAGGGTTCACTATGCGGGGTTCTTTGATCCAGGGTTTGGGTATGGTCTAGAAAAGTCTGAGAAATCGAGAGCAGTTCTAGAGATAAGGTGCCATGAGACGCCTTTTGTTTTAGAGCATGGTCAAACAGTTGGTCAGCTAATATTTGAGGAGATGCTCGAGGAGCCTGATATTCTCTATGGAAAAAATTTAAAATCCAATTATCAAGGGCAAAAGCTTAAGTTATCTAAGCATTTTAAGACTTAAATCTATATTGATATTTTTTGTTATTCTGACTCTTGGGAATTATTATATTTTTGACTTAATAACCCAGCTTCTTTCAATTCTTGGAAATTTGGCATATCCCTCACTGTTTGCAATCCAAAATAATCTAGAAAAGAATTAGTAGTTAGAAAGGTTATAGGCCTGCCCGGTGCATCTCGTCTTGGACCTAAATTTATCCAGCCTGTTTCAAGTAAGGAGTCTAAAAGACCCTTATAAATACAAACACCTCTAATCGTTTCTATTTCTGACCTAGTTATAGGTTGGTGGTATGCAATAATAGCTAAAGTTTCCTTAGCAGCCTTTGATAATTTGACCTTTTTTTCAACATAGTTCTTTAGTAAGTACCCAAATCTACTAGCAGTCCTAAATGCATAAGAGTTTCTTATTTTGACGATATTAATGCCTCGATTTTTGTAAAATAGTCTTAATCGATCCAACGAGGCTTCCAAATCTGAAATATTTGGGCATGACTTTTTTAACTGACTAAGAGTAAGTGGCTCTTTGGTGGCAAATAATACAGTTTCCAACATTTTGTCTTCCTCAGAAGGACTGGGACAAAGCTCCTCTCCAGGTTCAAGTCCATTGGAGTTAACTAAATTTTTGTTCTCACTACTTTGATGAAAAAAGTTCATTCTAGTTCCTCACTAATAGTACTTCTTATTTTCATTACCTTGAATGGGATATCTTGTTGTATCCTCAACTCACCAGATTTAACCAGTTCTAAAGAAGCGGCAAAGGTAGTTGCCATAGCTGACCTGACTTCCTCCGGCTTACCTTTCCAGCTGATAGGAATAATATCATGAAAAGAAACCCAACCCCTTTCTTTTGAAAAGAATTTTACAATAGACTTAAAAGCCTCATCTATTGTAAGAATAGATCGCCTTATAAATTTCAAAGGAGTAAAAGCTTTTTTACTATTTATTGATGCGTAGGACCGTAACAATTCTAATAAGGTCGCATCCAGTTTTCGATTTAGAATTGTTTCACCATCCTCTGTTTGTCCTCTTGCGAAAAAATCTACCCCTAATTGAGGTCTCAAGAATAACTCTTCAGTACATCTTTTCATCTCAGCCAGCCTGTTTAACTGAAATGCTAAGTATTCTTCCATTTCTTCTCCACTAAATTCTTCTACTTTTTCATCTGGTGGTAGCAATAACTTACTCTTTAAATAAGCTAACCAAGCTGCCATCATCAAATATTCCGCAGCCAATTCTATTTTCATATTGGTAGCTTTATCAATAAAAGCTAAATACTGCTCTACTAGCTCTAGAATTGAAATTTCTCGCAAATCTACTTTCTGCTTATGTGCTAGCGACAGCAATAGTTCAAGTGGTCCCTCAAAGCCCCTAATATCTAATATTAAAATATCGTCCTCAGACATATGTTGGTTTATTTGGATATCATATCCTCTTCTATCATTTATTTTTAATAACCTTACAATCTAATTTATCAGCCACAAGCTGATCACATAGTAACTTTGCATTTTCATAAGAAAGAACTTTTTCTGTTTCTAATCGAAAAAAATTTTTCTCATTTACTTTTACTGGTGTAATTGAAAAAATCGACAAATCAGACAATTTATTACTTTGAGGAATAACTTTCAAATTCTCCCCAGCAGCTTCATAACTATCGTAGGACCCCAAATATACCTTATATACCTTTTCTTGGGTTATAATTTCATTTTGAGCTAACCTATTCAATGCTTCAGTAATGGAATTCTCTAAGGCCTCTTTCATTGATAGTGGTACAGGTTTTTCACTATTAGTAAGCTCTTCTTCTAATGAGTTATCGATTAATCCGGTATTAGACTTAATATAACCCTGTTTTCCCCTTAAAGAATTTATAGATAAATCGTTATTTTTTACTATTTCTTCTTCAAACCCTACTGGCTTCTTTTTAAAGTCAACATCTAATGCATTAACCACAGGTAGGTCCCCAACCCTTACCTGACTAAGTTCGAGAGTCCAGAATACCATTAAATAGAGAATTACAGTTGAAAGTAGAAAGCCTACCAACCTTAATACTCTATTGAAGCCTGTATTTGACTTTACTTCTATTTCCTGCTGTACCAAGGTTATTCCCTGACAATAAAAACTGCTCTATATTGTATGTTAAATACTAGAATAGTATACTTTATGCTATTTTACAACATCTGATCAACTGGTTTGATACCAAATATATTTAAACCTGATCGGATAACTAATTGAATAGACCTTACCATTGCCAGCCTTGCTTTTGTAAGCCTTATATCATCCGCCCTTATAAACCTTACCCCATGATCTATTTTCCCAAGGCTCTGAAGACCATGAAATAATTGTGCTAGTTCAAATAAATAGAATGCTATCCGATGCGGTTCAAATCTTGAAGTAGCCTTAATTATTATGCTAGGCCATTCAGCTAATTTTTTTATCACCTGTAGCTCACTCTCATTTTTAAGCAAATGGAGGTCTGCTTCTGAAAGGGCAAGGTCATCTATATTTACATTTGATTCTTTTGCCCGCTTTAGTATTGAGCAAATGCGAGCATTTGCATATTGTACATAGAAAACTGGGTTCTCTCTAGTTTGTTCCACAGCCTTAGTAAATTCAAAATCTATTGGGGCATCATTTTTTCTCATAAGTAATAAAAATCTGATAGCGTCTTTGCCAACTTCATCTAGTAAGTCTCTTAGTGTAACATAGGAGCCCGCCCTTTTTGACATCTTGACCGGTTTACCATCCTTATACAACTTTACCAACTGGCATAGCCTAATGATCAAATCTTTTTCACCAGTAGAGAATGCTCTCACTACAGCCTTCATTCTAGAGATATATCCGCTATGATCTGCACCGAATATATTTATTATTTTATCATAATTTCGTTCTAACTTTCCGTGATGATATGCAATATCTGGAGCAAAATATGTCCAGGAACCATCAGCCTTTTTTATAGGGCGATCCGTATCGTCACCAAACTGAGATGATTTGAATAACTCTTGTTTCCTGACTGACCAATCTTGATTATTTCCTCCCTTTGGTTTTTCAAGTGACCCTTTATAAATAAATCCCATTTCACGAAGCTTACTAACTGCCTCTTCCACCTTACCATTGGCATAAAGCGCTTTTTCTGATACAAAATTATCCATCACTACACCTAAATCAGCCAGGTCTTCCCTTATCATCTTTAGCATTTTTTTTACTGTGAAATCCTTAATTTTATCAAGTCTCAAGTATTCGTCAGCATCAAGCAAAAGATGACCATATTCGTTCTTAAGTTCCTCACCCACTTGTTTCAGGTAATCTCCTGGGTATTCATGCCCATCTGATTTCGTGTCATTCCCAAGAGCCTCCTGATATCGGGAAAAAGCTGAACGGGCAAGGGAATCGATTTGGGATCCAGCGTCGTTAACATAATATTCTCTAGTAACCTTATAACCAGATACTTCAAGTAGGTTGGCCAGCACATCTCCAAACACAGCGCCTCTCGTATGGCCCACATGTAATGGTCCAGTGGGATTAGCAGAAACAAATTCCACGTTCACTGTTTTACCCGTACCGATCTGTTGCAAACCAAAAGACTTCCCTTTTTGTAAGATAGAAATTATTACTGCATTCCAACAATGGCTCCTCAGTTTGAAATTAAGAAACCCTGGTCCTGCAATTTCAACAGACTCAATAGACTCATCTTCAGAAAAGTGGGTGATAAAATATTCAGCAATTTTTCTTGGATTACTTTTAGCTTGCTTAGACAGCACCATTGCCACGTTACTTGATAGATCCCCAAAGGCCTTATCCCTAGGGGTTTCAACTGCAATACCATCCTTGTTCAAGCCATCTGAAATGAGTTCCTGCTTTTCTAAAGTCTCGACTACGGACATAATTTTTTTTCTCAAAATATCTAAGATATCCATGTTAAGAGTCCCTTTTCTTAATTAACCCTAAGAAGTGGCATTTTTTATCCAAAGTGATGATTGTGTTCGTTTAACGCATATCGGTCTGTCATACCAGAAATATAATCACTAACTATTCTTACTAATGCCTTATGACAAGCTTGGCTCGCTAATTCCCCCCATTCATCAGGTAAGAGACTAGGATTTTCAGAATAAAGAATGAACAGATCTTGTATTACAGAAAGACACTTTTTTCTCATTTCACTAATCTGGCTATGCCTATACATATTTTTAAATAGAAATTGACTTATCATTTTTAGTGCCTCTTGTTTGCCACTACTTAAAGCTATTAATTTTTGGTTATGGTTTAACGCTTGATGGCTAGTAAATCCTTTAAGTGGTTTTAATCGTCTATCACTTTCAGCTAACAGATCACTAATTAACAAATTCAAGAGACTTCTTACTATCTCATGACATTTAGTCTTATATTTAATCCCATTATGCTTTGCCTCTACATTTTTTAGAATTCCGCTGAGTATAGGTATTCTTGATATATCCTTAAGTGAGAAAAGCCCCGCTCTGAGCCCGTCACCTATGTCATGGCAGGTATAAGCTATATCATCAGATATTGCCGCAATTTGAGATTCTATGCTAGGAAACTTGGAAAATTTATGCCCCATTCTTTCAAAAAACTTACTCCCAAACGAGGTTCCTGTAGCTAGAGGACCATTATGGGTAATCATACCCTCTAAAGTTTCAAATGTTAGATTTAAACCAGGATGATTTGCATAGATTTTCTCTAATTGCGTGACAATCCTTAAGGCCTGAATGTTATGATCAAAACCTCCAAATTCTATCATAAGCCTGTTCAATTCCAATTCTCCGGTATGCCCAAATGGTGGATGACCTAAATCATGGGCTAAGGCGATAGCCTCCACCAAATCAGAGTTCACGCCTAAAACATATGATATTGTCCTTGCTACCTGCGTTACCTCTAAAGTATGAGTTAGCCTGGTTCTGTAGTAATCCCCTTCATGCTCCAGAAAAACCTGAGTTTTATATTGTAATTTTCTAAATGAACCAGAATGTAAAATGCGATCCCTATCTCTCTGAAAAGGGGTTCTATTTAATGAGACTTCTTCGGGATAGAATCTACCCATACTCTCACTAGATTTAATTGCATAGCTTTCCATAAAATGTATTAAACTCCTTGTATCAGATTGGTATTACCATTACATTTAGTACAAATCCATCAGATTAGAGTGAAGAATGTCAGTCAAGATACCGCCTAACGTTACAAAAAATGCTTTTGATAAAATAAGCTCTACTGGTGGAAGTAGGTGTTTAAGGGTGGCTGTTGAAGGAGGAGGATGTTCTGGTTTTCAATACGAAATCCACCTTGAAAGCAAGGTCCTTCATGATGACCTAGTTTTGGAAAATGGGAAAGCGACAGTGGTAATCGATCCTGTATCACTTGAGTTTTTGTCTGGAGCTACTATAGATTTTCAGGAAGAAATTATTGGATCTAAATTTGTAATAAATAATCCAAACGCAACAGCTTCGTGTGGATGTGGCACTAGTTTTTCTGTATAAGTTCCTAATTAAGAAGATCTAGAGTTGAGCAAATGAAAATATCCTCATTTAATATAAACGGAATCAAAGCAAGACTTCCAGAATTGAGATACTGGTTAAGTAAAGAAAACCCAGATATAGTAGGGCTACAGGAACTAAAATCAGATAGTTCTGGTTTTACTGAAAACATGTTTGCTGATTTGGGTTACCATGGCGTATTCAATGGTCAAAAAGGCTATAATGGATGTGGCATACTTTCCAAACAAAAAATACTGAATCCTAGCTTTATATTACCCGGAATGGAAAATGATACCCAAAGCAGATGGCTAAGTGCAGATATAAACGATTTGATGATTTGTAATCTTTATTTACCAAACGGAAATCCAGTTGGAACTGACAAACTAGACTATAAATTAGAATGGATGAGTCAGCTTATTAGCCATGCAAGATATTTAATAGGAATTGGCAAACCAGTGATAATGTTTGGAGATTTTAACGTAATTCCCCAAGACATTGATTGCCTGGAGCCAAACAAATGGGTGAATGATGCTTTATTTCATCCACAAGTTAGGTCAAAATTCTTTGAAATTACCAACCTTGGATTTTATGATGCACTAAGACTTATGGCAAAAGACTCCCAAGTGTTTACCCAGTGGGATTATCAAGGCGGCTCCTGGCAAAAAAATAATGGTGTTAGAATAGACCATTTTCTATTGACCCCCTCAGCAATGGATCTTCTTGTTTCATGTGGAGTAGATAAATATATGAGATCTAGAGATAGACCGTCAGATCATGTGCCTGTATGGATTGAATTATTAAATAAGCCTAAAATATAGTCCTTCATGCTGGTCCTCCAGAATAAATCCAAGAAAACCTTTTCAGGAGAAATTTTGGGTAAGTTCTACTAATTAATCCTAGGAGCATATGAAAAAAAAGAATTGAAATTGGATTCTTTAAATGGAACAATTTTTCATTCAACCGCGAAGCCTTTCTAATTTTTTCAACTCTGGGTAATCTATTTCTAGTATACTTTTTTAATTCTTTCTCTAAATCTTGACTTTTAAGGCTTTGCTTGATTCTATTGCTCAACTCAAATGAATCCTCTATTGCTTGAGTAGCACCCTGTGCCAAATATGGTAAAATTGGATGACATGCATCTCCTAACAAAACTATTCTTTTTTTGTGCCATATCTTGGGTGACTTATGCTCAAAAAGACCCCATTTTTTTACAGGTTCAGTAGTTTCAAAAACCTTTTCTAAGGTCCTAAAATCTGAAAATTTCTCCCTTATCTCCATAAAGCTTGAATGTTGATCCCAATTTTCCTGGCAATAAGAATCAAAATCTAGGCAGAATACTAGGTTAACTAGGCTGCCCTTACGAATAGGGTAGGATACTACGTGTTTACCCTTTCCTAAGAATAAACGGGTTTTTTTAGAGGTAAATGCAACGGGTAGAAGTTCAGCTGGAACCACAGTCCTATATGCTACTTGTTTTAGGAAAGTGGCAGATGTGCTTCCAAATATTTGGTTCCTAACTAATGAATTTACTCCATCTGCCGCAACTACAAGATCAAAATATTTATGACCCTTATTAGTACAAACTGTTACACCGTTTGGATCCTGACAGATATCCAAAACCCTAGTTTCGCATGAGATAGTAACCCCACGTCTAAGGTTTTCATTCCTCAAAATGGATATGAGATCTCCTCTATGTAATTGAAAAAACCTTGCACCATACAAGTTCTCAGCCTCTTGACCTAACGGCATCATTCCAAGCTTTTTGCCAGATTTACCATTAATGAATTCGATACAAAATGGACAATCTGCAAGATTACTTATTTTATCCTCTAAACCAAACGGCCTTAAAGCTCTGATTCCATTGGCACTGATCTGGATACCGACCCCTAGGGCCGCGGTTTTTTTCCGCTTCTCAAGTATACTTACCTCACAGCCAATGCTTTTTAACATCATCCCTGCGGATAACCCACCTACCCCAGCACCAATGATACCCACATTAAGCACCAAATAAACAATCTTTTAAGCTATGCATGAATTTTAACCTCAGCATTGACCATAACTTAAGCATTTAGAAAGGTATTATTAGTCGTCCTTGTGTACCTTTTCTCTTCTTTCATGCCTCTCTTGTGCCTCTAAACTCAAGGTCGCTATAGGTCTAGCATCTAGTCTTTTGAGAGAAATTGGATCACCTGTTTCCTCACAATACCCATAAGTCCCCTCATTCAATCTCTTTAGTGCTGAGTCTATTTTTGAAATAAGTTTTCTTTGCCTATCTCTAGTTCTCAACTCTAAAGCCCGATCAGTTTCCTCTGAGGCCCTATCTGTCACATCTGGAATATTTCTTGAAACTGCCTGCATTTCTTCTATTGTATCTCTACTTTCCTGTAGAATAGATTCTTTCCAAGCTATCAATTTGCCTCTAAAATAATCTGTCTGACGATCGTTCATGAATTCTTCATTAGCTAATGGATGATAATCTAATACTTTTTTCTGGAACGCAACCATATATCGACCCCCACTCTTTGCCTAGACAGATACTAAAATCTAAAATATTAACAAGAGACTTCTAGATGGAATCAAACTATTTGTCACTAGAAAATAAACTTTTTTATGTTGGAGCTTATAATGCAATTCAATGGGACTAAAAGCTACATAGCAACTGAAGATTTAAAAATGGCTGTTAACGCTGCGATTACTCTAGAAAAGCCTTTATTAGTCAAAGGAGAACCGGGAACGGGAAAAACAGAACTTGCTAAGCAAATAGCATCAACATTAGATTTAAAAATTTTCGAGTGGAATGTTAAATCTACGACACGAGCACACCAAGGCCTATACGAATATGATGCTGTTAGTAGATTAAGAGATAGCCAACTTGGTGATGAACGAGTTAAAGAAATTCAAAACTATATTAAAAAGGGTACAATTTGGTCAGCCTTTAGATCTGAGGAAAAAGTAGTGCTTTTGATAGATGAAATCGACAAAGCCGATATAGAGTTCCCAAATGATCTATTACATGAGTTAGATAAAATGCAATTCCATGTTTACGAAACTGGGGAAACGATAAAAGCAATCCAGAGACCAATTGTTGTTATTACTTCCAATAATGAAAAAGAGCTACCTGATGCCTTTCTTCGCAGATGTTTCTTTCATTATATCAAGTTTCCCGATAAAGAGACTCTAGAAATAATAATTAAGGTTCATTTTCCAGAAATAAAAACTACCCTTCTGCAAAATGCCTTGGAAACTTTTTTTAATTTAAGAGAAGTACCTGGCCTAAAAAAGAAGCCTTCTACTTCAGAAATTCTAGACTGGATAAAACTTCTCTTAGCTGAAGATATTTCAAGCGAAGACTTGCGTCAAAATCCAAAGGATATGCTACCCAAACTCCACGGGGCATTATTAAAAAATGAGCAGGATGTCCAACTATTTGAGAAGTTGGCATTTCTTGCTAGGAATCAATGATCCATGATCATGTACGGAAAAATACTGAGCTTAATTTTAAGTGAGGCAAGATAAATATGGGCTTGATGATAGGAATAATTTTATTTGGTGGCAGTTTGGGATACATCCTATCAACCAAACGTAAAGGTAATTACTTGGACAAGTTGCAGTATATAGGAGTATTTTGTCTAATATCTTTAATAACTGCAGTATTGATACAAATTGCACTTATGCGCATGAGTATTTTTTAAATGCTAACTAGTTTTTTTCAGGACCTAAGAGATAACGGATTACCAGTGTCTTTACTGGAGTTCCTAACATTTCTTGAATGCCTACAAAAAGGAGTACCAGAATATAGGGTGGAGAATTTTTATTTTTTGGCCAAGGCGAGCCTAGTCAAACATGAAAAATACCTAGATATATTTGACCAAATTTTTGGTAAAAATTTTAGTGGAATAGAAAAGCTTGATAACTCTATCCTAGTATCCAAAATGGATCTTCCTAAAGAATGGCTTGAGCAACTGGCCGAAAAAATTCTGAGTAAGGAACAAATGGAAGAAATTAAATCTCTTGGCAGCTTGGAAAAGTTATTGGAGACACTGCAGAAACGATTAGAGGAGCAAAAGGCTCGT
This sequence comes from Paracoccaceae bacterium, assembly GCA_045565235.1. Classification (GTDB taxonomy): domain Bacteria; phylum Pseudomonadota; class Alphaproteobacteria; order Rhodobacterales; family Rhodobacteraceae; genus CACIIZ01. Next base: position 60,300 of record JBJLFU010000002.1, on the reverse strand, counting down.
CACCAAGGTGGGAGCAAGTGGGTTGGAACAGCAGGCACCTCACCATTTGGAGCGTATGGGTTTAATCCAGAAGGAGTGAGAATAGGACAAACAGAGAGCCGACATAGAAAAGCAGTAAAAGTTTGGGATAAACGTTTGTTTAAAAATTTAGATGAAAATAGTGAAATCGGATCACGCAGTATAAAAATTGCACTGAAGAGATTAAGAAAATGGGCAAGAGATGGGATTGATGAAGAATTAGATATAGAAAGTACAATTTCAACTACAGCACGAGCCGGTTTTCTAAATATTCAAACCAGACCTGAACGTCAAAACTCAGTCAAAATTATCCTGTTTTTTGATGTGGGAGGATCTATGGATATGCATGTTTCTCAGGTAGAAGAGCTATTTTCTGCGACCCGATCAGCTTTTAAGCACTTAGAGTATTATTATTTTCATAATTGTTTATATGAAAGTGTATGGAAAAATAACTATCGTCGCTGGGAAGAACAGACTACTACAATAGATATCATTAATAAATTTAACAAAGATTATAAGTGTATTTTTGTTGGTGATGCAGCTATGAGTCCATATGAAATTGAAATGGTTGGAGGAGCTAATGAACATTATAACCGTGAAAGTGGGAGGGTTTGGCTAGAGAGAGCTAAGGCCCAATGGCCTAACCACCTATGGATAAATCCAACCCCCAAAGAATATTGGGCATATACCCAGTCTACTTCAATATTGAAGGACATATTCGATGATCGTATGGTTCCTCTTACACTTAATGGACTGGAAGATGGTATGAGAATGTTGAGTTGAATTATGTTTAAAATACTGACAATATTTATTCCGATCGCCTTGGGTATTTTTAATTATAAATATACTTCAAAAAGGTTAGCTAAAAGGCTTGAGGAAAAATCCTCCGTTTTAAAAGAACCCATTATAGGCTCCTTATTAAAAAAAATAGCTCATTCTTTGGGTGTGGAAAAAATAAACATATATGTACTAGAAGATCCTAATCTTAATGGCTTGGTTTCTCCAGATGGTAAAGTTTTTATCACCAGAGGCTTTCTTGATAAATATTATTCAGGGTTTGTTTCAGCTGATGAACTTGTTGGGGTCATATCCCATGAATTAGGCCACCTTGCGCTAGGACATACAAAAAAAAGGATGGTATCTTATACTTTACAAAATACTCTTCAGATGGGCTTAGGGTTAGTCCTGGCTAGAGTTATTCCACTTATAGGAAGTTATATATCTGCAATGCTTTTAAGGTTGGTAACTGCAAAACTATCAAGAATTGACGAATATGAGGCAGATAAGTATGCAAGCGCCTTGATGATTAAAACAGGTCTTGGAGCCAAGCCATTGATTGATTTATTCAGCAAATTAGAAAAACTTACTGGCAATCAATATAATGAGCTAACTTGGCTACAAAGCCATCCCAACCCCAAAGACCGAATAGATGCAATTAAAAAACTTGCAGATATCTGGAAAAACCAAACTGATATGCAAGTGAAGAATTAAGGATTTATTTGCCTACATAAGGTAATAGCACTCAAACCCCAATAAAGTTACAGACCTAATACTCAAAAAAACTTTTCCAGTGACCCCTTAGAAGACGCATTACATAGCCAATCATAAAAAAAAGAAGAATGCGACCTAGAGCAAATAATATGCGCAGAGTATTCACTCACCATCCAAAAAGCTACGGCTATTTGTCCCATTCTAGTTCTTCTAAAACTATCCTTATTAAAAAAAGCTGGTCTTAAATCTATAGGAGTTCCCTTAGCAAAAACCTCCCTCCATAAATCACCGTTGACCAAAAATAAATTCCTCGAACTTGATGAATCTAATACTAATAATTCCATATCGGTCGAAAAAGATTTAAAGTCTTTAATTATTTTCTCAAGGCAAGCATTAGAGTAATCCAGTATCAGCACTTCATTTGTAGACATCCAAGCAATGGATAAGTTCTTATTATGATTTATACTTAGAGGCTTTGGCACGGCTAAATTGCAAGTCTTACTTACTATTTTCTGAAAGCGTTTATTTAGTAAGTCACATCTAACGGAAATCATGCCGACACTTTTGACTTCTTTTATACTAATTTCTCCACTTTTATTTTCTATAACTTCAACCATTTTGTCGAATTCCTTCAATATCATAGAACCTTGGTTCAGTAACAAGCGCTATTAGATTTTCCTCAGCATTGAGCGGGATCCTAACATTTTGACCAAGAAGGGCTTTACCATTCTTTAATAAAGCCATTGCAATGGGTCTGTTAAGAGTTGGAGAAAAATAAGTTGAGGTCACATGACCTAAAAAATTGTCATTCAAATTTATATCTACTCCTAAAGTTACCTGTGCTCCATCAGGTATCTTTTTTGAACTATTAAGCAAAGATAATCCAACTAAAGTTTTCCGATCTGACGAACTCATAAAAACACGATCTTGAGCTCTCTTACCTATAAAATCTTTTTTCCTCTTGGAGATAGCCCACCCCAAATTCAAGTCTTGTGGTATAACAGTTCCATCTGTTTCATCACCTATCATTATAAATCCTTTTTCAGCCCTCATAATGTGGAGAGCTTCAGTACCATAAGGCGTTATATCAAACTTGGCACCAACTTCTAAGCATTTGGTCCAAAATTCCAAACCAAATCGATTAGGTACTGCAATTTCAAATGATAACTCGCCTGAAAAAGATATTCTAAAGACCTTGGCCTTTATATTAGCCAGTTTTCCTTCCAAAAAATCTAGTGGCTTTAGGACAGTTGAAGATACGTCTAGCCCTCCCAGGCTTTCCAGTAAAACACGTGAGTTCGGTCCAGCAATAGTAATCTGAGTAAATTCCTCTGTTACATTTTGAATAAAAATACGTTTGTCCCACCACTCAGTTTGGTGCCACTCCTCCATCCAAGAATAAACTCTATCTGCACCTCCCGTAGTAGTGTGGCAAAGAAACGTATTCGCATCTAACCTAACTACAACCCCATCATCAAATAAGAATCCATTCTCGTTACACATCAAACCATAGCGACATCTTCCCGTTTTTAAGTTAGACATAGTATTTGTATATATGAGATCTAAAAAATCTCCTGCATCAGACCCACTCACTATTATTTTTCCCAAGGTTGATGCATCTAAAATACCCAAGGAATTTCTTGTTTTAATTACCTCTCTGAATACAGCTTGGTCAACTGTCTCATGTGGTTTAACGTAAGCATAAGGCCTATTCCAATCTCCTACTGGTTCCCAGATAGCATCATTTGCATTATGCCAAGAGTGCAGAGAAGTTTTTCTAATAGGTTTAAACAAGCCCTTTCGCGCCTCCCCAGCAATTGATCCTAGTGAGATTGGGGTAAAAGGAGGTCGGAAAGTCGTAGTTCCAATTTGATTAATTGCTTTGCCAGCTGAATCCGCTAGATACTTAAGACCATTAATATTAGATAGCTTACCCTGATCTGTTGCCATACCAAGAGTTGTATATCGTTTTAGATGCTCAACACTCTCATATCCCTCTTGGATAGCTAATCTTAGATCAGATATTTTAACATCATTCTGGAAATCCACAAAACACTTATCTTTTAACTTTTCACCAGCACCTTCTGGAATAAAATAAATTGAAGCACTTTCCCCATAATTGATTTGCTGAATAACCGTTTTATTCAATTTTTTCTTTTCAAGTTTAAATGCTTTCCTTACTCCATTTACAAGCTCACGAATATTTTTAATAATTTCTGATGGCCAAAAATTTCCGTAAGCTGACCCGGCAACTGAGATAAATGCCTCGCCGTCCTCATCTATTGGAGGACCTAAAGCATCAGGAAGAAAAGTATCAAGATTGTTATTCCAAATTAGTTTTCCTCCACAATGTGACCAAAGATGTAATGTTGGGGACCACCCCCCAGACATAATTATGCTATCACAATAGATTGTTTCTTGTGAGCTACCCTCTCCTTTTAGCGAACATAATTCTATAGCCTTCACTTTTTTATTACCTATAACCTGTGAAATAGCCTTTCCGTATTCTATTCTTATCCCCTTTGAAATTGCTTCCCTTGGAAGGTCACCATTAGATTTATCTCTTACATCGACTATGACGGGAACAGATAAACCAGCATCGTGTAAATTTATTGCAGCCAGGTAGGCGGAATCGTTATTGGTTACCACAACAATTCTATCACCAGGTAAGACACCATAGAGTTTGTAAAACTCTAGAGCAGAGGTTGATAACATGACCCCAGGAATATCATTTCCAGGGAAAATTAAAGGTCTCTCAATTGCGCCAGTGGTCAAAATTACTTTCTTAGATCTTATCCGCCAAAGCCTTTGTCTTATGGTACTTTCCCCAGCTTTTTCAGCTACCTCTAAGTTTTCACAGCCTATGATGTATTTATGATCATGGACACCTGCCGCCGTGAAGTTCTTTTTGATTTGAACATTATCAAAATTGGCTAATTTTTCCTGAAGGCCCGCTAACCACTCAGACGCTACTTGACCATTAGCTTCAAAGTCCTCTGAAAGAGCATAACCACCCAAGTAATGTCTTTGCTCAACTAAAAGCACACTTAATCCTGATTGCGCCAACTCATAGGTAGCAAGCAATCCAGCCATACCCGCTCCAACTACTAAAATGTCTACGTGTGTGTAAAAAAAATCATAGGACGATACGTCTTGATGAGTTGGAGCCTGCCCTAAACCTGCAGCATTTCTAATAACAGGTTCAAATAAATGTTTCCAAGCAAATCTAGGAAGCATAAAAGTCTTGTAATAAAACCCTGCTGGAAAGATTTTGGCTAATAAATTGTTTATTGATCCGAGATCCCATTCTAATGAACCTATATGATTCTGAGATACCGCCTCTATTCCATTGGTTAATTCAATCATTGTAGCTGATCTGTTAGGTTCAAAACTACCTTCACTTCCTATACTCACCAAACCATTTGGCTCATCAACGCCAGAAGCAACAAACCCCCTTGGTCTATGATATTTAAAAGAACGAGCCACTAATAATTGATTGTTAGCTAGCAGAGCAGAAGCTAGTGTATCCCCCTTTAATCCAAATAAGTTTTTACCATTAAATCTGAAAGGCCTTCGCTCTTTTCTATCAATTAAAATTCCACCTATTTTACTTCTTGTACTCATGTATCTATACTTCCCAATTTGGCCTCTTTTTCTTTACAGCATCAATTATTTGTTTGGGTGGTTTGATTTTTTGGGCTTCATATGTCCCAAAAACCTCCATTGTTTTGGTACATCGGGCAGCGTAAAACCACTTTCCACAGCCAAAGGAGTGAAGCCACCTTTCAAAATGTACTCCTCGAGGATTTTTTCTTTCAAATAGGTAAGAGTAAAATTCTTCATCAGAACTCCCCTGTCCCATTCTCTTAATATGAGCTTCCCCTCCAGGAGTTAATTCGGTTTCGTCAACCATTACTTTACATATGGGACATTTGAACCTTAGCATAAAATCTAATCCTTATTCTTAATGAGCTACAGCTGCTGCTATGCTCTCATCAATCATTCTTCCTTCTTTGAACCTATCTAAAGAAAAAGGTTCTGCGAGTTTTCCAGGCTCACCCTTTGCAATAAGCTCTGCCGTAGCCCAACCCGAACCCGGAATAGCCTTAAAACCTCCTGTACCCCAGCCACAATTCAAAAATATATTTTCGACTGGAGTTTTTGAGATTATGGGAGATCTATCACCAGTCATATCTACAATACCACCCCATTGACGAAGCTGCCTTAGGCGACTTATGACCGGAAATGTTTCTACAAGAGCCCTTACGGTCTCCTCAATATGCTGAAAACTACCTCTCTGGCTATAATTATTGTATCCATCTGCTCCCCCCCCTATTACCAGCTCACCTTTATCAGATTGGCTCAGGTAACCGTGAACAGTATTTGCCATCACCACACAATTTATAAGAGGTTTGATTGGCTCAGAAACCAAAGCTTGCAGGGCTACTGACTCAACTGGGAGCCTGAAACCAGCCATTTTGGCAAGGAGACTCGAGCTTCCAGCTACTATGAAACACAATTTTTCACAGTCTATTGAGCCTTTGGTTGTTTGAATTGAAGTGATTTTAGAATTGGCCTTAGTAATGCCTGTAACTTCGCAATTTTCAATTATATCAGCACCCCAACTAGAAATTGCTCTGGCGTAACCCCAGGCAACAGCATCGTGTCTTGCTGTTCCAGCTCTTGCTTGCCAAAGACCTCCCAAAATTGGATAGCGTGGGCCAGTAATATTTATAATTGGTATCATCTCTTTCATACGCTTTGGGGCTATCATTTCTGTTTGGACACCAGCAAACCTATTAGCATGAAAGGTTCTTTTCATAGCCCGTAGTTCGTGTTCAGTTTGACAAAGCATCATTACCCCTCTGGGACTGAACATAATATTGTAGTTGAGATCTTGAGATAAAGTCTCGTAGAGAGTTCTGGACTTTTCATAAATTGCAGCAGACTCTTTTTGAAGATAATTTGACCTAATAATTGTTGTATTTCTCCCAGTGTTGCCGCCACCGAGCCATCCTTTTTCTACTATAGCTACATCCTTTATACCAAAATTCTTTCCGAGATAATAAGCAGTGGCAAGTCCGTGCCCACCTGCACCAACTATCACTATTTTATATTTCTTTTTAGGCTGCGCCTGTTGCCAAGCTCTTTGCCAACCTAAATGATTATTGAATGCCTCTTTGGCCAAAGCAAATGCAGAATATTTTTTCATAAAAGATCCAAAATAGTAGTATTACCCTTTTCCTACCTAAAGATTTTAAGAAATACAACATTGTTTCAGCTGGTTCTAAAACCTATATTGCTAGTATAAGGATATGGTTAAAATAAATCAGGCTATATCAAAGATAACTAGACGATAGCCAAAAACATTTATAAATATCCAATCATGCCGTTATTTTTTATATTTATTGTATCGATCTTTATTTTCATGATCCTTGTTACTTTCAGGAAGCTTTATTTTAATTCTGACCCAAAACAAATAGGAAAAACAGAATATATCAAAGAGCTTGAAGCTCAATTAAGTGAAGTAGAACGTGAATTTTTGGACAATCATATTGACGAAGATGAATTAAAAATCACCAAACTTGAAATTAATAAAAGAGTACTTAGGGAAATAAGAGTCAATAAAGATAAAGTCAAAAAAGCATTTAATTCTCCAAGATTCTTTGATTATATGCTCATCCTTACAATTTTTCCTCTACTTGCTGTGGTTAGCCTCGTCTTTTACCTTAAAGTCGGATATTACGGCTACGAAGACCAACCTCAAAAATTTATAGAACTTAAAAATGACACAGGAGTCGTTACCCATCTAAATCAACAACAAGCTGAATTGCTTCTAAGACCTCAAAGCAATGGCAGTACTGAAGGCCTACTAAAAAATGAAAATCAACAATTAAAAAACTTAGTAGACCGTCTTGAAATAATTCTAATTGATAGGCCGTTGGACCTTAAAGGTTATAATCTTTTTGTTGATAATTCAGCTAAAATCGGTGATTACAGTAAGGCTCATCTAGCCCAGAATCATATAATTGAAAAAATAAAACAAACAGTTTCAGCTGATGACTATGGGAAATTAGCTGAGCTAATGATTGGAGCGACAAATGGATATGTTTCAATCGAGGCTGAGGAAAATATCAAAAAATCACTTCATCTTAAACCCTCAGACCAAAGATCTAGATACTACCTTGGGTTATTAGAACTACAAAAAAATAATTTTGAAAGGGGTTATACTATCTGGACAGAAATTTTAAAAAGTAGTGATACAGAAAGTCCATATGTTAATTTGATAAACCAAGATATTAAAAGACTTCAGCAGATTTTGGATGGTAAGGATCAAACTAAGGAATCTTTACGGGAGAGTGTGGATAATGAGACCTTGGATATGATTAAGAATATGGTGTCAACTTTACGATCTAGATTAGAAACTGATGGAGGTCCTTATGAAGATTGGCTTCGTTTAATAAGATCTTTTTTAGTTTTAGATCAGCAGGAAAAAGCTTATGAAAGTTTAGAAAAAGCAGTGAAATATTTTTCTAACCGACCAGATATTTTGAATAAACTAGAGGTTCTTGAACAAAACTTAAAAAGTAATGTTCTTCAATAATGAAAAAACTAGTATTTGAAAATGCAAAAGACTTTTTAAGCTCTTTAGACCTGTTTGGGCCAATTTTAGCCTTAGATTTAGGAACAAAAACTATAGGAGTAGCAGTTTCTGATTATACAAGAACTATTGCCACTCCAGTTAGCACTATAAAAAGAAAAAAATTTTCTCACGATCTTGAAGAGATCTGCTCTCTTAATTCAAGATACACCTTCCAAGGAATAGTTATTGGTTTGCCAATTAATATGAATGGTAGCGAAGGTCCTAGATGCCAGTCTACAAGATCTTTTGCAACAAAACTCTCCACCGCAACGAAACTGCCAATATGTCTTTGGGATGAAAGATTATCTACTGTGGCAGCAGAAAGAATTCTAATAGAGTCAGATATCTCTAGAAAATCTCGTTCTAGGGTTATAGACAAGTTGGCAGCCTGCTATATTCTTCAAGGACTATTGGACAGGCTAAAAAATGCAGTTCTTGAGTAAAACTAATCTAAAAGGATATTAATTTTAAGTATGGAGACATTAATTCTCAAATACCCAATCTAGCTTGCGTTTGTATTGAGGTCGAAAATAAATTACAGCTCTACCTGCCAATGGATCAATCTCAGGCCTTGGAGTATAAGAAGTTAAGGTTAAATTTTTGATCATGTCAGCCCATGGAAGAACCCCATGTAATAGGTGCCTATCCAGTATATAAGGCCTATTCTCGTCGCAACATACTATGCTCGCTGAGCATGTTGAAAAAACCTTTCTCCTGTACTCTTGGTAAATCTCAGTTATGTCCAAATTATTCATTTCAAATTCAGATAGACCACCATAAAGGGTTTTGAACAAATCCCTGAAAATCAAATGTGACCCCTCCCATACAATCATTGGAGCAGAATGGGAAGTGTTGTTTATAATAGGAATTCCAAGAATAAAGGCATGAAATTCCCGTGCAAACCTTCTTCTATTGTTACCTGTAGGAATTAAGCCATCCACATGGGAAGCATATCTTTTGACTCTATATTTAAATGAATTAAGCGTTTCAGTTAAATCCCTTTTTGGATATCCTGGCCAGCATATTGAAACCTGGCCTTGGTCCCAATAATCAATCAGGGAACCAAATTTTCTCCTTATATCAGACTGAATTTTTGAACTGAAAGGGACGCCCTTAATATCTCCCTTGGGTCCATTATCTAAGAAATTAATACCAACAAACCAAGTAGAACCTGACCTCAATTGACCCATATCATATTGCTCATTCTTGAATTTACTTATTATATCCCGTTTGGCCGCGTTGATCCATGGTCTGAACTCACCAAAATCATCAAGGAAACGCCATCCTTTTTGCCGAAAATATGTCCAACTATCATTCAATATGATTACCTTTATTTTCTACCGTTTGACCAAGAAAATCTACATAACTCATTGCACTAATAAGTAATTCTAAACTATTTATTTGACTACTCATTCCGTCAGAGATTACTGACCTAAACATTTTAGCACCAGGCAATCCAGACACAGAATTCACTAGGTGTCTCAAAACATTTGATGCTTTTCCACCAGAAGACAAATGCCAATCAAGATAGCCTAGCATATTAATGAGAGAATTTTTTAATCTTATTCCATCCGCTATCTTGTTCGGTTCTTGGTTTGTCTTGAAGATTATCTCGTCCGCATTGAGAAGTATTTTATTTGGGGTTTTGTAAGCCTGCCGCCCAATCATGCAGCCTGTAAATCCCTGATCAATAAAACCAGCAACACTTTCTAATCTCTTTATTTCTCCATTTATACATAACTGTAAATGAGAAAACTGTTTCCTCACATTATTTACAAAATCATACTTTATGGGTGGGATTTTTCGGTTTTCTTTTGGATCCAATCCATTAAGTATCGCCTTTCTAGCATGGATGATAAAAATTGAGGTACCCGAGTTAGATACCGTCTCAATAAAGTCAGGCAACACTAACTCAGGATCTTGTTCATCAACCCCTATTCGACATTTTATAGTTATAGGAATATTTGATGAGGCTTGAGTCATAGCTTCTACGCATTCAGCTACTAACTCTTTTTTCTTCATTAGACATGCTCCAAATTGGCCCGAACTTACTCTGGAGGAAGGGCAGCCCACATTCAGGTTAATCTCATCATATCCCCAATCTAACCCTATTTTGGTAGCCTCAGCTAAAGTATCTGGATTGCTGCCTCCAATTTGCAAAGCTAAGGGATGCTCCTCATTAGAAAAGCTGAGAAGTTTTTTCCTATCCCCATTAATTATTGCATCTGCTGTTATCATTTCAGTATATAATAGAGACTTTTTAGAGAGTTGACGAAAAAAATAACGGCAATGTCTGTCAGTCCGGGCCATCATTGGTGCTACAGAAAGACGTCTATCCCAAACCATTTCTAAAGACCTGTCTTAAACAATGTTGCTAAATTAATTGATAGTATATACCCTATTGATAAAATCTATCCATATTAAAAAGTTTCTTATTTTCTTTAAATTCCATGATACTTTCCAGACGAGCAATTTTAAATTATTTATATGCAACGGGCCTTAGCTCAATAGCTTCACCAGGAATGGCTAATATAAGCTTTCAGAATAACATTCATCTACAGAATTTCTTCAAGTTCTCAATAGGTAACATAAAAATAACTGTTGTTTCAGACGGCTCGTTTACCTTGCCTCTTTCAGCTGTTTCAATCAATGCACCAGAAGAGGAAATAAAGAAACATCTGCGTAAGTATCATATGCCTGATGACTCTATCCATAGAGAAACTAACTTGGTTGTTATAGAAGTAGGTAACAAAAGGCTTTTGGTGGACGTTGGTTCTGGTTCCAGATTTATTGGTAATACAGGAAGATTATTTGAAAACCTGGCCTTAGCCGAAATCGAACCAGATAGTATAACACACGTTTTTTTAACCCACGCCCACCCAGATCATGTCCTTGGAATAAGAGACGACTTTGACGAACCTATTTTGCCTAATGCAGAATTTATTATATCCCAAAATGAGTATGAGTGGTGGACGAAAAAAAATCGTATCAATGAGGTAGAAGACTCATTTCAACAGATGGTATTGTATGCCGTTAATTCTCTTGGTGCCCTTTCAGAAATAACCTTACATAGCGAGGAAAAAGAAATTCTGCCTGGAGTTTATATGCTGGATACATCTGGGCATTCACCAGGACATACAAGTCTCTTTGTCAAAAGTCAGGGTTCCAAACTCCTAATTTGTGGGGGACTCTTTACAAAGCCCTAACATTAGTCTTGTATACCCAGACTGGACCCCAGACACTGATATGGACCCAGTCAAAGCAGTCGAAACTAGAAAAAAGGTTCTTTCTTTGCTAACAAATGAAAAGATGGCTCTCCTAGGTTTTCACTTTCCATTCCCTGGGGTTGGACATGTAATAACTTCAAATGGATCATATCAATTCTTACCAGAATCAATCCGATGGTAGCCTAAGGGCCTTACCGAATGCCTCAAATAACTTTTTTGATACTTTATCTGAAGCTGCTTTCCATTCTGGATGCCATTGAACTGCCAAACAAAAACCACTTGCACCTACAATTTGGAGCGCCTCTGGGGTTCCATCCAAAGCTACACCTTCAATTAAAACTCTATCTCCAGCAGAATCGATACCCTGTCCGTGAAGAGAATTCACTAGAATATTTTTAGAACCTAAAATCTTTTCAAAGACCCCCCCCTTGGTGATCTTAACTTCATGACGGTGAGCAAACTGTTCCTCAAGGGTCCCATCTGGGGGCATTCTGTGATTGATTCGACCCGGTAGCTCTCTGATCTCAGGATGAAGAGTTCCACCAAATGCTACGTTGAATTCCTGAAACCCCCTACATACTCCAAAGATTGGTTTACCTTTTTCTTCACAAGCCTTTATTAGAGGTAAAACCAGTTCATCTCTATCCTGATCAAAAAAACCATGGGCTACCGTTAACTCATGCCCATAGTATGATGGGTGTACATTAGGTCGTCCACCGGTAAATAGAAAGCCATCAAAAGAAGTAATTAATTCTGCGATTGAAAAGCACTTTGGCAAACTTGGAATAATTGAGGGTATAGCACGTGAGACTTCAGCTATTGCCTCTACGTTCATAACCCCCGAACCCTGCGCAGGATACTTATTATCTATAAGGTAACTATTACCTATTATACCCACTATTGGCCTGGTCAAAACAAATATCACCTTCTAAATTAAATCATATAGGCAAATTAATAAATCCAATACTATCACAAATTACTATACAGTATCTTTTCAGTGCAGACAAAAAGTTGTTCCTACCTTATTTAAACAAGTTAAAAATTGCCTAAAGTCCAGGCAAACTATTTAAAAAAACACTTGTAAATTTTCATTAGTTAAGAAAAGACGTACATTAAGGATAAAATATGAACCCAAAAGAGATTTTACTGTCTGATTATATCGCCCCTGAGTACACCATCACTCATGTCGAACTTTCATTTAAATTGGATCCAAAGGCTACTTTAGTTAAGTCAGTCCTCAAAATCAGACTTAATGGTAAATTCAATCCAAAGCCTCCCCTTATTTTGCATGGTCGAGACTTGAAACTAAGCTCAGTAAAAGTCGATGGGAAGTTGTTGAACAAAACTCAATATAAGGTTTCGAAAGAGCAACTCAAAATACCTTATGAGGCATTTGGGCGGGATAACTTTGAATTAATATGTCACACAGAAATCAATCCAGAGAAAAATACATCACTTGAAGGCCTTTATCTATCGAATGGAGTTTATTGCACCCAATGTGAACCTGAAGGGTTTCGGAAAATAACCTACTACCTGGACAGACCAGACGTATTAGCAAAATTTAGAGTTCGAATAGAAGGCGATAAGGAATACTTACTTTCAAATGGTAACCTAAAAGGATCTAAGGTTGGATGGGCTGAATGGGAAGACCCCTGGCCAAAACCATCCTACCTTTTCGCCCTAGTAGCTGGAAATCTTATAGTAGTAGAAGACCAGTTCATCACAATGTCAGGAAAGAAAGTACTTCTACAAATCTACGTAGAGACTGGAGATGAGAAAAAGTGTGCTCACGCTATGGTATCTTTAAAACATAGTATGTATTGGGATGAACAAGAATATGGAAGAGAATATGATCTAGATCGTTTTATGATTGTGGCAATTAGTGATTTCAATATGGGAGCTATGGAAAATAAAGGCCTCAATATATTTAATTCTAAATATATTTTAGCCGATGAAGAAACAGCTACCGATTCAGATTTTGAAATGATTGAGAGAATAATTGCACATGAGTATTTTCACAATTGGACTGGAAATAGAATAACCTGCCGAGACTGGTTCCAATTGTGTTTGAAAGAAGGTCTTACTGTTTTTAGAGATCAACAATTCTCAGCTAAAATGCAAAACGAGCATGTTGTTAGGATAGAAGATGTTGCTATGTTGCAAAATCGACAGTTTCGAGAGGATTCAGGTCCCTTGAGACATGCCGTTAGGCCCAAAAAATATCTTGAAATAAATAATTTCTATACAGCCACTGTTTATGAAAAAGGTGCTGAGATAATAAGAATGCTGTACTCTTTAGTCGGAGAGATTGAATATAAAAAAGCAGTGAATTTATATTTTGAAAGGCACGACGGCGAGGCAAGTACCATAGAGGAATGGATAACGGTATTTGAAGATAGCACTGGTAGGGATTTGAAACAATTTTCACTATGGTATGACCAATCTGGAACTCCCTCTATTAAGATGGAAGAAAATTTTCGGTCAGGCACCTACACCTTAAAGCTAACCCAAGATTTACCCCAACAAGCTGAAAATATTGAACCCAAGCCTTTAGTTATCCCAATCAAGATTTCTTTTATTGATAAGGATGGTTATAAATTAACAGATGAGAGCTTAATGGTTTTAAATAAAAAAACCCAAAATTTCATGTTTTCAGGCTTTGACCAAAAACCAATACCGGTGACTTTAGGTGATTTTTCAGCTCCGATAATTCTGGAACAGAATCGTAGCTTGGATGAATACGCTACAATATTAAAAAGTGACTCAAATTCATTTTGTGTTTGGGAGGCTACTCAAAAAATCTTCCTATCTATTTTAGCTAGAATAATAGAAGGGGGACCACCTCCAATCAAAATTGATACAGTTCTAGAATATATACTGGCAAAGAACCAGAATGACCCTGGTTTTTTGTCTAAACTATTAGCATTGCCTTCCACTGAAGATTTAACCGTATACTTGCTTAAAAAGAAAAAATTTATTGATCCTGAAAAAATAGAAACAGCAAAAGAAAAGCTAGACAGGATGATGGCAGATTCGCTCAAAAATGATCTTGAGGATAGGTATGGATCAATTAGCTTGAAGAGTAACGAATTCGATAAGTTCAATGCAGGTAAAAGGAGCCTAAGAAATAGATATTTAGATTTTATAACAGCCTTGGATACCAAAGCTGAAGAAAGTCAGTTCTGCTTTTCAAATTCTAAAAATATGACTGAAATATTACACTCCCTAAAATTATTAGTTAAAACGGGAAACGGTACGGACGCACTCTCCTATTTTTATGACAAATGGAGCGATAACAATAATCTAATAGATAAATGGTTTTCAATCCAAGCGATCCACACGCCTTACGGTGAAATATTCAGTAAAATGAAACACTTAAGTATGCACACAGCTTTCAGATGGAAAAATCCAAATAGACTACGTAGTCTGATATCGGCATTTGCATTTAACAATCCAAGATGTTTCCATTCAAAAGAAGGTAAAGGCTATCAATTAGTGGCTTCTTGGGTAAAAAAGATTGATCCTATCAACCCACAAATGGCTGCCCGCCTCTGCACGGCATTTGAGACTATTGATAGATTAGAGCCCGATAGACAAGATGTAATGAAATCTGCTTTGAAAAAGATCAGATTTTCAGATAATATCTCAAAAGATACTCTAGACATTTCTAGTAGATTATTGAAGCTACAATAGATAAAAAACTAATGAGCAGAAACCATTAAATCTTAGAAGTTTAATTTATGACAAATACTGAACAAAAAGAGCCCACACCACAAATCATTGAAGGAACTACCTCAAAATGGGAAATAGTAATAGGCATGGAAGTCCATGCCCAAATAAAATCAAAAGCAAAACTATTTTCAGAAGCGTCAACAAATTTTGGAAGTGAGCCAAATGAAAATGTTAGCCTTGTAGATGCAGCAATGCCTGGCATGCTGCCAGTACTTAATAACTTTTGCGTGGAGCAAGCCATCAAAACTGGTTTGGGACTAAAGGCAAAAATCAATTTGTATTCGCAGTTTGATAGAAAAAATTACTTCTATCCAGATTTACCCCAAGGTTACCAAATCAGCCAACTCTACTACCCTTTAGTTGGAGAAGGAGAGGTTAACGTTGATTTGGGATCAAGTGTCGTACGCAGAGTTGGCATTGAGAGAATACATATAGAACAAGATGCTGGTAAATCGATTCATGATATGGATCCAAATCTTTCCTTAATAGATTTAAACAGAACTGGTATTGGCTTAATGGAAATTGTTTCTAGGCCTGATATAAGAAGTGCCATTGAAGCAGCTGCCTATCTAAGAAAATTACGCCAGATTGTTCAATACTTAGATACATGCGATGGTAATATGCAAGAGGGATCCTTACGTGCTGATGTAAACGTTTCTGTTTGTCGTCATGGGGAATATGAAAAATATGCAAATACAAAAGATCTGGCAATTCTAGGGACCCGCTGCGAGATAAAGAATATGAACTCAATGAAATTCATCCAACAAGCTATAGAATATGAGGCCAAAAGACAGGTAGCAATTCTAGAAGATGGTGATAAAATAATACAAGAAACAAGACTTTATGATCCGGACTCTGGAAAAACCAAATCGATGCGATCTAAGGAAGAAGCTCATGATTATCGTTATTTCCCTTGCCCCGATCTACCTCCATTAGAAATTAAAAAAGAATGGATCAGGCAAATTCGAGAAAATTTACCAGAGCTTCCAGACGAAAAAAAGAAACGGTTTATCGAAAAATTTGGAATAACAGAATATGATGCTGAGGTCTTGACAATTGAGAGGGATAGTGCTGATTTTTTTGAAGAGGTAGTTAAAGATGGTAATGGTAAGTTAGGAGCAAACTGGATAATAAATGAATTATTTGGCCGATTAAATAAAGAGGGCCTTAAAATTCAAGATAGTCCAATATCTGCCAGTCATTTCAAGGAGATTTTATCCCCTCTTGATGAAGGAGAGATATCCTCAAAAATGGCCAAAGACCTATTTGAACTTGCATGGGATTCGAAAAAGTCTCCTTCGGAATTAATTGAAGAACATGGGATGAAGCAAGTCACAGATACCAGTCAAATAGAAAAGTTGATAGACCAAATAATACTTGATAACCCTAAGCAAGTTCAAAAAGTTGTCTCAAATCCAAAAGTTATTGGGTGGTTTGTTGGCCAAATCATGAAGGCTAGTAACGGAAAAGCAAATCCAAAATTAGCCAACGAGCTAGTCAAAGAAAAATTAAATTCTCATCTTTAAGGTAAAAAGTTGACCTACGATTATAAAGTCGAACCTATACCCAAGTTAAGTGGAAGACTACTTAATGCCAAATCTATTGGTTCAAAAAGTGCGGAACTGCTTCAAAAAGTATTAGAGACTGAAGCTAAAGCAGATTGGGAATTTTTGGATGTAAAAACTATAAAAATTCCAATAAAAAAGTCATTTTTCAGGTCAGCAAAAGAAATTACTGTATCGCTACTTTTTTTTAGAAAATTAAAAAATCCTGAAAGTTTAAAAGAACCCTATAGTCAAGATGTCACTATCAAATTTCCAAAAGAAAAATTACCTAGTTTAGGGCCTGCCTTAAAGAAGTAACTAGCTAGAGAGTTCTAATGACAGTGCATGGATTCTATTCTCCATTTCTTTATCCAGTGCTTTGAAAACCTTGCGCTGCATGTCTAGTCTAGTTATACCATCAAAAACTTTGGCTTTCATTTTTACCTTGAAATGGGTCTCCCCCTCAGGTTTGTAACCTACATGCCCTACATGCTGGTCACTCTCATCAATTACATCTAACTCATAGGGATTGAAAGCTTCTTTCAACTTCTTAATTATGAGTAATCGGACTTGCATTTCTTCTCACTTTTCTTAATGTTCAGTTTGAACTTTATTGCTTAAAGAATATTCTGTAAAGATAGGGTTGTTAAAATAGGTATGATTGATGAATAGAAGATCTCCATTTGGATTTGATATTTCTGTTTCTGCAGATAAAAGGCGAAGAGCTAAGAACCGTGGTTCTAGTGGTGCTTTTGAACGTTCTTCTAAGGTATGTGAAGCAAGCAACTGTGAGTTGACAGGAAAGTATAGAGCTCCCAAATCTCCAAAAAATGTTGATGAATTTCATTGGTTCTGCTTAAAACATGTTAAAGAATATAATCAAAAGTGGAACTTTTTTGAAGATCATTCTGCTGAAGAACTGGATAAACAATTTAGGGCTGACAGAGTGTGGGAACGGGAAACTATTCCTTTTAGTGATGGATCAGACAAGAATGAGATTCAGCCAGAGGGGAAAGCTTGGGCTAGATTAGGACTAAATGATCCCTTTGAAATACTATCCTCAGCTTCTGAAGCTTTGGGTGTAAGAGAGAAAAAAATAGACAAAAGGTTGCCAGCGAGTGAAAGGAAAGCTTTGGAAATTTTAGGTGCGGCGGATAACATGTCCAAATCAGAAATGAGAAAGATTTATAAGGAACTAGTTAAAGATTTGCATCCAGACAGAAACTCCGGGAGTAGAGATGACGAAGAACGGTTAACAGAAGTGGTGTGGGCTTGGGATCAATTGAAAGCAAGTCGAAGCTTTAAAGAAAAATAAGACGTAAAGATTGCATTGGCAACACCTTATAAAAAAGGTCCAACCCTTACTTTCATATCAAATAAAATTTTAGTAATTTAGGAAAGATAAAATGAGTCAAGCGAAACCAACAAAAGAAATAGATTTAGAAACCACCTTTAATATAAACAGTAGTATGCTGGTTTATGGTTTTGAAGACTCCTCTGAACGAGTTCCAGAAATAGATAGTACCTATAAATTTGATCAAAATACTACGCTGGCAATTCTAGCCGGCTTTCAACATAATAGACGTGTCATAATCCAAGGATACCATGGGACAGGCAAATCAACCCACATTGAGCAAGTAGCAGCAAGGTTGAATTGGCCATGTGTGCGAGTTAATCTTGACAGCCATATAAGTAGAATAGATTTAATTGGTAAGGATGTAATCAAGTTGATGGACGGTAAACAAGTTACTGAATTTCAAGAGGGCATACTACCTTGGGCTCTACAAAATCCATGTGCTTTAGTATTTGACGAATATGATGCTGGTAGACCAGACGTAATGTTTGTGATTCAAAGAGTACTGGAGGCCGATGGGAAGCTGACTTTATTAGATCAAAACCAGATTCTCAAACCGCACAGGCACTTTAGATTATTTGCAACTTCTAATACAGTAGGTCTGGGAGATACGACTGGACTCTACCATGGAACACAACAAATTAATCAAGGTCAGATGGACCGATGGTCGATCGTTTCAACCCTAAATTACTTAAGTCAAAAGCAGGAAAAAGAAATTGTAATTAGTAAAATCCCAGCTATGGCAAATCAAGAAGGTGAAAAAATAATACAGCGAATGGTAGCAGTAGCTGATCTAACAAGGAACTCTTTCATTAGTGGAGATATTTCTACTTTAATGTCCCCAAGAACTGTTATTAATTGGGCCCAGAATCTAGAAATTTTTAATGACCTTGCCTTTTCATTTAGGGTAACGTTTCTAAATAAATGCGATGAATTAGAAAGACCAACAGTAGCAGAATTTTTTCAGCGATGTTTTGAGGAAGAGCTTCCTGAGAGTATACTTTCCAGTACCACAAAAAGTATTGAAAATGGGAATGATTAGAAAAAAATCTGTTACTTCACCAATTAAAAAGGCATTGAGTGAAGCCACTAGAGCAATTTCTGGCGCAAACGATTTGAAAATTAAGTTCGAAAGCGAGAGTGCTAATATAGGTGAAAGCCAAGTGCAATTATCTCGAATTTCTAGTAAAATATCTCAAAATGAAATGGCTCTGGCACGAGGAGAAGCAGACTCTGTTGCAATGCACCTTAGATATCATAATAAAGAAATAGCTAAAAAATATTCTCCTGTTGGCGATGTCGCTTTATCTTTATTTAATGAGATGGAAAAAGCTAGATGCGAAGCAGTTGGCGCATTAACATATCCCGGTGCATCCAAAAACATCGATCTAAAGATTGATACTGAAAGCAAAAAATTAATTCAAAATAGTTCAGTCTCAGAAAAAGTTCCATTACCTGAGGCTATGCGGATTTATGTCCGGAAGTTGACAAATGAGAGAGATTTACCTGCTAATGCCAAACATGCACTAGAAACCTGGGAAAGTTTCATCACTGAAGAAAGTGGCAATAGTTTTATTGATATTAATACTATGGTCAATGACCAAGAAAAATTTGCTAGAGTCAGTCGAAATATTATAAAAAATCTTGGATACGGTGATCAGTTGGGAGATGATCCTGAAGATTCTGAAAAACAGCCAGATGATAGTAACCAAGATGATGATGGTAATTCTAGCAACCCAGATGAAGAAGACGAAAGTAAATCTGAGAGACCAGAGGAAACTGAAGATACTATTTCAGATTTGTCAACATCTGATGACCTTTCAACTGAAGAGGAGGTTACTGAGGTTGATTCCAACGAAGAGAATCAGGAGGACATCGATACAAGCAAAAGATCCCAACCCCAATTTCTATCAGATGCTGATCCTAGCTATAGAATTTTTAATCCAACCTATGATGAAGAAGTTTTGGCAGAAAACCTGGCTGACGAAGAAGAGCTTTCCAGATTACGTGTATATCTTGAACAACAACTGGATCAGGTTAAGGGAGCCGTTTCAAGATTAGCAAATAAGCTACAGCGGCGGTTACAAGCCCAACAAAATCGGTCTTGGAAATTCGACTTAGAAGAAGGTTTTTTAGATGCATCTAGGCTTGCTCGAATAATTACAAATCCGACCACTCCCCTAACATACAAACAGGAAAGTAAGATTGAATTCAAGGATACACTAGTTACTCTACTTATTGATAACTCTGGCTCGATGAGGGGTAGACCTATCTCAATTGCGGCGATTTGTGCAGAAATACTTGCATCAACTTTAGAAAGATGTCAGGTGAAATGTGAAATTCTTGGATTTACAACAAGAGCTTGGAAGGGAGGAAAATCAAGAGAGGACTGGTTAAATCAAGATAGGCCTAGTAACCCAGGCCGGTTAAATGATCTGCGACATGTGATTTATAAACAAGCCGATGTACCCTTGAGAAGGGTTCGTCTGAATTTAGGACTTATGATGAAAGAAGGCCTTTTAAAAGAAAATATTGATGGTGAAGCATTGGAATGGGCTCATAGACGCCTATTAAAAAGATCAGAGTCAAGAAAAATACTTATGGTTATATCTGACGGGGCACCTGTTGATGACTCCACGTTATCTGTAAATCCATCAAACTACCTTGAAAACCACTTAAAACGAGTTATTGAAATGATTGAAAATAGAAATCTAATTGAGGTCATCGCTATAGGTATTGGTCACGATGTGACTAGGTATTACAAAAACGCAATTACAATTACAGACATTGAACAACTTGCTGGCGCTATGACAGAGCAGCTAGCTAGTTTATTTGATCAAAAAAATAAAGTACGTCCTTAACCAAAGTTAAAAAAATAACCAAAATGTACCAAAACTCAGTTCGGACTTCTTCTAAAATTACAGCTGTAGGCAAACTAAAAGCACTAAGGCAATTAATGCACAAGGAAAAAGTTGATGCATTTTTAGTTCCAAGAGCTGACCGTCATCAAGGCGAATTTATTTCAGATAATGACGCAAGACTAACTTGGCTTTCAGGTTTCACAGGTTCTGCAGGTTTATGTATCATTACCCTAAAAAATATCTCTTTATTTGTAGATGGTCGTTATTGGATCCAAGCTGAAAGTGAAAAGAGTAATAAACAAATTAAGGTCCAAAGACTTGAAAAAAAATTAATAGTGGATTGGTTAACATCAAGTCTAAATAAATTCAGCACTGTAGCTTTCGACCCTTGGCTACACACTAGTGAAGAAATCGAAAACCTAGAACTAGGACTTAAAGGATATCTTAAAATTAAACCAACAGTAAATTTAATTGATCACTTGTGGAAAAATAAGCCTAAAGAGGTTGTTAGTCATGCCTACAAATTAAGTGAAAAATATACGGGGGAAAGCCATCAATCAAAATTGGAACGTACTGCTAAAATGATAAAAAGTTCCAGAGCTGCTTTCGCTATATATACTCTTCCTGACTCAATTTGTTGGCTGTTAAACATAAGGGGTAATGATATTACAAACACCCCCATAGTTAAGGCTTTTGCAATACAGAAGGATACTTCTGAAATTGAAATTTATGTAGATAAAGCAAAGATAACTAGCGAACTTGATAAAAAATTAGGGCCAATGGTACAATTTTTCCCAACTGAAAACCTGAAGGATAGGTTGAGACAACTGGGAGGAAAGATCTGGTTTGATTCTAAAAGCTGCCCTTTTGCAATTAGAAATTACCTAATATCACGGAAGACATCATGGTATGATACTGAAGACCCAAGTACTAGACTAAAAGCCATAAAGAATGCGACCGAAATTAAAGGATCCCGATTAGCGCACCTTAAGGATGGGATAGCGATGGTTAAATTTCTCAACTGGCTATCAAAGAATAAAAAACACGGCCTAGATGAATTATCCATAATTAAATCATTGGAAAAGTTTAGAATGTTAGGAAAAAAATATAGAGGAACTTCATTTGATACTATATGTGGCTCGGGGCCAAATGGGGCAATCATTCATTACAAGGCAAGTCCCAAAACCAATAGAGTACTGGGAGATAACGATCTCCTTTTAATAGATAGTGGTGGTCAATATCTACAAGGAACTACTGATATTACTCGAACCATCCAAATTGGAAAAAGCAGTAATAAAAAAAAGAAGCACTTCACTTTGGTTTTAAAGGGAATGATTGCGATATCTCGTATGTCATGGCCCGTCGGCTTATCAGGTAGAGATTTGGATAGTATAGCAAGATATGCACTATGGCAAGAAGGGCTAGACTATGATCATGGGACTGGCCACGGCGTAGGCTCGTTTTTATCAGTACATGAGGGTCCTGCAGCCATTTCTAGGAAAAATGAATTCGAACTAAAGGCAGGGATGATAATTTCTAACGAACCAGGTTTTTACGTTGCTGATAGTCATGGCATACGAATTGAGAACTTACTCCTTGTTAAAAAAGCTTCACCCAATAAAAAAGCTGACAGTAGGCCAATGCTCCGTTTTGAAACTCTAACTTTTTGCCCTATAGATAAAAATCTATTGCTCCTGAAATTGCTAACAATAGATGAAGTTAAATGGATTAATAATTATCACAGAAAGATACAACTCAAATTTGAAAATAAACTTGCTCCAGAAGAAAAATCATGGTTGTTCAAAGCCTGTTCCCCCCTTTTATAAAGACTACTTTTTAAGGGTAATTGGTTTACCTACTTCTTTTGGAAAAACAAATTCTTCACAAGCCTTTTTATATTCTAAGATTTTATCCTGAGCCAAATCTGGATAAGGAGTGGACTTGCGTAAATTAAGATCCACATTAATTAGCAAGGTCTCACAGATGGCTACTTTCTCTTCAATTGCTACGTTAACCATTTCTAAAACCATATGGACTTTCTTTTTGTCTGCATCAATTATAAATATTTTGGACCTAAATTTATCGCCTTTTTTAAGTTCTTGTAAGTAGTAATAATTTGCCTGTATCGAATATGGGCCCTGATTGACTTGTTTTACATATGACGGACCAATTCCTAATGTTTCTTCTAAGAAAAAATCGATCGCACGGTCAAAAGCAAGAGTATAGTATGCAACATTCATGTGCCCATTGTAGTCAATCCAGCCTTCCAATACTTCCTCTATGGGACTTTCAACTGGATTGTTAAACACTTTCAACTAAGAATTTCCCTAAATTGTCTCATATGCTCTTTCCTTTTATCCAAAAACTTGTCAAAATATAGAAGTTTATAGCAACTTCATCTTATCAAAATGTCAATTAAAAATGCGATAAAAAAAATAGCAAACCTTTTACCGAACTGCATAAGCACCAAGTCTTCAATTAGGAAACAACATGGGACAAATGAAACATATTTTCCGGAAATGATTCCAGATGCAGTAGTTTTTGTTAATAATACCCAGGAAGTTTCAACAATATTGAAAATTTGTCATGAGGAAGAATGTCCAATTGTTGCTTGGGGAACTGGGACTTCCTTGGAGGGTAATGCCTTGGCTAGGAGAGGTGGTATTTCATTAGATATGATGAATATGAATGCTATTCTAAGCGTAAACTCGGAAGATATGGATGTTATAGTGCAACCTGGGGTTACCAGGGAGCAATTAAATAACGATTTAAGACAATTAGGTCTGTTTTTTCCTGTTGACCCGGGAGCAAATGCATCTCTAGGGGGTATGGCCGCTACTAGAGCATCTGGCACTACTGCTGTGAGATATGGAACAATGCGCGAAAATGTTTTAGGACTAGAAGCTGTGCTTGCCAACGGTAAAATAATTAAAGCTGGTGGTAGGTTTAGAAAATCAGCTGCAGGTTATGATTTGACCAAACTTATAGTAGGATCCGAAGGCACTTTAGCAATAATTACTGAGCTAACACTGAAATTACAAGGAAGACCGGAGTCTATTGCAGCAGCGATTTGTGCTTTTCCTACAGTTGATAGTGCCGTAAAAACGGTAATTCAGACAATCCAGATGGCTATACCAATGGCTAGAATGGAACTAGTAGATACTGAGACGATTCAGGCCTGCAATCAGTATTTCCAAGAAAATATGCCTGAATTACCACATCTTTTTTTAGAGTTTCACGGGTCTGAAACTTCTGTCAAAGAACAATCAGAGTTAGTATCAGAGATAGCTTCCTCCCTGTCAGGCTCAGATTTTAAGTGGTCGTCCAAATCGGAGGAAAGAAACAAACTATGGAAAGCTCGTCATCAGGCTTTTTATGCTGTGAAGGCTAAATATCCAGGCTATAAAGCGATAGCTACCGATGCTTGTGTCCCAATTTCAAAGCTGGCAGGTCTGATAGACGAAACTGCAAAAGATATAAGTCGTAATGGTATTCCTGGTCCTATATGGGGACATGTTGGCGACGGAAATTTTCACGCTACCCTTTTAATAAGGAAAAATAACAATGAAGATAGGGATATTGCTAAAGGAATAATTCATCGGATGTGTAACCGATGCTTGCAACTGGAAGGTACAATTACCGGTGAACATGGTATTGGAATGGGAAAAATAAGCTATATGCAAGATGAGCATGGTGACGCATGGGAAGTTATGGGTGACATTAAGAAGACCCTAGACCCAAATAATATTTTAAATCCTGGTAAAGTAATAAAGTCTAATTAGTCAATGGAGCTATTACTAACATAACAGCTTCAAGCCTCTTGAAGAAAAATAAGTTATTTCAGCCTATAACGCAGGTATTCCATAGGTAGTTTTAAAAATTTTGGAACTGCCACCAAATAAAAGAATCTATTAAGTCAATAATTTATAAGCCGCTGCTAAGGCTTCTTTAGAAATAACCTCTCCAGAAATCATTCTTGCTAGCTCTGAAACTCTTTCTTCTTGATTCAGTTCATCCAGGATGGTCAAGGGCACTTTTCCTCTATTTGAAACCTTGCTTACTCTCCAATGCCTATCGGCCTTTGAAGCTACTTGAGGTGAGTGAGTGACTAATAAGACTTGATCCTGATCAGATAGTATCCCTAAACGCTTGCCTACTGCTTCTGCAGTTGCGCCACCTATACCCCTATCAATTTCATCAAAGACCATAGAAATTCTTTGTGTATTTGTTCTTAAACAAACCTTTAGTGCTAAGAGAAGTCTTGAAAG
The DNA here is from genome assembly GCA_045565235.1 of Paracoccaceae bacterium. Lineage (GTDB taxonomy): Bacteria > Pseudomonadota > Alphaproteobacteria > Rhodobacterales > Rhodobacteraceae > CACIIZ01. The sequence goes on along the minus strand of JBJLFU010000002.1, from coordinate 35,162 downwards.
TTCGCCCCCAGAGGCCACTTTATCAAGATCCTTTGGGATCAATCCATGATTGCTGATTTGAAAAGTGACCTCGTCAAGTCCATTAAATCCTTTGACCTTTCTTGGTTCTAAACATGTGTTGAACAAGATCCCCTCCATCTTGAGTGGTATTAACTCTTTTTTGCATCATTATGTCTAATTTTTTTCCCTGCACTTTGCGTTTCTTAGAAATTTTTTCAGCACCTGTTTTAAATGTATTTTCATAAGATAGTAGTTTTTTTCTTAAATTTCTGATAGTACCCTCAAAATCAATATGATTTGATAATTTAGCTTCAAATTCGTGGCACAACCCAACTAAATCCTCAGGCTTTACCCCATGTTTTCTTGCAATATTTTTTAGATTAAAAAGCCTATCCTCAACTTCTTCCAAAGTAACCCCATCAGAAGCCCTATTACTTAAAATCGATGGTATATTTTTTTCAATATCATCCAATTCATGGATCAAACCATCTAGTGAACTAATTGTGGCTGACAGTAATGAATTGTTTGGCAAAAGGTCCCCAGCTTTTTCCAATTTGCTAAGTGCCATAAAAAGATCATCCCTTATGTGTTTCTCAGAAATAAGGTTACCAGCACCTTGAAGGTGTTCATTAAGCCTACTTGATGATTTTAATATTGTCTGTAGTTCCTTTAATTCTTTAACCTCATCAAGCTTTGGTGCTAAGCTTTTCAATTCTGATAACGAGTACTTCATAAACTCTATTTCACCTTCCAACGTTTCTTTCCTGGCTTCCATGGTAGATATTTCTACTTCTGCTTCCTTTAAAAGATCCCAATTCTTCTTGAGATAACTTACTTCGTTTTTATTTCCAGAAAAATCATCCAATAAATTAATATGATTACTTTTTTTCAAGACTGATGAGCCATCCTTTTGGTCTACAAACTCAACTAATTTTGCCCCAATTTTTTGAACAGTTTCAAGGGTGCAGCTTATATCATTAATATACGCTTTTCGTCGTCCATCTAAAAACTCAACACGTCTGATTATCAAGGTATCGGTCCATTCAATTGATAAGGTATCAACTAATTGTTTAATTTCACCAGACTCCCTCACCATAAATACTGCTACTACTTCCCCCCTATCACAATAGGTCCTTAAAAAACGATTTTTAGACTTCTTTCCAAGTACAAAACCTAAGCACTCAAGAATAATGGATTTTCCAGCACCTGTCTCTCCCGTGAATACGTTCAGCCCTGGAGAAAAATTTATCTCCATATTTTCCAATAAAAGCATATTTCGAATGCTTAATGAACAAAGCATAGCTATTCTTCCTTGAGACGACTTTCTTCGAGCTTAGTTTTTGCTAATAAGGTCCATTTGCTGTTAGGAGATCTTTTTATTAAACTATCGTAAGCAAGCAACGCCTGGCTATCTATGCCTATTACTAAATAGGACTCAACTATTCTATAAAGGGATTCGGGATAAAAAGGAGTATCGCTATGTTGATCTCTAACTGTTTGGAATCTCTTTAGGGCTGCTAGTGGATTATCTCTCTTAAGGTAGTACCGACCCACAGCCATTTCTTGCCCCGCCAACTGATTTTTGGCAATTTTTATATTTTTCCTGGCTAAATCAGAGTATTCACTCTTTGGATAATCAGAGATCAACTCAGAAAATTCCTTAATAGAATCTCTGGTCGCTCCTTGATCTCTCTCAACATCAATAATTTGTTCAAAATAACTCATACCTACCATATATTTTGCAAAGGGAGCTTTTACATCTTCTGGATATAATTTGACAAATTTCCTCGATATAGATCTAAGATCAAGAAACTTAGCCCCTGCATGGTATGCCTCTATAGCTTTAACTAGCGCCATTCTAGAGTCATCTGAGTATGGAAAATATTCCTCTACTTTTAAGTAGATCTCCGCTGATCTTACAAAGTCGTTTTTGATATATGCTCGCTCTGCTCCAGATATAATTTCTGATGCGGTAGATTTCTCATCAAAGTCGCTAGCTAATTTTGTGCAACCTATTGAAGCAAAACATAAAATACTAGTAACACAAAAACTAAGTAATAACCTAATAATCCTCATGATAATAAACTCTACAAATAGCTAACGAAAAACTCTTTGAAGTATTTTAGATAACATAACAAGAAAATATCACCCAAGGATTTTTTATCCTACAGCCTTATAATCCATACTAATTACCTTATATCTTGATCCTAAGAGTTTATCAGCTTCTTTACGACCTAAATTATACACATTGTGACACTTCTCACTTGAAAGAAGTTTAGTTACTAACCTTGTGTTTAAATTATGTCCACCACAAAATGACGTAAAATGTCCAAATATTGGCATACCAGCTAGGGCTAAATCACCTAAGGCATCCAACATTTTATGGCGAACAAATTCATCATTAATACGCAAGCCATTAGAATTTAATATCTTAAATTGATCAATAACAATTGCATTTTTTAGACTACCACCAAGCGCTAAACCCTTTGAAATCATTTTTTGGACATCAGCCTTAAGACAAAAAGTTCTACAACTGCTGAGTTCCTCAATGAACGCCCCTTTTAACATTTGCAGGGAAAGATGCTGCCGCCCTATCAGAGTACCTGGATAATCTATAGTCACAGATAAAATTAACTTATCGGCTGGATCAAAGCGCGCCCAGGAGGAACCATCTTCAACCATTAAACTGTCGGTCACTTTGCATATCGACAATGATTGCTCTTGTTCCTTTATCCCTGCTTTAATAATCGATTTCACAAAACGGTCTGAAGAACCATCCAGGATTGGAACTTCCTCATTATCAATTTCTACAAGCGCATTTGTAACACCAACACCAGAAAACGCAGCTAACAAATGCTCCACTGTCATTACCCTCACGCCATGGGAATTTGCAACAGATGTACAAAGCTTTCCTTCAACCAAATACTTATAATTTGCAGGAATAAAGGATATCTGATGATCAACATCAGTACGCTTAAAAATTATCCCATGACCTTCTCTAGCAGGTTTAATAGTTATCCTAACCGGCCTACCAAGATGCACACCTGTCCCTACGTGACTAAACTCATTTTTGACAGTGGTTTGCAATTAGAGACCTCAAGTTACTTACCTTACTGCTTGAAATCTAAACTCTTGTATACTTTTAATCAAATCACAGTTTGTAACAAAATAATACAATGGTAGTTTACTAAGCTACACTACTTCAATTTGCCTGCCTGCGCAAAAAAGCTGGAACTTCTTCTTTTCGTTTTTGCTCATTTGGAAAGTTATTTGCATCAGTAGTACCACTTAAGTTTTTTTGTTCAACTTTTTCAGATTCAGGCCTATGAAGAGAAGGAGATGCCTTGTAATCCACTTTGGCTGCATTTTTTCTCTCCCGAAACCCTGTCATTCTTTGTAAAATACTATTTAAAGTTCCCTTACTCGAGGACGACATTCCTTGGGATTCAACATGGCTGGGTCTGTTGTAAGAACTAGGGTTCGGCTCCTTGTTTACCGCCGCATGTAGTCTTTTCAAAGTTCCATCCAAATTTCTTTGACTATCTTCTTCTATGTTTTGTACAAACTTTGGACTCTCCTCTACTTTAGGGGGAAAATTTCTTTCCGATACAGTACCCAAATTTTTTCCCTCTATTACTGGATTAGTAAAATCTTTCTCAGGTTGCTGAAAATTGGATTCCTTTGTAAAAGCTCGACCTAAATTCCCTCTACTTTGGCCCGGGCCACTTGTATATCTGCCCTCAGAACCAAAAGAATGGATTTTTTCAGATTCAAAATTTCTATTATCTGTTAACTTTTCAGAACTCATCTCCATTTGCTGATTATTAGCTTCTATCCCTGTAGCAACTACAGATACTCTTAGCAATCCATCCATAGTAGGATCTAAAGTAGTACCAACCATTATTTTTGCATCAGCCTCTACCTCATCTCTAATTCGATTTGCAGCCTCATCTAACTCAAATAACGTCATATCATTACCACCAGTGACATTAATAAGTACTCCCCGAGCCCCTTTTAGAGAAATTTCATCAAGTAATGGATTGGCAATAGCTTTTTCAGCCGCTTGTTGAGCTCTATCTTCCCCACTAGCCTCACCAGTACCCATCATAGCCTTGCCCATCTCATCCATAACAGCACGGACATCCGCGAAATCCAAATTTATCAGACCTGGACGGACCATAAGATCTGTAACACCTTTTACTCCTTGATAAAGAACATCGTCTGCTAGTTCAAAAGCCTGAGTAAAAGTCGTCTTCTCGTTGGCAAGTCTAAACAAGTTCTGATTTGGAATGACTATGAGAGTATCTACAACATCCTGAAGAGCCTCAATCCCTGATTGAGCCTGATCCATTCGCTTAAGTCCCTCAAACTGAAAAGGCTTAGTGACAACCCCGATTGTTAACACTCCCAACTCACGGGCTGCCTGGGCGATAACCGGCGCAGCCCCTGTCCCAGTTCCTCCGCCCATTCCCGCCGTTATAAAGCACATATGACTGTCTTTTAGAGCTTCAATCACCTCTTCTAAACTTTCTTCTGCAGCTAAGGTACCTATTTCAGGTTTTGCACCCGCACCAAGGCCTTCAGTAATTTTTACTCCCATTTGTATTTTTCTTTGAGCACTAGATTGTTGAAGAGCTTGCGCATCAGTATTAGCTACAACAAAATTTGCACCCTCTAAATTTTTCATTATCATATTATCAACAGCGTTTCCGCCAGCCCCACCTACACCAAACACTATGATGCGAGGCTTTAGATCCTGTTGGTCAGGAACCCTCAAAGTAAAAGTCATAATTTTTGCCCGTTTTGCCTGTTATTTTTTTTTATTTTTTTTGATTCGTTATGATAACTCAATACTAAACTTAGGTCACGAAAAAAGTAAGACACTAGTTTTATGGGAAAAAACCATAGCAGTATTGGCTACCAGTTATCCTTAATCCAGTTAACTGCTAGTTTAATTCGTTCGGTTGGTCCTGCGCTAAGAGGAATATCAAAATCCCAAGCTTCATCCTGTGGATAGCTCGCTTCAATAGCCAAACCTATAATTGCAGAAAATTGGGATCCATGTAAGGCTTGAGGTAGTCCCTGAACTCTCATAGGCCTGCCTATTCTTACCCTTGAGCCAAAATATTCGATAGCTAGTTCGTACAGTCCTGGTAGCTGACTTGCACCCCCCGTGAAAACTATCCTCTTAGATGGAAGATAATCATAGCCCCCCACCTCAAGTTGTGCACTGACCTCCTCTAAAATTTCTTCAAGCCTTGGCCTTATCACTGATATCAATTCTGACCTGCTCACAAAAGGTCTGTCATAATTAGTTATTTTCTCTCCTGCTTCACCTGAGGACAGCTCTATAAGATCACTGTCATCGAGATTAGTAATAACAACACCCCCATGAAGTGTCTTTATTCTCTCTGCTTCTTCAAAAGATATTTGGAAGGCTTGCATAATATCCGAGGTGATGTGCTCACCACCAAACTTAACAGAAGATCCAAAAACCATTTGATGATTCACAAAGATTGAAACACCGGTAGATCCTCCCCCCATATCGATACAAGCAGAACCTAGCTTGAGTTCATCTTCTACCAAACTAGATCTAGCAGAAGCGTAGGGAGAAAAAATTGCTCCGGCTAATCCCAATTGGCAACGGTTCAAACATTGTGTAATGTTGCCCAAAACATTTTGATCAATTGTTATAAGATTGATATCTAAACCTAGAGTTTGACCAGTTAAACCACATGGATCGGTTAACCCACTCCTATCATCCAGTATGAAATTTACCGGCATTGCATGCAAGATTTCCCTCCCATTTGCAACTGCATCAAAATCATATTTTGAAAGTAAAGTACCAATATCTTTCCTCCCAACTACAGTAGTTTGCAGGTTTGATTCCTCGAATATATTATTTGACATCGGAGAGCCTCCAGAAAAACAAATGAGGACGTCATCAATCGTCGTTGAAGCCATTTTTTGAGCTTGCTGGACGACTGTTCTAATTGATTTTTCAACTTCATCAGCTATTATTACCTCTCCTGCTTTTATTCCCCTGGATTTCCTAGTTGCTACACCAACTACCCGGTAAGCTATTCTTTTGGTTTCCTGCAAATGTTCAGATTTGTTAGATTGATTATTTCCATCTGGAAACTTAAGAATTAGGCATGCTATCTTAGATGAACCAATATCTAACAAACCTAAAGTGCCTCGCTTTATAGCAGCCTTTAGCTTCTTTCTAATCTCTCGATGCTCCCTAAAATTAGGTGTTATTTTAGATTTCACAACCAAAGTAGCTCAAATACCCTCTTCATTCGATACAAGTAATCTTTTACGTAATATTATCTGTCCCTTAAACCTCAAATCAATATTAGAAACGTGACCATTCAATATTTTCTTACCTCTATCTGATCTTAAAAAGCTGATCAAAGCAATTTTTGGTTCCTCTTCTGGCAATTTTATTCTTTGACCAGAGTCTAAAACAATGTCCCAACGACGTTTACCAACTAGAATAATACCACGAATCCGATTAAGGATGGAGGCTGATGATTTGTATATTTCTAACGCCTCAAGTACTCTAAGATTAGCATCCAACCCTACAACCAAGGGAAGGTCTTGCCTATCTGATCTTGAAAAAACCTCCCCAATTCTCCTTCCATTCACATCCAAAAGCATCAATTGTCTTTCATACCTGTGGATAACAGCAGGGACTCTCTCACTTATGAATATCTCTAATACACCATTTTCTGTAATTCTGATCTTCGAAAAATCTACGGGCTCAAGGTCATTTATAATTTCTTGAAGGTAGTTAATATTTATTTTTAATGGGTTTATTGGAAAAGAAAGCTGTAAAATTGCATTTATTTGATTGCTTAAATCTGGGTTGGCATTTTGGATATTTAAGCTAGATATCGATAGCTCAGGTCTATCAAAAATAAATAGCTCCATAGCATGACGTACGTTTTTGAACTTAAACTCACTTTTGAGGAAAACCAAGCTCAAAATAAAAAACAATATGCAAATAAAAAAGATAAATGACCTTAGTATTAATTTTCTAAGCCATTTACGAAGCCAAATTCTCTCAACTCTATATCTAAGTTTTGATGGTGTTCGATAGCCTACAGTTTTATTTTTGTTATTATATTGCAATTTCTTAACTATCTATCGCAGGATGCATCATTAATTAGCCATGTACAGAGCTTCCCAAACCCTATACCAGCATACTTTGCTTGTTCTGGAACTAGGGAAGTTGGTGTCATTCCGGGTTGAGTATTTAGTTCAAGAATAAAAAGTCCATTAATACCAAGCATTTCATTCCATCTAAAATCAGTCCTAGAAACACCACGACAACCTAAAGCAGTATGAGCAGCAAGTGCATAATTTAAGCAAAGCTCTGTTATTTCATGTGGGATCTGAGCTGGTAAAATATGTTGAGATCCATCTAAACCATACTTTGCATCATAGTCATACCATTCATCTGAACGAATGTCTGTTACAGCCAATGCCTTATCTCCCATAACAGTAACTGTAAGCTCTCTGCCAGGAATAAAGGGCTCAACCATAAAATCAAAAGCTCTCTCAGAAATGACAGTTCCATTTTTAAACCAATCATCTTTACAATTAAGTATATGAACATCCAGAGATGACCCACCACTTATTGGTTTAAGAACGTAAGGAAAAGGAAAGGAAATCTTCTCAACTTCAAAATCTTTTCCTAACACTAAATGATCCATCACTGGTAAACCAGCATCTCTGAAGATAGTTTTTGCTCTGTCTTTATTCATAGCTACTGAGGAAGCTAAGATACCAGAATGGGTATATGGCAATTTTAGCGTCTCCAATACTCCCTGAATAGTACCATCCTCACCCCACTTACCATGTAAAGCATTAAATACCACGTCTGGCTGAAGATCTTGCAACTCTTTTATAAAATTGTCTTTTGTGTCTATTTTAAAAACTTCATAACCGTTATTAGAAATTGCCTTTGCACATTCGTACCCCGATACCAAAGAAACTTCCCTTTCTAATGAATTACCACCTAAAAGAACAACCACTCTTTTGACTAAATCTACCACTTCATATCCTATTAATAATTATAGTCTGGTCGTGAAAATTTTTACTAAACTTCTTGAGCATTTAACCCTACTCTCTTAATTTCCCAAAGTAGTTCAATACCACTTTTTTCTTTCACTTTCTTAATTACTAAACTTCCTAAGTCTTCTAAATTTTGTGCTGTTGCATTACCAGTATTGATCATAAAATTAGGATGTTTTGTTGAAATTTGGGCACCTCCTACTTTCATTCCTCTTAATCCTGCTTCATCAATAAGTTTCCAAGCTTTTAGGGAATGGTCAGTATCACCCGGATCCATAGAAGATGATCGTCCTAAAGGGTTTCTAAAAGTAGAGCCACAAGATAGCTCCTTCACAGGTTGATGAAGTTCCCTATATTCTAAAGCTCTATTCATTTTCATTGCAATGTTCTCTGGCTCTTCCTTTATGGATTTAAAAGTAACCTCAGTTACTATAGCATTATCTGGAATAGAAGAGCCTCTATAACGAAAGTCTAAATCTTCAAGACGGAGGATTTTTATTGCTCCATTTCTGCAAATAATTCGTAAACTTAAGAAATAATCTGAAACATAAGAACCATAGCAACCAGCATTCATAGTAACAGCACCACCAATATTACCAGGAATGGTACGTAAAAATGATAAATCAATACCATTCTTGGCTGAAATTTTTGCTACATAAGAGTCGATACAACCCGCTCCAACAGAAATAGAATTTTTAGCAAATTTAATTTTAGAAAAATTCTTCCCTAATTTAATGACTATACCAGGGATTCCTCTGTCTCTAATTATTAAATTAGAACACGCCCCAATGACGAATATGGGAACTTCTGGTGATATTTTTTTTAAAAAAAATGCTAAATCTGCCTCATCTTCTGGCTGAAATAAAACCTGAGCAGGTCCGCCTACTTTCAACCAACTTAACCTACTGAGGTTAAAGTTATACAAAATCAACCCTCTGCAGGTTGGTAAGCTAATCTCTGCATTACCAAAAATGAAACGACCTTCAGTCATCTCAACCTTCTTCCCCTAACAATTCAGGCAATCTATTTACCCATTGGCTAATTGAACCAGCGCCCAAACACACAAGAATATCACCTTCCCTTGCTTGCGCTTTCACAAAATCTCTCAAACCTAATTCGTCTTTTACATATGAAACTTTATCATTCTCATAATTCAATTGAGAGATAAGCCCTTCTGCTGTTGCCCCAGCGATAGGTAATTCCCCAGCAGCATATACTGGTGTTATAGCTACTATATCAGCGTCATTAAAGCACATACAAAATTCAGACATAAGACTATTTAGTCTAGAATACCTATGCGGTTGGTGAACTGCTATGACTCTGCCCAAGGAGTACTGCCTGGCTGCTGAGAGTACAGCCTTTATTTCTACTGGATGATGGGCATAATCATCAATTATATCTATCCCTCGCCAAGTACACACTTTAGTAAATCGTCTTTTTACACCCTTAAAATTTTTTAAGCCATTAATAATAGATAATGAATTAATGTTTAAATATTGCGCAATTGATACTGCAGCTGTTGCATTAGAGACGTTATGATCACCATACATTGGTAATTCCAAAGTTAGTGTGGACTTCTTTTGCTTACTGTAAACATCAAAATGAGCCATCTCATCCGAATAGCAAAGATTTTTAATAACAAAATCTGCTTCTGCGTTGAACCCATAGGTCAGTATGCGCCGGTCTTTGATTTTTAAAACCAATTCACGCAATACAGGGTGGTCATAGCAACAAATCCCAACTCCGTAGAAAGGAATTTTACCAAGAAACTCGATAAATGTTTTTTTTAATCCATCAAAAGTACCATAATAATCTAAATGTTCGGGATCTAAATTTGTCACTACCCCAATTGTGCTCGGTATTTTAATCAAGGTACCGTCACTTTCATCCGCCTCAACTACCATCCAGTCACCTGCACCTAATCTAGCATTGGACCCATATGCTTGTATTATACCACCATTGATCACAGTAGGATCCAATTCTCCTGCCTCAAGAACGGCAGCTACCATTGATGTCGTAGTAGTTTTTCCATGAGTTCCAGCAATTGCTATGTTTGATTTCAACCTCATAAGCTCTGCAAGCATCTCAGATCTACGCACTACTGGAATTGACCTCCTCCTTGCTTCACACAACTCAATGTTCTCTAAATCTATAGCTGAAGAAATTACTACTATATCTGCATAACAAATATTGTTTATGCTATGTCCTATATGAATAGGAATTCCTAAGTCTTTTAACCTAGAAATAATTGGAGTATTCTTTAGATCAGAACCTGAGACTTTATAGCCAAGGTTTAACAGTAACTCTGCTATTCCTGACATTCCAATTCCACCGATTCCTATGAAATGGATAAGCCCCAGGTCTGTAGGGAGTTTTGTTCTGGTCTTACTTTGCACCAAAATTCCCCTCAGCCACCTTTAATACAAGATCTTTAAGTTTGATAATCGCTTGGGGATTAGAATTCTTAGACGCCTCTAATGCAAGTTTTTTGGCAAATTTTTGATTTCCTAAAATACTTTTTATTTTCTCAGCTAACTGATTTCCGGTTAAATTATCTTGGTCTAACTTTATAGCGGCGCCAAGTTCAGCTATTCTTTGTGCATTTAATCTTTGATGATCTCCAAAAGAATGTGGTATCGGTACTAAGATCAGTGGCTTACCAAAAAATAGTACCTCTGAAATTGTTGAAGCTCCAGCTCTAGCAATTACTAAATGTGCTGAAGCAAAAATTTTACCTACATCTGGAAAAAAATCCTTAACTCTTGTTTCAACTCCTAACTTTTCATAATGCTCCTCTAAAATCCTACAATCTTCCTTTCGTGCTTGCTGAATAACTCTAAGTCTATTTCTCAATTTTTCTGGCAGAATTTTCAGGGCTTCAGGGACTACTTTTGAAAAAACGCTTGCACCCTGAGATCCACCAATGACAATAAGGTTGAGAGGACCAGTTAAAGGTAAGCTAAAAATATTCCTTTGTACCGTCATTACATCATGGCGTATTGGATTTCCTGTGAAATGCATTGTTGCATTTATGGGAGCCTTCGTTGGCCAATAGCTACAAGCAACTACATTGACCCTCTTTGAGAAAAATTTATTGACTCTACCTAAAACTGCATTTTGTTCGTGTACTATGGTATTTACATCAAGAAGTTTGGCTACAAAGATAGATCCAAAAGAAGGATAACCTCCAAAACCTATTACAGCCATTGGCTTAAACTTGATAAACACTTGAAAAGATTTAATAATGCTAGCTAATATTAAAAATATTGCTCTAGGGATCCTCAATGGATCTCTAAATCTTAATGTAGCTGATATTTGTACAAATTTTATTATGCTAGCAGGAAATTCTCTGGAAAACTTTTCCCCCCTTAGATCAGTTACCAAAATTACTTTCCATCCAACCTTTTCAAATTCCCAAGCTAATGCTTGGGCCGGGAACATGTGTCCTCCAGTACCACCAGCAGCTATTAAAAGAACTGGTTTTTTTCTCATTCAAATGTTCCTCCTAGCTAATGATTTGCCGTACCTAAAGGACGATTTCTAGTACACGCCAAAAGTAGTCCCATTAAAAAGCCTGAAGCTATTATTGAAGATCCCCCATAACTAATAAATGGAAGTGTCATTCCTTTGGCTGGTAGTAAGCGAACTGAGACTCCCAAATTTATTATAGCCTGCAAAGCAAAAAAAGAAATCGAACCTACTCCACAGTTCCTTATGAAAAAATCTCTCTCTTTGCTAAGTATGACTAGAGACCTTCCAACAATTATAATAAAAAATGTGATAATCAAGATACAAATTAATACACCATACTCTTCTGCTGCTACTGCAATTATGAAATCTGTATGAGCATCAGGCAATCTCCATTTTATAACACCTTCTCCTAATCCAACGCCGAATAATCCTCCCTCTTGGATAGAATTAGTAGCAAAACCTAATTGGGTCCGAGGATCTAAATCTGGTGAAAGAAATCCATCAATTCTCCTAGCAACATGCTCAGAATTTAAGTAGGCTATTAATCCACCTAAAAGTGATAAAAACATAATTCCTGCTAGTAATAAGTATGACGCCCCCGAAACAAAATATAATATAACCCAAATCGATAAAAATAGGGCTGCTTGGCCATAATCAGGTTGCATTACTAATATTAAGACTATTACTAACATGATCGTAAATGAAATTGCCTTACCAGGTAATTTTGGCTCTTTTTGACCCGCTGACATTGTCCAAGCAATGGCTACTACAAAAAAAGGTTTGAGGAATTCGGAGGGTTGCAAAGATGAACCAAATAATGATAGCCATCTAATAGCACCCTTCCCATGATCTGTTCCAAAAATTGGAAGAGCAAGTAAAAGCGTAAATGAAATCAAAAAACCTATCAATGCTATCCTTCTATTCTCGCGTACCGATAATATTGAGAGACCCAGTATACAAAAAAAAGAAAATATCCCATATATCAATTGCCTATTAACATAGTAGAATACTTGCTTTCCATTAGCTTCTGCCAATGGCACAGAAGCTGCCATTCCTAACAACAACCCACTCAGAAAAAGCCCCATTAGAGAAAATAAGGACCATTTGTCCACGGTTTTCCACCACCTGGGCAGTTCGCTCTCTTCAAAAATATCTGAGCGAGGCCTAAAGATAATATCTGTCATTCTGTAATAAAGTAATGCCTGTTTTTATTATTATAAAATTACTTTAGCAGTTGTAGCTATTTAAGAAAAGATAAATTAAAAAAGGTACATTTTTAGTAATAGCTTAGGAAGTCTTTTATGATAAACCATTAACTAATTTGCGGAACTTATCTCCTCTGTCTTCAAAACTTTTAAACTGATCAAAGCTTGCACAACCTGGGGCCAAAAGAATTGTATCACCAGGTTTTGCTTCCTTATAAGCAGTGAGAACAGCCTTATCTAATTGCTCACATATATCATGATCCAACCCTTTTAGTGAGTTTGAAAATTCTTCTGCTGATGAACCAATAAGGTAGGCTTTTTCTATTTTTGAAAAGAAAGAATTTAAATTTATATCATCTCCCTCTTTTTTTAGACCACCAGCTATCCATCTTATATTATCAAAAGTCCCCAATGATTTTTTTACTGACTCCATATTTGTAGCTTTACTGTCGTTCACAAATACAATGCCATGAAAGTTTCTAATCAGTTCTGTCCTATGCGGTAATCCCCTAAACCCAAATATTTTATCAAATGATCTCTTTGAGGATAATCCTAATGCTCGACAAGCCGCAAAAGATGCGCAAGCATTTTGTCTGTTATGTTGACCAGGTATTTTTAACACCTTTGTTAAATCAGACTTAAATACTTCTTTCCCCTCCCTGACTTCAATTATGAAATCATTCGATATGAATACAGACCATTTGGAGCATGAGACTGGACCCAAAGTCGAAATCTTAATAACTACATTACGAGGGTCATTGCCTGCCTCAAGAAAGTTAGCCAAATATCTACCTTCCTTCTGATCAATACCTATTATATTAATTTTTGGATTACCTACCAAAAATAGTTTGGCTTTACTAAAAAAATAACCACCTGAGCCACCATGCCTAATTAGGTGATCATTAGAAAAATTTAGAAAGATTGCTATGTCTGGATCAAGTTTCCCTGCTATCTCAATTTGATAAGAAGATAACTCAATCACTTTTATGCTATCAGAATTTTCCAAGTTAAGGTCCATAACAGGCCTTCCAATATTTCCTCCCATTTCTACATTTTTAGAAACTCCTTTTAAGATATGGTGGATCAAAGCTGTCGTAGTAGATTTACCGTTCGATCCTGTTACGCAAATAATTTTTGGTTTTAACTTTCCTGTAAAATTGCTTTTTGCATTCAGGTGTTCAAAGAATAAGTCAATGTCTGTAATTATCTGAACAGAATTTTCGCGCGCAAGTTTTACTACTGGATGGGGCTCTGGATATAGAAAAGGAATACCAGGAGAAATAATTAAAAGGTCAATCTCGTTCCAAACCTTAGGCTCATTGAGGTCTTCTATTTCTGCCCCTTGTGCCTCAAACTTTTCCCGTCTTTCAGCATCATCATCCCAACAAATAGGTGACATATTATATTTTTTGAGATACTTTATGAGAGATTGCCCAGTCATTCCCAATCCCATCAGTGCAACTTTTCTATTTTTACAAAAAAGAGGTATAGACATATCTCATCTAAGTTTAAGTGTAGCTAATCCAACCAGAGCCAAAATTACAGATATAATCCAAAATCGAATAACTATCTGAGGTTCTGCCCATCCTAATTTTTCAAAATGGTGATGAATTGGAGCCATTAAGAATACTCGTTTCCCGGTTAGCTTATAAACTGATACTTGAATTATAACGGATAATGCTTCTAAGACAAATAAACCACCAATTATTGCTAAAACTATTTCGTGTTTTGTGCATACTGAAATAGCACCCAGTGCTCCTCCCAAAGCCAATGATCCAGTATCCCCCATAAAAACTGCTGCTGGAGGAGCATTATACCATAAAAAACCAAGTCCAGCTCCTATTAGAGCGGCTGAAAATACTGCTATCTCACCCGAACCTGCAATATAATGAACTTCTAAATAAGTTGAAAAGTCGACCCTACCTACGGCATAGGCTATAACCCCGAGAGATCCACTTGCTATCATTACAGGCATTATAGCTAAACCATCAAGTCCATCTGTTAGGTTAACAGAGTTTGCAGATCCTACAATAACAAATACTGAAAAAGGAACAAAAAACCACCCTAAGTTCAATAAAAGATCCTTAAAAATGGGAACAGCCAAGGCCATTGAAAGGTTAGAGTCTTGTATAGCTATGACCCACATTGTTGCAACCGCCGCAATTAAAAAACCTACGAATAAGCGTAGCCTTCCAGAAATACCTTTTGAATTTCCGTAACGGATTTTTGAATAGTCGTCAACAAAACCTAAGAGGCCAAAACCAATAGTTACAAAAATAACTATCCACACATAACCAATATCATATCGACACCACAACAAAGAAGAAAATATCAACGAACCAATAATCAGAACACCACCCATGGTTGGAGTACCTGCTTTTTTTTCTTTATGACCATCCGGCCCATCTTCGCGTATAGGTTGACCTTGTACCTGTCTCCGCTTTAAAGAATTTATTATAGGTCTGCTAAAGAGGAAGCCAAAAATAAGAGATGTAAAAAAAGCACCACCTGCTCTAAAGGTGATATACCTAAACAAATTGAATAAATCACCACCGTCAGTCCAAAAGTGTAGGAAATATAGCATAAACTTTTACCTCTAGATAATCTGACCTTTTAACTTACATAATTCAGCAACTATAAACGAAAGTCCAACTGAATTTGATCCCTTTACGACATAGACATCTCTATCCTGAATGGTGCTCAGAAGGTGTGGCAATAAATCTTTCGGATCTCTTACCGATAAGCCTTTAATTTTGTGGGACAAACCACAGTATAAGTTTTCCATCAGCTCTCCTATGCAGTGCACCCGGTCGAAACAACTCATACTTTCTAAATCTGCTATATCTTTGTGGAATTTTTTTGCCTGAGCACCCAGCTCTAACATATCTCCTAAAATAGCTATCCTCTGGAAAGGTTTTCCCTTCCATACTTTATCAAAATCAAAGCTTAGGTTTTTTACAACCTCCAAACTTGCCTTCAATGAAGACGGGTTACAATTATAACTTTCATCAATAACTTTTATAAGTAGGTCTTTAGAACCTTTTTTTAACTTTAAATCTAGAATCTTTCCTCTGCCATCTCCAGGCCGCCAAGTCCGCAAATAATTCACTGCTTTATCCAAATTAAGTCCAAGGTCAAAAATAGTACCTAATACAGTGAGAGAATTTACAGCATGATGGGATCCCAGAGCATCTAAATCAAAGCTAAAATTTTTGATGTGCTTTATATTTACATCTAATGAGGTTTTATTTTTTTTAGATCCAATTTTCTTAAGGTATACATCAGCTGCAGGCTTAAATCCAAAGGTAAGCTTTCTTACCTTTTTTTTATTAATCATCTTTACAATTGGTTTAGCATAGTGCGTATCATTTGGATAAATTAAAATTCCGTTTGAAGCCAAGCCAGAACAAATCATAGCCTTTTCTTCAGCAATGCCTTCTAGGCTATTAAAAGATGCTAAATGTGCGGGGGAAATATTTGTGATAATACCAATATCAGGGGATGCTAATTTTGATAAAGGTTCTATTTCTCCCCTAGAATTCATTCCAATTTCACAAACTACATATTGTGTCCCCAAGGGTATATTCACTAGTGTCAGTGGCACGCCGAGGTAATTATTATAACTTTGAGGAGAAGAATAAGTATTCCCAAATTTTGAAAAAACTTGTGAAAGCATGGCTTTGGTACTGGTCTTCCCAACAGAGCCAGTTACTGCGACTAGCTTTCCCTGATACCTCTGCCTTGAAAAATGTGCTAAATCATTCAGCGCCTTGAGACTGTCCTTCACAAGCAGACACGGAAAATTAGAAGGTACATCTTTAGGGATTCTGGTTACGATAGCTGCGGCTGCTCCATTCTGAATGGCTGAAATTATAAAATTATGCCCATCCCTTTCAGCCTGAATTGCTATGAATAACTCTCCTTTAAGTATAGTTCTTGAGTCTATAGAGACACCTTTAACTGACCAATTTCTCTTTGTTATACGACCGCCAACAGCCTCATGAATTTCAACATCTGTAAAAAGATTTTCCATCAAGTCTCACCATCTAGAGCGGCAACGGAGTAACTAGCTTGCTCTCCATCATCAAATGGTAAGATTGAGTTAGCAAAGGTCTGCGTTTTTTCATGCCCTTTCCCCGCTATAATTAACGCATCACCAGTTCTAAGTTGGTCAACCCCAACTAAGATTGCCTCTGCCCTGTCTCCAATTTCAATGGCCTTTGGACAAAATTTCTTGATTTCTGTCCTAATACTAGCTGGATCTTCATTCCTTGGATTATCATCAGTTATAATTATTTTATCTGAAAAGTCTGAAGCTATTTGCCCCATCATTTTTCTTTTCCCTTTATCTCTATTACCCCCAGCTCCGAAGACTAGGTGGATTTGACCCATAAAATGAGCGCGGATTGATCTCAAGGCTGCTTTTAAAGCTTCAGGGGTATGTGCATAATCAACAAAAATCCTAGCCCCATTTTTTCTGACAGCTACTTCTTCCATTCGGCCTGGAACAGCTTTCAATCTAGATAATAAATTTATAACTCTTTCTGGTTTCTCACCGCATATACTTAAAATACCAAGAGCTAATAATATGTTATTAGCTTGAAAATCACCAAATAAGGTTAATGGAATTATATGTTCCTTCCCTTGCCAATCAACTTTTATTTCCTGACCTCTAGAGTGAAAGTTTTGTGATACTAACCTTATATTGGCTTTCTTGTTTTTACCAACGGTCACCAGATTAGTAGACTTAACGTTTGCCAATTTGGATATCCTAGTTCCATATTTGTCATCTATCCCTATTACTGCTCCACCATTTTTACTAATCAATCTCTCAAACAGAATGGCCTTAGCTTGAAAATATGCCTCTATTTCTCCGTGGTAATCGAAATGGTCTCTACTTAAATTGGTGAAAGCTCCTACTGAAAACCTAATACCATCTAATCTACATTGTTCTAATCCATGAGAAGAAGCCTCTATAATAACCTTACTAATACCTTGATCCACCATTTGATTAAGTAACCAGTGTAATTTAATAGCATCAGGGGTAGTATGTTCTAGAGGCAGATCAATCAAACCATTAACGCCAGTGGTACCAATACTCAAAGCAGATTGACCTAACAACTCCCAAACTTGTCTAACATAATGTGAGACAGACGTTTTTCCATTAGTTCCTGTCACTCCAACTATACACGATGGTTGGGCTTTAAAAAATGAAGATGAAGCCTTTGCTAAAATTTCTCTTGGCTTTTTAAAAATATAGACTGGTATCCTTAAATCTAGTGCTTGAATTATTTTCTCACCTTCTGGATCACTTATGACTAAGCCTGCTCCTCTTGATACTGCGTCCTTGGTAAAGTGGGCACCATGCGTAGTAGTTCCAGAAAGTGCAAAAAATACAAAACCCTTTCCAACTAAATGTGACTTTTCAGATAACCCGGATAAAACTAAGTTAGGGTCAGGATGATAGGCCGTTAGTAAATTATTTGTAATGTCTAGGTCGCAAAGCTTTACTGAGGAGACTGAATCAAAGTCAATCATCATAGTTTTACCCTCAGTTTGTCTGAGTTTATGATTATAATTTTCATTATTTTTTCTCTAACTTCAAACCTAATAATGGTCCTATTCTGCTAATTATTTTCGCAGAAATTGGTACTGCGGTTTTACTAGCATATCTAAAGCTTTCTGATCCTAAATTATTTTCTGGCTCGTCTAAAGTTACTACAAGGACATAATCACCAGTTGAGATAGGAAATACAGATGCAAAAGTAGAAATTACTTTATCTTCATAATAACCCCCACCCACAGGATTAGGTTTCTCAGCTGTTCCTGTTTTACCTCCGACGTTGTAGCCTCCAAAATTACTATCTTTAGCGGTTCCATCAACTACCACTCTATTAAGAAGAGACCTGACTATACTGGATGTTGCATTTCTTATGACTTGATTTTTTGGTTCATGTTCGACCTTATCTGTTATTTTTTTATCTTTAAGCAATAGGGTGGGGTTTACTTTGTAACCTCCATTTACCAAACTAGAGTATGCTGCCGCCAAATGTATAGGAGAGACAGCTATCCCATGACCATAGGAAGCTGTGGCCATATCTAGACTTTTCCACTTTCTGGGAGATTGTGGGACGGTTAATCTGGTTTCTGGTAGCTCTAGACTAGTCCTATCCAATAGACCTAAATTTGCATAAAAATCCTTTAGTAGTTCTGAGCCAATTTTGTTGGCTATTCTCACAGTACCAACATTTGAAGATTTTACTATAATTTCTTCAACGGTTAAGCTAGGTCCAAAGTATTTATGATCTGAAATTGTTCTTCCACCTATCCTTAAAGGACCTTTAGTATTAAGCTTCGTATCAACTTCTACTAAATTTTTATCTAAAGCTAAGGCTACTGTAAATATCTTAAACACTGAACCTAATTCATAAATTCCCTGGACAGCACGATTAAATATTGGGCTATCAGCCGGATTGTCCTTGAATAGATTCTTAGGTCGATCATTAGGATCAAATTCTGGAAAGGACACTAAAGAAAGAATTTCTCCAGTTTTTGAGTTCATCAATACTACTGAACCTCCTTTAGCTTCCATTAATCTAATTCCATCCTGAAGAATTTGTTCGATCAAGGATTGTAGCGTTAAATCTAGGGACAACTCCAATCTTTCATCTCCTTTATTGAACTCCCTAAGAAAATCATCAAAATATAACTCTACTCCTGCCGTACCTAAAATTTCAGCACCATCAACCCTCTCCTCGCCAAACCTCACTCCCCCCAAAGCGTGCGAAGCTACTTCTCCATTTGGAAAAATTCTCATTTTCCTAGGTCCAAAATAAAGTCCTGGTTGGCCAATATCCATTACACTTTCCTGTTGATCTGGGGACATTGTCTTTTTTAACCAAACAAAAGGCTTATCGCTCATTATTTTTTGCCTAAACAATCCTGCTTTTTCGTTAACAAAGATTTTATCTAAGTCTGTTATGACTTTAACTTTATCAATTATTTCATGCGGATGTGCATATAGAGAGTTCACCGAAATATTAGTTGCTAATAACTTTCCCTGCCTGTCTACAACGTCTTTACGGTTACCAATATTATTATTTGGAGCTCTTGTTTTTATTTCTTCATTGTTTGGCTTTGTAGCCATTAGAACCATTTGTAAACCTATAAGACAGAATGCCAAAATTAATGCTATTAGAAGAGCAAATAAGCGGAACTGGAAATCACCTGAATTTTTTCCAACATAATTTCTATTAGAACTAGTTTGCCCAGACTCAAAAACCATTTATGTCCTCTTAATTCTGAAGGAATTTGGAATTGAAGTTTGAATAATCATAAAAATGTTCCTTAGTAATTGGTACAAGCTTTAAAGCTTCAAAATTTTCGTCCACCAAAGAAGCTAGCCTCTTTGGTCTATTTAAAAAAGCCCACTCTGCCTTCAATAAGTCTATACGATTAAGGACGATTTTTATTTCATACTCTAAGTCCTGAATCTCTCTTTTTATTGACCTAGTTTCATAATTCACTTTGTAAGCCCAGACTGCACTAAGAATGCATAAAACAAGTAAGGCAGATCGTCCAATTAAGCGCATTGAAATTCCCTTAGGCCTTTTGAAATACTTGGTAATCCTAAGGAATCAGCCTCTATGCTGACAAGTTGATCTATCTCCTTTTTAACTACTCTTAGTTTAGCAGAACGAGCCCGAGGATTATTCTTTAATTCTTCGCTACTAGCGATAATCGGTTTATTGTTTATTTTTTTAAACAAAGGCGTTCTATTACCTCCAACGCGTTTTATTTCATTAAGGGAGCAATCATTTTCAGTTTGCAAATTAAAAAATCTTTTCACTATCCTGTCCTCAAGTGAATGAAACGTGATAACAGAAAATAAACCTCCTATCCTCAACAAATTGTTAGCGGAGACCAGACCTACTACCAAATTTTCTAATTCGTTATTGATTGCTATTCTTATAGCTTGAAAACTTCTGGTTGCCGGATGTGTCTTATATCTAGTGTTAGCTCCTAAGACGTTTTCAATTAGGTTAACTAACTGATAAGTGCTTTCAATATAATTTTTTTTCCTAGCTCTTATAATATTTTTTGCAATAGCCTTAGAATGACGCTCCTCCCCATATTTGAGTAAAACCTCCGCGATAAGAGCTTCATTGGCCTTGTTAATAAAATCCTTTGCGCTTGGTCCCTTTTTAGACATTCGCATATCTAATGGACCGTCTTTCTTTAGAGAAAAACCTCTAGTGGGAGCATCCACCTGCATTGACGAAATTCCTAAATCCAGAGTAACTCCTGAAACACTTTCTACCCCGAAATCAGAAACTAACTCAACCATTTGGCAAAAGTTACCAGTCAAGATTTTGAATCGGTTAGGCCAACTTTGCTCAAAGTTAGATGCAATCGACAACACGTCAGGGTCTAAATCAATGGCTATCACTTTTGATGCACCCGAATCTAAAAGGCGCTTGCTATATCCGCCAAAACCAAATGTACCATCAATCCAAATGCCAGATACCTCAGGGAGAAGAGATGAAAAATCAGAAATTAAAACTGGAATATGAACAGAATCTAAATCATGTCTTTTCATATCTTTCCATTATTATTTTCTTTATAATCCAAAAGAGAATAAATTTCCTCCTCTAAATTATTATCAGAAAGTCTTTTGTTCATTAAAATCATGTCCTGATTATAACTATCAGGCTCCCAAATTTGAAATTTGTCTCCCATTCCAACAAATATAGCCTTATCCTTAATATTAGAAATTTCCCTAAGCTTAGGGGATAAAACTATTCTTCCATTCTCATCTACCTGAGCATAGACAGATTGAGCATTTAGAAGCCTTTCCAAAGTTTCCCTATCCTTAGAGTACCGAGGTAGTCTTGAGACTAGATTGTCTACATCATCCATAGATTTTAGCGAATAGCCCTCTAAACATTTGCTATTTCTCCTACCGTAAACAATAACAAAATTTGGGTTCAATCCAACAGACCAATCCTGATCTCCCTCTTCAAGAACCCTACGAAATGGAGCTGGGATTGAAACTCTTCCCTTTAAGTCAACTTTATTTTCTGCTTCACCCCTAAAACGTCTCATGACTATCCTGATTAATAACTTTGTGAAGTCCTTCCAAATTAAAGCAACGGTTACAGCATAACGCTAATAACCGTTGCCTTTTTCAATCAGAGCTTTTTTTTTTTTTTACTCTAAGATTGGAGGGAGATGCCTGTATGAACTCTATTCCTCATAGAAATTAGCTATAACATGGGAAATTATGGAAATCAATGGTTTTTTATACCATATGAATAATAAATTTTTATGTTTTTCTTGTAAGCATAATTTCTAATATAAATTACCACTAACTAGCATATTGCCATGCACCATATATATTGTGCTCAACTAAATGGTTGTGGAAAGCTTATAAGCCGGATTTTGTAAGCCGTTAAGCTCAATGACCATTCATCTAGCCCAGTTGTCACCAACTGGATCAAGCGACCTACCCGAACCGTATTTAAGAGATATCGAACTTTGAAGCTCGAACGGTTCCTATTTGGTCTTTCTCCTGGTGGGGCTTGCAATGCCATGCTTGTTACCAAGCAAGCGGTAAGCTCTTACCTTACCATTTCACCCTTACTCATATATGAGCGGTATATTTTCTGTTGCGCTTTCCCTCAGGTTACCCTGGCCGGGTGTTACCCGGCACCACTACTCTTTGGAGTCCGGACTTTCCTCATCACAATGATGCGATCATTCGGCTTTCCACATCTCCTTATACTGAATTTCTACTTTATCAGTCAATAAGCTTTTCTATATCCTTACTGAGAGCCTTTGGTATACGAACTTCTTTTATTTGGCCTGGAAAAAGTTTTTCCAAAGTAAAATATCCATATTTAATTCTCTTTAACTTGCTAACCTGTAAACCAATTTTTTCCAACGCTTTACGAATTTCTCGGTTTTTACCCTCGGTAAGAGTAATTTCTAACCACTTTCCCTTAACCCCCTTTGGTCCTAAATTTACGATCATTGGAGCGTAGGTTATACCAGATACTTTGACCCCTTCTCTAAGAGGTTCTAAAACTTCATTATTTAAAGCCTTGCCCCATACTTTGACTGCATAAGTTCGCTTTACTCTATTCTTAGGAAGTTCAAGATATCTTTTTATGAAGCCTTTATTCGTTAAAACTAATAAACCCTCCGAATTATAATCTAATCTCCCTACCAAGCATACTCTACCCAAGCTATCTGGAAACGAATTGAATACAGTCCTCTTGCCTGATGGATCGAAATCTGAACAAATTTCTCCTACAGGCTTATGATAAATCCAAATTTTTGGTTCCTGCAATTGATGTTTTAAATGAATTTTATCAAAGCATATGTAATCTTCTTCTGAAACTTTGGTAGCTAAATTCGTGACTACCAAACCATTTACAGTTATTCTACCAGCTAAGATTAACTTTTCAGAGTTTCTTCTTGATGCTATACCTGCATAAGCTAGAAACTTTGATAATCTTTGGTTAGAGTTTTTGTTTGGATCCATTTCAAAATTCGAACTCCATTTAGACTTTTTATATATCTATTATGCACAAATTCAAATCATTTATGAAGGAAGCTCTTTCAGAAGCGAGGAAAGCCCGCAGACGGGAGGAAGTGCCAGTAGGAGCAGTTATTGTCAACCAAAATGGAGAGGTCGTTGCAAAGTCTGGAAATAGAATAAGGGAGCTATCAGATCCTACAGCGCATGCGGAAATATTGACAATTCGTCAAGCATGTAAACAGCAAAAGTCTGAAAGGTTAATAGGACACCATATGTATGTCACGCTTGAACCATGTAAGATGTGTTTAGAAGCCATAATAAAGTGTAGAATTACTAGATTATATTATGGTGCATCAGATACTTCAAAAGGTGCTAAAAACTTTGGTAATCTTTATAACAACTTATGCCAAAAGAGTTTTCCACTGGAGATTTATCCAAATATAGGCGAAAGTGAATCAGTAAAACTACTTAAAGAGTTTTTTGGCGAGAGAAGATGAAAGACTTTAGTTGTAATCTATTTAATTAAATAACTCAGAAAGTTTATTAGGTAACAGAATGATAATGGTCTGCTTAGTCTTCAACATAGTATTAAATTACTTGCATGATTGAAATTACAGAGATAAAGGTCATAAAAAAATTGTCTCAAGGGAAATAGAGATATGTCCATTGATAATACTCTAGTGCGAAGAATAAGTAACCTAGCAAAAATCGAGCTTTCGGCTCAAGACGTTGAAATGTTTTCTAAACAACTTGGAGAAATTGTTAACCTCATGAACCAACTTAATGAGGTTGATACTGCTAATGTTAATCCTGCAAATTTTTATAATTCTAATGGTCATACAAACCGAACTGAAGATATAGTAAGAGATGGTAATTATAGTGAAAAGGTCCTGCAGAATGCTCCAGAAGCCAAAGAGGGTTTTTTTACTGTCAAGAAAGTGATCGAGTAAATGTCCTTCCTAGAAGACCTAACAATTTCCAAAGCCAGAGACTTACTGGAAAATGGAGAGGTTTCTGCAGTTGCTTTAACAGAAAGTTATTTGGAAAGAATAGAAGCTAGCAAAAAATTAAATACTTTTTGCTTAAAAACTGCCGATTTAGCTTTGGAAAAAGCAAAATTTTGTGATAAAAAAATCAGAACAGATAAGAAAGGGAAACTTTTTGGTATCCCACTTGGTATAAAAGATATCTTTTGCATTCAATCGCTACCAACACAGGCAGCCTCAAAAATTCTTGAAGGATTTGTACCAACCTACGAGAGTACAGTCACCCAAAAGTTATGGGCAGAAGATGCAATTATGCTTGGCAAACTTAATATGGATGAGTTTGCTATGGGATCATCTAATGAAACCTCTATATATGGTCCAGCCATCAACCCTTGGCAAACCACCAACGGACTTCCCTTGACTCCAGGGGGATCTTCGGGAGGATCGGCAGCTGCGGTTGCTGCAAACCTTTGCTTGGGGACTTTAGGCACTGATACTGGAGGCTCCATAAGACAACCAGCAGCATTTAACGGCGTAGTAGGTATGAAGCCTACCTATGGCCGGTGTTCCAGATGGGGGATAATAGCCTTTGCCTCTTCCCTAGATCAAGCAGGCCCAATTACCAAGACAGTTAGAGATAGCGCTATTTTACTGGAAGTTATCTCTGGCCACGATAAAATGGATAGTACAAGTGCAATACGTGAAGTTCCTAATTTCGAAAAAATGCTCAATGGCGATATACGAGGCAAAAAGATTGGAATTCCATTAGAATATCGTATTGAAGGTACTCCTAATGAAATAATAAAATTGTGGGAAGATGGTATAGAGCAATTGAAAGGTGCAGGAGCTGAAATTATAGATATTTCCCTGCCTCACACAAAATACTCATTACCCACTTACTATGTATTAGCACCGGCTGAGGCCTCATCTAATCTCGCCCGCTATGATGGAGTAAAGTACGGTTATAGGGCTAACTTGAAAGACGGTGAAGGAATAGAGGAAATTTACAAAAGAACAAGGTCAGAGGGTTTTGGGAACGAAGTAAAAAGACGAGTTATGATAGGAACCTATGTATTGTCTGCTGGATTTTATGAAGCTTATTATCAAAAAGCTTTGAAAGTCAGAAACCTTATAAAAATGGATTTTGAAAACGTTTTTTCATCTGGCATCAATGCAATCTTAACTCCAACCACACCAACTGCAGCTTTTCCGTTAGGATCAAAAGATAACAAAAGTCCTGTTGAAATGTATCTGAATGATGTCTTTACGGTGCCCGTTAATTTGGCAGGATTACCCGCAATAAGTATACCCACCGGCATGACCAGGGATGGTCTACCTTTAGGACTTCAAATAATAGGACCCGCTTGGGAGGAGTCTGAGGTTTTTAATATAGCCTTTCGTTTAGAGAAGGAATGTTCCTTTTCGGATAAACCAACCCAATGGTGGACTAATTAATGAGTGCAAATGGCTCATTTAAGGTAATCATGGCTTTTCTTTTTGGATCCTTAGTTGGTTGCCAGAATATTGAGCAACATTCTAATCTTGAGGCTGAAGGGAACTACATATCGGGAAATCTGTCTAGCGATGATCTGTTATCAACTGAAAATGACCGATTGGATCTGTCTTTAGATACATTAGAGCAACAAATTAAAGATAAAACTGCTGCTGCTGAAAAGTTGGAATCTGCTAGAAAACAGAGGATACTTATAGAAACCAAAGAATTTCAGCAAAATGAGGAAAGTATAAATATAGCAACTTTTGCTCGCAGCAGTTCAAACAAGAAAGGCGAAAGTATTTATCTCAGACCTGCATTTCAAACATTCAATCATTGGACAGAATGTGCTTTTTTTACTACAAACGAAAAGGCTCAACGCTTTTTTTTAAAGACTGGAGGACCTAAGATAGATTTAAAGAACTTGGACCCTGATGGGGATGGATTTGCTTGTGATTGGGACCCAATTATTTATCGTCAACTTGCTATCCCATCTGACTAGCAAAATTACATTTTTACAAGTCTTACAATACTCATTTGATCTTAAGATATCTTGATATCTCCTGCACATTCTCTACCATCACGACCATCAACCATTTCAAATTCTAATTCCTGATTCTCCTCAAGAGTTTCCAAACCAGCTTCTCTTACAGCTGTAACATGAACAAAAACATCTTTGCCACCACCCTCTGGCTGGATAAAACCAAAACCTTTGCTAACGTTAAACCACTTCACTATACCTTTGGCCATTTCCCTTGTCCTTTTTTACAATCACCGGCAACTCCGAGCCGGCTTCGGCGAAATCATATTGTAATATTCTCAGTCGCTATCATGGACTACTCATTCACACTTTTCATTCTATTACCCTACGTTAGCAGAGAAATATAATTAGCACAATCCGTAGACTTTACAGTAGGAATTGGATAAACCTAAGTCAGAAAAAAATATGGCGATTTTTTTACATTTTATGTGAGTTAAATAAATGTTGGTTTATAAAGTACTTACTAAGTCAGATTTTGATTTTTTCTTCATCCAGGGACAAATTAAAGGTTCAGCTAGCGATTTGCAAGACGGCTTCATCCATTTTTCCACCCGCGAACAACTATGCAATACGATTAAAAAACACTTTAATAAATGTGCAAAAGTTTTTGTTCTAGCATTTAGAGAAAGCGAGTTAGGAACTAAATTAAGGTGGGAGACTTCAAGAAATCTTGAGCTCTTTCCTCATTACTATGATTCTTTAAAGTATTCCCAAGCCTTATATACCATTCAATTAAAAATCTGAACAAATAAAGGAAGTCCTTTTTGAAAATAATAATTGAAAGAATACTAACCAGTTTACTTAATTTTCTACCACCAGAGATTGCCCATGATTTAGTATTAATATACCTTAAAAGATGGAGCTTTAAGGTAAACAATTCATTAGTTGATAAGAGGCTCAGCGTAAATTTTTGCAATATTAAGTTATCACACCCAGTTGGCCTTGCCGCTGGCTTTGATAAAAATGCTGAAATAATAGAGAGTCTGTTTGCTTTGGGGTTTAGTTTTGTAGAGGTGGGCGCAGTTACGCCATACCCGCAAACAGGCAACGAAAAACCAAGAATATTTAGGTTAAAAAAGGATCTGGCCGTAATAAATAAATTGGGTTTTAATAATCGTGGCATGCAATATATTTCCAGCAAAATAAAATCCTATAATGGTAATGGGAAAATTGGCTTAAATATTGGAGCTAATAAAAATAGCAAAGATAAAATTTTAGACTTTGCTAAAGTATTAACGCATAGCGCAGAAACCGTTGATTTTATTACAATAAATGTTTCAAGTCCAAATACGGTAGGTTTGCGTAGTTTGCAAAGGCACCATGATTTTAATCAGTTAGTTCAAGAGGTAATGCGAAATGATGCCGTAGTAATGTATAAAAAACCTATCTTAGTAAAAGTTGCTCCAGATTTGAATAACGAGGAATTAAAATCAATCATTGAGGTTTGTAAAAACTATAAAATCTCAGGTATTATTGCTACTAACACAACAATCCAAAGACCCAATTTGAAAAGCTCTAATGTTTTCAAAACAGGCGGCTTATCAGGGAAACCTTTATTTGATATTTCAAATACTACACTTGCTAAGCTTTATTACCTATCAAAGGGTAAGATTCCTCTGGTAGGGGTCGGAGGGATTTTTTCTGGTCAAGACGCCTATAAAAAAATATGCCTTGGGGCAAGCGTAGTTCAACTTTACACAAGCCTAACTTATCAGGGGCCAAGTGTTGTTAGAAATATATTAAATCAACTTACAGAAATTCTAGATGCAGAGGGACATAATAGTATCACAGAAGCAATTGGTTCAAAAAATTACGAATATCTTATGTCAGAAACTGATCGCTCAATATTTGGATAGTAATAGAATAAAGTCAAAGCCCGAACTATAAGAAAAAGACTTAGTGAAATCCATAAGCCATGATTATGAAAAGCACTACTCATAACTATTGCAACAGTGAAGTAAATTAATGTTGACATAATCATCGCTTTTCTCATTGAAACAGTGTGGGTAGAACCTAAAAATATTCCATCCATTATATATGCTAAAAAACTAACAATTGGTGCTAATATGATCCATATAAGATAATCATTAGCTATACTTTCCACTTCGATTGAAGTGGTCATAAATCCTATGAGATTTGAACCAAAAAAGAAAATAAATAAAGATAAAAAGAGTGCTGTAATTGCTGCCCATTTGGTGCAGAGTAGTACAGATCTCCTAAAATCATATAAATTCTTTCGGCCATAAGAAATACCTACCAATACCTCCGCAGAAAATGCAAAACCATCTAAGGCATAAGAGAAAATATGCAAGAATTGGATAAGAATTTGGTTTGCCGCTAGAACTATTGTCCCAAAACCTGCTCCCCAAAATAGGAAACTTAAGAATACTATTTCTAAGAGCAATGAGCGCAAAAAGATATTGAAATTTATTGAAAATAAACTCGCCCACTTTTTCCGATCAAATATTCCCTGTACCGTAAAATTTTGTCTTAAGTCTATAACTTTTCTACACATTAAAAGAGAAAGAAAAAATCCACAGACTTCAGAAAAGAGAGTTGCATAGGCTACTCCCTCAACTCCAAAGTCCCATGTCAAAACAAAGAGAATACTCAAAGACAAATTTAGTATATTAACAAACAATTGAATAAAAAACACCCTAAGAGCGCGCTCCATAGCGATTAACCAGCCTATTAAAGTGATGTTCGCTATTGCAATTGGCGCAGAAAGGACCCGTATCTTTACATATTCAAATGCATAAGCTTCTACAGATATCTCTGCAGGAGAGATAAGAAAAAAAAGTCTAAAAACTGGGAGAGAAATTAATAGAATAAAAAACCCTAGGAGCACACCGATTAGCAGTCCCCTTATTAATATCAGAACTACTTCTTTTGGGTTGTTGCCTCCCTTAGCTTGGGCAGTCAGGCCGGTTGTTCCCATTCTAAGAAACCCGCATAACCAATACAAAGTACTTATCAAAATAGAGCCTAGCCCTAGCGCAGCTATAAGTTCAGGCTTCCCAAGTTGACCTATGACCGCAGTATCAAAGAAACCAAGTAATGGGACGGTAATATTAGAGAGCATCATTGGTATAGCTATCTTAGCAATCCTACTATCAGTAATGTTATTCAGATCAGATTTCACAGTCAGCTCAATGGTAAATACAAAAAATTCTCCATAGTCTTCAAGTCTTTAAACTATGAAGGTTTAAAGTTCCTTTGCAAGTAACAATATCACCAGTACTTACTTACTAAATGCTAAATCTTAAAATAGTCTGAAAGCTCAAAAATTACCTAAATTGAAGCCACCATAAAATTATTCTTACACTTAGTTTTTGAAAACTTAAAAGAAAACTAAAATTGCATGGTTTCACTAGAAATAAAAGAAAAACAAATAATACTCTATGTACTTTCACACAACTTTCCTTATTTTTTTAAAAACTCAGATTTTCATTAGAAAGCGACGTAAGGTCATGATTGACGTTAACGTTAAAGTAATGCTTAATTAAAATTGAAAGGGATTTTTTAAAATAGGATTAAAGTTATGAATAATATGACTGTTGAAGTTTGGACTATAAAAGAAATGTGTGACTTTTATAATGTTACACCCAGAACATTAAGATTTTACGAGTCTAAAGAACTTCTTTTTCCGATTAGGGAAGGACAAAGACGTCTTTTCACCCGAAGAGACCGGGCTCGGCTAAAACTTATTCTACAAGGGAAAAGATTTGGCTTCTCTTTGGAAGATATAAGGCAGCTACTAAATCTCTATGATATTGGAGATCAACAAAAAACCCAATTGGCTAAAACCTATGAGCTAGCAAATAAGCGATTAAAGGTAATGGTGGAACAGAAAAATGAACTCATAAGTGCGATTCAAGACTTGGAAGATATGCTTAAATGGGGAGAAAAAGTTCTGACTTCACGAGGAGTAAAAATGAATAAAGATGTAAAATAATTATTGATTTTTTGAAATGAAAAACTGGAGACGCTTTGATAACATATGAAGCACCACTTGAAGAATTTAAATTTCTTCTTCACGAATTCTTAAAGATTTCAGAACAAGAAATTCTAGGGTTCAATGAACTGACCCCTGAATTCACCTCTGAAATATTAGGGATGGGTTCTAAAATAGCCAAGGAAGTGCTTTTACCACTGAACAGGTTTGGGGATATTGAAGGTTGCAAATTTGAAAATGGCTTAGTACGCACTCCGAAGGGGTTTCAAGAGGCCTTTGCTGAAATAAGAAAAGGAGGTTGGCCAAGTCTTGATTGTGATCCTTTATATGGAGGACAGGGACTTCCAATTACTCTATCTCTTGTTCTTGGTGAAATGTTTTCTTCCTGCAACATTTCATTGACAATCTATCAAGCCCTAACTCACGGAGCTTATGCCGCTATATTGGAGCATGGTAGTAACGAACAGAAGGAACTCTATTTGCCCAAGCTGGCGACTTGCGAATGGACTGGTACCATGAATTTAACAGAGCCACATTGTGGAACTGACCTCGGTATGATCAAGACTAAAGCTGAAGCACAATCAGGAAATCGTTATAAAATTACTGGCCAAAAAATCTTTATATCTTCAGGAGATCATGACTTATCTGAGAATATTATACATTTAGTTTTAGCCAAGATACCTGGTGGTCCCGAAGGGGTTAAAGGCATTTCTCTTTTTGTAGTCCCTAAGTTTTTAGTTAAAGTTGGTGGAAATATTGGAGAAAGAAATGCTTTGTCTGTAGGATCTATAGAAAAGAAAATGGGGATCAATGCTAATGCTACATGCGTTTTAAATTATGATGGAGCTACTGGTTATTTATTGGGTGAGCAGCATAAGGGCCTTAAAGCCATGTTTACGATGATGAACGAGGCGCGCTTAGGAGTAGGAATACAGAGTTTAGCTTTGGCAGAAATGGCATATCAAAACAGCTTACGTTATTCAAAAGAAAGGGTACAAGGTAAATATTTTCAGGGAAATGGAAAACTAAGTACTGAATCAAAAGCTATAATCTGCCATCCGGATATTAGAAGAAACTTACTAGAGCAAAAATCCTTTATTGAAGGGGCAAGAGCTTTGACTTTTTGGACAGCGTTACTATTAGACAAGAGCACTAGGTTGTCTGATACAAAGGCCCATGGGTTAGCTTCACTACTGACACCTGTAATAAAAGCATATACAAGTGATATTGGTTTCAACATGACCGTTGTTGGGCAACAAATATTTGGTGGGCATGGTTATATTGAAGATTGGGGTATGAGCCAAATAGTTAGA
Source organism: Paracoccaceae bacterium (assembly GCA_045565235.1). Classification (GTDB taxonomy): domain Bacteria; phylum Pseudomonadota; class Alphaproteobacteria; order Rhodobacterales; family Rhodobacteraceae; genus CACIIZ01. Next base: position 3,574 of record JBJLFU010000002.1, on the reverse strand, counting down.
GATTCTAGAATAGCTATGATTTATGAAGGCGCAAACGGAGTACAAGCAATAGACCTAGTTGGCCGGAAACTAAATTCAGACGGGGGAAGAAATATTTTGTACCTTTGTGACCTAGTTAAAGCTTTTATCCATGAAAAATCAGAAATAGAGGGTTTAGAAGACGATTTTTTGGCTCCACTTAAAAATTCTTTTCAAGATTTAGAGAAGGCACTTAAATTCTTTCTTGAAAATGGGCTCAAAAACCCAAATTCCGCTTTGGCAGGTGCTTCTGATTTTCTCCACTTGTTAGGGATCTTTTGTACGGGGTTTATGTGGGCTAAAATGGTAGCCTGTGTTTTAGAGAATAAAGATATTGGGGAAGTTGATAAAAAGTTCAAGGATGCAAAGGTAATTACTGGGAAGTTTTATATGGAAAATACTCTCACAAAGACATCCTATTTGGCTACCAAAATTATAACAGGACACGAGACTATAATGTCCTTGGAACCAGACCAATTTTGAGTCTTATTTAAAAAAATGGTTGTTTCTAACACAGTAGTAGGCTCAAACTTGAACCAGAGAGAAAGATCTAGATTTTCTTGTAAAAATTATTTTAATTAAGGAGAGTACATTGGAAAATGCTTTAATTTTTGATGCTATCAGGAGTCCGAGAGGCAAAGGAAAACAGGATGGGTCCTTACACGAACTAACTTCTGTCTATTTGTCATCAGAAATACTAAAATGTATTAGAGATAGAAATCAATTAAATACTAGTCTAGTGGAAGATGTTATCTGGGGGAATGTTACTCAGATTGGAGAACAAGGTGGATGCTTAGCAAGATCTGCTGTTTTAAAGGCTGGATTCGATGAAACTACACCTGGGCTTTCTATAAACAGGTTCTGCGCTAGTGGACTGGAAGCTGTTAACCTGGCTGCAAATCAAATTAAGGGAGGAGCAGGGTTAGCCTATGTTGCTGGTGGTGTTGAAATGATGAGTAGAGTACCAATGGGATCAGACGGAGCTGCTATAGCTGTTGACCCTAGTTTAGCCATGAATACGCACTTCGTTCCCCAAGGAATCTCTGCTGATATTATTTCATCAATTCATGGTTTTTCGCGAGATGATGTTGACGCATACGCAGTTGAGAGCCAAAGAAGAGCAAATAAGGCCTGGGAAGAGAATAGATTTAATAAATCTGTAGTTCCAATTAAAGATCAGAATGGCATAAATATTTTAATTAAAGACGAGAATATTAGGCCTGAGACTAGCATGCAAAGTCTTGGAGCTCTTAAGGCAAGTTTCAAAGATATGGGAGAGGTAATGCCAGGTTTCGACAATGTAGCCATACAAAAGTATCCTCATCTAGCCAAGGTAGTGCATGTGCATCATGCCGGTAATTCCAGCGGCATTGTTGATGGAGCTGCTGCAGTTTTAATAGGTAACGAGCGATTCGGAAAACTAGCAAATTTAAAACCTAGGGCAAGGATTATATCTACTGCGAAAGTGGGTACAGATCCAACTATTATGCTAACTGGACCAATACCAGCCGCACAGAAGGCTCTCGATTCAGCTAATATGGAAATTTCTGATATCGATATTTTTGAAGTAAACGAGGCCTTCGCATCAGTTGTCCTGAGATTTATGCAGGCAAATAATTTGAATTCTGAAATTGTTAATATAAACGGTGGTGCAATTGCTATGGGGCATCCTTTAGGAGCAACTGGAGCCATGATCCTCGGTACTGCCTTAGATGAATTAGAGAGATCCAACAAGAGTACTGCCCTAGTTACATTGTGTGTAGCATCAGGGATGGGTAGTGCCACAATAATTGAAAGAATTTAAAGGGTGAAGGAAAAGGAAATGTCTGAATTTAATTTGCAGATAGGTACAGATGAGATAGCTATAGTAAGGTGGGATGTGCCTGATAAAACACTAAATATTCTTACCTTAAAAGGCCTAGAAGAACTTGAAATTATTGTGAATAGTTTAGTAACTGAAAATAAAGTAAAGGGCGTAATCATTACTTCAGGTAAAAAAGATTTTGCAGCTGGAATGGACTTAAATGTTTTGGCAAACTTACAAGGTAATGCAGGAAGTGAAAACACTGGAAAAATATTTGAATTCATAATGAGAGTTCATAGGCTACTAAGACAAATAGAGTTAGGCGGCAAAGATTCCAAAAAAAACCAAAAGGCCATCCCTTTTGTTTGGGCAACGCCGGGTTTATCTGCTGGCATTGGAACCGAAATAGGCCTAGCTTGCCACCATAGAATAGCTTCTGATGAGAGTCGAACTAAGGTTGGACTCCCCGAAATCCAAGTAGGTCTATTTCCTGGCGCCGGTGGAGCAACTAGAGTGAGCAGAATGTTAGGCCTAATGTCAAGTGCTCCAATTTTAATGGAAGGAAAAATGCTCTCTGCAAAAAATGCCAAAATCGCTGGCATTATTGACCAAGTCTCAAAAGTGGATGATTTGATAAATCATGCCAAAAGTTGGATACTCAGTGCGACCGATGAAGTATTGACCAAACCATGGGATAAGAAAGGGTATAAAATGCCTGGAGGAGCCCCATATCACCCTAATGGGTTTATGACTTTCGTTGGGGCTTCAGCTATGATAAGTTCTAAAACAAAAAATGTTTATCCGGCCGCAAAATATCTTTTGTCTGCAATTTATGAAGGCGCCCTTACTAATTTTGATACGGCACTTAAAATAGAGGCCAGATGGTTCACAAAAATACTTACTGAAAAGAGCACCTCAAATATGATACGGACTCTTTTCATAAACAAAAACATCATTGAAAAAGGGTTAATGAGACCAAAAAAGACTGAAAAAAAATTGATTCAACAAATAGGTATAATTGGAGCCGGAATGATGGGTGCAGGAATTGCACATTCAGCTGCTCTGAATAATATTAAGGTCACATTAATAGATAAAGATCTTGCTTCAGCTCAAGATGGGTTAGCAAAGATAAATGAGATTTTGATTACTGGCTTAAAAAAAGGTAAACTTACCGACGAAAAGAAAGAACAAATACTTAGCAGAATTGTACCATCCTGTGATTATGGAGATCTCAAAAAAGTAGACATGGTTGTTGAAGCTGTGTTCGAAGATCCTGATACCAAAGATACAGTGTTGAGAAAAGTTGCGAAGCACGTTCGTAGTAATACAATTATAGCCTCCAATACATCTACTTTACCTATAACAGATTTAGCCCAATCAATTATTGACCAGAAACATTTCCTTGGAATACATTTTTTTAGTCCAGTTCACAAAATGAACTTGGTTGAAATAATCAGGGGAGAGAAAACAGATCCCGATGCCATAGCCATCGCTTTTGATTTTGTCCGTCAACTCAGAAAAACTCCAATAGTTGTAAATGACGCTCGAAACTTTTTCGCAAACCGATGTATAATCCCATACATTAATGAAGGAATAATAATGGTAAAGGAAGGAGTTCCACCCCAACTAATTGAAAATGCTGCCCTGCAGCTGGGAATGCCATTAGGACCTCTGCAATTGATTGATGAAGTATCAATAGAATTAGCTATAAGCATTGCAAAGCAAACAAAAAAAGCTTTATCTCTCTCAACA
>JBJLFU010000001.1:0-20417 GCA_045565235.1 Paracoccaceae bacterium | reverse complement strand
GTATATCTTAACGGGGAACTAATTTCTTCAGCTAATTCATATCATTTGCCCCCAGAGAAAAGGAATATGGGATTTATGTTTCAAGACTTTGCTCTTTTCCCGCACCTAAATGTTAAAAGAAATATTGAATTTGCAATGGATAGTTCAAAAAACCTTAAATCTCGAAGTAGTCGTTCCAATAGCTTACTAAGTAAAATAGGGCTAGAAGGTTTCCAAACTAAATTCCCCCATATGCTTTCTGGTGGAGAACAACAGCGGGTGGCACTTGCAAGGGCAGTAGCTGGAATGCCAAAGGTTATGCTTATGGATGAGCCATTTTCAGGGTTAGATAAAAGGCTCAGAGACGAAATCCGAGATGAAACATTAAACCTAATGAAAGAGGAAGGTACTGCAGTTTTGCTGGTAACTCATGAACCAGAGGAGGCAATGAAAATGGCAGATAGTATAGCCCTCATGAGAGCTGGTGAAATTGTGCAGCAAGGGGCTCCATATAATATCTATAATAAACCTGTAGATAGTAAGGCAGCTGCTTTTTTTTCTGATATTAATATGATAGTTAGCAAGGTGAAGAGTGGTAGAACTGAAACACCTTTTGGACCATTCATAACTCCAGGTCTTGATGAAGGATCTGAAGTCGAAATAATTATACGCCCCCAACATCTTAAGATAGATTTCGATCGGAATGGTAGAGGACCTGATCCTACAATTCAGGATGGCGTGCCAGCAAGAGGGTTTGTTCGTTCATCTAGATTTTTAGGTAAAGAAAGTATCGTGGAACTAATAATGGAATCAGATAACTCACAATTAAAAGCATCTATCCCTGGTGTTTTTTTGCCAGATTCTAATACACCTTTATGGCTATCAATGAAAAGAGATCGTTGTTATGTCTTTTTGAAAAAAAGCTAGAAATGTAATTGCCGTAACTGGATGTGTTTACTTTTTGACTAAGACATTATATTCATTTCTGGATAAATAATTAAAAAGCCTTTTATTGGCTGAAGATAAATGGGAGAATTTTAATGCTTAACAATATTGGCTTACCTGGAATTTTACTAATAGCAGTTGTTGTATTGGTATTATTTGGCCGAGGAAAAATTTCTGGTTTAATGGGCGAGGTAGGTAAAGGCATAACTAGTTTCAAAAAGGGTATAAGTGAAGGCAAAGCTGAACTAGAGAAGGCAGAAGAGGAAGCTGTGTCTGAAGTAAAAGATGTTACCCCTGAAAAAGATAAAAACTGAAATAAGGTTTTGGTAAATCAGTTTTTAGAAAGGTTTTTGGTAAGTCCATATGTTTGACCTTGGTTGGCTCGAATTGATGGTTATAGGTATTACTGCGCTTATAGTAGTTGGTCCAAAAGAATTACCTCAAATGTTTAGAACAGTGGGGCGCTTTTTTGGGAAAGCCAAAGCCATGGCACGGGAGTTTTCCCAAAGCATGGAAGATGCAGCAAATGAAAGTGGCTTAAAAGATGCCACTAATACCCTTAATTCAATTAGTGATATGCACAAAAAAACAAAGACTCCCATAAAGGAGCAAGTAGTTAAGAGTTTTCAAGACCGTATTGATCCTATTCAAGAATCAATAAACTCTTCTGATAATTTTAGTGTTGGGGATGAATCATTTGAAGAAAAAGTCTTGATTAAGACTCCCACGGATCAAAAAATAAATAATAAGGCTAAGTCTAAACAAAAAAAATAGGATCCTGTTATAATAGTTAAATCTTACTATGAGCATACAAAAAATATGGTAAAAGCAAATTGCCATAGGTTTGGGAATAAGAGTTGATGGAAGACGAAAAGGATAATGTTGAAGATAGTGCTGCGCCACTGATAGAGCATCTAACTGAGCTGAGAAGTAGACTTATTAGGTCAGCAGTTGCTTTTGCAATATGTATGATCTTAGCTTTTTCAGTAGCTAGCAAAATTTTTAATTTTCTCTCAAAACCAATTGTGGAAATTTTAATAGCAAACGGACAAGCTCCAGATCTTATATTTACAGGGTTACAACAAGGTTTTATGGTAAACATACGAATTTCTCTTTTTGGAGGATTTTTATTGTCTTTTCCTTACATAAGCTTTCAACTTTGGAAATTTATTGCTCCAGGACTCTATAAGGATGAGAAAAATGCCTTCTTACCTTTTTTAGTTGCTTCCCCTTTATTATTTTTTATCGGGTCAACTTTTGCTTTTTACGTTGTAATGCCTCTGGCTTTTGATTTCTTTCTTGGTTTTCAGCAACAAAACGAGAATATCTCAGACTTGGTTGGTATTACCTATCTAGGGACTATTAATGAATACTTAGGTTTAACTATGAAGTTTATTATAGCATTTGGTCTATGCTTTCAGTTACCTGTTCTTTTAACATTGATGGGTAAAGCTGGTCTGGTATCCTCTCAAACCCTTGCTAAATCCAGGAAGTATGCAATGGTTGGGATATTAGTTCTGGCTGCTATTGTAACTCCCCCAGATGTAATTACCCAAATTATACTTTTCACAGTAGTATATGCTTTATATGAGGTCTCAGTAATATTGGTAAAATGGGTTGAAAGAAAGCGTGAGCGGGCTTTTGCTGATGATGATATAGCTGGAGACCCATCAGAAAAGTCTGATGTAAAGGACTAATGATGCTTGAGCCGAGGCCTAAATGGATAAAATAGATGAAAAAATCTTTATACGAATAGCAGAAGCTTTAGAGCGATTGAGTCCTCCTATAGAGATATTCGGGAACCTTGATGATGCTAGCTCATACTTGTGGAAAGCTTCTCCAGATAGACTAATTCCAGTAAAAAAAAAATCTCATATTACTATGGATCTTCTTGTTGGAATCGATGGGATAAAAAATCAAATTTTAAGAAATACAGTACAATTTGCTAAAGGATTTTCTGCAAACAATGTTTTACTCTGGGGTGCGCGGGGAACAGGTAAGTCTTCGTTAGTAAAATCTGTTCACAAAATGGTAAGCGCTGAGTTCACTTCTTTAAAGCTAGTTGAAATTCAGAAGGATAATTTGGATTCTTTAGACAGGTTATTATTTCTTTTGTCTAATCTTGAGATTAGGCATAGGTATATAATTTTCTGTGATGATCTATCTTTTTCTGAGGAAAATAATGAGTACAAAACTTTAAAAATTTTACTTGAAGGAGGAGTGCTAGAAAAGCCAGAAAATCTATTGTTTTACTCAACTTCAAATCGTAAACATTTAATTGCTCGTAAAATGATTGAAAATGAACAGTCGACTGAAATATCTCCTTCTGAATCTATTGAGGAAAAGGTTTCATTATCAGATCGTTTTGGACTAGTTCTTGGATTTTATCCTTGTAGTCAAGAAAGTTACCTGGAAATGATCCTTATATATAAAAACGCATTTGATATTCCTGTAGCTAAAGAAGATTTATTTAGAGATGCCATTGAATGGCAGCAAACACGAGGAGGTCGGTCAGGTAGGATTGCCTGGCAATATATAGTCGACTTAGCAGGTCGATTAGAGGTCCCATTAGTAAAGGTTAAGTGATAATAATTTTGTACAATAGGAGGTGTTATTGTAATAGGGGTAATGGATCTAAGCTGTTGGTTCCTTTACGTAACTCAAAGTGTAAATAGTTTTCTTGTTCTGTGGTGTTTTCATCTAGAAATGATTTCTCTACATTCCCAATAACTTGACCTTGTAATACTCGTTCCCCCTTAGAAACCTTTAAATCTTTAATTCTGCCGTAAATACTAATTACAGATTTATCATGCTTTATGAGAATTATTTTTCCAGAGCCGCCAACTGGTTTTGAGACTAGTGCTACAACACCATTCGCTACAGCCTTAACATGTGTTCCTGGTGGAGCATAAAAATCAATACCTTCGTTTCGATTTTTAGCTGCAGTGGGATTATAGCCTCTTAATATTTGCCCTTCTACAGGTTTTACATATGGTCTTTCAAGGGTTTCATCCTTCAGATTCAGTTTATCATTAATCTCAGTAGAAGGCTCCATATCTTTTGTAACCTGATTATCTTTATTTGTGGGAGATTTTGGGACCTTTGTAGTATTTTCAACATTTTTAGAAATATCTACACCTACACTACTTCCATTAATATTTTGGCTAGAACTTAGAGGAGCACTAAATGCGACGGGGATAATAAGCTCTCTCCCAGAAGTCAGGTTAAGGTCTGTATCAAGTCCATTCCATTTTGCTAAGGAGGTAACTGAAACGTTGTAAAGTCTCGCTATTATATATGCTGTTTCCCCCGGTTGGATCCTATGTCTGATTGGATTATAAGGTGTCCCAATTTTTGGCTTGTCTTTTTTTATTGATTTTGCGATAGCTTCTTCGTTCCAGCCAGAAGATGCTGAAACTGGTTCCCCAGAGATCATAAAAGGTAATGCTAGTATTTCATCTTTTCTTAGTAGGTAACTTGATAATACTCCATTATAGGAAGCAAGCCTTGTGGGTTCTATCCCCAATCTATTAGCTAATGCCTCAACTGTCTCATTACCATTTGCAACGATAATTTGGTAATCCTTGTATGTGATTATACCACGACTATCTGGTAAAGGCCTCTCCATAATTGAAGCATCAGGAAAAGTGTTCTCCTCTATTTTTTTATGTTTAGCAATTCTTTCACTAGATTTACATGAAGCCAGCATGACTACAACTGCTGATATAAAAATTAATTTCTTTGTCATCTTTTAAACTCCTTCGCGAAAAGCTATGCCTTCGACTATTGGAAGAAACCTTACTTTAGCAATCTCATTATATATGACTTCAGTACTAGTCTTCTCGAGTTTTATCAGGGTTTGATCTGATTGTGGCAAACCAATTGGCAGCACCATTATTCCGCCAATTCGAAGTTGTTTCAACAAAATCTGTGGAACATCTTCCGCAGCTGCAGTTAGAATAATACGGTCAAACGGAGCCTGTTTCTGAATACCCAGGGTTCCATCTCCTAAAATATTAATTACGTTCTTAAAACCATTTTGAGTTAATAATTGTTCAGCTTTTTTTTTGAGAGTTTCATGCCTTTCTATAGAATAAACCCGCCTTGATAGCTTAGATAAAATCGCAGTCTGATATCCTGAGCCTGTCCCAACCTCTAACACTTTACAACGTGTTGTAGGTGCGAGTTTGTCAGTCATTATAGCTACTATGGAAGGTTGACTTATAGTTTGGCCACATTGGATTGGTAAAGCTATGTCCTCTAGTGATTTAGACTTAAAAATACCGTCTAAAAATAAACTTCTGTCAATTGTTTCTATGATCTTTAGTATACGATTATCCTTAACCCCTTTCTTTTTTAGTTTAAGGAGCAATTTCAATTTTCTTTCATTATCATTCATTCTTCAAAAACCGATTTCAGATGACGGTTTTTTTCAAGCCAATTAATTTCAGTCTTAAGTGCTGAAATTGTTACATAGCCTTCCCTTAAGTACTCTCCATCAGATTTTGGGGAGGAAATAGAAGAAGTTGGATTATGGTTTACCCATAGAAATGTTTTTCCTGTGGGTGAAAGTTGAGACGAAATTGAAAAAGAATTTCCTTTTCTTAGACCTGTAGGGCATACCTTAACTCCTCTCACTTGATTTTCTTTCAAGGCGGGGAAATTGATGTTGTAAAAACCATTAAAGCATTTTTCTGAAAATGGATCATCTAAAAGTAACTTTTGACAAACCACCACAGCGTGTTTCTGAGCTGGATCGAACTCAGATGGTGACCCCAATGTTTCCTTAGAGTAAGATTGACTAAGAGCTATTGATTTTATTCCGTGGATTGCTCCTTCTATGGCAGCACCCACTGTTCCAGAATAAAGAACATCCTCAGCTATATTTTGACCTCTATTTACACCAGAAATAATTAGATCCGGTTTTTCTTCTATCATTACATGATAAAGACCTGCCAAAACGCAGTCGGCGGGGGTTCCCTCAACTTTATAAAAATCTGGTCCAATTTTTTCGATAAGGCTGGGTCTTACATAAGAGATGCTGTGGGCTACTCCAGACTGTTCAGAAGCTGGTGCAACAGTGATAACCTTACCATTTTTTCCAGCGATAGAATTGGCTATTCCTTGGGCGATTTTTAAGCCTGGGGCATAAATACCGTCGTCATTTGTTAGAAGAATATTCATTGATTATTCTAATTCTCCAAATTCATTTAAAAAATCAGCTTCTGCTAAATAATATTTAAGGCATTTGGGAATCTTAATTTTACCTTCCTCTGTTTGATAATTTTCCATTATCGCAATTAAGCATCTTCCCACAGCTAACCCTGATCCATTTAGAGTATGGATATAGTCAGGCTTTGCTTCTGGATTGGGTCTGTAGCGGGCATTCATTCTTCTTGCTTGAAAATCCCCACAATTTGAAATTGACGATATTTCTCTGTAAGTATTTTGTCCTGGAAGCCAAACCTCTAAATCAAAAGTCTTACGTGAGGAAAAACCGAGATCTCCAGTACATAGTAGAACTTTCCTATATGGTAATTCCAGCTTTTTTAAGATATTCTCTGCACATTCAACCATTCTTTCTAGTTCCTGAGAACTTTTTTCTGGTTGGCTAAAAGTTACCATTTCTACTTTCTCGAATTGGTGCTGCCTTAACATGCCGGTGGTATCTTTTCCTGCACTACCTGCTTCAGACCGAAAGCATTGGGTAACTGCACATACTCTATAAGGTAAGTCAGAATATGCAGAAATTATACCAGCCTTAAGGTTTGTTAGTGAAACTTCTGCTGTAGGTATTAACCACCAACCATTATCTGTTTTGTAACTATCGTTTGCAAACTTTGGTAATTGCCCAGTACCGAACATAGCTTGTTCCTTAACTAAGACAGGAGTTGAAATCTCTGTTAAACCATGTTCTCGTATATGAGTATCTACCATAAATTGTGAAAGAGCTCTGTGTAGAGTTGCTATACCTCTTGATAATATTGTAAATCTACTACCAGAAATCCTGGAGGAGGACTTGAAATCTAATCCTGATGCTCCGATTATTTCAAAATGCTCTTTAGGAGAGAAATTAAAACTAGGATGCTGCCCCCATTTAAGTACTTCTATGTTTTTTTCTTCTGTTTCTCCTGAAGGCGTTTCATCGTCTGGAGTGTTTGGTATAGAATATAAAATATTATTTAATTTTTCTTCGATATCTTTAATTTTAGTTTCTAAAAATTTAATGCCTTCTTTTTCTTTTTGAATAGAATTTTTAATCTCTAAAAGATTAATCCCTTTTCCAAGAGACTTTTGTTTGCCGAATTCTTTTGATAAATTATTTAGCTTGTATTGAGTGTCCTCAAGAGCCCCAATATTCTTTCTTCTGTCTTTATCTAATCCTAATATTAGGCTGCTTTTAGCTTGTGAGTTTCTTCGCAAAAGGGTCTTTTCAAACTTATCAGGGTGATCTCTTATCTTTTTAATGTCATGCATTTTGATCAAACAACCATGGTTTTTGGAATAATTAAATTTTTCTGTACCGATCTCAATTTTTACCTAATTACTTCACAAATACATAGGGGAAATTTGTCTAAAATTAAAGGAATTATTTTTCAAAATACTAAAAGTATAGCCTACAGGTGTAGCTATGGGGAAAAAACCGTTAGCATCAATAACGATATAGATAATTATTCTTGCATTAAAACTTTGTAATTAAGAAAGGGGAGAACAATCATTAAATCAATAAATTATCTATGAGTGAAATAGTTTTAAAAGCCACTATACATTGGTTGTTTTAAGCATTACATATTTATACAAGGTTTTATCAATGTAACCTTTGTGCATCAATTTTTTGCAACTATGGTTTTATTATGCATTACAGATTAGCAAAAATAAGTTATCGGTCAAGATATAGATCAACTAAGGAAATGGATATTATTTTCAGGCAATTCTGGGAAATTTTTAAAAAAGATCATGCTGAGGAAGAGTTAGGAGTTTTTGAGGAGCTTATTGAAGAAGATGATATTATTTTGTATAAATGGATCTCTGGGTCAGTAGACGTTCCTGAGAAATATAGGATCCTTGTTTCTAGGATAACTACAGAAACCAAACACAGAAGGTCCGTGTAATTGGGGGAAATATTTGTGAGTGAACATTTATATCTTTATCCAGTGTATTGATTTAATTGCATATAAAGTAATAATACTAGTTTATTCTTTGAAATTGTGTTAAATTAAGGTCTCTTATGGTTGTATGAAAAAATTACTTAGTAAAATAAGTCTTAAAAGAGGGTTCCAATAGTGGTCCAGGATGCTGATAAAGTATTTCTTAGCTTTGATGCCTATGAGATAAGCTTGGGAGAGCTATTGCGAGGAGAACGCGCGACTCTCGGGAAAAACCATGAACAGGTCCAAAAAGATTTAAAGATCAAGGTTGAATTCATTGAGGCTATTGAAAAGTGTGATCTAACTGGGTTAGGAAATAGAAGCTTTATTGCAGGATATGTCCGAACCTATGCAAGATATTTAGGGCTTGATCCTGAGCAGGTTTACAAAAGATTTTGCCAGGAATCAGGATTTTTATCTTCAGAACTAAATCCATTTTCTTCTGTAAATAAAAAAAACCTTAAAAAGAAAACTGAAACTTTCCCAATACTTGATAATAAATGGCAGCCTGGTAGTTTAGGTAGCAGCTATAATCAGAGAAAAGGTGCTTTCCTTACTTTACTACCTAAAATAGCACCAGTGGCTTTTTTTCTGGTGGTTCTGTTGGGAGTTGGCTATTGGTCAAATGCAATTATACAGGATTTACAGCGTCTTGAAATAGTACCAACAGAAAACGATCCTTATCAGTCAGTTAATTTTCTTAGTGATATAATGGGGCAAAGCAATGAAATTAGTCAAGTAGAAAGTCATTTGCAAACCCTGGACACAAGCACAACTAATTTGGAAGATGACAATTTTTTAGTAAATTATTACGCTTCCCAGGAAGAACTCTTTCCAATTGTTGAAAATAGGGACAGTCCAATAGCTAAAATCGATCCAAATTCTAGGGGTATCTTTGTTAAATCCGAATCCAAACCTACTATTAATGATGCTAAGGAGTTAAAAAATAGGTTCGTTAGTGCAAGGCCTGATTATATATATAAGCCTAGAGTTATGATCAGTCCGAGGCCTCCTGTTTTGAGGTTAATAGCTTTAGAAAAAGCCTGGGTGAGGTTAAGAGATGAGCAGGGAGACATTTATTTAGAGAGAAATTTCAAAGCTGGGGAGCAGTTCAAAATCCCTAATCATCTGTTCACTGGCTCATTGAGAGCTGGAAATGCTACTAAAGTGTATTTTGAACTTGATGGAAAAATTTTTGGTCCATTAAGCAAGGGTAATAGTGTAGTAAAGAATTTTCGATTGCACCCTTTAGACATAGGAAAAGAATTGATTTCAATTGCTGAAGGAAGTGATTTGTTTAAGTCATATAAAGCTCAACAGGCTACAGGACTAAGTACTGCGCAAAGAAATAATGAATAATCAAGATATAAAACTTAAACGGTTATTAGTTTTAATGCTATACTTAAGGAAGTTATGAATATAGAATCTGTTAGGCCTTGGAGAAGTATTCAAAGGCGCAATAGTCGCAAAATTATGGTTGGGTCAGTTCCTGTAGGTGGTGATGCACCTATTACAGTCCAGACTATGACTAATACTCTGACTTCAAATGTTCGTGCTACTCTTAACCAAGTCTTTAATTGTGTAGAGGCAGGTGCTGATATAGTAAGAATATCTTGCCCAGACCAGGAAAGTACTCGTGCATTAAAAGAAATTTGTAAGGAGAGCCCAGTTCCTGTAGTGGCTGATATTCACTTCCACTATAAAAGGGCTTTAGAGGCTGCAGAGGCTGGGGCAGCTTGCTTAAGAATTAATCCTGGGAATATTGGTTCCGTAATGCGTGTTAAAGAAGTAGTGAGGGCTGCTAAAGATTTTGGATGCTCTATTAGGATAGGTGTTAACGCAGGTAGCTTAGAAAAACATTTGCTTGATAAATATGCTGAACCTTGCCCAGATGCCATGATTGAAAGTGGTTTAGAGCATATCAGAATATTAGAGGAAAACGATTTCCATGAGTTTAAGATTTCTGTAAAGGCTTCAGATGTCTTTCTTGCTGCTGCTGCATACCAGGGCCTTGCCGATGCCACAAATGCTCCTATCCATCTTGGAATAACCGAAGCTGGAGGTTCACTATCTGGATCAATAAAATCTGCGATTGGAATAGGAAATCTATTATGGTCTGGCATAGGAGATACAATAAGGGTATCGCTTTCGAGTGACCCAGTAAATGAAGTTAAGGCAGGTTTTGAAATTTTGAAAAGTTTAGGCCTTAGGCACAGAGGAGTACAAATAATTTCTTGTCCCTCATGCGCAAGACAAGGGTTTGATGTAATCGAAACAGTTCAGCAGTTAGAAGATCGTTTGTCGCATATTAGAACCCCTATGTCCCTTTCAATAATTGGATGTGTTGTTAATGGTCCAGGAGAGGCTTTAATGACTGACATTGGATTTACTGGCGGTGGAGCTGGTAGTGGTATGGTTTATATGGCGGGAAAGGCTGCTCATAAAATGTCAAATAAAGAGATGGTAGATCATATTGTGGATTTAGTGGAAGACAAAGCTCAAAGTATTGAAAAAATTATGAATGAAGACCCCTAAAAAAAGCTCATCAATCTCTTGTTTAAAAATTCTTATAAATGAATAGCTTGATTTACAAAATTATTTATTTGAATTGATTTTATTTGAAATAGTCAACTAAAGAAAAGATATCTATGACACGGATAATATCTGAGCTGCGGCTTCAAAAAATATTGGGTCATTTTGAATTTGTACAAGCAAAATTAAATGAATCCCCAGTGCAAAGTGAGTTAGTTGCACTATCCAAAGAATATTCAGAACTAAAACCCATATGTGAATTGATTGCAAAGTTTAAACAAGCCAATATTGAACTATCAGATGCTAGAGAACTCGCTGCAGATCCAGAATTCAAAGAAATTGCTTCTAAGGAAATGTCACAGTTAAAAATTTATTTGGATGTTCTAGAAAAAGAGTTAAGTATCGCTCTTTTACCTAAAGACGAAAATGATAAAAAGTCAGTATTTTTAGAATTAAGAGCAGGTACTGGGGGAGATGAGGCGGCTCTTTTTGTTAGTGACCTATTAAGAATGTATGAAAGATATGCCGAACTTTCTGGTTGGAAAGTAGATCTTATTAGCCAAACAAATAGTCAACTTGGCGGATTTAAGGAAATAATACTAAATATTTCGGGTGAAAACGTTTTTTCTAGATTAAAATTTGAGAGTGGCGTGCATCGTGTACAAAGGGTTCCAGAAACAGAAAGTAGTGGTAGGGTTCATACTTCAGCTGCGACTGTGGCAGTTCTTCCGGAAGCTGAAGAAGTTGATATAGAAATTCCGGCAAGTGATATTCGTATTGATACGATGAGAGCTTCTGGGGCGGGAGGGCAACATGTCAATACAACAGACTCAGCAGTGCGTATAACTCATTTACCAACAGGCTTAGTGGTGATTTCATCAGAAAAATCTCAACATCAAAACCGAGCTAAAGCTATGCAAGTTCTTCGGACTCGCTTATATGATTTAAATAGATTTTCCTTAGAGAATGAAAGGGCAGACACTCGTAAGCAACAGGTAGGAACAGGGGATAGGTCTGAAAGAATTAGGACGTATAATTTTCCACAGGGCAGAGTTACTGACCATCGTATTAATTTTACAATGTATAAATTAGAACAGTTTTTAAGCGGAGATTTAAATGAAATGTTACAGAAATTAATAGCTGATAATCAAGCTAAATTAATGTCAAATTTTGAAAGTTATGAATAGTCCAAGAGTATATTTTGAGAATGCTATTGGACAGTTGAAAGTTGCAGGATTTAATTCAGCTTTTACAGATTGTACCAGGATACTTAGTTATAGCACTGGTCATGAGTTAGATTTAGGCACATATGCTCCTCTTCAAGACGAGTATGTTAGAAAAATTTTTAAATTTTCAATAAGAAGGCGTCTATTAGGAGAGCCTATTTCTCATATAGTTGGATACAAAGATTTCTGGAATTCTAGGTTTTTTGTAAACCAGGATGTGTTAGACCCGAGACCAGAAACTGAATTGATAGTAGAGAAAGTTATAAAAAATGCATTCTCCAAAGCAAGTATTCTTGAATTAGGGACTGGTACGGGGTGTATGGCAATTTCTGTAATACTTGAAAGACCAGATCTAAGAGTGTCAGCTTCAGATATAAGCTTTGGTGCTATTAGGATGGCTAAAAGTAATGCAAAAAATCTGGGAGCTAATGTGAGGTTCTTCTGTTCAGATTGGTTCAAGGAAGTGAGGGGAACTTTTGACGTTATAATATCTAACCCACCGTATTTATCTACTCAGGATATATCCTTATTACCTTTGGGTATACAAAGATTTGAACCAAGATTAGCTCTAGATGCTGGAAAGTATGGGTTGGATTGCATTCAAATAATAGCGTCACAATTAGGTCATTATTTAAGGCCTAATGGAATTGGATTGTTTGAGATTGGTGTAAGCCAAAAGGAAATGGTGAGGAAAACATTTAATTATTATGGTTTTCATAACCTGTGCTTTTATTTGGATTTAGAGGGAAAAGATAGAGTAGTATGTGTTAAAAAAGACGCATAATAAGCAGATTCTTATAAAGAAATAAAAAAAACAAGTAAAAAGCTTGATTAACTTTAAAAAAAATGGACTAATAAACTTGCCTTCATATATATTATTAAATCCAAGTGTGATACATCAAATTGCATTTTACCAGCACGCCAAGATATAGGTTATAAGGCTGGACTTAGAAAAAAATCAGTAAAAAATGAGATCTTCTAGTAAATCCAGAAATAGGAATAGAAATGGTAACCGCAGAGGTAATACTGGGGGGAATATCATTAATAGAGTTTTTGAAAGTGCTGGTCCTGAGGGTAAAGTACGAGGGACTCCACAGCAAATAATAGATAAGTATACTTCGCTGGCACATGACTATCAACTTTCAGGAGATAGGGTAGCAGCTGAGAACTTTCAACAACATGCAGAGCATTATTCTAGGATGTTAGCCATAGCGCAAAGAGAATTAGCTGAAAGACAAACAGAATCAGGGGGCATCAGCAGTATCCCTCCATGTTAAACCCTCCAGCCCGTCTTCTTCTTTCTCTGAACAAAAAGTCGCTACAGGTGCTGTAGATAATCAAGGGCATATTAATGGACACAATAAGATTGATGCTAGTTCGATTGATTGTTCATCCGATGAAAGTCAGGAAAGTGATGCTTCAGAGATGAAAACTTCTAAAAAACCTTTGGAACAAAATAACTTACAGGCTGAAGTAAACACCAAAGATCATGGAATAAAAAAAGTAGCTAGAAAGAGGTCCTGACATGGGTCTACTTCTTTAACAGTGACAAATTACAAAACTTATACAAATCAATAGTTTCAGGTCGTTCTGTTCCTATAATTTCTGCAGAATTAAGGGCTTTAGTAACGTCTGGGTAAAGAGTTTTAAGGCTGGACTTCAGCATTTTTCTTTTTTGATTGAAAGCAAATCTTAGAATTTGATCCAGTTCAACTAGGTTGCATTGGTATTTGGGTTTTTTCAAGACCTCAAAATGAACTAAGCTGCTATTAACCTTTGGCCGGGGGATAAAGCAACCTGCTGGGATATTCAGAACAATCTTTGCATTAGTAAAAAGCTCTGTTATAAAACTGATCTTTGAGCGAGTTTTAGATCCTGGGTGAGCTATAATTCTATCAGCAACTTCTTTTTGAAACATCAAAGTGAGACTCTTACAGTTTGTATTACAAATTTCCTCAGTTAACCAGTTTAAGAGCAATATGGTTGAGATTTGATAAGGTAAGTTTGCGATAATCTTTAGTGGAGAGTCTGTTATGGTTCTGAGATCTACTTTCAAGGCATCCTTCAGTAGTACTGTTAGCTTGTTAGGAAATAATATTTTTAATTCACTAAGTATTGGTGAAAATTGGGGATCTTTTTCAACGGTCACAACCTTTTGTGCTCCAGCTTCTAAAATTGCCTGAGTTAAACCCCCTGGGCCAGGTCCAATCTCTAATATCTGTCCCTTTGAAAGATCACCTGCAAAGCTCACAATTTTCCGAAGGACATTTTCATCAAATATGAAATTTTGTCCCAAAGACTTTTTTGCAGTTATTTGATGATTTTTCAGCTTTTGACTTATGTTAAATTGAGGCAAAGTTCCAATTCCGATCTAAGTTAGACCAAAGTTGAGGGTTTCATTTCAATACTGTAACGTTGGCCGTTCTTTTAAGTTCTAGGTTTAATCCTTCAGCCAGTTTTGATAAGCGTTTTTCAAGTAGTTGACCTTTTAGAGTTTTAATCTCGTTTTCAGATAATACGATGCGTTTGTCACATAATATAAGTCTTTTTTCTAAACCATCTTTATCCACAAAAATAATCTCCTCAGATGGTCTTAAAAGCCTAATTTTTTCTTTAAATGATTTTTCTAAAGCTGATACTTGGATCGGTCCCTTCAGTTTATCGTTTTCTGTTTCCTCGCAGCTAGTTAATAAGTCATCATTTTCTGTTAAAATATAAGAAACTTCAGATGGTAAATTCATTGATTTTTCTGAATTTTTCCATGAGTTAACCCTGAATATCATTACTGTATCTACTGTAATTATTGCATTTGAGATGCTTCCTGATTTCAGGGTTAATAAAATTTTCCGCAGTTCAGCTGGGACTGAATTGATTGGTAAAAACCCTATTAGGCCACCTTTTTGGGCTGTTCCTGCTTGTGAAAACCTTTTTGCCAATTGTTCAAAATCTTTCCCTTTTAATAGATCGTTCCTAATTCTATTAGCTAATTTAATGGTATTATCCTTTCCCCTAATAGAAAATGGGATTATTATTTCTGATAAGTTAATCTGCGTAGGTATTGTTGTGGATGCAGTTGGTCGAAATAGGCTAAGGTCAAAGTCATCTATAGTCATCCGAGAGTGATAAGTTCTAGATATAATATTTCGCATTAGGACATTTGCCTTTAGATAGGTTTTTAATTCCTCGATTGACGCTCCAAATTTTTTTAAAGTTTTTTTCAAATCAGATTTAGTCAGGTTTCTTATCTTTAGGAAGGTATTGAAAACTTCTTCAAGTTCCGTTTCTCCTACTTTAATATTAATCGTACTAGCATGAAGTTTCTGTAATGACTCGTTAATTAGATTTTCTTGGGCTAATCTTTTTGCTGAGCTCCTCGAAGTACCTAATGCTATTAGTAACTTCCTTCGTTCATTTACCTCAAATTTTGAGATAGTGATATTATTCACTATTATAGCTGGAGAGAATTGAGAAGCATTAATTGGTGAGGTGGAATAATACATCAGGCAAAAAGGTATCAAAAGACAATACAGTCTAGAGAGGGGGCTAAAAGTCTGCATCTTGCTAACCATATTGAAGAAGATGAATTTTATAGGTTTAACTTTCTAGTACAGGTAGTAGTCTTTTGTTTCTTTTGTCCAAACCCACCTAAGTCAAAACTTATTTCAAACCTCGTGTCCTCAGGCAAATAATCTGAACTTCCGAAACGCTTACTCACATTGAAATTGAAGTCAACACACTCATTTTCGAAAGTCAACCCTACAGAGGTACTTATTGTCTTATTAGCTGAGAGGTCATGTCTAACATCAAATAAACTTCTCCAATTATTATCAATTTGGGAAGAGCTTGATATTGTCAGTTCTGTAACTTTATCTTCCTTAGGGTCATCTTCTAATAATGTACTGTAGAGTAAATTTCCGTTAACTGTAGATCTACCTGTCCTAATACTTAGGTTTGTATCTGATTTTCGCAATTTAAATTTATTATTCATCAAAAGAGAGTTTGTGACTCTAACAAGGTCTGAATATTTAAAAAAACCTGAAAAAAGAAAATCTGATTGGGTTCCTTTTAAGCCAGAGCCTGGTGAGAACTGGTTAAATTCAGTAAACCTATTAACTTGTCCAATCTCAGCACCAAAAGACTTATTTTTATCAAATTCATTCTGATATTTCACACTTGAGTTAACCCAAATCCCAGACTCTTGTAGATCTAAGCCTGGGAACCGGTTGGTAGAAAATAAGTTAGTCCTATCAAAGTCAACTTGGATACTATCCTCATTTATCAATTTAGATACTTCATAATTCGGTGAATAAACTAATTGGATTCTAGGAATAATTATTTCCTTTCTACTTTTATTCATTCTGATCATAGGAAAAGACAAATCAGAGCTAAAAACGGGATAAAATGTAAGGTGTTTTGAACTACTATTTTCTGAATTCCAAATCTTATAAATTGACCCAGACAAACTAGCTGAGGATCGAAATAGAAAACCTTTTTTTGATATTGTTTTATTATGAACATTAAACGAGTTATTAATTCGGAGTAATTTTTTGTCAGTCTCAATTAAGCCAACTAGAGATGTTTTGTGTGAAAGGAATAATGTTTTACTATTCATTGAGCTTAGTCTTTGGCTTGAAAAATTAGGTAGTAAAAGTGGTTCTTTTTCGGCTGGTGTTCTCAATGATTGAAAATAATATGCTTCTAATTTATCAGCTCTATATTCCAAAAATCTTGTGAAGCTTAGAGTGTTAGAAATTAAATCTCTCTCATCATAACCGTACTTCATTAAGAATTTTTTATTTTTAAGTAAAGTCAAGTCGTACGTAAAATTTATCTTACCCTTGTAGCTTTTTGTCCCTTGAGTATGGATAAACCCTTTAAAGGGTTCCTCTGATAAATTTGGTTCGATTACTCCTTTTAAATTTAGTTTTTCATCTTGAGAGAGGAGGCGAAACTCACCTTCGATAAGGGTAGTTTGATTAGTTTTCAACAGTGAAATGGTAAGATCTGAAAACGGGGAAAGTACTAAAAAGTAGGGTTGCTTTATTCCAAACCCCAGCAAATCAGAGCTTATAATCGATGGAGTTAGCAAACCTGATGCGCGTCTAACCCCTGGTTCAGGCGTTCTGATATATGGTGTATAAAAGACTGGTATGCCTCCCAACTCAAGCCATGCATCTCTAAATACTAATGATTTCTCTTTTTGATTATGGTAAATCGATTTGGATCTTACATTCCAAATAGGAGGCCTTTTATTACCATTACAAATTTTACAGGAAGTTCCCATAGACTGTTTGAATTCAGTGACTCCATTTGGTTTTTGTTGGATTTCCTCAGAGAGAATTTCAAAACTATTTTCAAAGATTGCTCTTACTTCACGAATAATTGAGGTTTTTAAGTCTGATGAAATTACTGAGGATTGAGCAAAAAGCTTTACACCGCTATCATACAATATCTCAATTGGTCCAAAAACTGTTACCTGATCACTTTTTTTGTCGTATATAAGCTTTTCTGCAAATAGTTGTCTTGTATCTGAAATGATCTGCACATTTCCTGTAGCCGTTATTCTCTGATTGTCTCTTGAAAAATTTATTTCGTCTGCTACCAAATTTAGTTTAGAGTCCGAAAAAACTGAAGAAAAGATGCCAGCATAAAAGATAGAAAAAAAGAAAAAAGAAAGTCTCACTTTTATCCCAAGCATTCTAACCGTCCTCCAGATGTAGCAGGAGACCTAGAGTAATTAAAATACCAACTAACGGTGGCCCATGGGTAGCTAAAATGATTGGAATTTGTTGGGCTTCCCCAAGGGATAATGCTACTCGATTTAGTGAAAAAAGAATGAAACCAACTAAAACTGAGATTAAAACTAAGAGACCTGTTTGGCCAAACCTATTGTATCTAAGAGAAAATGCTGTTCCAATTAGCATCATAGCAACCAAAAAGAAAGGTCTAGACAGCTCACTTTGGTAAAACAATTTATGTCGCGTTGCTGAAAAACCTGAGATTTCCAACTTTCGAACAAAATCAGGGATAGACCAGAAGTTTATTGCTCTTGGATCAGAAAAGTTGTTTAGAATTTGATCTTGGGTCAAATTAGTTTTAACGGATATATTGGATTTTTGGGTGAAGGTAATGGCCTTTTCTGTTATTGAACCAGAGCTGTAACTCCAGATTTTTGCATTCTCTAGTTCCCAATAATCTCGATTTATTCTGCCTTGTGTAGCATGAATTCTTTTTTCTAAATTATCCTCTTTGTCAAATTGGAAGAGAGTTAAATCAAATAGCTCTGTCCCACTAGAATTAGTTCTATTCGCTTGAACAACAACTTGATTATGATCACTTGTTTCTCTCAGCCAAATTCCATCCGAGCTTACAGAAAGCATGTTTTTAGGTCTAAGTCCTAAATCTTCTAGAAATTTTTCAGAAGATTTTATGGATATGGCTACCAATGGATTGCCTACACTCGTACCA
This sequence comes from Paracoccaceae bacterium, assembly GCA_045565235.1. Classification (GTDB taxonomy): domain Bacteria; phylum Pseudomonadota; class Alphaproteobacteria; order Rhodobacterales; family Rhodobacteraceae; genus CACIIZ01. The sequence goes on along the minus strand of JBJLFU010000001.1, from coordinate 2,119 downwards.
ATGGCTCCAATAACTAGTGTGATTGATATTGGAACTAGTAATAACCTTAATGTAGACCTTCCAGAGCTTCTTGTAATTATTAATTCGTTATTTTTTGTCAAGCTCAAGAAGCAGATTAAACTTCCTAACATTACAATAAGGGGTAGTGCTTCGAGTAAATGTATTGGTGATCTTATGAAAGCATTTTTGATCCCTAGAAAGACACTCAGATTTTGAGATGACATCGAAACTAGTTGGTCTGAACCATCTATTAACAAAACTAAGAAAGCTATAGATAAGAAGGACCAGAGTAAGCTCTTTAAATACTTTATTCCTATATAAAGGGATAATATCATTTACTTTCACCTAAGTTTACTTCCTTTTCTAAAAGGTAGCGAAAATGAAAATACTTAGAAAATAAAATAATACATAATGATAATAAGATACAAAAAAGGGAGGGAAGATACAGTATCCAATAAAGAGATGCATCCTTTACAACAGTTGTTCTAAATGCAGATGTTAAAGATTGAACGAGAATAGCCAGTCCAATAGCTATTATAATAGTACTGAAATAACCTCTTCGATTAAAACCACTAATTAAAAACAAAGCCAGTGCCAAAAGTGTGAGAGCTAAAGGAGCAAGTGGTGCAGCAAGTTTTGTATGAGCTTCGCTAATATACTCGTTTAACCTATATGAATTTTTCGTATAATAGGCACTTGGGTTTTGCAAGATTTTCAATGGCAATATTTCTACTGGTGCAATATTTTTTCGTGGTCCACTTGGAAGGAAATTATTCAGCTTAAAGCCCATTCTATTAAATTTTAATGTAGTTAAGGATGATTGTTTTGAGTCTGTGACCTGGAGCATCCCATACTGCATTACTAGCATCAAACCTTCCTCAGTACGGCCCATTATAGCCTCTTTAGCCGAATAAGTTAGTGTTTGTTTTAGTCTTCTTGCATCCGTTATAAAAATTCCTTTAAGTTCTCCCAGGTCGTTAGCTTCCCTAATATAAATTGTTACACCCTTTACAGGGTGAAAAAATTGTTGGTCTTTTATCAGTTTATTCGAGAATTCCTGTCGAATTTCAAAAATTTTAGTTCGGAGTTTATTTTGGCTAATTGGGACTAAATAAATTGAAAGAAAAAATAGAAAAATAAGTATCATTCCACCAAAAAAAATAACTGGGCGAATTAATTTAATATTGGAGAGGCCAGCATTCATGAAGATAATTAATTCAGATTCAGTTATGAGTTTATGGATGGCGTAAAGAGTTGACGCAAATGCTGCAATTGGTAGTACAAGTAGCATTACCTGAGGTAATATTAGTAAAGCTATATCTAGGAAAACTATACCAGACTGGCCATTTGAAATGACATCATCCAATCGTGGAAGAGCTTGAATTAACCAGAGTATTCCTACTAGAACAAATGAAAAAAATATAAATGGTTTTATTTGCTGTACGAGCATATATCTCTCAAAAATATTCATGAATTAATCCTTAACAATTAAAAGGTTCTTCCTGATCTTTTACTCAAAACTTTTTTGGCCGATTTTTCTTTAATATAAGACCTTCACACTAAAATAACTGAAATTGTCAGTCCACATGTATTTTGTATCTTGCCTAATTCATTAACTTATTATTAGAGGTTTCATTTGACTTTATTAGTTTAGCAAACTAATGGTTATTCTTCTTTAATCTGAACTTTCAATCTGAACAAATTATTGGTCGGATTAAACCTCTGGAGAATTTTTATGGCAGTCCAAAGAACATTATCAATTATTAAACCAGACGCTACTAGGAGAAATCTTACAGGAGCCATAAATAAAAAAATTGAGGATGTTGGCCTGCGAATAATAGCCCAAAAGCGTATTAAATTAAGCAAGGAGCAAGCGGGTATTTTTTATTTGGTTCACAAAGGACGACCATTTTATGATGAGCTATGTGATTTTATGGCTTCTGAGCCAATAGTGGTGCAAGTTTTGGAAGGTGACGAAGCAATCCAAAAAAATAGAAAAGTTATGGGTGCAACTAATCCACTAGAGGCGGATGAAGGAACAATTAGAAAGGATTTTGCCCTTTCGATTGGGGAAAATTCAGTTCATGGGTCTGATGGTGAAACTACTGCAGCCTTCGAG